>JAIPBL010000064.1 GCA_021739645.1 Saprospiraceae bacterium | reverse complement strand
GGGCTGATGCCCGTGCCGCATTTATGAGTGTCATCAAGACCCTGCGAAAGAGGGGGCATGATATTCTTGACGGATTGGCTTATGTTATGCGAACAGGAAATATGCCCGCTTACGAGGCGCAACATCGCTAATCAATTACAAAAAAAGGATAACACATAAATTGAAAATCTGTAACTTTGCCATACAATATCACTTCAAAATAAAATGAAAAATAATTAAATGAATATAGATTTAAAAGAATTATCAGTTAGGGAAAGTGAAAGAGTTGAGTGGAAAGAAAATGGTGATGATAAAGATGTAGTTAAAAGTATAGTAAGAACTATCTCAGCTTTTGCTAATGACATTGCAAATGTGGGAGGTGGGTATGTTATATGCGGTGCAAAAGAAGGAAAAGATGAACATGGTTTTCCTAAGGTATTTTATACAGGCTTGACAGCAGATAAAGTCAAAGAAATCACAGGTAAGGTAACACAACAATGTAGAGATAACGTAAGCCCGTCAATAAATCCGTTAGTTACAGAATTAGAAAATCCAGAGGATGCCTCAACACGGATATTGGTATTCACAATAATTGCAAGTCCTGATGCACATACATATAGAGACGGAGAAAAATCTTTGTATTATGTTAGAATTGCAAGTGATACTAAAGAAGCGAGAAATGGAATTCTCACCCAACTATTAATTAAAAAGCAAAATATTGAATATTTCGATAAAAGGATAAATACACGAGCCTCCGAAGCAGATATAGATGTTTTGATTTTTAGAGACTATATGCAGGAAATGGGACTCCTTTCTCCTGATAAATCCCTTGAAGATTATTTTTCTGAAAAAGAACAGATTGCAGAATTTGTGCCTCCTCTATTTGATAGAGTTGGATTAGATAATAGTTTGAAGCCTAAAAATTTCACATTGTTAATATTTGGCAAAAAGACCAGTATAACACGCTTTTACCCAGAATCATATACCATTCTGTCAATTTACAGAGGAAAAGATAGAAGCGAACCTACAGCTGAAAGACACCTGCTTACTGGAACATTAATAGAACAAGCTAAGAAATCAATTGAGTTGTTAAATGCTGAAGCTTATGTTGCTTTTGATAAGCTAAACGATAAACCTAATCAGGTAAAATACCCTATAAGAGCACTCCAAGAGGCTGTTATCAATGCAATAGTGCATAGAGATTATGAAATTGCAGAACCTAATAGAATAACAGTTTTTGCGGATAGGATAGAGGTGCGTTCACCTGGCGCTTTACATTGGGCTGTCAATAAAGAAAAGTTTAAAGAAGGTAAATCAAGCCCGAAATGGAGAAACCAAAGTTTTGCATATTTATTTAATAAAATTCAATTGGCACAGTCTGAAGGACAAGGTATTCCCACAATCATAAGAACAATGAAAGAGGAAGGATGTCCAGACCCTATCTTTGAATTAGAAACGGAAAGTGTTACTTGTATTCTTCCTGCTCATCCAAGACATCAAATAATTCGAGAACTCCAAGAAATTCAAGATAGAATCATTCTTGAAAATTATCAAGAAGCGGAAAGCAAACTAATAATTCTACTCGAAAAAGACCCTTATAATTTTAGAGCTTTAGATTTATTGGTAGAAGTTGTTACAAAACTTAAAGAAGCTAAAGTGCTATATTCTTTCTTAACTAAAAATAAAATTGACCTATATGCAATCAATTCAAATACTCTATTAAACATATCCGAGGCTTTGTCGCTTGAAAAAAAGGATAAAGCAATTCAAGAATTTTCTAATAGAACTTTAGATATTGCCTTGTCTGGTCGGTTAGAAGAGGGACAAATCGTAAAAGCAGCGATAAGTTTAAAAAAATTAGGTACTCCTGATGAAGTGATTAAATTTATTAGCGAAGCAATGAATAAGTATCCTAAATTAGCCAATAATCCTACTCTTTTAGAAAAAAGAGCAACCTCGAAAATGGACTTAGCAAAGAAATGCATTAATACAGGAAAAGATTGGAATAGCTCCCAAAAGACTAAAGCAAGAGCATGGGAAATGTGCAGGGAGTTGTTAGGAGAGGCAGAAAGAGATTTAAATTTAGCACTTGATGTTGTTGATATTCCAAGTGAAAGATATTTTATAGAACAACACTCTGATTTTCTAAATCGAATGAAAGAAACATCAAAGAAACCAAGATGAAAATAAGCATTGTAGTTTCCCCACCAAAACTGTTGCATTTTCAAAAAAGCGAAAAATCCCCACAGGCCTTATTTTTGGCTGTGCTATAACCGATTCATACCTTCCGAACCCGTACCGTCACCACCCCTTCCCCCATATAAATCCCGCCCCCCAATTCAGAAAAATCCTCGGTTTCAATATTTTTCCCAGCATAAACAAGCTGTCCCATCGTATTAAATAGCGCATAATGCGCATTGTCCATCGCCGGTTTAATGTGGATATGGGAAGTAAATGGATTTGGATACACGAGCATCCGCACGGGTGGCGGAGCAAATGGGATTGGAAGTGGCATGGGTGAAAAGCACGCCTTTGTCCAGCAGTTTGCGGATGTTCGGCATGGCAGCGGTGTCTTGGTGGTCTTCGTAAAAACCGAGGTAGTCCGTGCTCAAATCGTCAGCGATGATGAGGACGACGTTGTGCTGCGCCATGGTTGCCGCCGCAAACAGGAGGAAAAAGGAAAACAGGGGAATGGGTTTCTTCATTGTTTGGTGTTGGAAAAGTGTGAGGTTGATAGGTGATTTTGGGGTTGGCGGCGTTTGACTGGGTATCTTTTGATTGGTTTAATATCCGAACCAAGGGATTTCTTGTGAAAACTTAGAACGCATTTTTTGAAAACAGGTAGTACGTTCGTTATTAGCGTTTGGCGGGGAATCTTTTGGTGGAATTGGTTTTTTAAAAAAAAATAAAAGCTGAAATATTATGGACTACCAGCATTTCAACTTTTATTTCAATCCTGCCAAAGTAGGTATATTATCTCTCCACAATTATTTTCTGCATGACAATACTTTCGTCTTTTGCAATGGCCTTAACGAAATACATCCCATTGGCAAGATGGCCAATATTTATGGTAGCCTCTTTTTGATTCGGATACTGTGTCATAACTTTTTGTGCCGACAAATTGTAAATGGAAACGGTCGTCAATTCCACCTCCGCAGAAACGGTAATTTCACTTTGAGCAGGATTGGGATAAACGTTAAAATTGTATTCTTTGAAACTCAAATCATTCAACGCTGTGGTGGTCTCCCCGCCCCGCACCAGTCGCACATAATTATAAATCCGAACAGCATCACCCTGAGGGCCATGACCTGTTGGAAATTCTCCGGGGTCGCCAACTTTTGGGTCGCTGCGTTGTGAGCCTGCACCATGGACATCTCTCCATGTGGGATTTGGTGACATTTGGTCATAACCCAACGCACGGCCAAAAGCAACGTAAACGCCCCATGCGCCATCATGGTCTTCTACCCAAGTTGCATGTGCGGTGCTGCTCCAGTAATAAGGATAATCTGCCTGTCCAAATTCATTGGTAATTTCCGTACTGTTAAAAAGTGCGTCAATGGCTGCCGAATTGGAGGTAGAAGGTGAACGGGTATAATCCAAAATGCTTTGCAATTCCTTGGCATTGGGCAAACGCCAATCCGAATGTCCGGCGAGCTCAAACCCCTCGGCATAACTCAGCGCATCTGCCCAGAGTACGCCCTCTCCGTTGTCGTTCTTCATCCATGTCAATCCGGTGGCGGCATCGGTAATGGTCCGTCGCCATTGCCGGTGAAATTGTTGACCCCATAATCCGTGTCGCCCCGCACCAACAGGTAATTGAACAATTTATCTTGCCCCATGACAGTCGTCCCATACCCTTTGATACGGCCATCGGCAAAGTTGACCCCGAAGACCATTTCCCCGATTGAACTTCCGACATAGACATTTGTGGAGGCGCATTGCACATCAATCAAACGTTCCCCAGCATCGAGGTCTCCATAATTGAATGCAAAAACATCGTCGTCAATAAAAGGGATTAAACCATCGGTAGTGGTTCCATTATAACCACTGATGTCCCGACCGCTGAACAATATGAGTGAGTATTGCTCCTTAATGGTCGGCACCCGCCAATCGGTATAACCCCCGGTGGTCACGGTGCCGGGGAGTGCCAATATTTCAGCATAAATTAATTTATCGGCATAATCAATTTCGCCATCGCCGTTATGGTCGAGCGATTGCTGCCACATTAGCCCGGTGACATTGTCGGTGACCGTTCCGTCGCCGTTGTCGGTGTACGAAGGTTGGTATCCGGCATGCTGGGCATCCTGCCCGTAAAAAGCTGCTCCGGCAACGGGTTCAGAAATGCTTGTCACGTTGCCAAAAAATGCTGTCTGGTCGGTATCGACGATTGGGTAGGTTAAGCCGCTTTGTGCAAAGTTGTAATTGCTTGAAAAAAGCATCACTAATAATGCAAGGATAAAGTTTGGTTGGCTGCAAATAATGCATGGGGGGTTATCATTCTATTTTTCATGATTGTATTTTTGGCAGTGTATCAAATGTAAGGCCGCTGTTCTAAATTAAATTGCCAGAAATAATATTGAATTGCAGCCACATGATTTTCAAAATCCTTCGGTGGGCATCCATTTTCAGGGGTGACTTCTGGCAAAAAAAATGCCGGGCAGAATCGCTTCCGCCCGACAAATAACCCCAAAAAACCAATGAAAAAAAATAACTTTTTAAAACGGTTCTTTCATCAGAATACTGGAAATATTATCCCTTTGGCGGCGGGCCTGCTTTCGACAATTCTTCTTTACTCAATTGCCCATCCTTGTTGGTATCTAAACGGTCGAAATCATTTTGCAATGGCCCCATCGCCTCGGCTTTGCTGATTTTTTGGTCATTGTCCTTGTCCATCATTTTCAACAATTCGTCAGCGGAAGGTGGTTGCTTTCTATCGCCATTGGGTGGGCCTTGCCTTCTGTTACCTTCCCCACTTTTTGCACTTTTGATGGGGCAGCCTATTGCTTTGGTATAATTAGGGGAAGGCAATTTGCCATTTTCCAAAGCATGGATGGCATTCGCAACATATCTCGTTTTTACATCCTCGGGGGAATCCGCATTGTCATCAATGGCGCCGATGTACTGAACCTTTAAATCTTTGTCCAATAAAAAAACATGTGGCGTTTTAGTGGCGCCATATTGTGGATATATTTTTTGCCCTTCATCTACGAGGTAAACATAAGGGACCCCTTTTTCAGCTACCCTTTTTTTCATGTTTTCAAAACTGTCACCTTCCTGTACGGCAGGGTCATTTGAATTAATCGCCACCACCGGATATCCCTTTGGAGCAAACTCCTTGTGCAATGCAATCAAACGGTCTTCGTACTTTATAGCAAAAGGGCAGACGTTGCTGGTAAACACCACGATATAGCCTTTGGCATTTTTGATGCCGGCAAGCGAGACCATCGAGCCGTCCACGTTTTTCAGGTTGAAATCGGTTGCTTTGTCCCCTACTTTGTAACCTGTGGCTTCGTTGACAGTAGTTGGAAGCGCATCTTTATCAATGCTCTTCATGGCCGCAAAAACCACAAAGGCAGCGGCAGTCAGGATAATTCCAAAAATTAATTTTTTCATTGTTTGATTGAATTGTGATTGTATATTTCCTCTTTGACGACAAGGATTTCAAAATCCTTCGGCAAAGGGAAATTTTGTTTTTTAATTATTCAAAAAATGACGTGAAAAAAAATTTCCACCCAGCATTTTCACCCTAAACTTGACTGCTATATTAATTTAAAGCAATTTGGCAATATCCTAATCGCCCAATATCTCAATATCGCCCATCTTTACTAATCCGGCTCAAACCCCAAAATAATACTAAACTTCCCCATCCCTTTCAGGCTTTTATCCACACCCGTTTTATCAAAACCAACCCCATAGTCAAATCCCAGCGTACCGAACATGGGGAGGAAAACCCGCAATCCAACCCCGGCGGAGCGTTTCACATCAAAGGGATTAAATGCTTTGAAAGACTGCCAGGAATTGCCGCCTTCCAGAAAAGCCAGCCCATATATTGTTGAGCTTGGGTTCAATGACAAGGGATAGCGCAGTTCGAGCGTGAACTTGTTATAAATCGGCGTGGCGACCGTTGTACCATCTATAAGGTTGTTTTCCAGGTCGCTTACTTCATATCCACGCAGGGATATGATGTCGGTGCCGGTGAAGCTGCCGTTTGTATTGCTCAGGCCGTCGCCGCCAAGCTGAAAACGTTCGAAGGGCGATATGCCATTGGATGAATTATATGCACCTAAAAATCCAAATTTTGCACTGGCCTTGAGTACCAGTTTGCCCGTCAGGGTGGTGTACCATTCCGAGTCGAAACGCCATTTATGGTATTCCACCCATTTATTGAGTTGGACGGCGTCCGTGCCCGAATTCCGATTGCCGAAAAGTGAGTAGGGCGGTGTAAGCTGCACAGAGAGCGAAACCCTGGAGCCTTCCATCGGGTAAATGGGATTGTTGATGGTCGTTCGGGCGATGGTTTGTTTGAGGCTCAGGTTGTAAAAATTTCCGTTGGAAACGAGTTGGCCGTCATCCGTTTGAAAAAGGCCGGAAGTCCAATTGTCCAGCGAGTATTTTTGAAAACTGAGCGCTGTGGAAGCCACAAAATTGTCGTCGGGGAATTGCAATCGCTTGCCAAGGCTGACCGTACTGCCGAGGACAGAAAATGATTCGAAATAATCGTTGCTGCTGCTATAACCATTGGTATAACGGCTGTAAAAATTGGCCACCGTCAACGAATTGGGCTTTTTGCCACCTAACCAAGGCTCCGTAAAAGACATATTGTACGACTGGTAGGCCTTGCCGTTGGTCTGTACCCGCAAAGAAAGTTTTTGTCCATCGCCCGTGGGCAGCGGGCGCCAGGTCGAACGGTCGAGCGCATTGCGGAGCGAAAAATTGTTGAAAGTAACGCCCAGCGTACCCGTAAGCCCGATGCCGGTGCCTCCCCAACCGGCGGAGAGTTCCAGTTGGTCGGAATTCTTTTCTTCCACCGTGTACTCGACGTCCACCGTGCCACGCTGGGGATTGACAGGGGTGTTGATGCCAAGATTTTCGGGGTTAAAATAACCAAGGTTGGCAATTTGCCGCTGCGAACGGATGATGTCGGCCCGGCTGAACGTCTTGCCCGGTTCGGTGAAAAGTTCCCGCCGGATGACGTGTTCGTTCGTTTGGTCGTTGCCTTTGATGACCACTTTGTCCACCCTTGCCTGCGGCCCTTCGTACATGCGGAGCTCCAGGTCCACGGTATCCCCCCGGACGGCCACCGTTGCTGGGTCAACCTGAAAAAACAGGTACCCTTTGTCCATGTAAAGGCTGCTCACATCATCCCCGTTTTGGCTGAAACTGAGGCGGTTTTGGAGCAGTTCCGGGTTGTAAACATCTCCTTTTTGGATGCCCAAAACCTTCGACAACTGTGTATTATCGTACTTGGAATTGCCCCGCCAGGTGATGTTGCCAAAATGGTACCGCTGCCCTTCTTCCAGGTTGAAATGGATGCGCCATTCACCCTTCGGGTTTTCCCGCCAAACGCTGTCACAGACGATACGTGCATCCAGAAAGCCGAGACTTTGGTAGTGCTTGAGCATCGCAGCTTTGCCGTTTTCCAATTCTTCAGGGATGAGTTTTGAGGAGGCAAACAACTTGCGTTTTGGCTTGGTCTCCAACAGTTTTTGCAACTTTCGATCTTTCACATGGGCGTTGCCTTCAAAGGTGATGTCCTGCACTTTTACCTTTCCTCCCGTTTCCACGTCAAACACCAGGTGAACGGCGTTTGGCTGGTCTTTCTCCGGCACTTCCTGCACTGTCACGCTGGCATCGGCGTAGCCTTTTTCCACAAAATATTGCCGGATTAGCAGCGAGGCACTCGCTTTGATATGCTCCGTAACGATACCGCCTTTGACGAGAACGGGTTCGATTTTCAGGTTCAGGTCATCATGTTGCGACTTTTTGACACCCTTAAAAGAGTGACTCGTGAGCCGTGGCCGTTCCTGGACGGCAATTTCAAGAAAAACCACATCGCCGATTGTTTTTTCCCTGAAAATTTCCACCCCCTCAAAAAGCCCAAGTTTCAGCAAGCCCTTCACAGCTTTACTGATGCTGCTGCCGGGTATTCTAACCCGGTCGCCCACCCGTAACCCTGCGACGGAAATCAGCGCACTTTCATCGCTGAAATGAGCGCCTGTTACCTTGATGCCACCGATTTCATAATCCTTGGGAGAGGAATATTCCATGACTTGCAGGGTATCCGTTTCCTGCGCCGCAAGAGACGATGTGAACAGTAGAGCCAGAAAAATCAGCCAGCTGTATTTTAGCATATCCATAAGATGTTCATGCCGTCGGAAGTATCCTTCAGCTATTGTTGTATTATGAAAATCAGCTACTTATGAGCTTTTTATGAAAAATAAATTCGGTAAGTTTTTATGATTTAAAGTAGGTGATTGATATGAAGAGGTTGTATAGCTATGCTGATTTAAAATACCGCTGCACCATATTTGTCTGCACGGCCTCGAAGACTTTCTTGATTAAAAGGGTGGTTTTGAAAAAATCTCCCAGAGTGCCGACACTCGGGGAGATTTATCCGCATCCATAACCCACGGTAATTTTTAGAAACCACTATGGTGGCTATATTCAATGTTTTTCACCTTCTGCGACAAAATTTTTGGAATCCTTCGCAGCAGAGGCATATTTTTTAGTTTACCACCATTTTCATAAAAGAATTCTCCACCCTGACGATGTACATCCCGGCGGGCCAATCCGACACGTCAACCTGCATATTCTCGGAAAAAGTGCCTTGGTGAAATACCGTTCCGTTCAGGTTGTAAACGGACACGGCTTTTTCTCCCTGCTCCTTTAATTCCAAATTAAATGTGGAGCGGGCGGGGTTTGGATATACTTTGAAAACAATATTTTCGAGCTCCTGATTTGCAGCGCTGGTCGTTCCGGTATTTTCTGCATTAAATGTTGGGGTCATGGTCTGGAAATTCCCGATGCCATTTGGATAGCGACCATAAGAAACGTCCGTTGTTTGGTCCACATAACTTACCTCATCCACGATGCTGCCAGCCAAATTCACCAAAAATATGGACTCTGCCGCTGCCGCTAATTTGAAAGTAGCATGCAAGCCTGCTTGGTCCTCATCGTTATCCGCCCATACAATCAGGTAGCCATTCCCAACAATGGAACTGCCCGCTGGGAAAGCCCATTTCATTAGCTCATTGGCATCATCAGAAAGGGAATATCCTTCCAAATTAATCGTGGAAGAACTATTATTATACAGTTCAATCCAATCATCAAATTCGCCATCCTGGTCAGCGATGGTAGCTTCATTGGAAGCCATGAACTCATTGATGACGAGGTCGCCAACCGTGGGGTTTGAGGTAGTGGCGGTTATCGTATAGTATTCATGCTCTGCCCGAACTGGGGAGAATTTGCCGATATTGTTGTTTTCCGCATAAATATAATACTGGGTAAATGAATTTTCAATTGTCAGGTTCACGCCATAAGTTCCGTCATTGGCAGTACCGTCATTATGAGCGCCATCATCGAACATTTGCAGCCTAATAAAAGGCGCACCCAATTCGCTTCGGTAGCCGATATATGCAGCATTCGCATTTGTTATGGTAGCTGTAACCGTAATCGTTTCATTAATGATTGGAGTCGGATTAGATAATGCGCTATTGGAAATGGTTGGTTCCATTTGGGTGAAATCAGCAAGCGCCAGCAGGTAGTCATTTCTGCCGTCCATTAAATTCGTGATACCGGGGGTAGCGCCGCCGCCGGGGCCGCCGCTATTGATGTCTGTCGTTAAATTCTGGATGAAATTGTTGTAAGTAAAAAACTTGTTTACATCGGCTTGAACTGCAGCATTGATAGTTGACTGCAACGCCAATCCCGTGTCGTAATAGGAATTGTTGTCAAAATTCTCTAAAAGAATCGTCTTGCAATGGGCAAGGTACATGCGCTTGTACATCGGCACGCTCAATAATTTTTGAATCAATGGAAATATCGCATCATTTGCATGGAGCAGGTGGCTCATTTGCTGCTTGGCAGCAGTAGTGAGTAAGTTGCCAGAGCCCGTACTGCTGAAGCGACCAAACGATTCATTCAAATCCCAGACCACCGGCAAAAACCTGCCTGAATCATCCCGGTACAAATAATAATTCTGAGCAAACCCACCGATATAACTGTCGAGGTTGACCAATACGTTGTCGAATGCAAGCATCCATATCGCCCGGTCAACATCCAATATCTTTTCAATAACATTGGTATGGTTGGACAGCGTATCGCACAGGTCAATTAATTCTCCCCAGCCAGCGTCTGATTTTAATTCATAAGCATTATAGTAATTGCTGCTGTCCTCGCCCAAATAGGCCAGATTGGGTAAAGCGCTCGTCCCCGGTCCGGCCCCGTCTGGTGGGTTGCATTTGAAAAAAGCATTGCTTTTTGAATAAAAATGGCTGTTGACAAATTTTTTCGTGATAGACTCGGAGTTGCTGTACAGCCCTATCAATGTGCCGTTGACATATACATTGGCATAATTGGAAAGCGGCGCATCCATGTATTGCCGCAAAACCTGGTACGACAAAACCTCCCTTAAAAAGGAAGGGTCTTTGGCCACGTTGCTCAATTTTATATCCGTGTACCCCTCGTAATCATGTTCCTTGTAGGTGTCCAATTCGATGTGGAACGGGTTTTTGACCTGGTTGGCGGCGTAGGTACTGTTGCCTTTGTATTTCACCCCAACGCTGTCGAAAACCTCCCCATTGATGGTGACACTTTGGGCCATGATATAATCACCGCTTCCGGCGTAGGCCGCATCCAGCAGTTGGTCCCAGTTGCTTTGGGCAAAAGTGATTTCGATGGTTTGGATGGTGTTAAGGTCGTAAAAATCCTGGGCACGGATGATTGGCCCTGTCAAAAGAAAAAGGGAGAAAAAAGCAAAAATGGAATATCTCATTGGTCGTTAATTTTAGTGACAATACCCCTTTGACGACCAATTTTACAAAATCCTTCGCTCGGTTTAAGTTTTTTCGGGGAAAGGCAATATTCAAAACCCAAACACCCCCGGCAACCACAAACTCAACTCCGGTACAAACGTCACCAACAGCAGTGCCAATAGCATGGCGACGAACAGCGGCAGCAAGGGTTTCACCACTTTCTCAATGGTCGTGCCAGCCACCCCGACGCCGACGAAAAGCACCGAACCAACGGGCGGCGTACAAAGCCCAATACAAAGGTTCATCACCATGATAATCCCAAAATGGGTCGGGTCAACGCCCAATGATTTTACTACGGGAAGAAAGATGGGCGTGAAAATTAGCACCGCCGGGGTCATGTCCATAAAAACGCCGACAAAAAGTAATAACAGGTTGATGATGAGCAAAATGACGATTTTGTTGTCGCTGATGGACAGCATCAAATCCGTGATGTTTTGCGGGAAATTTTCAAAAGCCATAATCCACGACATGCTCATGGAGGTGGCAATGAGCAGCATAACGATGGCCGTCGTACCCGCCGAGCGCAGCAATAATGGTGAAATATCTTTCCAAGTAATTTCCTTGTAAAAAAACGCCAGCCCAAGGCAATACACCACCGCCACCGCCGAAGCCTCCGTTGCCGTAAAAACACCTGCAACGATGCCGCCAATCACCACCACCAAGAGCAACAGACTTGGAAAAGCAGCGATAAAACTGCGCACCACTTGCCCAAATTTGCTGCGCTCGCCCACTGGGAATTTTTTCCATTTTGCCCAAAATCCTGCCACCACCATCAAGAAAAAACCAGTCAGAATGCCTGGGATATAACCCGCCAGAAACAGTGCTGCAATGCTTACACCGCCGCTCGCCAGTGAGTACACGATGAGGATATTGCTCGGCGGAATGACCAGCCCCGTGGTCGAGGAGGAGATATTCACCGCTGCGGAAAACTGTTTTGAATAGCCTTCCTTTTCCATCGCAGGTCCCATGATGCTGCCAATGGCACTCGCCGCCGCCACCGCCGAACCAGATATAGCACCGAAGAGCATCGCCGCCATGATGTTGACGTGCGCCAACCCGCCGGGCAGCGAGCCGACCAGCGTTTTGGCAAAATCCACCAACCGTCGGGCGATACCGCCCCGGTTCATGATTTCCCCGGCAATGATGAAAAACGGGATGGCGAGCAGGGCAAAACTGTCCAACCCCGTGCCCATGCGCTGCGCCACGGTCGTGAAGGCAGGCAACGCCGGGATGCTGACCAGCATCGTGCAAAGGCTGCTGATGCCGATGCTCCAGGCTATCGGCACACCGATGGCAAGGAGGATGAGGAAGGTGAGGACGAGGATGAGTATTTCCATGTTACGTAAATCGTAGCTCCCGCTACGACGCTTTATTGCCCGCCGCAGCTCCCGCTGCGGAGTTTTGTTCTTTTCCGTAACGGGAGCTACGGGATACTTTCCCCTCTGTAGCGGGTGCAACGGAGTACAGTACCACCAGCAAACCAGCCATCGGAATCGCCGCATACACCAGCGCCAGCGGTATCCGCATCGCCGCCGAAGCCTGCCCCAGCGTATGCGTGATGTACATCAATCGCAGCCCACCAACGACCATTGCCGTCAATGCGAAACCAGCCACGAGCAGATGGATGAAAACGGCAAGCCTTGCCTGTGCCTTCGGACTGAGTTTTGGTGAAAGCAAGTCAATGGCCAAGTGCATTTTCTGACCAGAAGCATAAGCAGCGCCCAGCATCCCAATCCAGATGAGCAGGTAGCGGGCGAGTTCCTCCGTCCAGCCAGCTTGGCTGCCGAGTGCGTAGCGGGTGAACACACCCCAAAGGACATCAAGGGTGATGACTGCCATGAGGAAGATGAGCAGGTAAGCGAGGTATTTGTCTATGGTTTGTTTCATAAGTACGCCGCAGCTCCCGCTGCGGTTGGTTTTTGTTTTTAAAAACTCCGTAGCGGGAGCTACGGGGTACGTTGGATACTTTCAATCAGCCCCCGCATCACCGGGTCTTTTTTATATTCCTCCAGCATCCCTTTCGTGCGTTCCATGAACAGTGATTTATCGGGGCGGATAACCTCAACGCCCGCTTTTTGCACGGCATCCAGTGCTTGCTGCTCCGCTTCTTGCCATAGTTTTCTTTGGAAAACGGTGGCCTCGTCCGCTGCGGCTTGGAGCCATCGCTGTTCTTGCGGCGTGAGGCGTTTCCATGCCAAGGTACTGATAATCAGCACATCTGGCACCGCAGTGTGTTCGTTGAGCGTGTAGTATTTGCAGACTTCGTAATGGTGGGAGGTGTAAAAACTGGGCGGGTTGTTTTCTGCCCCATCCACAATTCCCTGCTGGAGCGCCGTATATAGTTCGCCATAAGAAATGGGCGTGGGGGCAGCACCGAGCGCACGCACCATTCCCATCGCCACCGGGCTTTCCTGCACCCTGATTTTCAAACCGCTCAGGTCTTCCGGTGTGTGCACAGGGCGGGTTTTGGTGTAAAACGAGCGTTGTCCGGCATCGAAATAAGTCAGTCCCCGCAGCCAAAATTTTTCAGTTTGCAACAGTAACTCCCTTCCTACCTTGCCATCAAAAACATGGTAGGCATGCTCCCTATCACGGAAGAGGTAGGGCAGGCCAAACACCTTCATTTCGGGAGCAAAATTTTCCAAAACAGAAGAGGAAACTTTCGTCATGCCGAGGCTGCCGATTTGCAGCAGTTCCAGGCATTCCCGTTCTGTGCCGAGTTGCTGGCTGGGGTAGATTTCGATGGTCAGCCTGCCCCCTGATTTTTGCGCCAGCAACTCCCCCATCCGCACCATGCCCATGTGTACAGGGTGGTCGGTCGGCAAGCCGTGGGCGAGCTTGAGGGATTTTGTGCCAGCTATTTTGGCACAGCCGCCGAACAACACAAGGCCGACAAGGGCAAAAGCAAGGGAAGTATTTTTATTTGGCCACATAATCATCTTTTCAAAACCCAAAGTACCGCTTTGCATTTCCGTAGCAAATCCCCCTGACCATTTCTCCCAACATGCCGAGGTCATCCGGCAAATGCCCCCGCTCCACATCCCGCCCAAAAACATGGCACAGCAAGCGCCGGAAATACTCATGCCGGGGGAAGCTAAGGAACGAGCGGCTGTCCGTCAGCATCCCCACGAAACGGGGAAGCAGGCCCATGTTCGACAAGACGTTGATTTGCTTTTCCATGCCGTCGAGTTGGTCGAGAAACCACCACGCTGAACCGTACTGCATTTTGCCAGCCACCGAACCGTCATTGAAGTTGCCAGCCATCGTGGCGAATACCTCGTTGTCCCGTGGGTTTAGGTTGTAGAGAATGGTTTTCGCCAGGCAGTTTTCGTTGTCCAACCTATCGAGGAACCTGCCCAGCGACGTTGCCTGACTGAAATCGCCGATGCTGTCGAAGCCCGTGTCGGGGCCGAGTTGGCGGAGCAGCCGGGTGTTCTGGTTGCGCAGTGCACCGAGGTGGAACTGCTGCACCCAGCCCTTGGCGTGGTACATTTTGCTGGCGTAAAAAAGCAAGGCAGACTGGAACTGCAAAGCCTCCTCCGGGCTGATGGATTCCCCCTTGAGGCGGCGGCGGAAAATGCCGTCCACAGTTGCATCCGTAAAGTCTGCTGCCGGAATACGCTCCAGCCCGTGGTCGGAGAGGCGGCAGCCATTTTCATGGAAAAAATCCACCCGTTTTTGCAGCGCTTCGAGGAGGTTTTGCAGGTTGGAAATTGGGGTGTCCGCTACCGCTCCCAGCCTTTCGATGTACTTGACAAATCCTTCGTTTTCAATGAGAATGGCCTTGTCCGGTCGAAAAGCGGGCAACATTTTTATCTCAAAACCATCGGTCAAAACCTCTTGGTGAAAACGCAGGTCATCCGTCGGGTCGTCGGTGGTGCAGACGACTTCGACGTTCATTTTGCGGAGCAAGTTTCTCACGGAAAAAGCGGGCGTGGCCAGCAGTCGGTTGCACTCGTCGAAGACCTCCCTGGCAGTTTCTTTTTTCAGTAAAATATCAATGCCGAAGTAGCGCCGCAGTTCCAAATGCGTCCAATGGTAGAGCGGGTTTCGGAGGGTGAAAGGCACGGTTTCCGCCCATTTCTCAAACTTCTCCCAGTCGGTCGCATCGCCCGTGATGAACCGCTCATGGATGCCGTTGGCCCGCATCGCCCGCCACTTGTAGTGGTCGCCGTTGAGCCAGATTTGCGTGACGTTTTCAAACTGCCTGTCCGCTGCGATTTCCTTTGGGGACAGGTGGTTGTGGTAGTCAATGATGGGCAGGTCTTTTGCAAAATCGTGGTAAAGCCGGACAGCGAACTCGTTGTCGAGCAGGAAGTTTTTTCCTAAAAATGGCTTTGACATAATCCGTGTACTTTTTTTAGCGTACTGCGTAGCTCCCGCTTCGCAGCTATTATGCCTCCGCAGCGGGAGCTGCGGTGTACAGCTACACCCCGCTCCAAGCACTAAACCCACCATCCACGGGAATCACCGTGCCAGTCACGAATTTAGAAGCATCCGAAGCAAGCCAGACCGCTGTGCCAATCAATTCTTCCGGTTCGCCAAAGCGCCGGGTCGGCGTTTTGCGGATGACCGAGTTTCCACGGTCAGTGAAACTGCCATCCTCGTTGGTCAGCAGTCGCCGGTTTTGTTCGGTGATGAAAAAACCGGGAGCGATGGCGTTCACCCGGACACCGTCGCCGAACTTGAGCGCCACCTCCACCGCCAGCCATTTGGTGAAACAGTCCACCGCTGCCTTGGCCGTTGAGTAGCCAGGCACACGGGTCACGGCCTGCTGCGCCGTCATGGAGGAGATGTTGATGATGCTGCCGGATTTGGCCTCAGCCATCGGTTTGCCAAAAATCATGGAGGGCAGCACCGTGCCGTCGAAATTCAGGGTAAATACCTTTTGCAGGTTTTCGAAAGGGTGGTTGAAAAAATTGTCCTCCGGCGGAATGGCAGCGCCGGGAATATTGCCGCCTGCCCCATTGATGAGGATATCAATCCTCCTCCATTTCGCCAGCACGGTGTCACAGGCAGCCTGCAATGCCACTGCATCGAGCACATCGGCTACTAGCGGGAGTGCCTCGCCGCCTGCCGCTTCGATTGCTGCGACCATCGCCTGCACCTTGGCGGGTGTCCTGCCGAGGATGGCCACTTTAGCACCTCGCTCGGCCATGGCTTTGGCAATTGCACCGCAAAGAATGCCAGAGCCTCCGGTGATGACAGCTACTTTGTTTTTTAAATTAAATAAGGTGTCCATTATTTTGCTTTTAGCTGAGTACCTCATTCATGAGGCGCCATAGCGCAAACATAGACAATGGGGAAGGGCTGGAAGCATGGAGGGCTGGAAATTATCTCAACTAATTTCGAGGAAAAGCAAAATCGGGATTGAACAGAAACTCCTTATCCGTCAGCGTCAGCAAAAACGCCGTCAAATCCACCTTTTCATTGGAGCTCAGTTCGATATTCAATTGGCTGGATTGGGTATAATGTTTCATAACATCGCCCAATTTCCGAAAGCGGCCATCGTGCATATACGGGTAGGAAAATTCGATATTACGCAGTGTCGGCACTTTGAATTTCAGCGAGTCGGTAGGCAGTTGAGTGATGACCATCCGGCCAAAATCATGCAGCGTCGTGTCGAGCGGCAAGCCGTTTTTTTCAAAGTCATGATTGGTAAAAAACGGCTCGGCATGGCAGCGGGCGCAGTTTTTTTGGAACAACATATAACCATTGTTTTCCTGCCCGGTAAATGCCGCCTCCCCACGTTTCACTTGGTCATATTTTGAGTTGGCGCTCACGAGCGTCAGTTCAAACTGCGCCATCGCTTTCAGCAAATGCTCACCGGTCACCGTGCTATCGCCAAAGGCATGGTAGAACAGGGACGGATATGGGCTGCTGCGCTGCACTTTTTTCACCACGTTTTCAATGGTTTCATCCATTTCCACCGGACTCGAAATCGGCGCCAACGCCTGCATATCCAGGTGGTTCACCGCACCATCCCACATGAAACTGCTGACCCAGGCCAGGTTCATCAGTACCGGGGAATTGCGGGTGCCGATGCGGTCGGCGATGCCGTGGCTCAGGTCGTGGTCAACGTGCGTGAAAGCGGTGTAGGACAGGTGGCAACTGCTGCACGAGATGGTGCTGTCTTTGGACAAAATGGGGTCATAGAACAGCCGCCTACCAAGCTCAATGCCTTGTTTGGTAAGTGGATTTTTGGTGAAATCATAGGTGGGAGTTGGCCAGCTTTCTGGATATTTCAACGCTACAGGCTCGGGGGAATATGCCGACACGGCGGCAACGAGCACCATGCCTAAAATGCCTAAAAACAGGACAGCCAGTGGCAGTTTATTCCCCATGTATGCGAAAGGTTTTGGACAGCAATTGCGCTAGGTTTGCCGCTGCCTTGGAGGGCGACATAATGCTGTGCTCTTTTGCCAAATCTATATGTTCAAAAAAAACGGACAGTTCCATATCCACCCATATTTCACGCTTATTTAAACCAGTTAATTCAATGGTTTGCACCGTTTTAAACGGCGGCAAATAGCCACCGATATGAAACTGGAACTGGTGGTTTCGGGTCGGGCATTTTTCATAATATCCCTCTATTTTAAAATTGATATAGCCACTGTTCCATGCCCAGTACATGCCATTGGCGGGGTCGAGGTCGCCACCCATGGCACCGGAAACGTTGGTCAGGCTGTCTGTGCCGAGGTCGAAGCGGATGGCGCCAAGACCATCGCCGGTATTGGGGTTTATGGCTATGGACAAGGTAGATTCATCCTCCATATCCAGCAAATGGTAGCTGTCCTTTTCTCGTCCTATTTCCTTTCCGTTTTTATAAAAAACGAAATTACTGAGGTAAAAACGGAGGGTGTGTATGGCAATGGAGTCGCCATTTAATTGACTAATAATCAATCCATCATTGGAAGATTTTCCATTCAATATGGGATTTATATGCAGTACGATTTCTTGTGGATTTTGCTGCGCAAAAAGCGGCGTATGCAGCAAAAAAAGCCCTGCTAAAAGTATGGCCATGGATATTTTCAAATGATACTTCATTTACCTTTGGGTGGTGGTGCAAAGTATTTGGCCAGGTCAGAAGATAAGTCTTTAAACGCCTGTAATTGCTCGTCTTTGCACAGCTCCTTGATGCTCATGAAATGCTGAAAATGAGTTGCTTCTATCTGCTGCTGCACCTGCCCGATGACACTAATCAAGGAATCCTTTTTTGAAAAATCATCGCCCTTTAGCAAAGCGAAAAGCACTTTCTTGGCTTCGCCCATCTCTTGTGATTTTGCAGCGATGGCTTGTTGGTGTTCCGCAATGAGTTTGTCATAAGCCGTCACTTGCTGCGCATCGAAGTGAAGGCGCTCGACGATGATTTTTTTTGGACCTTTCTGCATAGGACGAGGCGGCCTTTTCATCCAAAAAAATGCAACCGTCACGAGGTTGAGCACAACGAGGGCAATCACCGAAATAGTCAAGAATTTGATCTTATTCATGGTACAATTGATTTGCGTTGGTCATTTGGAGGCCATCTGCGAGGGCTTCTATCCCATCGGGTTGACCCGTGGCTTGGTGGTTCATTTTGACCGCCAACAAATTTAAACAGAGCATCAGACCAAAGGCCAAACCACCTGCCCATCTCCACGAAAGGGGTAACTGCTCCACCTTACTGGCCCTTATTTTGGCGTGAATCCTCGTCAGCAAGAAAGGCGGCGCATCCACTTTGCGGACCTTCTTCAGTTGTTCGATATTTTGGTACTGTTTCATCATTTCGTTGGGTTTGACGACAATTGGTTCAAAATCCTTCGGGGCTGTTCAGTTTTTTTTCCAAGTTTTGCTTGCCACGTTGCAACAGCGATTCCACGGCCTTGACGGGCAGTTGCATGATGTCGGCAATTTCCTTTTGGGACAGGTCGTCGAGGTATTTCAGGAGGAGCGCCGTTTTTTGCGCATCCGGCAATCCATCTATTTTTTGGTACAAGCTGGCCAGCGCTTCCCGGTCTTCGAGCTGCACACCGGGATGGTCGAAATGAGATGGGTCATGCAATGTTGCACCATCATCACCGAAAATACTGGTGATAAAAGCAAAGCGCTTTTGCCGCTTTTTGGCCTTCAGCACATCGAGGCAGTGGTTCACCGTGATGCGGTAAATCCAGGTTTTCAGACTTGATTGTTCCTGAAATCCCGCCCGTTTTTCATGCACTTTTACGAATACATCCTGTGCTGCCTCCTCTGCCTCCTGTTGGTTTTGCAGGTAGTTCAGGCATAGGTTGAAGGCCATGTTTTTATGCGCCTCGTATATTTCTTCAAATGAAATTGTGACAGGCATGCAGGTTCTTGTTTACGACAAAGCCCTCTACGGAAGCGGGCCTACGAAATGTTTTGGTGCGGTGCAAAGATGCTTTTTTGCAGGTGGTCATTTTAGTGGAAAGGTTGCAAGGAGGAACACAGCGTTTTGCCATAACCCCTCAAGACTGGGCAAGGGCGTGGGTTAAACAAAGGGGGGCACAGCATCAAAAATCCTCCCGACTCAAAAGCAACATTTCACTACCTTTGGCTTAGAACATACTTAAAGCAATTCCTTGAATGTTCAGATGAGAAACTGCATTACACGATACGCTACCTTATCCTTGTACTATTTGCAAGCCGAATTTCGGCTTGGTAGCTGCTTATTTTTGTCGGTAATGTTTCTCTTTTTCACGAATCCGCTGTTTAGCCAGCAACTTCATTTTCGGCACTATGGCATCAAGGACGGGTTGGTAAACTCCGGCACGGGCAGCAGGGAGGTTATCCTTCAGGACAAGGAAGGATTCATGTGGTTTTCCACCCACCACGGCATCAGCCGTTTCGATGGCATTTCGTTCAAAAACTTCCGCTACGACCCGCTCAACCCGCATAGCATTGGCAATAATTGGACGGTCGGATTAGTCGAAGCGGATGATGGTAAAATCTGGGCGGGCACGGCAGATGAGGGCCTCTACATTTTCGACCCGGAGACAGAGGCTTTCGAACATGTGGGCAGTGAGGAGGCGGGTATGTGCGGCCATGGCATGAACACTTTCAACAAAGACAAGGACGGCAACATCTGGATTGGTACCCGCTTCAATGGCTTCTGCCGATGGGTGAAGAAGACCGGACAGTTTGAACGGGTGGGCAACTTGAAGGACGGCCATCATTTTTACCAGCAAAAGAATGGCACTGTATGGTTGGGGGTAACGGACGGCTTGTACAGAGTGCTGCCAAACGGAACCCCAAAACTCATCCAACATGCTCCCAATGTGCCAAATGACTGGCGTTTCAGGGTAGTGCAGGACCAAGTTGAAATGCCCAATGGCAAATTTCTGCTCACTTCATCATTCGAGGGGTTTTGGGAGTTTGACCCCGTTGCCGAGACTTTCAGGGATCTGACACAGGATTTCCATTTTAAAAACACTAAAGTCCCTTACTCTTTTTTAGCCGATGAAAACGGGAAAATATGGATCGGCGCAGATGGCGAACTGTGGCGCTGGAACCCGGCAGATGGCTCAAAAACCATTTACCTGCAAGATGATAAAAACCCAAACAGCATACCGTCAACCATGATACCCTGCATGGCCAAAGACCGGGCGGGCAGCCTGTGGCTCATCACTCGTGGCGATGGTGTGGCAGTGGCGCATGACCTCAGCAATCCTTTTGAAATGATTGCCCAAATGCCAGTCATACAGCTATTTCCTTTGAAGAAAAACAAGGTGGTCGCCTGGTCTAATGAAGGTGTTTTTACTTTTGACACCCAAACAAAAAAACTGACACCGGGCGGCCTGCCCATTGGCCCGCTGAAAGGGATAGGCCCCAAGTTGGTCAGGTTCAGCACCGAGGAAATCCTCATTTCCGAAGGAGACCGCAGCATACCAAAATTGTACAACCAAAAAACGGGAAAAATCAGGCTGCTCCCCGAAGGCCGTACCAGCTCCAATTTGCGAATGGCTGGCGGGAGGATTTGGGACAACCTCCTATACTTTGACGAACAGGCCAACAAGTGGGTAGATGCATTTCCCGAAATGCAAAAAAACATTCCCGGCTTTATTGCTTCCATGTCCTATTTCCAAGACATCATCCACGATGAAGGCAAAAGCATCTGGGTCTCCACGACCGGGGGAGTTTACAACTATAATTTGGAAACAAAACAGCACAAAGTATATCGCCACGACCCCACCGACCCGCACAGCTTGCCGACCGTTGTCTGCCAATTGATGTACAAAGGCGGAGGCCGAAACATGTACCTCACCACCACCAACGGACTAGCCGTTTACGACCCTGCCAATGACCGTTTCAATACCTACAACCAACAAAACGGGCTGCTGCACGATGTGGTGAATACCGTGGTGGAAGATGCCAACGGCAACCCTTGGATTGGCACAGCACTGGGCCTGCAAAAGTTGGATTTGAAAACGGGCACGTTCACCAATTACGATGAATACGACGGACTGCCGGGCGAGTTCGTGGATGAGCAGCACGGTTGTCGGGACGACGATGGCTGGCTGTATTTTTTTATGGGTGAAAACAGCTTCCGGTTTCACCCAGACAGTCTTCCAGCACGTGACTACACTGCCTCGGTTTACCTGCTCGATTTTTTTCAAAACCACCAAGCCGTAACCGTTGGGGCAGCGGATAGCATCTTGCAAAAAATGCTACGCTACACCCCTTCCCTCACCCTTCCGTTCAGTCGGAACAACTTCGGGTTCAGCTTTGCCATGCCTGTTTTTTATAAACCGGAAGGGACAACCTACTACTATCGGCTGCTGCCCTACCAGTCGGAATGGCAGTCGGCGGGAAGCGCACAGGAAACGCATTACACGAATATTGACCCCGGCAAATACACTTTTCAGGTAAAGGCTAAAACGGCAACGGGCGTGTGGTGTACGGCGGAGGCTTCTATCGAAATGATTGTTCTGCCGCCCTGGTACCGTACTTGGTGGGCATACCTTTTCTATGTGCTTGCTGCCGGAGGCATACTTTTCGGCATTCGTCGTTTTGAACTGCGTCGCCAATCCATCAACGCCGAGGCATTGCGCCTGCAAGAACTCGATGCCCTCAAGTCCCGCCTCTACACCAACATCACCCACGAGTTCCGCACGCCGCTCACGGTCATCATGGGCATGATTGAAAATATCCGTGGGCACGAGAACGAGCGGAAGCTCATCCGCCGCAACAGCAAGAACCTGCTCCGCCTCATCAACCAGTTGCTCGACCTCTCCAAGCTCGACTCTGGCACCATGAAAATGGACGTCGTGCAGGGCGATATTATCAACTACCTGCAATACCTGACCGAGTCGTTCCACTCCATGGCCCACGAGAAAAAGGTGCGCCTGACCTTCTATTCCGAGATACCGGAACTGGTCATGGACTTTGACGAAGTAAAAATCCAGCATGTGGTGTACAACCTGCTGTCGAACGCCATCAAGTTCACCGAAGCGGGCGGCAAAGTCGTGCTGCACGCCAACCAAACCGAGCGAAACGGGCAACCATTTTTGAAACTGAAAGTACAGGACACGGGCGTTGGCATCCCACAAGACCAGGTGAAGCATATCTTTGACCGCTTCTTTCAGGCCGACAATTCCAGCACCCGAAAGGGCGAGGGCACAGGTATCGGCCTGGCACTGACCAAAGAATTGGTGGAGCTGATGGGTGGTAGTATTTCGGTGGAAAGCACCGCTGGGAAAGGAACGAACTTCACTTTGCTGTTGCCCATCAGGTTGGAGGCAAATACCCCGCTGCCGCAGACCGAGTTCCCCTCTTCCCGCAGCCTCGCCCCGGAACTGGTGCCTGATCTGCCAGCCCCTATTGTTGCAGCGCCGACTGACGAAACGGAAGTTTTGGTCACTGAAAAACCGGTGCTACTGGTTATCGAGGACAACGCAGATGTGGTCACTTACATCGTTGGCTTGTTGGAAAAGGAATACGACATTACCACGGCGCCCAATGGGCAAGTCGGCATCGAGAAGGCTTTTGAAATCATCCCCGATATCATCATCAGCGATGTGATGATGCCGGAAAAGGACGGCTACGAAGTTTGTGAAACGCTGAAGCACGACGAGCGCACCAGCCACATCCCCATCATCTTGCTGACGGCAAAGGCGGAAGCCTCCGACCGCATCACGGGCCTTCGCAAAGGGGCCGATGCCTATTTGATGAAGCCGTTCAACAAGGAGGAGCTGTACGTGCGGCTGGAAAAACTGCTGGAACTGCGGCGGGCGCTGCAATTGCGATATGCCGGGATGAGAAATGACATTTTTTCAAAAAATGTCATTTCTGCGCCCTCTCCTGCCGAACCCACCCTCGACGACCGCTTCCTCCAGAAGCTCCAAAACACGGTCATGGAGCACCTCGACAAGGCTGACCTCGGCGCTGAAGAACTCAGCCGTGCCGTCCACCTGAGCCAATCGCAGCTATACCGAAAAATGAATGCCCTCACGGGCGAGCCTCCCAATGCTTTCATCCGAAAAATACGCCTGCACAGGGCCAAGGAAATGCTCGAAAGCACCGAACTGAACATCTCCGAAATTGCCTACTCGGTCGGTTTCAATGACCCGAATTATTTTTCGAGGGCTTTTCACAAGGAATTTGGGAAAGCGCCGAGCGAGTATCGCAACTGATTGACTTTCAACTGGTTGCATTCTACTTTTTTACTACTTTGCAAAAACAGTCCTATCTTTTTTTGCCATTTGCGAATCCTGTCCAGTTGTTTGCGAATTGGGTGCGGGTGGTTGGGAGGGGTTTGCCTGTACATTTGTGGTGTTCCTGAAAATACTTTTCGGGGAGTTTGAATTAAAACCTATAAACAACGTTTCATCATGGTACACTTTAGTAGCGTTCACCAAAAACCGGCAAGTAAAAACGATCGTTATTTGCCTGAATCACCTCGCCGTTTACGGCTAACTGGAGAAAGGAGCTTCTTTCTCAAAACCGTTTATTTCTTATGTGCAACGCTCTTCAGCTTCTCCCTCTCTGCCCAGTCTTGGGGCGCTCCAAAAAAGGACCGCTGCATCCAACCCGGCCGAGCCACCTACTCTGCGCGATTGGCTAATGACGCCGGGAAAGGTTGGGAAAATGCCGCCAATACCACCTCCATTGTCATTAACGGTGTTAACCAGGGAACGCCCGATAGAACCAGCAATCAGGGTTTGGGCGGAATGTGGGGCGAATGGGATATTAACGACAACTCCTGCATGCCAAAGTGGGGTGCTGCCAAGAAAGATCGCTGTATCGGCAGCGGTAGGGCAACCTACTCTGCCCGATTGGCTTCAGATGCTGGGATAGGCTGGGACCTCGCCGCTAAACGCACCCCCATCACAATAAATGGTGTCAACCAGGGCCCGCCGAAACGCACCAACAATCAGGGCGTCGGCGGCATGTGGGGCGAATGGGACATCAACGACAACTCATGCCTCCCTACATGGGGAGCACCCAAGAAAGACAACTGCATCAGCCCCGGCATTGTACGGTACTCCGCCCGCCTTTCTACCGACGCGGGCATGGGCTGGGAAGCAGCAGCCAAAAGCACCCCCATCACAATAAATGGTGTCAACCAGGGCCCGCCGAAACGCACCAACAATCAGGGCGCCGGAGGTATGTGGGGCGAATGGGACATTAAGGACGATGCCTGTGTACCCAAGTGGCAGACAGCCAAAAATGATGGATGCAAAGGAATGGGCATTGTACAGTACTCCGCCCGCCTTTCTACCGATGCGGGCATGGGCTGGGAAGCAGCAGCCAAAAGCACCCCCATCACGATCAACGGCGTCAGCCAGGGACCACCAAAACGCACCAAAAACTTGGGCGTCGGCGGCATGTGGGGCGAATGGGACATCAACGACAACTCATGCCTCCCTACATGGGGAGCACCCAAGAAAGACAACTGCATCAGCCCCGGCATTGTACAGTACTCCGCCCGCCTTTCTACCGACGCGGGCATGGGCTGGGAAGCAGCCGCTAAGAGTACATTCATCGTAATCAATGGTGTCAACCAGGGGCCGCCAAAACGCACCAACAATCAGGGCGTCGGCGGTATGTGGGGTGAATGGGACATCGAAGATGCGTCATGTAATCCCCGTTGGGAAACCCCACAAAAAGACTTTTGCATTGAGGATGGTGTAAGGCAGTATTCTGCTACTTTCTTTGCGGTAGAGGGGGACAAGGAAGCTATAGCAAAAAAAACACCTATAAATCTATTGTCGAAGGATTACTACCCAACGATTGAATGGAATTCTAACCAGATGTGGGGAGTATTTAAGGTGTCGGATTCTACCTGCAAAGTCAACTGGACGTATGTGGATGATTTCCTGGAAATAAATGGCCCATCCATTGCTTTGTGCAAGGCGAGCGAGATGAATAAAGTATGGTCCACAGATGGTTGCAGTGCGCCTTTATATGATACTGTCTCTAAATCCTATAAAGATAAGTTTTTCCAGCCTTGTGTGATACATGACCTTTGTTACGCTCTTCCGTGGAATAAGGAAGAGAAGGAGAAGAAAGGAAAAATTTATTGTGATGGGCTGTTCCTTGTAGAAATGCAGCGGACCTGTAATGGCGATCCAATCTGTCTTGCAGCGGCAGTTGCTTGGGCAGACGCAGTTATTCTGTTCGGAGGTTCGTCCTTTGAGAATGCCCAAAAAAAACTACGGTGCCCGGAAAGATAAGGAGGAGAAAGATAGAAAAATTAATTGTGATGGGCCCAATGGTTCAATTTTCATTTATTAAAATCACCGAGTCATGAAATCAAAAAACAACGACCGCCGCCGCTTTCTCCGGCTTGGGCTTGGAACTACCGCCGGCATCCTCACCACCGCCATCGGCTGCAACAATACCAACGGCGAAACAGCCCCGGCGACCGATGCCGCTTCCAATTGCAAAGTCACGCCCGACCAGACCCTTGGCCCATTTTACCCGCATATAAAAAACGGTGATGGCGACGTGGACCTGACCACCATCCAAGGCAAAGAAGGCCAAGCGAAAGGCCAGGTCATGTTCGTCCGGGGCCGCATCCTCGACGAGGAATGTCAGCCAGTTGAAAAAGCCCTGGTCGAAATCTGGCAGGCCAACCACGGTGGCCGCTACTCCCACGAAGGTGACGCCAAAAACCCAATCCCACTTGACCCCAATTTCGAGGGCTGGGGCGAAATGACGACCAGCGCCGAGGGCAGTTATGGTTTCAAAACCATCAAGCCTGGCGCTTATGCTTTCGACGACCCGAACGTGGTGGCGAATTGGCGCACCCCGCATATCCACTTCAAGGTCTCCCGGCGGGGCTACCACGAAATCGTCACCCAACTGTACTTCGAAGGGGAAGAACTGAACAAAACAGATTCGGTGATAGCCGAACTGCCGGAGGAAGAGCGGGCGCAATTCATCCTCAGCCCGGTGCGGGAGGAAGGCAATATCCCAGTTTTCAGTTTTGAGGTGAAGCTAAAAAAGGTGCCCACTGCCGAAGAGCGGTTGGCTGCCCTCAGCGCATGTGCCGGGAAATACAATATGAGCCTGCCTAACAGAACCCCCAACGAGGAAGTCATCGTCCACCTGGATGGCCAACAGCTTTACCTCGATATGTCGGGGTATGCCACCGTGGAATTGAAGCCACAGGGCAAGGACGAGTTTTTGGCCACTTCCATTGATTGCCGCCTCGTGTTCAACCGCAATGGCGACGGCTCGGTGAACAGCGTCACGCTGCACAGCACTTCGAAAACCCAGCCGATGGCGCCGGTGGTGGCGCCGAAGCTGGGGTAGAAATTAAAAGTGACCAAGTGACTGCGAGTCACCCGGTCACTTTAATCACAACAAAAACAGCCATGACCATCTATTATAGAAGCATTACTATTTTCCTAGCCGTAGTTTTCCTAACAGTAATTATTGGGTTTACCCCCTCTTATTTCAAGCCATTTTTTGAGAATGAATCAATATTCCATTTTCATGCATTGCCTGCCGTTTTGTGGATAATGGTATTGATTGTACAGCCGTTGTTGTTCAATATTGGCAAAATCAAGGTTCACCGCATGGTTGGGTTGATATCCCTAATCATTGCCTTTTGGGTATTCATCGGCTCACTACTGATTATTGACCACATGTTAATGGTCACCTTCAATGAGGATGGCACAAATGCAGAATATCAGTTTGCTTTCAGTTCAATCGTTCTTTCCAGTGGCTTTTTGGTTTTCGTGGCACTTGCTTACTATCACCGGAAGAATATACACCTGCATTCGAGGTATATGATTTCAACTGTCTTTTTTGCCTTAGTACCTGGATTGATAAGGGTTATTGGTTTTGATGGTGTAAGCCTGTCCCAAAATGCATCGCTAACCTATTCCATCAGTATTATCCTGATATTCATTTTGATACTGATTGATTATAAAAAGGGAAAGGTTTATTTACCCTATCTGATTTTGATGGCATTGTTCTCTTTTATTGCCATTCTTTTTACGTCCATTCACGAATGGGATTGGTGGAGAAATTTGGTTGACGCATACAGGTTTTGGTAATCCAGCATTATTAAACTTGCCACGACAGGCAGGAAAGAGGATTTAATACTTTCGGGACGACTCATGTTCTCCGAATGAACAATGTGTGCTACCCAATGCAATATGAGTCCGGATAATTGAAACCCACTTGACTCACTTTTGCAGTCTAATTTTATTTGGTTTCAACAAAATAGTTTGACCATGAAAAATACAATTTGTCCCCTGGCCATCCTGACCATCTTATGCCTTTTTGGAACTGCTGCTTTTTGTTCCGGAGGCATCATCACCGGAAACGTCATCGAGGATACAGGCAACCCTCTCCCATTCGCCAATGTGCTCCTTTTGCGAAGCACGGATTCCACGCTCGTAAAAGGTGAAGTCACGGATATTGACGGCAAATATTCCTTCTCAAATGTACAGGCTGGCGACTATCTGCTTTCGGTCACGATGGTCGGATATGCCACCGCATATTCAAAGCCATTTACCTTGAACGGGAGTGATACGAAAGACCTGAGCACCATCACGGTCAGTAAGGATGTGGAGCAACTCAAAACGGTGGAAGTGGTGGCAAAAAAGGCACTATTCGAGCAGAAAATTGACCGGATGGTGGTGAATGTTGCCAACTCGGTCACCGCTGCCGGGTCGAATGCGCTGGAGGTCTTGGAGCGTTCGCCGGGTGTCATCGTTGACCGTTTGAATGGCAGCATATCCATGGCTGGAAAGAACGGCGTGGTGGTAATGATTAACGGAAAAATCAGCCGGATGTCGAGCGATGCCGTTGTGCAGATGCTGGAAGGCATGAACGCTGACAACATCAATTCGATTGAACTAATTACCACGCCTCCCTCCAATTTTGATGCGGAAGGCAATGCTGGTTTCATCAACATCGTGATGAAACAAAACCCGGACGAGGGCACCAACGGCTCTTTTTCCCTGAATGCCGGTTATGGCGTTCACGAAAAATTTGGCGGCGGACTCAACCTCAATTACCGAAAAAACAAGGTCAATCTCTTTGGTGACTACTCCTATGCTTACGATCGCTCTGTCCAGCGGTTTGGAAATTACCGAAGCATTGATTTTCAGGGTGTTCCGACGGAGACCAGCAGTACAAGCTACCGTGACCCTACCTTGACGATCAACCACAACCTGCGATTTGGTGCAGACTTCCAATTGAGTGAAAAGACTATCATTGGCGCCTTGGCTACCTGGTCGCAAAGAGACTGGACGATGGATGCGTTCAACGATATCAGGGTGAAAGAATCCGGCGTTTTAGCAAGCAATCAAGAAATGATTATTGACGAGGTAAACCTTTGGAACAATTACCTGGGGAACCTCAACCTCCAACACAAATTCACAAAAAAACAAACGCTCAACTTAGACCTTGACTACGCCTATTACCACCAAGACCAACCCACTGACTACCACATCAAATACTACGATGGCAATGACAATATCACTAAGTCAGAGGAGCTAAGTTCGGGAAAAGAAACCCCCATCCGATTTACGGTGGGTAAGGCAGATTATGTCAATAATATTGGAGAAAATACGGTGCTGGAAGTCGGCGTAAAAGGTGCTTTTTCCAGTTTTAACAACAATATCAGCCTGCAAATGCTCGGGCCTCAGGGTTGGGAAATAGACCAAGATTTTACCGCAGATTATAAACTGAACGAAGACATACTGGCCGCCTACTCTGCGCTTAGCATGAAATTGGATGAGAAAACCGACCTGAAATTCGGGCTGCGTTACGAGCATACCCAATCCAACCTCGGCAGTGCCGATGAGCCAGACATCGTGGATAGAAACTATGGGCGATTTTTCCCCAGCTTCTTTCTTTCACGTGCCATTAATGACAACAATAAAGTTCAATTCTCTTATAGTCGCCGCATCAGCCGTCCTGATTTCACGCAGTTGGCTCCTTGGATAATTTTTGCGGATCCGACTACTTACGCCACTGGAAACATTAGGCTACAACCCGCCATCACGGATGCAGTGAAAGCAGATTACAGGTTCAAAACCGTTCTGTTTTCCCTCCAATACAGTTTCGAGGACGAGGCTATTACACGAGGTCAGCCATCTGTTGACCCGGCCACCAATAAGCAAGTGAACACCACTGAAAACCTTGACTATTCACAGGGAGTTTCGGCCACCTTGTCTTTCCCGGTGGAGGTGGCGAAGTGGTGGCAAATGCAAAACAATTTCATGGCTTTATGGCAACAGGACAGGAGCAGGTTTGAAGGTAGGTTTTTGACGAACGAGCAAAAGAGTTTCAGAATAAACTCGGTTCAAACCTTCAAGTTGCCCAAAAATTTCACCCTTGAAATTTCAGGGAATTATAGGTCGCCTGGCCAGCGGGGTTTTCTCAAAAGTAAAGCAACTGGGGCATTAAACGCTGGTTTACAAAAAAACCTCGGCGGCAACAATGGGAGACTTAGCCTAAACGTAAACGACATTCTAAAGACTTTCGATTTTGAATCATACACCACTGATCCAACGCTTGGTTTCGAGTACAAAGGAGCTTTCAGGTTTGCGGAAAGAGCCGTCCGGCTATCCTATTCCCGCAACTTTGGCAGCAATAAGGTCAAAGGAAACAGGAAGCGGGAAACAGGCTCGGCAGAGGAGCAGGGGCGGGTGAATTAGGCATTTATGTTTTGAACTATTTACGGGTGCTAAGAGAAAAATTGAAGCATGATTTTCGACGCTGAAAGACGCTGATTTTTATAATAATGCGGATAACGGGTTCAACTAGTGGAAAAAGTGCCGTTAGGCACGAAATGTTGGTAGTAGAAATGTTGAACCGACGACTTGCGTGCCGTAGGTACGTTACTTTTCGTGGGCTTGTGGCGTACCTACGGCACGCTAATCTGACATTTCAACCCATTTCTACCGACATTTTGTCCCGATAGCTATCGGGATAAGGCACATTTCAACCCGTTATTCGCATTAAGAAGCGAGGGGAAATATACCAGCAAAATTGCTACGCTGTTTTCACCATAAAATTCACTTTTCAACTTTCATATCTTAAAATCAACTTAACTTGAAAAAGCAAATCTTAGGCGCATTGGCGGGCGGTGCCGCATTGTTCATCACCGGTTACCTTATTTACATCATCATTTTCCAAAACGACCCCTCCTTTATCGATGGAGAAGGAGCAGCGGCTGGCGCAAGGAACCCACCACTGTTCCCTGTCATCATCCTCATGGAAATCGGCTACGGACTGCTAATGACCCTGATTTTCAGCAAGTGGGCAAACATCTCCACCTTTAAAGGCGGCCTTTGGCCAGGTGCCTGGCTTGGGTTCCTCATCGGAATGACTTTCGGCATGTGGATGTACGGTGTGACTACTCTCGCCAATGTGAACGGCATATTCTACTATGCCCTCACTTTCGCTGTCCGTTTTGCGGTGGCAGGCGGTGCGATAGGTTGGGTGCTGGGGAAGGTGAAGGATTAGGTGCCAAGTTGCCTGATAAAATACCTTTCACAAAACAGAGCATTTCATGCTCAAGTTAGGTCGCAACTTGAAGTTGCGGCCTAACTTACTCCGCAATTTGGGAAGTCCTTTCTCACCGGTACCAAGTCGTCTCGTCGTGCATTGAATCTAAGGGAAGCAATCTTGGTGTTTTCAAATAAAACATTCTGGTTGAGAATGGCCATTTTTCACTAAAAAAAGCCCCCCTGGCGAAAACCGTCAGGGGGGCGAAACTTATATGTTGATTTCAAACAATTTCGAATTATTGCAGCAGCACCATTTTCCGCACGGCATTGTGTGACGGCGTTTCCAACTTGTAGAACACCACCCCACCCGATTTCAGGTCGGAGCGCTCGACGGTCACTTCGTTGTAACCCTTGTCGTAGCTGCCTTGGAAAGTCTTCAGCACCCGTCCACCTGTATCGTAGATGGTCAGCTTGGCGTCGGCCCGCTCCGGCAGTGTGAAGCCGATGCTGGTCGATTCCTTGAACGGGTTCGGCTGGTTCTGGTACAACTGGAACCCGGCGCTGGTCAGTTCTCCCTTCGGATTCAAGAATTCAAGCACTGGCAGCACAGGCTGACCATCGGTCTGGTAGGCCAGGGCATCGGTGTAGCGGGCGGTCATCGAGAGCATTTCGCTCAGGCGGCCCGGCTTTTTCACCAAAAAACGGAGGTTGAAAAGGGCGTCGTCCTTTTTCAGGGCAGCCGGGTCCGGGTTGAACCAAACTGTCGTGAGAACTCCCTGCCCGAGCAGCGTTTTGCCGAAGGCATCATCGCCGAGTGATGGCAGTGCGCCCTTTTCATAGCCCCGCAATTCCAGATCGTCTATAAATTCTAATGTAAATTGTATGGCAAGCAAGTCGCTTGCGGTCGTTATTTTTATCGGAACGGTGATTTCTTCGCCCACCACGAGGTCTCGGTCCTCGGTCACGAAGGGTAGGACGGCGTTGGTGCGCTCCTCGGTGCCGCCACCAGTGAAGCCAGGGATGGCGTTGCCGTTCACGTCACCGATTTTTATCCCCACAAAATCCGCATTCGGCATTTGTTGACCAACCGTCAGGTGCAGTGCCTCTGGGAACGCAGGCGTGAACGGGTTGGCTGGGTTCGGGAACACGTAGCTCTTTGGCACAAACCGCCAAGAGGTGTTGTTCTGAAAATGGTCAGTGATGTGCAAAATCAGTTTTCGCACCTCGATGATATCCATCGTGGTCACCATCCCGCTCCGGTTGGCATCGGCAGCGATGAGTTTGTAGGGCGAAGTAAACGGCACGGTACCGAGCACGTGGCTGGTCATCAGCAATAGGTCGAAGCTGGTGACGCCGTTGAGTGGCGACACGTCTTTTTGCGGAGCAACGACATAATTCCCGCCCGGTTGCAGGCCGTTGATTTGATAAATGCCAGTGACATCTGTTTCGGCCATCATGCCTGTATTTGCAGCAGAAACTTCCACCTGTGGCATCTCATCACCCATCATGGACTCGACATAACCACCTATCGAAGTCAGATTGACTACCAGCGTATCGTCCATAAAAGGACAGAGGTCCATATTGTCTTGAATAAAGACGTTGGTCACACAGAAGTCGCTGTTTCCAGCCAGGTCTGTCACCCAAACCTCTACTTGGTATTGTCCGATGTCATCGCAATCGAAGACCAGCCCGTTACTCGGCGGGTTGGGGTCTCCCACGAGACGGATGGTGTACGCCAAGTTGGCCTTAGCGGTGCAGTTGTCGAAGCTATTGTCGTTGAACTGTCCCGCTTGAACAGATGCCATGATTTGCCCCCCCATCGCTTGCAGCTCGGTGACGATGCCCGTGTTGCAGTATGGCGTTGGTTTTTTTAGGTCGGTCACCGTCAGGTTGAAGGCACAGTTTGATTTGTTCCCGCAGCCGTCCTTCGCCGTGAAGACGATGTGGTACTGGCCCTGTGGGTATTGGCCGCTGGCATTGGCGCCACTTGTGGCATATAGCGAATTGTTGGTAATCGCAATGCTTGGGCTGCAATCCGTCGCTGTCACCGGAATGAAAACTGCGTTTGCAAGGTTGCAGTCCGCCCCCACGCTTACAATCGTATCGCTTGGACAATATGTGATGACCGGGGCTATGTTGTCCACCACTGCTATTATTTGCTGGCTTGTCCAGGCACCCACTGTGGGGTTGGATGGGTTGTACTGACACCAGTCAATCACCTTCCAGGTGCGCACGATTTTGTAGCATGCCGGGGAGGAAATATTGAAAAACTGGTCAACGTAGTTCACGGCCAGCATGGCGCAACTGGACGTTGGTGTTTGCGGAAAATTGTACGGTGCGGGGAGGTTGCCAGGGCCGAGGTTCGCCGGGCCAGCGCAATAATTCACAAACATCGTGTCCAATGGCCAAACGATGCCCTGGCCGTTGTAGGGCGTTGAGTTAATCACCGAAATCACCTGCGTGCAACTGCTGCTGTTGCCACTGGAATCCGTTGCGGTGAACTCCCGGATGATGGTGCCAACGCCACAGTTTTGGATATCAATCGTTGAATCCACTTCAAGAATATACCCGCATGGGTCGTACACAAAAGGGCTGCCGAACACTGATAGGTTAGAATAGTCCGCCGTACACTGGATGGTCAGCGGGCCTGGGCAAGAAATGCCCGGCGGGATTTTATCCTGCACCACCACCTGCACCATGCAAGGGGTGGAAGACGAGAGATTTCCCCCTTCCGCCACCAGTATGGTGACCATGATAGTGTCACCTGCATCGGCACAATTGAAATTAACGGTCGGCGTAAACGGCAATCCATCCCGACTGCCAGTGAACACCAACGGGCCGGGGCAGTTGTCGTGGCTACCTGCGTTGAAAACACTGGCCAGCACATTTACCGTACCATTGTTGGGCAATGAAACGATGGGGAAATTTTTGCAAATAGCCGTTGGCGTCTCGTTGTCAATGACAAATATCTTCTTGGTACAAGGCGCCGAGATATTGCCGCAACTGTCCGTTGCAATAAATGTCACCAAGCGCATTCCCTTTGGAACATCTTGGAAGGTGAAATTAGTAGTCACTGGAAAACCCGGAATACTGGCTTGCACCTCAAATTCACTGCAATTGTCCGTCACATCCGGCATATCCAACACAATATCAGTATGGCAAAACTCAAAATCTGTTTGGTAAAAAAGTGAGTCACCACAGCCTGTAAATACTGGCGGTTCTATGTCTTGGAGCAAGATAACCTGGGTCGCTATTTTTATATCCGAAATGATGCAATTATCGCTGACCACCCATGTCCTCAAGATTGGTCTCGTCCCACAATCCGAGGGTATTTCCAGGTCGGTGTAGGAGACAAACATGTTGCAAAGACCGTTGTTGTAAAGCGGTCGCCCATCAATCGTTGGCCGCCCTGTGGAGTCTGGGTCAGTTGAAGCTGTACAATTGATGGTAATATCGGCAGGCATCTGGACCATCGAAGTATCAGGGCGTAAAAGATAGATATTCTGGGTACACGATGCTTCATTCCCATAAATATCCCGCACCGTCCAATTTCTGTTTACACTTGAAATGAAAGTGGAAGGAATAAAATTGCAATCAAACAACGTGGTGTCATCATGGAAGAACAAGGTATCAATGCCGCAATTGTCACTGTACACGACTGGTTTTAAGTCAGCGGTGTCCAATGAAGCAGTACAGCTGACAGTGTCTGTCGGGCAATTGATAATCGGGTTTGAGCCATCGTAAACATCATAATTGCTCTCGCAGGCTGTACCCGATGGAATGTCCATGACCTCAATGGAGATTATGGTACCGAGGTGCATCGTAGCGTCGAAGCTGATGGAGCCGATACCTGAGGCAATGATGTTTCCAAGCAGATCTTTTGCCGTTAGAAGGTAAGGCCCGGTACAATCTGAGGTAGTGATGACAAAATTAGCATCTACTGTTACCATACAGTTTGTGCCTGGCGACAAATTTATATTGTCACCGCAAGTAATTAGCCCAGCGTGGGCTGTGATTTGGGCAAAAAGGACGATTAAGAAAGTCCACAGTGTGCCTAATCGGGAGAATTTGTTCTGTTTCATTGAATTAAAATTTGTTAACGAATCTGGATTATATGCTTCCTGCTGGTCAGTCAAATTCTGGCAATAGAATCTACCCTCACAGCTATTGAAATTGTAAGTATTTAGCATAAAATACTGACCATCAGATTTTTAGCTCATTTAGAACAGAACTACAATTGGAGAACCTTGCGATAAAGCCTGTATCGCTGAATGTTAAGGAAGGGAAAATGGTAGTCTTCTCAAATACGAATAGTGCTCCCCACCAGGTGTTGTGTGTAGGTGTTCTCAAAAGTAGCCAGTGCTACAGCCTTATTTTCTTGTCAGTGTGAAGTTTGGAAAAGGAAAAGCTAAATAGAAGTGTTGTGAATGTGTCTGTTTTCTCTTTTGAGGAAGGCTCAGTTTTCAGCCCTTGTATGTTCCTACCTAACAAATAGTAAAAATCATGCCTGTTTTATTTTTTTAATATATCTATCGAAAAAAATACCCTGTCGCAGTGTGCTACAGGATATTTTTAAAGCCACAAATGAGGTATCAAAATGTGCCGTTAGGCACAAAATGTCGGTAGCAAATGAATCAACCACGGCCATGTGTGCCGTAGGTACACAACTAGCCCCACTAGATTTAGCGTACCTACGGCACGCTTGCTCCCAATTCGGCTGATTACTACCAGCATTTCGTGCCTAACGGCACTGCAAACAATGTTTCAAACCCGTATTTACATAACCCCATAAAAAAAGCCCCCCTCCAACACTCAGTGGAGAGAGGCCATCCCAAAAACCGATTTAAGTCTTTATTCCATTACTGAAAACGGTCGTCGGTCAAGTTCTTCATATTCGTTTCTTCTAAGACTCAAGTGGAAAAGTGGCGG
>JAIPBL010000063.1 GCA_021739645.1 Saprospiraceae bacterium | reverse complement strand
AGCGCCAGCAGTTCCCCCCACACCAATTCGATGCAGTCCCACAGCAGCTTTTGGTCGGCGGGGTGCTTGATGCGGCTCTCAAAAACGGTGGCGCCGTCCATGCGCACGTGCGTCTGGCCCAGGTGCCCTTTCCAGTGCGGGACGAGGATGTCCTGCAACTGTCCCCAATCGCCGTTCAGCGCCAGGGACTTGCGCCAGCGGCCCACCATGCCCTTGAACGGGATTGCCTGGCATAGCTGCCCCAACTCTGTGCGGATAAAAACCTGGAGCCGGTGGTCAACGTAGGCGGGAAAAAGTGAGGCCTGCAAAATCTTGTTTGGCTACCTTTGGTGAACGAATATTGTTTGCGCACCGAATTTAGTGCTTCCTGTGCTTTCCGGGGCGCTTTCCTGAAAAAAAATAAAGGCTGAAATGTTGATTTGCAACATCTTAGCCTTTTACAGGGAGACCCTACTTAACCACCTGACTGCCTTTATTGCAATGAAGTAATGAATCCATGCAACCATGAATCCATGCAACCATGAATCCATGCAACCATGAATCCATGCAACCATGAAACAATGAATCCATGCCTTCCCTCCGTGACGAAATTCTTCAAGAGCATTCCAAAGCGCAGACCATGCGTATCGTCCGCAACATCGGCGACGACCAGGCCGCCTTTGATGAGTTGATGAGTTTGGTGCTTTGCAACGAGCTTAAAGCGGCGCAACGAGCCGCATGGGTGATGAGCTTCTGTGTGGAACAACATCCCCACCTTGCGTACCCCCACCTTGAAAGTTTGGTAAAAAACCTACGCAATACGCACATCCACGACGCCGTCAAACGCAATACCGCCAAAATCTTGGAATTCTTGCCCATACCGGAAGCTCTAATCGGTGAGGCTGTGGACATCCTTTTCCAGTTCGTAGCCAACCCAAAGGAGACGGTGGCCGTGCGTGTTTTTTCCATGAGCGCCCTGTTCAACCTCTGCAAAAATGAGCCTGACTTGCTCGAAGAATTGCGGCTCACCATCGAAGACCTGATGCCGCACGGCACGGCCGGAATGCGGTCGAGGGGCAAAAAAGTATTGAAAGATATTTCGAAAGCCCTTGGCAAATAATCAATGCTTTCGGCGCTCGTCATCATTTTTTTTGCGAAGCAATCCGTCCCTATCTCGGTATGCGTCACGCTGTGCGCCGCCTTTGTCATTGCGAAGCAATCCGTCCACGGCTAAAGGGCAAGTGCAGCGAGCACGGCTTGTTTCACAATGACAAGAGCGGCGAGTACCGAAACGCAAGCAGTTTCCTACATTTGCTCCGCAATGACCATCCATACCTACAACGAAACCTTCCTTCACGAATTGGAGCGCCTCAACCCGGCGCAACGGGAAGCCGTGGACGCCATCGAAGGCCCCGTACTGGTCATCGCCGGGCCGGGTACTGGCAAAACCCATATCCTCGCCGCTCGCATTGGCAATATTTTGCTGAAAACGGACGCACAGCCGCACAACATCCTTTGCCTCACCTTCACCGACGCAGGGGTGCAGGCCATGCGCCAGCGGCTGCTCTCGCTCATCGGGCCGGATGCCCACAAAGTGCATATTTTCACTTTTCACTCATTTTGCAACACCATCATCCAGGACAACCTCGACCGCTTTGGCCGCCGGGAACTGGAGCCGCTCAGCGACCTCGAACGGGTGGAAATCAGCCGAAAGCTGCTCGATGAACTGCCGTGGGAGCACCCACTGCGCCGGGGGCGGTCAGACGGTTATTTTTACGAAAACCACCTCCAGAACCTTTTCCGCCAGATGAAATCGGAGAACTGGACGGTGGGTTTTATCGAAAAAAAGATTGACGAGTACCTCCTCGACCTGCCCACCCGCAAGGAATTCATTTACCAGCAAAACCGGGGGAACTGGAAAAAAGGCGACCTCAAAACCGCAGCCATCGAGGGTGAGCAACTGAAAATGGAGCGCCTGCGCAGCGCCGTTCAGCTTTTTGACCGCTACGAAAAACTGATGCACGACGCCCGCCGCTACGACTACGAGGACATGATTCTCTGGGTGCTGCGGGCATTCCAAGAGCAGCCCAGCCTGCTCGCCCGCTACCAGGAACAGTACCTCTACTTCCTGCTCGACGAGTACCAGGACACCAACGGCGCCCAAAACGAAATCCTGAGCCGCCTGACCGAGTTTTGGGAAGCCCCCAACGTCTTCATCGTCGGCGACGACGACCAGAGCATTTACGAGTTTCAGGGGGCGAGGCTGAAGAACATCTCTGACTTTTACCACACCTACCACGGCGAACTGAAGGTGGTGGTACTCACGGAAAACTACCGCTCCTCGCAACATATCCTCGACACTTCGGGCACACTGATTGACAAAAACCAGATTCGCATCCTCAACAGCCTCAAGGATTTGGGGTTGAACAAGCTCCTCACCGCTCGCCATGCCGAGTTCGCCGAACTGGCGCTGCGCCCTGTCGTGACAAGCTACCCGAATCGCTTGCAGGAGGAGGTGGCCATTGCGGAGCAGCTCGAAAAACTGATGCAGGAGGGCTTCCCGCTCGACGAGGTGGCCGTCATTTTTGCGAAGCACAAACAGGCCAAGCGCCTGATGGCGATTTTGGGCAAAAAAGGTATCCCATACCAGACCCGCCAGTCCGTGAACGCCCTCGACCTGCCGCTCATCCAGAACCTCCGGCTGCTGCTCGGCTATTTTCACGATGAATTCCACAAGCCGTACAGCGGCGAACAGGGGCTGTTCCGCATCCTGCATTTTGATTTTTTTGGGGTAAAACCGCAGGACCTCGCCCGCCTCAGCATGTGGCTCGCTGCCGAGGGCGAGGGTTGGACGGACGGCGAAAAACTGCCTCCCCGTGCCGGTGTTCGCTCCGTTGAACTGTATTTGCGGAGCACCATTTCCAACCCAAAATTACTGAAAGAAGCAGGGCTGGAACAACCTGAAACATTGTTGCAAGTGGCTGATTTTCTGGAACTTATGCTGGCGCAATACGCCAACCTAAGCCTTCCGGTCTTTGTGGAGCGGGTCATCAACCTCAGCGGTTTGCTCCGCAATATTTTGGACGGCGACCAGTTTACCCCTTTGGGGCGGCAGGAGCATTTGCAGGTGCTGTTTGCCTTCACCAGTTTCCTCGAAAAAGAAACCGAGCGCAACCCCCGCCTCAGCCTGAGCCGCCTGCTGGAGATTTTGAAAAGCATGGACGCAAACCGGATTGGATTGCGGATTTCGGATTACGGATTGCGGAATGGCCCCAGCACGCCCCCTCAATCCGAAATCCACAATCCCCAATCCGCAATCCAACTCCTCACCTCCCACTCCGCCAAGGGTCTCGAATTCAGGCGGGTGTTCCTGTTGGACTGCGTGAAGGACAACTGGGAACCGAGCAAACGCAGCGGTGGCCAGCAGTTTTCGTTCCCGGACACGCTGACGCTGAGTGGCGAGGCGGATGAGGAGGAGGCTCGGCGGCGGCTGTTTTATGTAGCCATGACACGGGCGAAGGAGGCACTGCAAATGAGTTACGCCGAGCAGGGCGACGATGGAAAGGGGCTGAACCCTGCCATTTTTGTGGCGGAAACATTGGAGGGAACAGGCAGCGAGGCACAGCCTAGCGGCGCTTCACCAGCGGCACTGCTGGAAACGCAGGCAGCGCTTTTGCTGGAAAATAAGCCCAAGGGCATCGAGCCGCACGACCGGGAGGCGGTGCAGGTGCTGCTCGAAAAATTCACGCTGAGCGTGTCGTCGCTGAACAAGTTCCTGCGCTGCCCGCTGAGTTTTTACTACGAAAACGTGCTGCGAGCCCCAGCGGTGGCGACCGAGGCAGCGTTTTACGGCACGGCCATGCACGATGCGCTGCGACGGGGTTTTGAAAAGATGCTGCGCAATGTGCCGGAAAAACGACAGTTCCCTTTTGCCGGAGAGTTCGTGCAGTTTTTTGAACAGGAGATGAAGCGCCAGCAGGGGTTTTTCAGCAAAAAAGACTTTGAGCGGCGCATGGCACTGGGCAGGCAGTACCTTCACGACTATGTTGCGAAGCACCAACACGACTGGACGAAGAACTGCAAGGTGGAGCAATCTTTTAAAAACGTCATCGTGGAAGGCGTGCCCATCATGGGTGTTATTGACCGCATTGATTACTTCAGCAAAAACGAGCTGGAGGCGCACATCGTGGACTATAAAACGGGGAATCAGGACTCGGCAAAGTTGAAAAGACCTGAAATGGAGTTGGCAGTTCGACAGTTGGCAGTTGGCAGTCAGTTCGACAGTCCGACAGTCCAACAGTCGGAAATTGGCAGTGCCCTCCCAGAACCCAAAAACCAAAAACCTGAAACCATCTACGGTGGTACGTATTGGCGACAATTGGTTTTCTACAAAATCCTCTTCGAAAACTGGCGGAACAACCCTGCCCTAGCCGTCAGCGCCGAAATCAGCTACCTCGAACCCGATGCGAAAGGGGCTTTCACCGACAAGCGCATCCACTTCGAGCCGGGAGATGTGGCCTTCGTGAAAAACCTCATCGTGGACACCTACGGCAAAATCATGCGGCAGGAATTCTACGAAGGCTGTGGCGAGGCGAACTGTTCTTGGTGCAATTTCTTGAAGAACCAGCAGCAGGTGGATAGTTTTGCGGAGGTGGAGATTGAGGAGTTGGATGATTGAGGTTTGCAGCGGGGGCATGGCGGTTTATGCTCAGAGGATTTTGCTTTAATATTCTCGGAAGTACGAGAATTAAGTTGCCCCATACAAGGCAACTATCCTAAGTTAGTTTGAGTTTGAACCTAAAATTTCAAAAAAATATGCCGCAATTCCAAAACACCATTGCTCATGGTATTGGTGGAAGTATAGCAAAACGGATGGGAATGTAGCGTTGATTTTGAGGTGATATGACCGATACTTATACTTGGCGGCATTATTTTCTTGTCCATGATTTGATTAATGTCGCTCACAATACTTTCTATTTCTCCTCGAAGTACATATCCAAGCATAAATCCATTAGGATACGCACCGCTTACATATCGTTGGATGCCATCACTGATATAGTAATTCTTTGACTCATTGGCATCGCCACGCCGCCGCCTATCGGCATGGTAAAGGTTCTTGGCTTCGGCAAAATATTCGTATTCGTTTTCAAAAGTCCATTTTGAATAAAACCTAAAATCAATCCTTCTGGCAGATTTAGCGGGTTTTGTGCCAGATAAAATCGCATCGTCATCAATGTAATAATCCCGAACAATATCAATCTTTTTGGACTTAACAACAGGCGATGCAAGCATCTCTTTTTTCAATCTTGCTGTAAGGTTTTCTTCATCCCACTCCGAAAATCCCGCTGTAGTATCCTTCACCATCTCCCGATACCCCTCAATGACGGCTTGGTAGCACCAGTCATGAAAAGCCGATAGGAAACCAGTTGCAATATTTTGGTCGAGGTTATCTTGCATTTGCGTTTTCGAGGATTTCTGCAATAATCTCGTCCCCGTCATTCAACCCCAAGGAGCGAGACCAGCAGCGTTTTTCGTTGGGTTTTACAATATAAATTGTGTCACCGCTATGATAGCGGATGAACTTGCGGTAATAGATGCTTTCGGAATGTTTGCGATAGGTGTATTCCTCGATATCCTTCAATGCCTGTTGCATGGTTGCGCCCGGCAGGATTTCGGTTTCACCCGCTTTTTTGGCTTTGTTCAATCGGAGTGCCACGATGTTGAGCGGGGAACGGGGCGTCAGTTCAAATACGGATGCCCAAGCCGATAAATTGGGCGTGTTTTCAAGGAATTGGTTGATGGAACTGCACAGGTATTTGGCGTATTGGTTCAAATCCGTGCTGTTGCAAGGGTGGTAAGCATCCGAGTTTTCCTTGTCCTGAAAAGCGCCCAAGCTGAAGCGTAGCAAGTCTTCTATTAGCACTTTCTCGGTGTCGGAAAGGTTGCAACCTGCAAGCAGGGCGGTTTCTATTTTATCCTCCAGTTCTGCCAATTGTTGGTCAACGCCAAAAAAGCCTTCCTTTTTGACTTGGATGATTTCGTCCATATAGCCGACGATGGCGTTTTTAGATGCTTCCGGCAGGTCAAAGCAGAGGGCGGGGAGGCTGAGGATTTCGTTTGGCATCAATCTTTGCCTTTCTATTCCCCAATCAACTGAAGTGAGGAACATAAGATATGATGAAAGATAAGAGTTTAGATATGCTGTAAGTAATTTAAGTTCATTTTCATTAGTTGAATGGATACCATAAATAGTACCCTTAAATGAGCAACTATAGTCTAAAAATGAAGCGCAAAATTTATTATCTTTTTGTCCTTCTTTTAAAAGCACATGAGGCCCTTTATATGCGCCTTTGTCGCCAAGCCATCTAAATAGTATTTCATTGAAAGGTTCTGAAAACTTTTCTGGGGTATGATAACGGTCAACTTTATCTACATCTAAATAGGGTACTAACCTAATTTCTAAATCGGTTTTTTTCTTAAATTTTTCAGAGGGTAATCGAAATCCTGCTCCTCTATCCCAATTTCGTTTATCTGCAAATTCTTCAATTGAAGGTGTAAGTTCAAACGCTTTCATCATATCAAAATCTCGCTCAGTCCCATACATTGCCACCTTCCAAATCTTAGAATTAGGCTTCCTGCACTCCTCCATTGGGAGATACTTTATGTCAGTCGGGTCAATGGCAATTCCGTCAATCAATTGGTTCTTAATAGCAGTTTTTGGGGCGCAGTAAAAAAGTTTTTTTCGTGATTTTACGGGTTTGTTTTTTGAATAAAAAAATATGCTGATAGGCACTGAGGCATTTGGGATGTACTTTCTTCCCTCCTCCATGGACACTTTGCGGAGGATGGAGAAATTGTAGATTTTTTCCACATCCAGTTCATTGAAAAAGAATTGCCGGAAGTTTTGGTAGGTACTTTTATTATTGAAAAGGATTTTGCTGGTTGCTATCAACGCAATTTTTCCCTCTGGGCATAGTACGGTTGCACGGTGCAAAAATGCAAGTACCGTCTCCGTGGCGAAGCCGAGGTTTTGAACATACTCCTTGACGTTATCCTCCAATTCTTTTGTGCCAAAAGGTGGATTGCCAACCACAAAATCGTACTTTATTTTTTCAAATGGACCGCTCTCAATGCTATCCATCCTGAACAAATTACTCCCCCGCTTTTCGGCATCTTCTTCATCTGGGTCATGTATCAGGTACGGGAATTTCTTGATAGCCCACAGGACCTTCGGGTCGAGCCTATCCAGCATGGCGAGGTAAAGGCTGAACGCCGCCACCTTGATGGCTTCCGACTGCACTTCGATGCCGAAGATATTGTCGCAGACGATTTCTTCGATTTTCTCAAAGGTCAATTTTTCGTCAGTACCCTCGTGTGCAGCCTCCCAGCGGTCGAGCAGGCGGTTGAGGCTTTCGACGAGGAAAATGCCAGAGCCGCAGGTCGGATCAAGGATTTTGTAGTTGTAGCGATTGTCACCCTCTGACGGATAGGGCAATACCTCGTTCATGATGAACTCCGCCAAAGGGTGTGGGGTATAAAATGCCCCTTTGGCTGATTGCTCCGCTTCCCCTTTTTCATCCCTCAAAAAGTCCTCGTAAATCTCGCTGATGAGTTGGATGGGGATGACGCTGAAATCGAACATCCGCCAATCAAAAAGTGTCAATTGCCCATGTTGCTGGATTTTCGACCAGAAGCATTCCTTTATTTTCAGCAAATGCCCATCGTTGACGGCATTCTTTTCGTCATCGGTAACGGGGCTTAGGTTGCCATTGAAGGAGGTGTCCAATTTTTGGAACAAACGATAAGTAGCCTCATGGCTTTTCAATATATCGAAATAGGATTTGGCTCCCGGCAGGTATTCAGCGTAAAATTCAGGATTGTTGGCACCCCTATCTTCAAGGTATAGCACGAACAAGGAGCGCAGCAACAAATTGTGAATGATGGGCGGTGGCAGTTCTTTTCGCAGTTCCCTGCGTGTTGTTTTCATATTTTCAACCAGGACTTTTTCTACCCGCTTGTCTGATTTTACTTTTTGGGCGTAATTCTTTTCCTTCCAAAAAAGCCCTGATTCAATGGATATTTTGCCAAAAACGGCTTTGAGTTCCTGCATTTTTCCAGCATCGTCACGACGTCCTTTTAGCAGGGTAAGGTCGTCAAGGCTTTTACCTTGCTGAAACGGAACAAATGGTTTTTCAGAGCAGTTGACAACCCTGAACTCCGCATCGCTTTCAACCACTAGGAAAGTGACCTTGCCTTGGTTCCATATTTTTTTGTGAGCTGCAAGGATTGCTTTGACGTGTGGCTCTTGAAAATCGCTGACCTTTTTGTAATAAACGGAAGGATACTCCCCACTAAAATAAGCCTCGTCCACTACCACGCCGCCATTGTCCTTCCATTTTCTAAGCTCCCGAACATGGTGCAGCTTGATTGCCGAAGGTGGCAATTCATTGCCAAACACCTCAACGGTGTGGAGAAAACCCATGTCATTACTGATAGCTCCCATAATCAATTGCCCTTGCGGGGTTTACCGGATGAAATGGCGTCAACTTTTTGTTCGATGGCAAATAATCTGTCAAAAATCAGGTTGTCGTAACTGGTTGCAGTTTTAGGAAAGGCAATGTAGGAAACCATTTCCCATGCCTCGCATATTTCTGTCGCCTCGACGGGAAATGGCCCGAATGCCGAGTTGTCGGAGAAGAGCATCAGCCTTCCAGGGCGGCTATCCCTAACCACTCTTTTGAAAACAATGCCCTGTTCCTGCAAGATAAACACGTATCGTTTTCCAGTTGCCAAGTCCCGCCAATCCTCAACGTACTTTCCCACCACGATGAAGCCGTCGTCCACAGGTGGCATGGAATCGCCCTTGATTTCAAATGCCCGGTATGTTCCGTGTTCATGCTTCGGAAGATGGAAATGGTGTAGCTCTGATACAAATTCGGGGTCGGCATAGCTTGTCGCATACCCCGCAAACGCTCGATAAGGTACAAACTCGATGTTTTCACGTTCATCATCGTGCTGTGTTACGGTGAGGACTCGAACTCCATTTCCTATAATTCTTGTGCCCGCTTTTTTCTCCTTTTGAAAAAGTGGCGCACCAAGGTCATTGGTAACTAATTCGTCAAGGCTTGTTTGAAAAACCGCTGCCAGTTTTTTCAAAACGCCAGTTGGAGGGTCTGAATTTTCATTTTCATACTCCCCTAAAGTTGGGCGACTGATACCTACCATTACAGCAAGTTGCGCTTGCGACAACTTCTTTTGACTGCGTAGGTATTTCAGGTTCCTGCCAAGCATTGCCGAAAATTTTTACAAAAGTCAAAAATTCCAGCAACATGGGCAAGGAAGCCAGTAAATTAATCGGTATTTTTTTTACCGAACCCCATCCCGCATCTGCATTTCCTGACAATTGAATACTTGAAACATATTTTCAACATATTTGCCCTCACAAACAATCGCTTCATTTACTCGTAAAAGACCGACAACAATCCAGCAACAATGACAAAATACGAACAATACGAGCCAGTAACTCGGCCTCGAAATACACCTCCAACTCGCCACGCAGCGCAAAGCCTTCTGTGGCAGTTTTGGGGAAAAATGGCTAACTTTGAATAAAAATTCCGCCACATGGCCAATTCATTGAATAACGCACAAAGGACATTGCTGGAACTGTTGTCTGAGCCACTTACCGAGGCAGAATTGGAGCAATTGCGCTCCATGCTGGTGCAGTTTCGTTACCAACGCCTTCAACAAATGATGAATGCCCAATGGGAAGAAAAGGGTTGGACGCAAGCCACCCTTGACCAATGGTACAAGGAGCATAACCGTACACCCTATCGCAGCCAACAAGCGGCCAAGGCATGAAGGTCGTCATTGATACCAACCTCATGCTTGTCATGTTGCCCGAAAAATCTGTTGACCATGATTTGTTTCTGGCTTTGTTAAATGGGGAATATGAGGTTTGCGTCACTCCCGATATTTTGCTGGAATACGAAGAAATCATCGCCCGGAAAAATGGGCCAGCCATTGCAAGTGCGGCTATCGAATTGCTTGTTTCCCTGCCCAATGTTCATTTCATAAATCGGTATTTTCACTGGAATCTCATCACTGCCGACCCTGACGACAACAAGTTTGTGGACTGTGCCATTGCTGCCGATGCCCAATTTTTGGTCAGTGACGACAGGCATTTCCAAATCTTGAAAACCATTGAATTTCCAAAGGTTGAGATTATTGACAAACAGCAATTCCGGGAAAAATTGCAATCTTAATTCCGAATCAAGCAATGAAACAGAGACCCCATCTTGGCGTTCAATAGCCTTCCAAACTTTATTTTCATGAATTACGAACAATACGAACCCGTCATCGGCCTCGAAATCCACCTCCAACTCGCCACCCAAAGCAAGGCGTTTTGCAGCGACGACGCCAGCTTCGGCGGTGAACCGAACACCCATGTCAGCGCCATCTCGCTGGGGCATCCCGGCACCTTGCCCCGGCTGAACAAGCGGCAAGTCGAGTACGCCGTGCGCCTCGGTTTGGCGCTCGGCAGCATCATTAGCTTGCGCAATGCGTTCGACCGGAAGAACTACTTCTACACCGATTTGCCGAAGGGCTACCAAATCACGCAAGACCGCCTGCCCATCTGCGTCGGTGGCTCGATGGAACTGCAGATGGACGGCTACCGCCGCACGGTGCGCATCCACCACCTGCACATGGAGGAGGACGCCGGGAAGAGCATCCACGACCTCAGCCCCCGCCACTCGATGATTGACCTGAACCGGGCGGGTGTGCCGCTCCTCGAAATCGTGAGCGAACCCGACCTGCGCAGCGGCGAAGAGGTGGACGCCTTCATGACCGCCATGCGCCAACTGGCTCGCTACCTCGGCATCTCCGACGGCAATATGCAGGAAGGCTCCATGCGCTGCGACGTGAACGTTTCCGTGCGGAAAAAAGGCGAGACGCTGCTCGGCGAGCGCTGCGAAATCAAGAACGTGAACTCGATGCGCTTCGCAAGGCAGGCCATCGAATTTGAGGTGAAACGGCAGGTGGACTTGCTGGAAAGTGGCGTGGAAATCGTGCGCTCCACCCTCAATTTCAACCCCGCCACGGGCGAAACCTCCCCCATGCGGGACAAGGAAAGCGCCCACGATTACCGCTACTTCCCCGACCCCGACCTGCCACCCGTGGTCTTCACGCAGCAGTGGGTGGACGAGGTGGCCGATACGCTGCCGGAACTGCCGCAGGTGCTTTTCAAGCGGTTTGTCAATGAGTTTGATTTATCGGAAAACGACGCTCGGCTGCTGACGAACGAGCGGGAAACGGCCATTTTTTTTGAAAAAACGGTGAAGGTCTGCGCCTCGCAGGGAATTGCCGGGAAATCCGCCGCCAATCTTTTTATCAACAAAATAAGCCCTTGGCTGGCGGAAACAGGGAGCGGCATCGAAGGTTTTCCCGTTTCAGCGGAGCAACTGTCAGCGTTCCTCCAACTCATCGAAGATGGCAAAGTGAGCGCCTCCATCGCCTACCAGCGGCTCTTCCCGGAACTGGTAGCGAACCCCACCACCCCACCGCTCGAACTGGCAAAATCAATGAATTTGATTCAAAGTTCGGACGCTGATTTTCTGGAAAAAATCGTGGACGAGGTGCTGGCCGCCAACCCCGACAAGGTGGCGGAGTACCGCAAAGGTAAGAAGGGCCTAATTGGTTTTTTCATGGGTGAGGTGATGCGGGCCTCGAAGGGGAAGGCGGAGCCGAAGGCGACGAATGAGTTGGTGGCAAGGAAGTTGGCGGGCTGATTTATACAAAAAACAAGATTGCTGCGTTTGCTCATTTTGCCCTGCCAACTCCTTACTTTTGCGCTAAATTTTTTCAAAAAAGTCAAACTCATACATGAAATATCCCGTCACGTGTTGGTTGTTGCTGCTGGTTTTCGTGCTTCCTACAACTGCGCTGTCTGCCCAAAGTCCCAGCCCCGACAACCTGATTCCCCGCACCCTTTTTTTCAAGGATAAAACCCGGAACAACGTGCGCCTCTCGCTGGACGGCAGCTCGGTTTTTTATCAAAAAAAAGCCGATGGCTCGGACAGTACGCTGTACTATTTGAAGGTGAATTTTCCACTCCACGAAAAGAAAAGGCGCTTTGAAGGTAAGTTGACAAATTGGGACATGCTCTACGATGGCGGTCTGTTGGCGGTTGTGCAGCAGGACACCAGTTTTACACTTTACAGTACCTCATTGACGTCGAACAAGCTGCGGAAGGTGAATTTTTTTCCTTTCAAAAAACTGAAAATGGTGCATACCAGCGCCCGTTTCCCCAACAAAATAGCCGCCGACATCGTGGCGGTGGAACCATCGCAAAGTGGCCTGTACATCCTCGACATCCTGAGCGGGAGCACCAAGCGCCTCACCCTCATGGATGGGTTTGAGCAGGTTTTTCTGGATGAAAACTTCGGCTTGGTGGCGGCGCTCCGCAATGATTCCAACCAAGTGCGCACCCTGCTGCGACGCCACAACGGACAGTGGAAGGAGGTCATCAGCTACCCATTTGCTCCCGATAACTTCATCGGTGGCGTATCGAAAATCATTTCGGTGAGCAAAGACGGTCAGGCCATTTACGCTACCGACAATTCGGGCAAAGATAAATCCACCCTCATTTCCATCAATACTGAAACAGGCGAAGTGACAGAACTAGCCAGCGACCCCGATGCCGATATTTTTCCTGCCGCTTTTACGCTTGACTTGGACGGCAACCCAACCTCGGTCGTGGCTATCTACGCCGACACCCGTCGGCACATCGTGGACGAGAGCGTTCGGGCTGATTTTGATTTTTTGGACAAAGAACTGAAGGGAAGCACGAGCTTCGCCGGCGCCAGCCAAAACGACAGCACCTGGTTGGTGCGCAAGCTCGATGGCGGGCCAGTTTCTTATTTTATCTACGACCGGAAAACCCAAAAACTAACCCCACTTTTTAATGACTACGAGTACCTCAATGACTACGACCTCGCCACCCGAAAGGCGTACACAGTGACGACTCGGGACGGCATGAAACTGCCCGTACACGTGTATGTTCCCTTCGGAATGAGTCGGGGAGACGGCACACCGAAGACGCCACTTCCAACGATTATTTACGTGCATGGCGGCCCCTGGGCGGGTGTCACACACTGGAACAGCTGGTTTCACAACCGCAATTTCCAACTGCTCGCCAACCGGGGCTACGTCGTCATCAACATGGAATTCCGGGGCACGACGGGGCTGGGCAAGGCCATGACCGATGCTGGGGACAAACAGTGGGGCGAGGCCATGCACTACGACATCGTGGACGTGGCGACCTGGGCCATCAAGCAGGGCATTACGAACCGCAGCCGACTCGGTATTTGGGGCTGGTCGTATGGTGGTTATGCCACCAATTTTGCCATGGCCGCTTCACCCGACCTATTCAAATGCGGGGTATCGATGTATGGCATCAGCGACCTGCCTGCATTTTGCCAATTACCCTTCGCTGACAACGACCTTTGGCGCACCCGGGTCGGCGACTCAAATACGGATGAAGGTTTGGCCTTGTTAGAAAAACATTCCCCCATGACCTACCTGAAAGGCATCGCCAACCCGATTCTGCTCACAACGGGCAGCCTCGACGACCGGGTGCCACAGGAGCAGTCCGATAAATTCGCATCGGAACTGAAATCCGCCAAAAAGGACGTGACCTACTTTTTTTACCCAGAAGAAGGTCACGACTACCGCAAGCCGGAATCTTGGGTGTCGTTTTGGGCCATCACAGAGGCATTTTTGAGCAAAAACCTTGGCGGCAGCAAGCAAGGCCGCCTGAACGACATCGAAGCAGGCAAATTCGAGGTGATGTTCGGGAAGGAGTTTATTGACGGACTTGATTGAGGATTTGAGGATGCGAGGATTTGATGGGGTATTGGTCAAATCCTCGCATCTTCAAATCCTCGAATCCTCAAAACCTGCTATCTTGCCCGCTTTACGACCAGTACCTGCATGAAGAAACCACTTTTTAAAATACGGGAAGACGGAAAATTCGGCTTTATGGATGCCATCGGCGAGGTGGTCATCGAGCCGCAGTACATGGAGGCCGAGGACTTTTACAACGGCTTTTCCAGGGTGCGCTTCAACGACCGCATGGTGCCGATTGACAGCCAGGGCAGGCTGTTGCTGCGCAATCTTTTTGGCTATGTTGGGCTGTTCGAGGAGCAGCTGGCCAATGTACAACTGGTGCAAAAATGGGGCTACATAGACGAAAAGGGCCGCATCGCCATTCCCATTCAGTTCAGTGACGCAGGGGATTTTAGCGAGGGACTAGCCCCGGTTTCCATTGGTGGCAAGTTCGGGTTCATTGACACGGCAGGCGTTTTTGTGGTGCAGCCCCAGTTCAATTGGGCGGGTGAATTTCAGAGCGGCCTTGCCCCAGCCAGTGAGGGCGAGGTGTCCGGCTACGTGAACCGCAGCGGCGAGTGGGTGATTGACCCGCTCTTCGATGAATGTCAGCCGTTTCAGGGCGATGTGGCGGTGGTGGTTCGCCAAGGCCGCTGGGGTTTGGTGGATAAAACGGGCAAGTTGCTTCTCTTGCCGCAGTTCGACCTCCTCGACGATTATGCCAACGGCGAGTTTTTCGACGGCATGGCCGTGGCCGTGCAAGATGGCAAATACGGCTTCGTGAGCAATACGGGCGAAATTGCGATACCCCCGCAATACGACTTCGCCGGGGACTTTGGCGAGGGGCTGGCGCTGGTGGAAACGGACGGCAAGTTTGGGTTTATTGATAAAACGGGCAAGCAAGCCATACAACCGGGCTTTGTAGATGCGGGCGTATTTTCCGAGGGCCTCGCTCAGGTGAAGTACCACCATGACAAATGGGGCTTTATGGACACCACGGGCAGGCTGGTCATCCAGCCCATGTTCGATGCGGTGCTGCCTTACCGGGATGGCCTGGCTTGGGTCAGCGTGGATGGGAAATGGGGGTACGTGAATGGCTGGGGGGATTGGGTTTGGCGGGAAAGGTGAGGGTTTTATGCTTTGGTGCTTTATTTTTGGGGTTCAGGTACTTACAACTTGGCTAAAAAGCTTATCGATATGTTTTTGATTTAACATTCTGAGCAGTATGAACAGAAAAGAACGAATAGGCCAGGCAATAAAGAACGTAGTTTTATCTATGATGGATAGCGTAATGGATAATGTTCTCATCAATGGCCCGTTCATTAAAGAGAAACACCATCCCTCGAAACCACTCTATGCTACATTAGTGCCTGACGAAATATTTAAAGGTTCACACTTCGAACGAAGGTTTGTATGAGGTGGTCTGATTTAGCCGGGCACAAATCTAACTTAGTTTTGTGTCATGAAGAAACAACAACAACAACAGACAAATGCAAGCGGGAACCGCTTGCGCCGCAAGTACGACCGGGAGTTCAAGCAAGAAGCGCTTAGGATGCTTAAGAACGGTAAGGGCGCAAAAGAGGTTTCCGAGCAACTGGGCATAAGCGAGCAAGTACTCTACAACTGGAAAAGCAAAGAAACAGGGCTTTCCGCCTCCGAGAGCACCTTGGAGTTGAAGATAGCCAGGGAAGAGACAGAACAACTGCGGAAGGGGCTTAAAGAAGCCGAAATGGAGCGTGATATTTTAAAAAAAGCCTTGAACATTTTCAGCCGGACGACATCGTGATGACCTATCAGCTCATTGACATCCAACTTGGCCAGTACCCCGTCAAGGCCGCCTGCACCGCCTTGGGCGTCAGCAGGAGCGCCTACTATGCCTTCAAGCAGGGCCTTGCGCACCGGCCAAGAACGAACGAAGCGGGCGCACGCTTGGCGCTGAAGTCAAGCTTCATGGAGCACCGCAGGCGGGCTGGAAGTGCTGCGGCGCTTCAACTACAAGGGGCTCGACTCCGTGCTGACGGGCCACCGTGTCACCTTGGAGGCTTTTTTCCGGGAGCGCCCGCCCCGGACGGCCAAGGAGGCCGTGGCCAGGGGTGAAGGAACTGGCCGGGACAAAAATGAGCCAGAGCGAGTTGAAAACCGGGCATGTCCCGGCAAAGGCTCCCGATAGCTCGTATGTTGAGGGGCTATTCAAGTTCAAGCCCTCGGGCTTGTTCCACACTATTTGCCAAAGAGCGAGAAGGTGATGGGAAGCAGCCCGAAGCAGTACCGGGCAGCTTGACGGAAAGGCAGTGCTTGTTTGTTATATTTGCCTACTGAAACTACCTGACATGACATCGAATTGGCCATCCATTTCAGCAGCCTGCCTGCTTCTTTTGCTGCCGCAATGTTTGCTTTCGCAAAAAAGCGAACAGCACGTTGCGTTTGAACATTTGCTTGAAAGTGCGGGCCTTGAATTCTTTGAACCACTGGATGCAGGCTACCGCACCATCCAGCCCCAGGAAAATGACTACCTGAACTGCCAGTATGCCATCAACTCCAACCGGGAGCACCTCGAAATCCGTTACTACGTACAGCCATGGAACGAGGCCGATGCCAATACCACTGCCCCGCACGTATCCACTTTCCGGGTGCTGACCAGCGTGGCTACCAATGCGGGCGAAGCGGTTATTTCTGCCATTCAACCGACTAAAGAAACCCTGCTCCGGGACTTCAACGCCGACTGGGGCATGACCTATTTTTTTACACCAAAACCCGCATTTTCAGACAAGCCGGCCTGCAAGTTATTGGCTTTGAGCCGGGAAGGGCAAGGCACGGTCTTCGTTTTTTTCCTCTTCAACGACCCCGGCAACGAGGCCCTGAACCAGCGGGAAGTGGCGGTGAGGTTTAAGTGAAAATTTGAATTTTCTACCCTGCCAACGCCACAATGTCCCTGCACTCCAACACCTGTTTTGAGTACCCTTTTTCGGTGGCATTCAGCATCGCTTGCCCAATTTGTTCCAACCGCACCACATAACTCGGAAACAGCACTTTGAAACCTGGGAACATCCAACTGATGTACCGAAGGACTTTGTAGGTGTTCTTCATCCCTACCATCGGTTGAATGTAGCCAGGCCGGAAATTGTACACGGCTTTGAACGGCAGCTTGGCAAGGTCGTTTTCCGTCTTGCCCTTCACCTTCGCCCACATGGAGCGCCCTTGCTCCGTGCCATCCGTGCCAGCACCGGAGATGTAGCAGAAGGTCATGTCCGGGTTCAGCCGAACGAGGGTGTTGGCGACGTGCATTGCCAAGTCGTAGGTGAGGTGGCGGTACTGCTCCTCCTTCATGCCCATGGAAGAGACGCCGAGGCAAAAATAGCAGGCATTGTAGCCCGAAAGCTGGCCTTCGATGGCCGAAAAATCGTGGAAATCCTTGTGAAGAATTTCCGTAAGCTTTTCATGCTGCACGCCACAAGTGCGGCGGTTGATGACGAGGACTTTCTCCACCCGTGGGTCGGCGAGGGCAACGTGGAGCACGCCTTCTCCGACCATGCCTGTGGTGCCAGTGATGATTGCTTTGATTTTCATGATAATTTTACTTAAAACTGGTTGTTAAGATTTGCGCAAATTGAACACCATTGAGTTAACGTATGATCAAACGGATCGCCAAAACTACCTCCATCGGATATTTTAATCGATTTTTGAGGTAAAATCAATTCACATGAAAATCATCTTCCAGCTGGCCTTCGTGGCGCTATTTTTTGGTTGCTCCGCAAAATCGCCAGAAGCAGCGACCGCCTCTGCCCCAACTGCCACGTCATCAGTTACCAACGACTCCATCCCTTTCCCCGTGTACATGACCTACGGAGAATTTGAGCCGCACCTCCTTCACTCGAACGACACCACCTACGTCATCAACTTCTGGGCAACTTGGTGCAAGCCGTGCGTGGAGGAACTTCCGTTTTTCGAAAAACTGATACCGGCTGTGGCCAATCAACCTATCAAAGTGCTGCTGGTGAGCATGGATTTTCCGAAGGATATCATCAAAAAGCTTATCCCGTTCGTTGCGAAGCGAAAACTGGAAAGCCACGTGGTGGCACTCGCCGACTTGGACTACAATGAATGGATTGACAAGGTGAGCACGGAATGGGACGGAGCTATCCCCTTCACACTGATTTACAACAAAAAAGGAAGGGTGGTGAAGTCGGGAGAAATGGCCAACTACGAGGAGTTGGAGCAGTTGCTAAAATTAGGTGTGAGGTATTGAGGTATGCGAGTCACCCATACCTCAATACCTCATTTATTCGTGCAGTACGAGTATCGGTATTTTGGTGTTCAGGGTCATGGCCTTGGTCACACTTTTGTGGAAGAGCTGCTCCCAAAAATTGCGGTGCGGCGACACCATCACCACGAGGTCAATATTATACTTGATGGCGTAGTCGTTCAGGCCATCTACCACTGAATTCCCTTCAATTTTGGTGAGGCTGAAGGCAAACGATGGTTCGTTGCCATTGAAAAGCACATTGAAAAGTCTGCTTTCGACTTCCTGATAGGTTTTTGAATCACCCTCCTCCGCCACGTGCACGAAGTGGATATTTGCGTGGAAGGTATTGGCCACGTCCACCAGTTTATGGAGGGTTGGGCGTTCTGCAGCCTCATAATTGCTGGCGTACATGATGTGTTTGAACCCGTGGAACTGGACGCCCTGCGGCACTAACATCACTGGGCACTCGGCTCTTTGGGTAACATTGGTGGAAACACTGCCGAACATTTTCTCCAAAAAGCCACGCTCACCTGTACTGCCCATCACCATTAGGTCAATATCCTTGCAGCGAGACTGTTCCAAAATTTCATCCACTGCAAAACCAGTGATGACCTCTTGCTCCACCTCCACCTCCGTGGCTACTTGGCCAGCACCTGCCGCTGCTAATTCCTCTTTTACGAAAGTATCAAGCCGCTCTTTGGCGAAGCTAACACCATCCAAAAAACTGTTGTTGAGCCAATTGCTCTCAGGGTCAAACTCAGGATGGTAGATATGTACCGCCTTCACTTTCCCACCTTGCAGCTCGGCAAGATCGAGGGCAAACTGAAAAGCACCTTTTGCAGCTGGCGAAAAATCGGTTGGGACGATGATGTTTTTCATGGCAAACTGTTTGAAAGCCCCTTCAACAAAGGCATTAAGCAAAATCTTCAAGTCCTCGGCAGGCGGAACCATTTTCTGTAACACCACCGTACCATCCACTACGAGAGCGGGTATGCCATTGATGTGGTATTTCATCAGTTTGTCCATGCCGGACACGTTTTCCACGACTGCCTTGATCCCCAAAGAAGCAAGTGCTTCAATCAGGTTAGCTCGAAGTTGTCGGGTCTGAACGCTCCCGTCTATGCCAAGGACTTGAATCGTAGTCATGTAAACTTATACCGAATGGGTTTAAACGGCTTTCGCCTTCTTGTAATTTTCAAGTGGGATTGGTTCATCCTCAATGGCTTTTATGACGTCAAAGGTGGTTATGATGCCTACCAGTTCATCATTGTCAACGACTGGAATAGCATGAAAACGGTTGACGAGAAACACCTCCAATGCCGTGCGGATGGGGTCACTGCTTTCCACTTTGGCGAGGCCTTTGGTCATGATTTTTTCGGCCTTCCAAGAACGCAGGCGTGTTTCATCAATGAACTTGTCCATTTCGTTGCTTTTGAACCCCCGAAGAAAATGCAGAAAGTCCGTTTTACTAACAATTCCCTCAATATGCTTATAGCGAACTACAGGAATGTGGTGTATCTTGTGCTGGTCAAAGATTTCCTTGACCTGCATCAAGCTGTCATCTGGATTGACGGTGTGCAACTTGGCCGTCATGATTGTTGAGATTGGTGCTAAGACGTTCATTACTTCATTCTTTTTGCTCTATAATGCTTTTGGTTTTCCTTCAAAATCCAATTGCATTGTGAGCCATGTGATGGATTTCTTTCGAGGCAAAGTTCTGGCAGGTAGCAACGGTGCGCGATGACTTTTGTCACCCCCTTTTCGTGATTAAATGCATTTGGATGGGATGACCATCTTCGGTACTTTGTGGCGTTGAATGTTTTCATTTACTGTTAATCCATTGAAAATCAACACCTTTGCATTTAAACAACCACCGCATTGAAGGAGAAATCGCCAAACAAGAGCAAGGAGGAAATGGCTGCGTACTTGGAAGCAATATTCAAGACGGCCATTGATGCCATTTTCACTATCGACGAACGTGGTATTGTTGAGCAGATGAACCCTGCAGCAGAGCAACTTTTTGGCTATGACGCTTCCGAAGTTTTAGGCAATAATATTTCAATGCTCATGCCTAATCCTTACAGGCATCAACATGACGGGTATTTGAACCGCTACATTGAGACTCGCCAGCCCCGTATCATTGGCATTGGGCGGGAGGTGATTGGGCTTCGCAAGGACGGTACTGAAATGCCGCTCCGTTTGGCAGTAAGTGAAACCATGCTCGATGACCGACGAGTCTTCACAGGTATTCTCCACGACCTCTCGGCAATGAAAGAGGCAGAAGCTGAAATCCGGAAACTGAACGAAGACCTAGAGTCCCAAAACGACCGACTTGAACTAAAAGTGAACCAGCGCACCGAGGAACTTTCAGAAGCTGTCAATAGGCTCTTGAGCGTGAACCAGCAACTGGTAAGGGAGGCCGAGGAACGGCGGGCAGCGGAGGCTGCGCTACGCAAAAGCGAAGAAGAATTGCGCAATGCGCTAAAAAAAGAAAAGCAGTTAAACGAACTTAAGTCCAGATTTGTGAGCATGGCCTCTCACGAGTTCCGTACGCCGCTCAGCACCGTGCTGTCTTCGGCTGACCTCGCCGAAGCCTATACAGGTGGTGAGGAGCACCAACAGAAAAGAAGCAGGCACCTCCAGCGCATCAAAACAGCGGTGGGGACACTGACGAGTATCCTGAACGATTTTCTGTCTTTGAGTAAGCTGGAGGAGAACATGGTGCAAACCCAAGCCGTGAATTTTAAACTTAAAGCGTTTTGTGACGAGGTGGAGGACGAAATGCAAGGACTGCTAAAGCCAGGTCAGCACATCATTCAGGAACACGAAAACTGCAACGCAAAAGTGTTTCTGGACAAGCAAATATTGAAAAACATCATTTACAACTTGATATCCAATGCTAGCAAATATTCCAACCAAGGCAAGCCCATTTTTTGCAGGTTAAGGGTAATTGACGAAGTGCTTTATATCGAAGTGGAAGATCAAGGCATTGGCATACCTGAAGAAGACCAGCCGTACATGTTCCAGCGGTTTTTCAGGGCAAATAATGTTGAAAATATTCAAGGAACTGGCCTAGGTTTGAATATTGTAAAACGCTACTTGAATTTATTGGGTGGCGATATTTCTTTTAGTAGCAAACCCAGCCATGGCAGTGTTTTTAGCGTAAACATCCCACTCAACAAAAGCAAAATTGAATAACCATGAGAAAAATCCTCATCATTGAAGACAACTTGGAAGTTCGTGAAAACCTTCAGGAAATACTGGAAATTTCCGGCTATCAGGTGTTAGCAGCCGAAGACGGCACGATAGGCGTAGAACTCGCCATGAGAGAGCACCCCGATCTCGTCCTCTGCGACGTAATGATGCCCAAGCTCGACGGATTCGGTGTGCTCAACATCCTGAGCAAACGACCAGAAACCTCCGACATCCCCTTTGTTTTCCTCACCGCCAAAACCGAAAAAGAAGACTTCCGCAGGGGCATGAACCTCGGTGCCGACGACTATGTAACCAAGCCGTTTTATAAAGACGAACTGCTTGCCGTACTTGAAACCCGCCTGAGAAAAAGCGAACGGCTGCGCAAGTTCAACCGCACCGAGGAAGGGCTTATCAGCTTCATCAATGAAGCAAAGGGATACGAGGATTTGAAAAAACTCTCCCTCGACAAACGCACCAAAGAATACAGAAAACGGGACACCTTGTTCGAAGAAGGCGACACCCCACGTTACTTGTACTTCATTGGCAAAGGCCAGGTCAAAATCTACAAAACCAACGACATCGGCAAAGAGTATATCATCAACATACGCAACGCTGGCGAATTCATCGGCTACACCGCCCTCATCAAAAACGAGCAGTACAGCTTTTCAGCCGCTGCACTCGAAGACACAACGGCCAGCCTAATTCCAAAGGAGGACTTCCTTAAACTCCTCTACGCCAACCGGGACGTAGCCAGCCGCCTCATCAAAATGCTGGCCGACAACGTGGCAGAGAAAGAATCCCAACTGCTGCAACTCGCCTATAACTCCGTGCGCAAACGGGTGGCTGAAGCCGTACTGCTGCTCCACGACCGCTACTCAAAGGAAGGCAAAGAAGATATTCAAATTCTTCGGGAAGACCTGGCGCATATTGTCGGAACGGCGAAGGAAAGCGTCATACGCACACTCACCGAATTCAAGGAAGATGGGTTCATCGAAATCAAGGATGGTGCTATCCGTATTTTGAACAAGAAAAAACTGGAAAGCCTGCCGACTTAGGAGGTATGGAGGCATACCTCATGCCTCCATACCTCATACCTTCCTCAAAACTTCCCCTGTTTCCATATCGAAGCCAGCCATCGCAGTCCGAAAATACCAGCAATCACAAAACCGAAGACACCCAAAGCCGGCACGTTCTTGATATGAGGCGGCACGTCAGCAATTACCAACAAGGAAGAACCAAGGATGAGCGACCCTAGCACGACGGCAAAAGAGATACGCTTTGAGGCCGCTTCCATCGCATGGTTCAAAGGTGCAAGGCCCCGGTGCTCAAACTCGATATGCAACTTCCCTTGCTTCAATTTTCCGATAATATCTTCTATATCCTCTGGCAGCGAAGTCGCCAATTTGGTGAGGTCACCAAACGTCTTGACCATTTTTTTGGAAAGCTTGGCAGGGCTGTATTTTCTTCGCAAAAGCCTCACTACGAACGGGTGGATGTTCTCGATGATATTGTACTTGGGGTCGAGCATCAGGCCCACTCCCTCAATGATAACGAGGGCTTTGAGCAGCAGCAGCAGGTTAGAGGGCACCTTGATTTTGTACTCAAAAAACAGCGAGTTGAGGGCAGCCATCACTTCGTTGGAGTTAATTTCCTCCAAGCCAATATTTGAGTAGTTTTGAAAAAACTCGTTGATGTCGTACTCCAGGTTGGTATGGTCAATTTTTGCCTCGTCCCAAGAAAAACGAAGCAGGGCAGTTTTCAGTCCATCCACATCGTGGTCATGTACCGCCAACAACAAGTCGGCCAGCATCTCCCGGTCGCCCTCCATCACCGTGCCCATCATGCCGTAGTCAATGAAGCAGACCCGTTGGTCACGCAGCACGAAGATATTGCCGGGGTGGGGGTCGGCATGGAAAAAGCCGTGGTCGAACACCTGCTCGAAGTAAAGGTTGATACCCTTGAAAGCAAGCTCTGCACCCGTCATTCCGATGCCTTCGAGGGCAACAAGGTCGGTGCATTTGAGACCATCGATATACTCCATGCACAGCACTTTTTCGGTACTGAACTCAGGATAGACGGTCGGTACATAAATATCGGGATTGCCCTTGAACTGCTCCTCGAAGCGCCGCATATTGGCTGCCTCCATCGTAAAGTCAAGTTCCTTGCGGATGCTGGTTTCAAACATTTTCACCAACTCCATGGGCTGGTAGGCATCAAACTGAGGAAAACGGGACTCCACGAGTCGGGCCAAGCTTTTGAGGATTTGAATGTCCAACGCCACCGTATCTTCGATGCCGGGGCGCTGCACTTTCAGCACCACCTCCTTTCTACCAACCAATACAGCCCGGTGCACCTGTGCCATAGAGGCAGATGCAATAGGCTGAAAATCAATGCTTTCAAAGGATTTTTCTAGCTTCTCGCCCAACTCCTGTTCCAGAGTGCCCTGTACATTCTCAACGGGTACGGGCATTGCCTGGTCTTGGAATTTCTGCAACTCTTCGATTAGCTCCTCCGGCAAAATGTCGGGTCGGTTGCTGGCAATCTGGGCAAACTTGATAAAGGTAGTCCCGAGTTCTTCACAGACCATCCGTATAAGCTCGTAACGGGTAAACTCAGTCACTGGCACACCTTCATGCTTCGGGATGAGCTTTTTCCATTTTGGAACAAAACGACTAAAAGGCGGGTGCGTGACCACATCTGCAAAGCCATACTTCACCAGTACGCCGATGACTTTTTCATAGCGCCCGATGAGGGTAGGCTTATGTGAGTTCGTGGCAGTCATGTGGAGGTGCAATTAGAAGTTGAGTGATTGGGATATTGGGACATATCCCAATATCCCAATCACTCAATATCATAATTCCTATGAAAGCAAGTCAGCAAATGCCTTCTTCATGTGGTCAAACGAAGTGGAAATTTCATTGGAAAAAGCGTCAATCTTCTCGCCAGCTCCCACTTCTTTCTTCAGCCGTTCCTGAATAATGGCAACCCCTTCGACCAGTTCTGGCTTCAATGGCTCCAACTCAGACTCAGCTTCAAACTCGCCCAACGCCAGCTTGATCCGGTAAGTGTCCAACTTCGCACGGAAAGCATCGAGCTTGGTTTGCAGCGCCATACCAACGTCGCCGTAGGCTTCTTTCATGGCCAGTTCAAGCTCATAGATGGCATGAAGGGTTTCCCTTTTTTGCACATCGTATTGGCGCTTGTTTTCGGCGGTAGCCTTGGCAAGCCGTGCGTTCAGTGTGTCACATTTCTCCACCAGCGTCTGTCGATGCTTGCTGGCGGTCTCCCCCGTGCGGCGCAGAATGTTCTTTTCTTCCGAAACGAACTGAAGAAAGTTTTTGCGTTCACGGTCAAAAATGTCCTTGGCATCCGCTTTCCCAAGTGCCATCTGCACTTGCAGCTCATCCAATAACACTTTCATCTGCGTGAGGCGTTCTTTGCCGATATCCATTAATTCTTCTTGCAGTGTCATGGCTATTTGATTTTTGTGAAAAAATATGATTCATCACTGCAAAAATGCAGCAAATACAAGGCTAAACGAACTGAGGAACATCATGGGAATAAGTGAGTTAAGTCACCAACTTTGGGGCATAAAGGGCGTTCTTTTGTAATGAAATTAATTTAAGAGATTCATATTTCGGGTGATTAAATATTGTCAGAGCGCCTTTTGTGGCGCTCTTTTTTAATGACATTGAAAATGACTCTCAAACCTGACAACAATAAAAAATGGAAAATAAAGTAAGCTTCAAAGAATTGCTCAGTGGCGAAAAGCCCGTCCTCATTGATTTCACCGCAAGCTGGTGCGGCCCCTGCCGCATGATGGCTCCCGTACTGGAGGACGTAAAAAAGCAACTGGGCGAGAAAGCGACCATCGTAAAAGTGGACATTGACCGCAACTCCGCCTTCGCTGGGAGCATGCAAGTACAGGGAGTACCCACTTTTGTTCTGTTCAAAAAAGGCAAAGAAACTTGGCGGCACGTGGGCATGATTTCCGGGCCACAACTGAAGGGCGTTTTGGAAAAATATGCCTAGCCCACTGACAAAACTCATCTAAAACACTTGCCATTCATCACCTAATAAGTGCCCTGCGAAGACTCATATTTGGGACACAAGTTATAAGCTATTACTGGTTAAAAACTATTCTCCCCTTCACGTAAAGCGTATCGTGAAGGGGGTGTTTTTGTGTTCGCTTATATCCAATGATATGGCGTAACATTCCTTTTTTTCTCCATAGAACCCTCCACACCACAACACTTTGAACTATGGGAGCTGAAAAGGTAGCCATCATCAAAGACAAGAACCAGCGCCTAGAGGCAACTGCTCATTTGTTGCATGATTTGAAAGCGCTGGAAATGATGATCAACAATGGCGTCATCGAAACAGACGTACAGCGCATTGGGGCCGAACAGGAAGTATCGCTGGTCGGCAAAGGCTGGGGTCCCGCTCCAGTTCTGATGGACATCTTGGGCAAAATAGGCGACGAACGCTTCACGACCGAATTGGCCCAGTTCAATATGGAAATCAACCTCGAACCGCTCGTTTTCACCGGTGACTGCCTTTCTCAGTTGGAAAGAAACCTCTGGCGACTATTGGTAAAAGGGGAAAAAACGGCCAACCTTTTTGACGCCCACCTGATTCTTGTCGGCATTTTGCCAACACTCCACCAAAGCGACCTGGACATAAAAAATATCACCCCGTCTCCCCGTTACCAATCCTTGTTGGACTCGCTCCACGAGATGCGGGGGGATAGTTTCGAGTTTAGGATTGAGGGAAAAGACCAATGGATTGCCCGGGCGCAAGATTCGTTTTACGAAAGCAGCAACACGAGTTTTCAGGTGCACTACCAACTTCAGCCCGATGATTTCGCCGCTGCCTACAATTGGGCGCTAGCCATCACTGCCCCAGTGTTGGCATGTGCCACCAACTCGCCGATATTCCTTGGAAAGCGGCTTTGGCGGGAGACCCGGATTGCCCTTTTTCAACAGTCAACAGATGTGCGCAGCACGAGCAGCTACTACCGTGAGCGGTCACCCAGGGTGGATTTCGGCACCCGCTGGGTGAATGACTCCGTGCTTGATATTTATCGGGAAAACGCTACCCGGCACAAGCCCATATTTATTTCCACCCGGCAGGAGGATGCATTGAAAGTGCTGGAAGCAGGTGGTGTGCCCAACCTTCACCAGCTCTGCATTCACAACGGAACAGTTTACAACTGGAACCGGGCATGCTACGGCATTACCGAAGGGGAACCCCACCTACGCATCGAAAACCGGGCGTTGCCGGCTGGCCCAACCATCATTGACGAGGTAGCAAATGCCGCTTTTTGGCTAGGATTGATGAAAGGGATGCCGCCGGAATACGCCAAGATCAACCAGCGAATGGACTTCGATGTCGCAAAGCGCAACTTTCTGTATGCTGCGCAATTGGGTCTTGGCTCAAATTTTTATTGGAACGGCAGTGACAAGCAAATCAGGTCCGATGAGCTGATTCTCAAGGAATTATTGCCCATCGCCAAGGAAGGACTGGCCAAGGCGGCAGTGAACGTGGCAGACGCTGACCGACTGCTCGGCATCATCGAAGAGCGGGTGAAAACGGGTAAAACCGGCTCTCAATGGACACTGGATGCCTTTCAAAAACTAAGCAAGGAAACCACCAAAGACGATGCGCTTATAGCGATCACAGCTGGCATGTCGCGCCGACAACAGGAAGGCTCCCCCGTACACACCTGGGACCTGCCCGAAAAAACAGAGGCCGGCAATTGGAAGAACCGATATTGGACAATTGAACAAATCATGAAAACTGAATTGTTCACGGTCAACGAAGACGAACCCGTTCAGCTTGCTGCCAACATGATGTATTGGAAAAACATCCGCCACCTGCCCGTCGAGAACAACTTGGGCGAACTGACTGGCTTGGTCACCTGCAAGCTTGTCATGTTGTATTATAGCAACCATCAGGACGGAGGGAATACCCCCGTGAGGGAAATTATGGAGAAGGAGCTCATCACCGTTTCACCCCAAACAAAAACAGTGGATGCATTGGAGTTATTGAAACAGAACTACGTGGGTTGCCTGCCCGTGTTGCATGGGAACAAGTTGGCAGGGCTGGTAACGGAGCGTGATTTTATGAAGATTACTGCCGAGCTGCTAAAGGACTGTGAATGATTTTTGGCATTTTATGCGAATTAGGGGTTGAAATGTGCCGTTAGGCACAAAATGTCGGTAGAAATCGAATGAAAATGGGTCTGCTGCGTGCCGTAGGTACGCAACAATCCCCACGAGAAGTAGCGTACCTAACGGCACGCAGACCGGTGTTTGGGCATATTGCTACCAATATTTCGTGCCTAACGGCACGTTTAGCCGCATTTCAACCCCTAATTCGCATATTTTCCAAATTTCAGAACCATGTGCCATTTCACGTTACGGACATTTCGTCCCCAAAAGTCAAAGACATGAACCTGAAATCCAAGCAAATATTTTTAACGGCCTCCCTTACCATATTTGTCTCCACAGCACTTTTTTTATCCTGTAAAAACAAGGCGGAAAAACCCCCACAATCCAATATTGAAAAAGTGGAGACCATCGTACCAAAAGACACAATTCCCACCTTCCCCGCCTTCGATACGGTCGTGCTTTCCTACGATGTTACCATCAGTTGCCTGTTTGATTTTCTGGATACGCTCGTGGCGCATTACGACACGCTGGCGCCCTATCCAGTGTCCGAGCACCTGCTGGTGCGGGCAAACCCCTGGCTCATCGACAGCCTTGAAAACACTGACTACTATCGCCTGAAGGAGCGGGGCATTTTCAACTTCGACAACCGCCTGCTGGTGGTGATGCATGAGGGCGATACGTTTTTTATTCCGAATGAAACCAAGGCCCGTGAGCTGCTGCGGAAAATGGAGAACACGGTGCTGGACATCAACATCCCTGAGTTCAAGCTGCGCATCATTGAAAACGGCGACACGATTCACACCTTCCCCGTGCGGGTCGGGCAGAACCGAAAGCGCTACTTGCTGGCAACAGACCGGGTGACCGACCTGCGCACGAGGACTGGCACAGGTACCATTGACCGCATTTCCAAAGACCCGTTTTTTCGAGACCCCGTGGACGGCCGCATGTTCAACATCACTAAACGGGACGACAACAAAAAGACCCGGATGCCGCTCATTCCGTGGATAGAACCGAAACTGAACGGTCAGCGCACAGGGCAGATGATACACCCAACTTCCAACCCAAAATCTGTCGGAAAAGCTTACTCCAATGGTTGCGTTGGTACGAAAGAGGCGGATGCCTGGCGCATCTACTACTATGCCCCGCTTGGCACGAAGGTCGTTTTCAGGTACGACCTGGAGGTGATAAACGAGCAGGGCGACACCCTCCGGTTAAAGGACATTTACAAGAATTCACTTACGAGTATCGATAAATAACCACGCTTTTCCCAATCCCAATCCTGTCTTCTATTGGCTGTTTTGTCACCCTGACAAAAGTCATTCAATCGCTTAATTAGGCTCATTGCCTTTAGCAAAGGCGCTCGGTAGCTTTGTTTTTCATCAAAATAAATTTGTCATGAAAAAGCAAACAGGCATTTGGCTCGACTACAAGGAAGCCAATTTCATCGAACTGTTGGACGGAGAGTTGAAGCAGTTCCGGAAAATAGATTCTGACGTGGACACTTCAAAAGCGAGGGGCGGAATGCAAAACCGCGGAAAAGCGGGCGGCATCATGGCCGGTGTATCCGAGAAGACTTTTGAAAATCGCCGGCGCAATGAGGAGAAGAGTTATTTCTCCAAAATCATCGAGAATGTCCGGGATGCTGATGAGGTGGTCATCTTCGGACCAGGCGAGGCAAAGGATTTGTTGGTCAGTGCCATAAAAACGGATCCAAACCATTTCAATTCAGACCTGAAGGCCGTGCTAACGGCAGACAGCATGACTGAAAATCAAAAGGTAGCTTATGTAAAAAGCTTTTTCGAGGCCAATTGAAAAAGGATGTTTCCGTCCTTCTTCGCTGACAAAAGTCACCAGAACCGATTGACAAGAAACAATGCTTTGAGCTTTGAATCCAAGGAACTTTGCAGCATTAAATCACCTGTTTCGGCCAAAGCGTGGGAGCTGATGAAGATGCAGGGGAATATGGCCACCGGATGTCGAAACCTAAATATTTGCATCATGAGATGGAGACCAAATCTTCGCAGCCACACCTTCGACTGGATGGGCGAGCGGTACAGTCCGCTGATAGATTCTAGCCATTTTCTTGGCCGTTCTCCTTTTGATATTCCTTGGCATGAAATGCCGCCAACCAATGTTTCTAAACAAGAAGAGAAGGTAGTGCTGGAAGTTTCCGTGCCTGGATTTACAAAGGACGACCTCGAAATAGTGCTCAAGGGCAGAACTTTAATCGTAAAGGGCGAAAAGCCGCACCGTTTGGAAAAAACAGGCGTGGAGTGCATCATGGAAGAATTTTCAATGGACTCGTTTGAGCGAAAGTTCAAGCTGGCTGACGGTTTCCAAGCCGAGCACATGGAGGCCAAGTGCGAAAACGGTGTCCTCCGGATTAGTTTTTTTAAAGAAGCAACACCGCTGGACAAACTGGCTCGTCAGGTCATGGTGAGCTGAGGCTAAGTTCCCAGCGCACCTTCACTTTTAAGGGTGAGTTAAAGAACTGACCCTGTCATTTGAAATCATAAGAAGAAATATTGCTTTTGATATAAGTCAACTAGGCGATTGATAGAAGTCATTTAAAGCCAAGGGCATCCAATTTACTTTTGCTACATAATCAAAAGAGGTTAAAAACCGGGTTTGAGAGAAAGGTAAATGGACAATATTCAGGGCATTCGCCCCCCGATGGGCTTGCCCCCGAAGACCGGATTTGGGATGACTTGGGTATTTGCCCATTTGCCCAACTTGATGCCTTACAAAACTGGTATGTTATGTCAATCATTAAATGGAAAAATCGAAACGAATTGCTTCCTGTATTGAACATGCCGGACTGGGCCTCGAATTTTTTAAGGGACGACGACTTTTTTGACAAAAGGTGGTTGCCCACTTTTGAAATGACGACGCCCTCCGTCAACGTCAAAGAGACGAAGGAAGCATACAAGCTGGAGGTAGCTGCCCCCGGCATGAAAAAAGACGACTTCAAGGTTGAGGTAAAAGATGGGCATCTGTGCATCAGTGCCGAGACCAAGGAAGAGAAGGAAGAAAAAGACGATAGCTACACTCGCAAGGAGTTCAATTATCAGGCATTCAGCCGTTCCTTCTGGCTTCCAGAGAACGTCAGAGACGAGGCTATAAAGGCCACGTACAACGACGGTATCCTGAAAATTGAAGTTCCAAAAGTTAAAGTTCAAAAAGAAGAACCGGCCAAGGTGGTCAAAGTTTCTTGACCACCGGCACAAAAACTCATTCTTCAATGTGAGAGGTGTATCCCGGAGGCCGGCCGCAAGGTGGCTTCCGGTTTTTTTTTACACTGCACATTTTTATACACCTTCTAAACACAACAAAGATGAACCCGAATATCACCGTTCAAGAAATCATGACCGCTAACCCGGTCACCGTTCAACCGAATTCGACCTTGGGCGAAGTACGGGAATTGTTTTCAAGGAACAGCTTTCATCACGTACCCGTCACGAAGCAAAGCGGTGAGCTTGTCGGCATTATCAGCCGGGAGGATTTCTTCAAAGTGGCATACGTGCTATCTGTGGAGGCTACGAGGTCTTCGGAAACGAAGTCACGGTTCCAGCACCTGCTGGCAGAGGACATCATGACGAAGTACCCGCTCCAACTGAGTGCCGAAGACACTGTTGGCTTGGCTGCCGATATCTTTCTAGCCAACAAGTTTCATGCACTGCCCATCGTGGACGATGGACAACTCGTTGGCATCATCACCGCTCACGACCTATTGGCTTACAGTTTTTCCTCCCCTATCGGAGAGCAATTGGAGCTAGAGAACTATGACGAAGGTTAAAAAAACAGGTATTCCAATTTGCTGCGCCATGGCGAGTGAATTAGCATACCTCTAAAAAACACCAATCATGTTTGACAGAACCACTTCCATCGCTAGCATCATGACCCGTGATGTATTCTTCGTTCACCCCGACGACACCATGCAGCGGGTAGATGAACTGTTCAAAATCCATAATATTCACCACATACCTGTCATTGACGACGACAGCCATGTCATAGGCATCATCAGCAAAGTGGATTACTTGAAAATACTGCACGGCTTTACGCTTTTTAAAACGGACAAAAGCATAGAGTACAACAAGGCCATTCTGCGCTCCTTGCTGGTGGGCGAGGTCATGACAAAACAGGTAGCGACCCTCCAGCCGGACGACACGGTGGACGTTGCATCTGGCTATTTTCGGGAAAACCTCTTTCATGCCATCCCCGTGGTAGATCGCCAGAAAAAACTGGTGGGCATTGTCACCACTTTCGACATGCTGAATTTCGCCTTCATGGAACCGGCTCTTTTGAGTTAGCAGTTCGACAGTTGGCAGTCAGGAACTGCTACCACGACCCTGACTGCCAACTGCCGAACTTCAGGCATTACTTCACCCGCTAAAAAATGAAACTACAAGATTATCTCGCCGAGTTCGTCTATGGTGGAATGGACGGCATTGTCACCACCTTCGCAGTAGTGGCCGGTGCTGCTGGTGCGGGATTGGACAGCTCGGTGGTCATCATCCTTGGCTTTGCCAACCTGATTGCCGATGGCTTCTCGATGAGCGTTGGCAGCTACCTCGCCAATCATTCTGAAAATCATACCTACGAAAAATACAGGCGCCTGGAGTACCTCGAAGTTGAACACAACCCTGAAGAAGGCCGGGAAGAAATCAGACAGATTTTTATCAAAAAAGGGTTGAGTGGTACCACGTTGGAGACGGTGGTAAAAGCCATCACTTCCGACAAAGACGTTTGGGTCGATACCATGATGAAAGACGAACTGAACCTGACGCCAGGTTCCCGCTCCCCACTTTCCAAGGCGATGGTCACTTTTATAGCTTTTAACTTGGTTGGCCTAGTTCCCCTGACAATTTACCTGTTAGATTATTTTACCAAAATTTCCCAAGACCTGTTCCTTGTCTCAGGGCTGATGACAGCACTGGCGTTTGCCTGTATTGGCTTACTAAAAAGTTATGTGGGCGAACAACCACTTTGGAAAGGAGTGACACAAACCTTGGCGCTGGGAAGCGGAGCTGCCATACTTGCCTATTTTGCTGGCAATGTGCTGGAGGGGATGTTTTCATAATTGGGCGGAGGGTTGACAAATTTTAGAAGTTTGTCAACCCTCTGTTCCAAAACTTTACTGCTGCACCACAAACGTCTTCCAATAGCTCACCCCCTTCAATCGAACCTTCAAAACATAAACCGAAGGCGGTAACCCAGCCAATGCAAATTCATGACTGAAATTTCGCTCTGACTTGATGGTCTCAACCTTCGCTATGGCTTGCCCCAATGGGTTGAAAATCTCAAGTGTCAGCTCGCCCGATACTTCGGAGATGATAGACAGCATGAAGTTGCCATTGTTTGGGTTGGGATACAGTTGTACCTGGTTGTTATTTAATGCATTGATTGTAGCATTGCACACCTCTTCCGTGATGATAATTTCATCCACAGCACTGCATCCGTTTTGGTCAACAACCGTTACCGAATAAGCTCCACCTGCCACCGTCATTTCTTCCGTGGTAGCGCCAGTTGACCAGAGATATTCTGAAAAACCTACCCCGGCATGGAGCGCCAAGGTGGCATTCTCACAAATGATGACATTAGGGCCAAGGTCAACTACGGGCAAATCATTCACAGTAACTGTCACTTCTTCGTAGCCTACGCATGTGTTGGCATCGGTACCTGTAACCGTATAAACGGTCGTCATCGTTGGCGAAGCAACCGGGTTTGGAATATTGGGATTGTCCAATCCGGCAGTTGGTGACCAGCTATAATTAACCGCACCAGAAGCGGAAAGCTGACCGCTTTCACCCATGCAAATACCAAGGTCGGAAACAACAATTGTCGGCAGCGGGTAAACAGTCACCTGCACCGTTGCCGAGTTGGAGCAGCCATTGGCATCCGTGCCAACTACTGAGTAGTTCGTCGTTGCAGTAGGCGCTACGTTTATTGCCGGGTCAATCAAATTGCCTGGCTGCCAAAGGTAATTGACCCCACCATTGGCGGTTAGGTCGGTCGAGCCACCAATGCAAAAGGCGGCATTGGTGGCATCGGCAGAAATGGTTGGCAATGCAAGTACGATAATTGAAACGGTACCTTGATTGGAGCATCCATTGGCGTCCGTGCCTGATACCGTGTACACGGTGCTGACTGTAGGTGAAACAATAACAGGCGTACCGCTAAGGTTACCGGGCTGCCAAGTATAGGTGATACCACCCGAACCAGTGAGCGTGGCAGATTGACCAAGGCACAACGAAAGGTCATTTGCCGTGGCAGCTATGGTGGGCAAAGCGTTTATCACCACATTCACAGGCGAGGAAACCGCTGTGCAGTTGATGGCATTCGTCACGACAACGGTGTAGTTGCCACCTGTATTTGTAGCATAGCTGCTGGCCGTTGCGCCAGCGATATTGCCACCGTTCAATTGCCACTGCCACGTCAAGCCAGTACCCGTGTTGGCGTTCAGCGTGACCGTATTTCCGGCGCAAACTGTGGGAGCACCGACAGGTGTCGCAGTTGCCGATGGGGCAGCATTTACGCTTACCAGTGTTGCCAACGAAGTCGCCGAACAATTAGGTCCACTCGTCACCACCACCCGGTAATCGCCTGTCTGCGTGGCAGTGTATGTCGAAGCGGTGGCTCCCACTATATCCGTTCCGTTGAGCTTCCATTGATAGGTGAAGCCTGAGCCAGTGTTTGCCTGCAACGATACAGACTGCCCCTGGCAAAGCTGGGTTGACCCTTGTGGCGTAATCGTTGCCGTGATGGCCGTGTTCGTCACCTGCACTTGGCTCGATAGCGTATTGGATGCACCAGAGGCACTGTTCGTAGCGGTCAGCGTAACCGTGTACGTGCCATTTGTTGCGTACTGGTGGGTAGGCGATGCCGAGGTGGAAGTGCCACCGTCGCCGAATTGCCAAAGCCAAGTGTTTGCCCCAGTGCTTGTATTGGTAAATGCCACCTGACCATTGGTGCAGGGTACATTTGCGTAGGTGAAAACGGCTACCGTGGCGGCAGTTTTTTCAAAAGTCTCCGACAGCACAGAACTCCAATTGCCATTGATGTCCAAGAACTGAAAATGCACCGAGTGCTGCCCGTCGCTGAGGCTGTTCGCCGCAATCGAAGGCGACAACTCATAAGGATTGACGGGGCTTGGCAGCGTCACGTTGTTCATGGCGGCATCGCTCAGGTCGAACCAGTAGCGGTAGGCTGCAACCTTGTTCGGGAAGTTGCCGCCGCCCGGCTGCCGCACGAAAAACTGCGACAGCACCGAACTCCAATTGCCCGCCCGGTCCTTGAAGCGGACATGGAAGCGGTGAACGCCGTTCACCAATTGTGCCGATTCGTAAACGGTCTCGTTCAGTTCAAAGGTCTGCTCGCCCGATGTGCCGCCCGAATTGCGGTTGGTGTAATCGTCATCGAACCAGTATTCGTATTCCTCAATCGTATTGTTCGGCTCGGCAACGGGCTGTTTCACAAAGAATTGCGACAGCACCGAACTCCAATTATCGTATTCATCCAGAAAGCGGATATGGAATCGATGTACCCCTTGCGCCAGCCCATCCGTGTTGAAAGATGTATTGAGGTTTTTGGTGGTAACTGGCGTATAATATGCCTGTTGCCGTCCGGCGGCATCATCGCCGAACCAGTACTCGTAAGCTACCAATTTCGGCCCACCACTGCTCGATTCTGAAGTATAGCTTGCTGTCCAGCCCTGCCCCTCGTCAATGCCATCGGAAATGAAACGGACGTACATACTTCCGCCCGTGGAATGGTAAATATTGGTCAAGGTCGTATTGTCCAATGTGGCCAGCAAAGGCGAATTGACGGAACTGCCATCATAGACCTCCACCACATCGCCGCCGCTGAGGTTGAAGAAGGGAAAAAACAAGGTGATGCTGGTGGCATTGGCTGGATTGATAAGCCATCTGCAATTGCTGTAAGCTGCATAATCGTTGCTGCTTCCACTGCCATCGGAGAAGCTGCCCGAAGGCTGCGTGAGCGTGGCCGTGCCGCTGCAATAAGGGTCGGCACTGCCCGATATGCCTACATAAGCCGTCGCTGTTTTCGTGCAACCGTCGTCGCCCGTGACCGTGACAGAATAAGACCCGGCTGGCACATTGGTCAGGTCTTGCGTGGTCTGCCCGTTCGACCAGAGAATGGCAAGCGGCGGCTGACCGCCCGTGATGTTCAGCAGCACTGAACCGTCCTGCGATGTGCCGCTGCTGGCGGGCGTGGTTTGCGTGGACAAGGTAATGGCGACGCAGGGGGCGTCGGGTTGCCATTCGAGGCGAAGTTTATAGCTGTTACACGGGGCATAGGCTCCACTTTCGCCATAGACGAGTGCAAACAAATCAATTGGATTAGTACCAGCATAGTGATAAGTTATTACTTCCTCGTTGGTGCCTGTATTTGAAGAGTATTTAGGCAGACCAGACGAGGAACCCATCAATTGTAATTGATAGTTAAACGGAAGGTCAAAAAGCGTGAGCGTCAAAGTTCCGGCTCCCTCTATTGGGATACGCCAAAAATCTTGGTCGTTATTAGTGCTTATTTCCGAGGATACTGTTGTATTAGACTTTGGACACTTTTCTATCACCAGCCAACGGGCTGCCGAGAAAAATGAAACTATTTGAAGTCAAGCTCACTCCGATTTTTCGGTCAGAAGCTTGATTTTCTCTTTTTTCTTACCCTTTTTGACGATGGGGT
>JAIPBL010000003.1 GCA_021739645.1 Saprospiraceae bacterium | reverse complement strand
TAAAACGCTCTGGACAGCGTTGGACGTTGAACGGAGCACAGCAAATAGCCAACCTCAGGGTGGCCTATAAAAGTAATGAATGGGAAAAAGTCCGAAACTTGATAAAAATTAGGGCATGAGGAAATTTGTCCTACACCCGAGGAGAATTGCTCTAGTATTGGATTAGTATCCAACAAAATCGGTTAAGGGAAAAGTAAGGGGGAGAAAATTTCAGATATTCAGCAAAGACATTAAAATTTCGGTTACAAAGATAATGGGATAAGTTGAAAAAAAAAAACTTGTTGCTATGAAATAGATGTCACAAAATCTAAAATCAATACATAATCATTTTGGAATGAAAAATTAGCAATAGCTACCTACGTTTGATTTTAATGATGGAAGTAATTGTAATTTGCATGCCGACCCTGAAGTCACAAAAAATAAAAAAATAAAAATTTTTATTGCAAAAACCCCCACTTCGTAAATTTAATGGTAAAAATTAAGCGTCACAATCTCCAAAGATTCGTCATTACAGACGGACTATAGAGAATAAGTCACGAATTCAAATTGCTGTATTTCCCATCAAGAGGATTTTTTCAAACTCAGATTTTTCTAAAGGCATCACTGACAAGCGTCCAATCCTTACCAATGCAATGTTCTGTAACTCGTCTGTTTTCTTGATTTGAGAAAGATGAACAGCACTGTTTAGCTTGAGGACCGGCTCAACATCTACTGCCGACCAGTCTCCACTTTCAGCAGTTGGATCTGAGTAAAATTCTTTAGAAACTTTGCAAACACCCACTACTTCTCTATCATCAACACTGTGATAAAACAGGACTAGCTCTCCCATTTTCATTGCACGAAGATTGTTACGGGCGGCATAGTTTCTAACGCCGCTCCAAACGGTCGTGCCATCTTTAGCTAGGTCATCAAAGCTGTACTCTCCAGGTTCGGATTTAATTAACCAAAAGTTCATTTCTATTTTATTTTTGTTCTTGTGAAAACTTCAATTTTTTGACAATATCCCAGACCACTATTCCAATACAAACAGCTACGTTCAAGGAGTGTTTGGTGCCAAATTGTGGAATTTCAAGGAAACAATCACAAACTGATAGGGTTGTTTCATTCACCCCGTTGACTTCATTGCCAAATACTACGGCAATTTTTTTATTAGGCGTAGGAGCGAAGTCTTGAAGTCCTGTACTAGTTTCCACCTGCTCAATTGCACACACATCGTACCCTGCTTTTTTCAAGGCCAAAACCGCATCAGCAGCGTTCTCGGCAAATTCCCAAATAACAGTTTCGGTAGCTCCCAAAGCAGTTTTGAGAATTTCCCTGTGCGGTGGAGTGGCAGTAATTCCACAAAGATAAATCTTCTCTAGCGCAAAAGCGTCAGCGGTGCGAAAGGCAGCGCCAACATTTAGCGCCGATCTTATATCGTCCAGTACCAGCGTTATTGGCATTTTTGTTTGCTCCCGAAACTCATCGGGCGACGCCCTATCCAGTTCATCCATTTTCAATTTTCGCATAAACTTCGTTTTGGGTTTTTGTACAAAATGACATTTACGCCACCGAGGTTACGTTCGAAAATTTTCTCCCATTCACTATTCAGCTCAGCAATTTCCAAATCTGAAAAATCATTCATGATGTTGGAGAAGAGCAGATAGCAATTGGTTGCCAGATCTTTCTCGACAAAGCCTTTCGTTTCGCCATTTAGTTCATAAATCTCCCTACTTCCAATATTAGGAAAGGCTGAACCGACTATTTCCAGTGAAATTTCCTCAGTTTTAAGGTAGTCCTCAGTTTCTTTAAGAAGACTATACCAAGGAAGGTGTGCCAAGGTACTATCCCACCCCATCGCAATTTTTTGAGGATAAATCCAGAAGTTGCCAGTTGCTAATACTATGAAAACAACGGGTAAAACTAAGTTCTTCACTTTCTTTTTTGCAACCCATGGATATTTATTACAAAGAAAATAGAGCAGTGAAATACTCAACGTCAAAAAGAAAGGAAGGAAATATCGATGAGCAAGCAATCCAGTGTAAAACAACTGTGTCGGACCGATAGCCAAGAACAACAATATTGTCAAGAGAATAAGCTGCCATCCTGTTTCAAATCGGTCAATTTTGGGCAATTTCCAGTTTGACCTTTTCAAAGTTAAAAAACCGATTACTAAAATTGCGAGCCAAACCGCAACTCTTCCAAAATCTAAAAACCGCCACACCATCACCCCAATATTAAATACAAAGCCCTTAAAATCAACCTTTTGAAAACTTGGCGCCCAAGAAGAGCCTTCGTGGTATCCAATCCATCCAGCCTCCATCCAATGGTAAAACAAATAGCTTGCAACAAGTATTCCTCCCGGTAGAAAGGGAAGTAATTTTCTGAAAACAAGATTGAGCGTAATCTTTTCGGTTGCCGCAATTAAGGAGAAAAGGTACAGTGCCGCCCCAACCATCATCCCTCGTGTACTGATTAGCCCAAGACCAATTACAGCCAATGCCAACCACATAAATTTGTTTTCCCAAATTGCCCAGAGGGCCATCAAACAGCAACAAACCAACACCAAATCGGGGCTGACCAATACCATCTGGCTCGCAAGCACTGGATCGGCAAGGCAAATCAACGTCAGCCAAATCGCCAATTTCTGTCCCACTAATCGGCTACCAATTGCATGTAAAAAATAGACTGCTCCAAAAATGAACGGGAGCATGGATAGGTGACTGGCACAAAGGGTTTTGCCAAAAACCTTCCATATCATTGCGATGTACATTCCAAACAAAGGGGGATGCCCACTATCTATTTCTCCGGGCAGGATAAGTGATTGAAAATCAGTGTCATAGAAAAAGTGCCCATGTTTGGAAGCAAGCTGAACGGTGTCCCAAAAAAAAGGATTGTTGCACACCAGAAGCGTGACAGCAAAGAGGATTGGATAAAAAAGGAGGTGCCATTTCATGCTACCAATCTGAAATAAGCGAGCATCAATGCTGAGTTTAGGTCTTTGCCTACTTCAAACAGGCTTTAACAAAGCCTACAAACAGCGGATGTGGTGATTCGACGGTACTTTTTAGTTCTGGATGATACTGCACCCCAACGAACCAAGGATGGTCTTTCAACTCAATAATTTCAACAAGGTTGTTTTCTTGGTTGATGCCAGTGGCTAAAAGCCCCGCTTTTTCCATTTGGGGCAAATAATCGTTATTGAATTCGTACCGATGCCGATGCCGTTCCGTGATATGGAGCGAGCGGTACGCTTTGTAGGCATGGGAGCTTTTTTTGACTTCACAGTTGTAAGCTCCAAGCCTCATTGTGCCGCCCTTCTTGGTTATTTTTTTCTGCTCCGGCATCAAGTCAATAACTGGGTTTTCAGCTTTAATATCTACTTCCGTACTTGAAGCTCCTGGTAGATTTAGCACGTTTCTCGCAAATTCCACCACTGCGCATTGCATACCCAAACAGATTCCAAAAAATGGCACCTTCTGTTCCCGTGCGTATCGTATGGCGTTGATTTTGCCTTCAATCCCCCGTTCGCCGAACCCAGGTGCTACCAGAATTCCATTCAACTCTTCCAACTTCTTGGTTACATCTTTGTACTCACCAACAAGTGACTCTGAGTGTATAGGCACCACATACACACGGCATTCATTTACTGCTCCAGCGTGGATGAACGCCTCGAAAATAGACTTATAGGCATCCTGTAATTCGTGGTATTTCCCTATTAACCCTATCCTGATTTCGTGCACAGGATTCTTTAACCTGCCTAAAAATGCTTTCCACGGCGCTAGGTCTGGCTCTTTGCGGTCGGGAAGCCTAAGTTTCAGCATTACTGTTGTGTCCAATTTCTCCTTTGCCATCAGTAACGGCACATCGTAAATCGTCTCGGCATCAATTGCCTCGACCACTGAGCCTATGTCAACGTTGCAAAAAAGTGCCAGTTTGCGGCGGATGTCCATGTTGATGGAATGCTCTGTGCGGCAAACTAAAATATCGGGTTGGATGCCTGCACTCAGTAGTTCTTTTACGGAGTGTTGTGTTGGTTTTGTCTTTAGTTCTTTGGCTGCATTGAGGTACGGTATCAACGTGAGGTGAATAACCATGCAATTGTCCCGTCCAAGTTCCCACCGTAGTTGGCGCAGGGCCTCTAGGTATGGCAACGACTCAATGTCACCAACTGTACCACCCAACTCTGTAATAACGATGTCGAATTCGTTCGTAGCACCAAGCAATTGCGCCCTACGCTTGATTTCGTCGGTGATGTGCGGGATAACCTGTACCGTTTTCCCCAGATAATCACCCGCCCTTTCTTTGTTGATGACCGTCTGGTAAATGCGTCCTGTGGTGACGTTATTTGCCTGAGAAGTAGGCGTATTCAAGAATCGTTCATAATGACCAAGGTCGAGGTCGGTCTCTGCACCGTCGTCGGTCACATAGCACTCCCCGTGTTCGTAGGGATTGAGGGTGCCTGGGTCCACGTTAATATATGGGTCGAATTTTTGGATAGTGACGCTGAAGCCTCTAGCCTGAAGAAGTTTGGCGAGTGAAGCTGAAATAATGCCTTTACCCAAAGAGGAAGTAACACCTCCCGTAACAAAAATGTACTTAGCCATTGAAATAGGATGAAGAATGAGTGATAAATGAAGGATTCGCCCGATGGCAATTCAATCACCTCGTTACGGGACGTAAAGGTAGAAATTTAAGCCAGTGAAGCACCTAATTTGGAGAAATGATTTTTAACCTGCCCTCTATTTTCCCTTCCAAACTACTTCGTTTGCACCAAGGTTCTGGCCCAATTTTCTTGCCAGCACAAAAAGAAAATCGGAGAGTCGGTTCAAGTATTTCAAAACATCCGGAGAAACGGATTCTTCCATGTTCAGTGCCACCACCAACCGCTCGGCCCGACGGCAAACACAGCGTGCAACATGGCAATGGGAGACCGTTTGATGGCCTCCTGGTAAGATGAAATTCTTGAGCGATGGGAGGGTCGCTTCCATCCCATCTATCTCATTTTCAAGGAGTTGAATATCTTCTTGAGTAATGGTTGGGGTCAGTAAATTTTTAGAGGGATCAGTGGCGAGGGTAGCTCCAAGGTCAAAAAGCCGGTTTTGAATCTCAAACAAGACCGCCCGCACATGCTCATCCTCCGTACAATCACGCACCAAACCAATGAAAGAGTTCAGCTCATCTACCGTGCCATAGCACTCAATGCGCAAGTGACTTTTGGGCAGACGTTTACCTCCAAAAAGGGCAGTCTGGCCTTCGTCGCCAGTTTTAGTATAAATCTTAAATGCCATTTAAAATCGTGAATTGAGGGTAGTCGGAAAAGGTCCTCTCATTGAAAAACAATTATGCTTCTTGCATCACCTTCATCGGGTTTGGGTTCAATACATCGCTTTCAATTCTGCCATCCCGCATTTTAACGATTCGGTGAGCGAACTCTGCGATATCTGGTTCGTGTGTCACCAGTACGATAGTATTGCCCAGCGCATGAATTTCTTCAAAAAGGCCAATGATTTCGTAAGAAGTTTTAGAGTCAAGGTTTCCAGTTGGCTCATCGGCTAGGATGATGCTGGGGTCATTGACTAGTGCCCTTGCTACTGCCACACGCTGACGTTGGCCACCTGAAAGTTCATTTGGCCGGTGGTCCATCCGGTCACCAAGGCCCACGGATTCCAGCACATGCTTTGCTTTTTCAGTCCGTTGTGCCCTGCTCAAACCTGCATAGACCAAGGGCAATGCTACGTTGTCGAGTGCCGTGAGCCGTGGTAGGAGGTTGAAGGTTTGGAATATAAAACCAATTTCCTTGTTCCGCACCCCGGCAAGTTCGCTGTCATCCATCGTGCTCACGTTGGAGCCGTTCAGGATGTATTCACCAGATGTTGGAGTATCCAAACAGCCAATAAGGTTCATCAAAGTGGACTTGCCCGAACCGGAAGGGCCCATCAAAGCCACGTATTCATTTTTGACAATTTCTAGATTGACTCCTTGGAGCGCATTTACGACGTTGGCGCCCATGTAGTAGGTCTTCACCATGTTGCGTACGGAAATGATAGAATTCATGCGTTTTTGATATTTTTTTACGAAAAACAATAACTGCTACTGCATCACTTTGGGCACTTTGAAATATGGTTCTGACTTCTCTGGTGCGTTTGACAATGCATGTTCGTTGGTCACTTGTGCTTTAATTTGATCTTCTCGAAGCATATTGGCCGCATCTGAAATATAAGTCAGGGGTTCAATATTCGAGGTGTCAAGTTCCTTCAGTTTTTCAACCATTTGAAGGATATTGGTCAAATCCAAGCGCAAGCGCTCGCGTTCTTCTTCCGAGAGTTCGAGCTTGGCCAAATTTTCAAGCCTTAAAATTAGGTCACGGTCTATCTGCATAATCGTTTTTTAGATGATTCGTCACATTTCATAGAGATAAATTGATTCATTTTGCTTCGGAATGGTTGCCTAGCACAGCGTTCATGGAGAGAATCGCTTTCCAAAAACTATATTTTGAGCAAAGTTTCTATTTTCGTGCCTGTTTGGGAAACCACGAACCTTATGAATGAATCAGTAAAACCCGTAGTTAAACATATTGCCATTGCCGGAAACATCGGTGCCGGTAAAACGACACTTTGTTCAAAGCTCGCCAGGCACTTCAATTGGGAGACCCATTTTGAGAGTACGGAAGACAATCCATACCTCGCCGATTTCTACCACGACATGACGCGCTGGTCGTTCAATCTGCAAATCTACTTTTTAAACAACCGTTACCAACAGGTTTTGAAGATTTTGCAGGGCGAGCAAACGGTTATCCAAGACCGGACGATTTACGAAGATGCCTATATTTTTGCTCCAAACCTGCACGACATGGGGTTGATGACCAGCCGGGATTTTGAAAATTATTTCAGCCTGTTCCAAACCATGTCCTCCCAAATACAAGCACCAGACCTGCTAATTTATCTTAAAGCCAGCATTCCAACCCTAGTTTCCCATATTCAATCACGTGGCCGTGAATACGAAGGGAGCATGAGCCTCGACTACCTGAAACGGCTCAACGACCGGTACGAGCAGTGGATTGGTAGCTACAAAGAAGGTAAACTCCTGATAATCAACTCAGATGAAATTGACTTTGAATCAAATGCTGAGGATTTGGGAAAAGTCGTCAACACGGTCAGGGCCGAGCTACACGGATTATTTTAAACCCTGGGCTTTTGTTCCGTTTGCTCTGTTGGCAGCTTGGTTTTGGTAAAAATACTTTTACCTATTTCACTTTTGAGCAAAAGAAAACCTATCAAAGCGATATGTACTACCAAGGCCACCAGCAAGGCAATTCGACTGCGCAAGGCAGCGGCATATTCAAATTTGCGGTTCGTTGTCATGTTGTTTGCGTTTTTGGTACAGTCTGAAAACGGCTGCGATTGTTCGATATTTCGGGTATTTTCGCATTAACAATTAATTTCATCTCACCTGATAGTTTTTTAACAAAAACGATGAAGCCATGACAGCAATCGAACAATTGGTTTTGGATTTCAAAACATTTTACAGTTCCAACCCATGGTATGGGTCCAGTTACACTGATGTCATATCTGACATTACGCCAGCAGAGGCACTCACCACTCCACCCAATCAGCACTCCATCGCCGTGCTGCTTTGGCACATGGTAAAATGGCGCAGGGCGCTAACTATCCGCTTGTTGGGCAACCTCGACTTTCGAGCCGACGATTCTGACGCTGACAACTGGGTAGATGCCTCTGCCCAAACCGCAGAATCCTGGGAAGCGGTTAAGGCTGCATTTGCGGAGCAGCAAAAAATACTCATGGAGCAACTGCCTTTGCGGGACGAGGACTTTTTGGACACAGAATTTGTTCCCGGCAGCACATTTAGGCAACTTGTAAGCGGGGTACTTCAGCATGATATTTACCACTTGGGCCAGGTGGCAATGTTGAAGGGGTCAACGAGGAATGGCGGAACTTGGCAGTGACCCACGAGGTTCCTCCGACCCCATAAAACTCAACCTAATCCCCATATCAAAACTGAAAAGCGGAATGACTAGCCGTTCGGTTTTATCTACGGGCATTCCATGATATAAATGGAGCGTATTTTTTGCAAATCGAAACCCTAACCCAACCCCCACATAAAAATCGGCGAAAGACTCGTTGCCACCGATGTCCAATATTAGTTTGGAATTGACGTCAAAGGTTTTCGTATCAAAATTGTGATGTATGCTGTCGCGAGCATCCATGCAACCATAAAAAGTCAGGTGTTCTGCTTTTAATCTCCTCAGTTGGAACAAAACAGCTGGATTCACCACCCGCCGCATGCCAACTTTGTTCTTAAAATCAAATCCAGCAATGATATACGGCCCAGACGTACCCTTGTTTATTACTTTCCCAATCGGATTGGTTGTAAAACAATTGTCGGTCAGGTCGTTTTCAGTTTTACTTCGATAGCCCAATCCAACAATAAGCAGCGGATGCTTTTTCACAACTGGGTTCAAGAAAAATCCAAATTCCCGGACTAGAGATGTTCCGAATCTAAAACTCAGGGTGGAATATTTCTCTGGCTTTAAACTTGGCGTTTGGGTATTTGCGCTGTGGTTAAACAGCAGTGAAGCGCCAATTAAGAAGATGAATGCAAAGCGTTTAAATTTCATGCTGATATCCATTGATTTTATGGCAAGTTTGCAAGGATTTCTGAATGATAAAGTCTTTCAAAAGACAAGTAGGGTCGTATGGTAGCATTTGTTATTTTTTTGAAAAACAATTTTTCAGGTTTGGACAAAAATTAGATGGAAAAGAAAAAGAAACAAATTCAAAACGTGAGCTTCAAGTCCATTAGGGACTTGCTTATATTCCTCCCCGAAGACCAGTTACTTTTGGTCGCCCAATTGCGTGAACTCATCGTTGGAACTATTCCAAATATTCAGGAGAAGCTCTCTTTCAACGTCCCTTTCTACCGCCTCCACAAGGGAATCTGCTATATCTGGCCAGGTGCAGTTTCGTGGGGCAGCAAGACCTGGGAGGGCGTCGAATTTGGTTTCAACTACGGCAACCTGCTGGCCGATGAAGCCAACTACCTCGAACGAGGAACCCGAAAGCAGGTATTCAACAAACGCTTTCTTTTACCCGAAGAAATCAACGAAGAACTACTCCGTGCTTACCTTTTGGAGGCTGCCGAAATTGACGAGATAATGTTTCGGGAAAAGATGATGAACACCAGAAAGCGCAAAGGATAAGCTTTGTGATGCTTCGACTGAGCAAACAATTCATAAAACGAAAAAGCTCCGTAGTGGAAATCCACCCGGAGCTTTTTATCTTGAATCGAACAACTTGGCTGCTCGATTTTTTAATCTTCTGCTTCTACCAGTTCCACCGTTTTGGTGTTGCGTTTGCGCTCAAACTCCTTGAGGTAAATCTTGCGCAAACGGATGCTTTTCGGCGTCACCTCCACGTACTCGTCCTCCATGATGTATTCGAGTGCCTCTTCCAAGCTGAACTTGATAGACGGCGTAAGTTTCGTTTTTTCATCTGCACCAGAAGATCGCATGTTGCTGAGCTTCTTGGTTTTGGTTACGTTCACTGTCATGTCTCCAGGACGGGTATTTTCACCAACTACCTGACCTTCGTAAACTTCCTGATTGGCTTCAATGAAAAATTTACCTCGGTCTTGGAGGTTGAATATCGAGTAAGGAATGGCCTTACCCTGTTCCAACGAAAGTAAGGAGCCATTCTGACGCTTGGGCAGTTCTCCTTTATAGGCTTGAAACTCCATAAATCGGTGTGTCATGATGGCCTCGCCAGCAGTAGCTGTAAGTAAGTTGCTCCGCAAACCAATGATGCCCCTTGAAGGGATTTCGAAACGTAAAATGACCCGATCGCCCTTCGGCACCATCGAGGTCATGATACCTTTTCTGCGGGTAACCATGTCAATGGCAGTACCGGAACCTGAGTCGGGAACGTCAATCGTCAACTCCTCCACAGGTTCGTGCAAGTGGCCATCAATGCGCTTCAAGATAACCTGCGGTTGTCCGATTTGTAGTTCATAACCTTCCCGGCGCATGGTTTCTATTAAGATAGCAAGGTGCAAAACTCCCCTTCCAAACACCCGCCAAGAATCGGTGGAGTCGGCAGATTGTACCAGCCGCAGGGCGAGGTTTTTCTCCAACTCTTTCTCCAAACGCTCTTTGATGTGGCGGGAAGTAACAAATTTCCCTTCCTGTCCAAAAAACGGCGAGTCGTTTATGGTAAACAACATGCTCATGGTTGGCTCATCAATGCTGATGGCGGCCAATGCCACTGGGTTTTCCAGGTCGGCAATGGTGTCGCCAATTTCAAAGCCATCGATGCCTTGGATGGCACAAATGTCACCAGCTTGAACTTCCTCTGTCTTCACTTTAGCCATGCCTTCAAAAAGGTAAACCCCTTTCACAGTTTGTTTTACGATGGTTCCATCTTTCTTCACCAACGCAACTTGCTGGTTGGCCTTCAAAGAACCACGGTGCAGCCTGCCTATGGCAATCCTACCTATATAGTTAGAGTAGTCGAGCGAAGTGACTTGTATCTGGAGTGTGCCTTCAGGCGTCTTTGGTGCGGGAATATACTCGATGATGGCATCAAGGAGTGGCGTGATATTATCAGTCGGGTTGCGAAAATCCTTTCCCATCCAACCTTGCTTGGCTGAACCATAAAGTGTGGGAAAGTCAAGTTGGTCTTCTGTTCCACCGAGGTTGAACATCAGGTCGAAAACATGGTCCTGTACTTCGTCAGGTTTACAGTTTTCCTTGTCCACCTTATTTATGACTACGATTGGCTTGAGGCCAAGTTCCAAAGCTTTTTGAAGAACGAATCGGGTCTGAGGCATTGGGCCTTCGAAGGCATCAACTAGCAGCAACACGCCGTCGGCCATGTTGAGCACCCGCTCTACCTCCCCGCCGAAGTCGGAGTGACCAGGGGTGTCAATCACATTGATTTTCACGCCCTTGTACCAAAAAGCGGCGTTTTTTGCCAAAATAGTGATGCCACGCTCTCGCTCCAAGTCGTTGTTGTCCATGATAAGTTCACCGGGAGCTTCGTGGTCGCCGAAGAGTTTTCCAGCCACCAACATTTTGTCCACCAAGGTCGTTTTGCCGTGGTCAACGTGGGCGATAATGGCGATGTTTCTAATTTCCATTGCGTTTAAAATAGTAAAAATGAAAGATGAATGATGAAATTTGGACTGCTAAAATTTGAAAATTGGAAGCAAATGCTTAACCATTTTAGCCCATCATTCACCGTTTTTTAAAAAGAGGCGCAAAGGTAGCCATTTTGCGCAGTAAAAACAATTAGCATAGAATAATATTTTGTTAACCCGTTTTTAAATAAAAGGTTTCCAAATTTCTGCAAAGAATCTATTGTTTTACACCAGAAAGAATCCTTTCTGCAGTTCCAATGCTGTTGTTCATTGCATCTCGCACCTTGGTGATTTCCAGCTTCTCGTTTTGGAGGTAGGCCATGATTTCTTCATGGCTTTTTGACTCACGGAGCTTTTCCGGCCCTGTAAAGTTATTCATCCAGCCCATCATCGCATCTTCCGCCTTTTCAAGTTGCGACATAGTGGCTTTAACTTCCGCATCAATGGTCGTGTCCGTTTTCATCTCCATCAAACCACCCTTCAATCGAACGATATCGGACATCTTCGGCATCACTTCATCGTGGATTACAAAAACCTCATTGCGAAGCGATTCCTCCTGTTCAAATTCCGGATTTGGGCCACCACAGCTTGAAAGTAGTATCACCGCAAGCATCAACGTCTTCAAAATTGTGAATTTTTTCATGTTGAAAATATTTTTGTAAAAATTTGATTACCAACGACTTAAAACCTTTTCATAAGCAGCATGAACTCTACCAGCTATTTCCAAATTGGAGAAGTGCTCCCGAATGAATTCCCGGGCCTGCAATCCCATTTCCTGCATTGAAACAGGATTGACCATGCACCAGTTCATTTGTTTTTCAAATTCCGAGGCTGTATCGGCGATTAGCAGGTGTCGGCCAGGCTTGGCAGGTATTCCTTCTGCTCCGATAGTTGTGGTGATTACCACACGCCCCAAAGCCATGCCTTCCAACACCTTAATCTTGATGCCACTTCCAGAAAAAAGTGGCGCTACCATCACCGGATACTTTAGGATAAATTCCTTGGCATCTGGCACCTCACCGTGCACTGTGGCCAATGTACCTGCCTTGGTGTGCAGCCATGCAGGTGTGTTTTTTCCGGCAATATGGAACTTGGCCTTTGGATATTGCAATGCCATTCTTTTCCACACCTTTTCCAAGAACCAAAGCACACCGTGCTGGTTGGGCATCCAATCCAAAGCACCGATAAAACAAAAATCGTTTGGGCTGCTAACAACTTGATTATCAAGGGGGTAATCGACCAAATTTATGCCAACTGGCGCAACTGCCCCCTCATTCTGATAGCCTAATCCACGGAAAGCCTCCAGGTCTCGGGCAGTGATGGCCAGTAACACATCGAACTGATTGAGGTGTTCGATTTCAAAGCGACGCAAATGGCAGTTTTGGTTTTTGAGGTACCATTTCTTTAGCAGATTACTGGAATTGGCAGCTACCCGTTCCCAGATTTCATGCTCAACATTGTGTGCTCGAAGCACTATCACGACATTTGGCAGTTTTCTAATAGTGGGCAAATAATGAGCTAGGTAAATGGTCTCCATTTGAACAACGTCATAGCGTTTGCTACGAAGTAAATCCTCCAATTTTTCTTCAAAATCAGTGGATTGAAAGCGATCTAGAATATATGATTTGCCAGTGAGTAGGCTGCGGAGTGCTCCACCAATTCGGATGTCATTGTCCACTTTTACGGAATGGACTTCGTTAAAAAAATTTTCAGACGAGGGGAAATCATCGGGGTTGAAGTAGTGCTTTGAAGTGTTCAGTACCAACAAATCCACGATACAACCTTTCCTTGTCAGTGACTTTGCCAAGTAGTTGATTGCTATGGGCTCACCCTCTTTGAGTGGGAAAGGGAATTTCTTGGTGATAAGTAGAATTTTCATTTTCTGCCGCAAATCTACACACAAGAATTGATTCTACATTTTCCGCCAAATAGCTGGTTATCAACTATTTACAAAATAAATCAATCTCCATTACTCGATTTTGGCAAAATTTCCTCGTCTTGCTCGAACCAAGGGGGGGTAACAATGCATGGAAAAACCAGCCTATTGGGGCCCGTGTTTTGAACGAACTGGTCGACATTAGCAGGTACATGGGCCACATCGCCTTTTCCAACTTGAAGCACCTCGCCATTGATAGATATGCACCCCTCGCCTTCCAAGAAAAAATAGGTTTCTGAACTAGTCACTAACCTATGTGGCAAGGAAGAAACACCTACTTCAAGGTAGGCATGGGCCAAGCTGTAGTCGATTCTAACATTATCATTTACAGGGTGGAGGATTTCCCGAAGCCAAGTATCATCTCCAGCCCTAAAACAAGCTGAATCCGTTAATTTTCTTACCATAATCATCTTGTCAGAATAATCAATTCAGTATATACCCGTATCAAAAAATACGTGAATCCCGTACAGCCAGCTCTAAATGGACAGTGTTACCTTTGTTTCACTGCTAATCATAAAATCAATCTACTTCAACATTTTTCATCTCAGTCTCACTCAAACGCAGTAACAACGACTTATGCCTTATCCAAATTGGCACCGACAACTCCACCCTCATCTTTCAACAAGGCGATTTGAACGCTAGGTGAGACCATGAGTAAGGAGACTCGAACAAGACCGCCAAAGTATAGAACGGTGTTGAACACATCAACATCGAAAGTCAAATTGGCAACAGAAACACGTCTTTGGTTACGCAGTCAAACAACTAATTGAATTAAGATACAGGGATTAATATCAGCTTTTTGGTTAAGACTTTAGTAGGTTCGAAGTGGGAGAACTAGATTTTCCCCTTCGAACTTGTTTTAGCCAGACTTATACACCTTATTATTTAAGAATTCCGCCAAACGCCGCTCAGGTGATTTTTGCGGAACATGCAACCCGCCCAGTTCTCCCAAAAAGATTACCCTGATGGATGCTGCAAATGTAGTAAGGATACTGATGCTTTCGAATGAAGAATTGCCGGATAGGTTCCAATTATTGATGCCATTTTTTCTTAAACTGAAAGTTGATTGGATTGTTTCTTACGCAAAATCCATTCATCATGAGTCAAAAAATAGGTATCGTTTGGTTTCGGCAAGATTTGCGCCTCCACGACAATGAAGCACTGACCGAGGCGCTCCAGCATTGCGATACTATCATTCCCATCTATGTTTTCGACCGACGTGTTTTTCATGGAAAAACACGCCAATTCGGCTTCCCGAAAACGGGCAAGTTTCGGGCGAAGTTTATCCTTGAAAGCATCGTGGGCCTTCGCCAATCCTTGCGGAAAATGGGTAGCGAACTCGTGGTGAGGCTTGGAAAGCCGGAGGGAGAGGTTTTCAAAATAGCCCAACATTTCAAAACTAGCTGGGTTTTCTGCAATCGGGAACGCACCCAGGAGGAACTGATGGTGCAGGACAATTTGGAGCACCGACTTTGGACCATTGGACAAGAGATGCGTTACTCTCGTGGCAAGATGCTTTACTACACCTCCGATTTACCATTTCCAATTAACCAAACACCCGAAGTTTTTACCCAATTCAGAAAGGAAGTAGAACGAGCAGTTCAGGTTCGGTCTCCACTGCTGCTGCCAAACACAATTCCCGCTTTTGAATTCGACTTGGACATCGGTACGATGCCAAGCTTGCAAGAGCTTGGTTACCAGCCTTTCAAAGCAGACGAGCGAGCACCAATTGTATTTCAGGGTGGCGAAACTGCTGGCTTGGAGCGACTGAACAACTATCTCTGGACTTCTGGTGCAGCAAAATCCTATTTTGATACCCGTAACGAAATGCTGGGAGCCGACTATTCCACCAAGTTCTCCGCTTGGCTAGCGCAAGGGTGCATTTCTCCGAAAAAAATCTTCCATGAACTGAAGGCGTTTGAACAGCAGCACGGCGAAAATAAGAGCACCTACTCGATTTTCTTTGAATTGATGTGGCGAGATTTCTTCCGGCTGATTGCCAAAAAGCATGGAAATAAAATCTACATGAAAGGAGGACTACGTGAGGAGCCTAATCAGTGTTTGCGAAATGACAACCAGCTTTTTCAAACTTGGGTTGATGGTGAAACTGGCGTCCCATTCGTGGATGCTAACATGCGGGAGCCGAAGCTGACAGGGTTTATGTCCAACCGTGGGCGACAAAACGTGGCCAGCTACCTCATCAATGATATGAAATTGAATTGGCAAATGGGCGCTGAGTATTTCGAGAGTCAACTGATTGATTATGACACGGCCAGCAACTGGGGCAATTGGAATTACCTCGCAGGTGTTGGCAACGGCCCACGGGAAGAACGCTATTTCAATATTGAGAATCAAGCCAAGCAGTACGACCCTCAAGGGGATTATGTCCGGTATTGGGCTTAACACTTTGGGTGGGGGCGCAGGGCTAGTGGCAAAAAAAAAGCGGCGGTGCTGAGTAGCACAAGCCGCTTTTTCATTTCGCTGTTGTTTTTTCGTTTTGCCCAACAAGTGATAACCACTTTGTTGTCTTCTTTCAAAAAATTGAACTTGAATGGCTAGAAATCGGTAATTGGGGTCAAAGTAGTGTGTTGCAACTTAATTATTCACCACCCTTTAGGGAACGGTGGTGCTTGGGCGGGGAACGGTCGGTTTGGGTTCAGATGTGGGAAAGGGTCATAAGTGAACTTTGCTGAGTTCAAGTTGCATGGGTTCCAATGAAAACCACACCCCCAAAAGCGCAGGTACCCGAATTTTAAGTAGAATATACGAATCCAAAAAGAAATCTCGTTTCAATAAGACCATTAATCATTCACGGACTTGCCTCTGTCAAAAATTTTATAATTTCACCCCGTTAATGGTATCTCCAATACCGATTTCCTGAATCAAATAGTTTATGGTAAACCAATTGATACTCAATAGGTTACAATGAGAATCTACCGTCAAAAGAAGTCATTTCAGCAAGAAAAACCTTCAGATAATGAATAAAATAAGTGCATTTCTATCAGTAGCGGCGTGTTTCGTCGTGCTGCAACTCAAAGCTCAGAAAACTACGGTTTTCACGGAGTCACAACTTGCCTACAAACGGGGCGAGGAGCTATTCCAAAAAGGCGTTTATGGCTATGCCATGACTGAGTACAAATCAGCCATCGAGCAACTAATACCTGTAAACGAACCAGAATGGGAGCAGCTTCGGATGCGGTCTGAGCTGGGATACGCCAAGGCGGCAGTGCGTTTGGACCAACCCGATGGGGAGAAACTCATCATCGAGTTTATCCGGAAATACAAGCCTGACCCGCTGGCCAGTCAGGCCCTGCTGGAAGTCGCCAACTATTTTTACAACGCCAGGAAGTACGACAAGGCGGTAGAGTTCTACAAGCAAATAAATCCCCGTGAACTCAATTCCACGCAGCGCCAAGAGTTGTATTTCAAAATTGGCTACTCGTATTTTGTAGAAAAAAACTTCAAGGAAGCTGAGAGTAATTTCAGAGAAATCAAGGATACGCAGGGTGATTATTTTTACCCTACCAACTATTATTATGGCCTCTGCAAGTTTTTCAACAACCAGTACGTGGAAGCTGTCAAGAGTTTCCGACTTGTGGAACGCTCAAAGGAATACAAGCCACATGTGCCGTACTATATCTCTCAAATCTATTTTGCGCAGCACGATTTTGATGAGCTGATAAAGTATGCCGAGCCAAAGCTCAACGACCGCAGTTTGCGCAATGTAAAGGAAATGAACCAACTGGTCGGGCAGGCGTATTTTGAAAAAGGTGACTACAAAAAAGCCCTACCCTACCTTGAAAAATTTGCAGAAAGCTCCGGCAAAATGCGGGAAGAGGAATTTTACCAACTCGGGTACACACAGTATCAAGTTGGGGAATATACCAAGGCCGCCCGAAATTTTCAGGAATTGACTGAGGTCAATAGCCTTCTTGGTCAAACAGCATTGTACTATCTAGGCGATTGCAAACTAAAATACAAGGATAAAAATGGCGCACGCAACGCTTTTGGCGCAGCCAGTCGAATGAGTTTTGATAGCGACATCCAACAGAACGCACTCATCAATTATGCGAAACTTTCTTACGAACTCCATTACGACAAAGAGGCGCTGACCGCATTGCAAGACATCAAGCCCGGCTCGAAATATTACAGCGATGCACAGACGCTGATGAGTGAAATTTTTGTAAACACCCGAAATTACGACCAAGCCATTGCCACCTTGGAAGGGATGCCCACCAAAACGGCAAAACTGAAAGAGGCATACCAACAGGTGCTTTACCTACGTGCACTTCAGCATATCAAAGATGGCCGGAATGCGCTGGCCAAAACCCTGCTGGACAAATCAGTTTCTAATTCCGTTAACACGGAAACCAAGGCCATGGCACTGTATTGGCTCGGCGATTTGGCCAATCAGGACAAGGATTACACCAGGAGCATTGACTATATCAACCAGTTCATTGCGCTAGCAAAAAACATAAAAACCCTGCCGGACGAGTCGTCTGTCCACATGGCCAACTACCTACAGGGTTACAATTACGTGAAAAAGGAAAACTATACCACCGCACAGGGTTATTTCACGGACGCCGTTGCTGGCATCAAGCGCAACCGCAGTTTCATCAGCAACAAGACAGTAAAAAGCACTGTGCTTGGCGATGCAACGCTTCGGGCAGGCGATTGCCTTTTCAAGAAAAACAACTACAAAGAGGCTATTAAATTTTACGACGAAGCGGTATCGGCTAAGTATCCTGGCTTTGAATATGCGCTTTTTCAGAAGGCAATCATTGAAGGCTTGAGGGGCAATACGACCGATAAAATCATTGCATTGGAAGACCTCATCAACAAATACAAAACCTCTGAATTAGCTGATGACGCCCTGTTCCAACTGGGCTTGACTTATCAGGACATCAAACAATCGAGCAAAGCAACTGGAGCGTTTCAGAAACTGGTTTCGGATTACCCTAACTCTGATTTGGTAAACAATGCGCTTTTGCGGCTTGGCCTCGTTGCTTACAATTCTGGCAATTTGCAAACAGCCATCAACTACTACAAGCAAGTGTTTTCTCACCAGCCTGAGAAGGATGAGGCTGATGCTGCGTTGGCTGCCCTTCGTGAAATTTACATCAAAGACCTTGGCGACCCGGATGGTTACAATGCCTTCCTCGAAACCATCCCCGGTTACAAGCTCGACAATCAGCAGAAAGACGAAAATGCTTTTGCGGCGGCTGAGGCAGCTTATGAAAAAAGCAATTACGAGCGGGCAATTACAGATTACACAGATTACATCCGAAAGTACCCGAATGGCGTGAACATCCTCGTGGCTTATTATCACCGTGGAGAGAGTTTCGCCGTTTTAAAGCAGTACGACAAGGCATTGGATGACTACGAGTGGGTGGTGGCAAAAGGCCCTGGCAACCGCTATTATGTGGACGCCCTCGGCAAAGCTGCCGACATTGCCTACAAAGGCGACAAGGATTTCAAAAAGGCCTTCGATTACTTTGTAAAATGGGAAGCCGTAGCAACCACTGCTGATGACAAATTGGAAGCACAACTTGGTGCGATGCGTTCTGCTTACAAATTGAACGATGTAAACGGGGTGCAGGCTGCGGCTAAAAAAGTATCGAGCAACCCTGCTGCATCCGATTTGGAATCAGCACAAGCTCATTTTTACCTAGGTAAAATAGCTTTTGACCGCAAGGAACTGGATGCTGCAATGTCCTCATTCGGCAAGGTGATGCAAATGAGCGACAACGAACAAACGGCTGAAGCCCGTTACCTTGTTGCTGATATTTATTACCAAAAAAGGAACCTCGACAAGGCAAAGCAGCGCTGCCTCGACAACAATAACGACAACTCCAACTATCCATACTGGGTAGGCAAAAGCCTGCTTTTATTGTCCGATATTTTTGCGGAGCAAGACGATGTGTTCAGTGCCAAAACTGTACTAGAGGCACTGATTCAGAACTACGAGAACAAATCGGACGATATCATCCCAACGGCTAGGAAGAAACTTGATGTCCTGAACAAAGCTAAATCTGGTTCTAGTCGGCTTGACAATAGCAACAACTTTATGGATGATGGGAATTGAAATTGAATTGCTGTATTGTTGAATTGTTCTATTGCTAAAGAACAATTCAACAATCAAGCAATCTAAACAATCAAGCAATCTAAACAATCAAGCAATCCAACTAACAATGAAATACGCAAGAATCCTTTTCTTTTTCCTGCTTTCAGCAATAACAACTTCCCTTCTTGCACAGCCAGGACTGCCAGGCCAAGAGGTGGAGGTTATCAAGATTTTCGAGGCACAACTGGCAGAGAGTGCAAAGGTTGCTGTGGCACCAGAATTGCCTCCAGTTGACACTTCCATTTCCAAGCAGACCTATGATGTGCCACAGAAAAGTATCGACGTGGACTACCCTGCCCCACGCATCAAGCCGGTGACTTTCAAATCGGACGAAGAAATCGCCGATATTTATAAGGCCTATTTTAAGTTGGGCGGGGGTTTTCCAAAGTCCATTTACGGCGAAGGCGCTTACAATACTTTGATAAAAATGGCGGACAAGTCTATGTTGGACATCGGGTTGAATGCCTTTCACCACCAGGCAGATTTTTCAGGTAAATCCATTGAAAATCAACGATTTGGATTAACAAAAGTGGGGGGCAAGGGCACTTACTATGCTAATCAAGGGTATGCCCTAACTGGAAACCTGGGCTATACTTCCAACCGGGTAAGCTACTATGGTTACAGCCTCGACAAATTTTCTAGTCTTGAAAATATTGATAAAGAAGCGGTGAAACAGACCTTTGGCATCTTCGACCTTGGTGCAAAAATATTCAACGGGGTACAGACTGCTGGTGACCTGAACTACTCCGCTGGTTTTGATTTTTATGCGATGGGTGATGATTTTGCCGCCAATGAAACTGGTTTCGACTTAAAACTGAAAGCCACGAAATGGATTCGTGAGAAACACAGCTTTGACCTCGGCCTCAGGACCGATTTCTCCAATTTCAAAGAGGGTGGCGTTACACAAACACTGAACAATTTTTGGCTGAGTCCTTCTTTCACCTTCCACGGCAACGCCATCAAAATAAAGGCGGGAGCCCACTTGATTTCAAGCAATGATGAGTACCTACCTTTCCCAGATGTGGAAGTTGTGGTAAACCTGACAGGCAATGAACTGGCCTTCTTTACTGGCCTTGACGGAGGTTTGGAGAAAAACACCTTCCGCTCGCTTGCTACTTACAATCCGTTTATCAATACCGAATTGCCGGATGGAACAATTCGCAATACAACATACTTCAACTTTTATGCAGGTTTGAAGGGAAACCTCAAGATGTTTGAGTACATGATTCAGGGGGGATACAAACCTACCAATGATTTGGCGATGTACATGTTCCGATACAATGACAGCAACCCAGACATCTATGATTTCGACGTAGTTTACAACGATGTAAACATCATCAACATTCGGGCATCTTTGAAGGCTAACCTGCTTAAAAACCTGAGCTTTACAGGTGTTTTAAGCCAAAATTTTTACGACTACAATACAAATATCCAGCGCAAGGTTTGGCACCTGCCTGCATTGGATGCCAACTTCATGGCTGTTTACACCACATCCGACAACAAGCTGCGGGCTAAGGCACAACTCAACCTTTCTGATGCGGTGACTGCCAACGACCGTGGCGGAGTCAACCGCTGGACCCAACTTGACGGCTTGTATGACGTTAGCGTTGGGGCTGAATATTGGTTCGTTAAAAAATTCGGGGCATTTCTCGAAGTGAACAATCTGCTGAACAACAAACGCCAACGTTGGATTTTCTACCCTACTTATGGTATAAATGTGTTGGGTGGCATAACCGCCAGATTCTAAGAAATATTGGACGGGCTTTTCTGTTCAAAAAAACAAGGGCTGCAAGCGTTTCCGCTTGCAGCCCTGTTTTTTAAGTGTGTAGAAATTAAATACTTGTTTGGATATTTTTGAGTCGTCTATCTTCTCACTTCTACGAATCCTTTCAACTCCTTCATCACGCCATCCACTTCAACATTCAATATGTAGAAATAAGAGCCATCAGGCAGTTTTGCACTGCGGTACTCGGCATCCCAACTGTTGTGGTAGCTTTTAACGTTGTAAACCTGCTTGCCCCAACGGTTGAATATTTTCAAGTCATTGTTCGGATACAAATCAATGTTCTTAATCTTGAAAACATCGTTGACTCCGTCGCCGTTTGGACTGAACCCAGTGAAAACTTCTAGTTCTGTGCCACCGTCAATCACATTGATCAACAAGATGGTGGTGTCACACACGCCCAGGTCATCGCAAATAACAATGCAAGCCTCGTCTATGCCTTGATCCAATCCAACTACCTCCACACAATTATCCGTTGTGGAATTGATTTGGGCATTGTTGGTAAATGAAATGCACTCATTGCTCAAGAATTCCAGCGTTCCATACAGTTCGCCATAAGGAATACAAACTGTTTGCGTAGCACCTTCAGCCACTTCTACTTGAATCGTGTCCGTTGTAGGTGGGTCAGGTTGGAGCAGGTTGATGTACAAGGTGTCCATACAGCCATCCGGAGATTCTGAAATCAAAACCTGCACTTGGCTGTGATTATCAAGCAGGATGGTTGGATGAGGAACGGTCAACTTACTCGGTGGCAAATCAAGCGAGAACCCACTGGCGACATGCCTAACTTTCATATTGCCGTAAACTTTTGCCTGGTCACCACCGAAGATGGTTCCGCCATCAATCACCCAGTTACCAGCCACATCTTTTTCATTCATTCGAGACACTAGGCCCTCAAGGTCGAAGAATTGGTAATTCAGTTCCTTGTCACTGCCATAAGTCCATTCTACGAGTGAGTATGGACCGAGTACCGGCAACACATCGAAGCCATCATAGAAATTGGTGACGCTTCCGCAATCGCCAATCGAACGCTCGTAAGGCTCGCTGTTTAAGGTCAAGTTGTAGCTGCTAAGGTTTGTCTCGTAGGTAGGCAGACAGATTTCCGTCAGTGCTGCCGTCAACTGCTGGCTGTAAACATCCAGGTAGAACAAATCCTCACCCTCGCATGGGTTCAGGCAATCAGTAGCTACTACGTTTGTTGATATCGTTTCACAACCGTTGGCATCGGTGATGGTAGCAGAGTAGGTTCCAGCATTCAGGCCTGTGATGGCAGCGGTGGTATCACCATTGCTCCAAAGAACTGAAATTGGTGCAGTACCACCAGTGATGTCGAGGGAAACAGCGCCCAAAGTATTGCAGCTTTCAGCCACAATGGTTGGGACTATCGCCCAATCAGCTGGGCCAGTCACGGTAACGGAGAGCGAATCTACACAGCCGTTCTGTGACAACACCAACTTGTAAGTGCCTGCCATTGCTGCCGTCCAGGGAGTGAATCCCATGTACGAGTTGCTAGCGTTAAAAATATCGTAGCTAGATCCAGACAAGGAAAGAATGGAGCCTGAATCGCCCGGGCAAGTTGGGTCAATGATTTGCACACTGTCCACCGTGATGTTTGGCTCATCAAACTGCCCCATATCCTGTGTGAAAATTTTCTGACAGCCGCCTGCCCCTGTAACCGTTACTTCAACCAAGCCTTCGTAAAGACCTTTGATGCAGAATTTATTTGGCGTGTTGCCGGGTTCGATGACCCCATCCGATGCTACAACGGTGTACGGCATCTGCCCACCAGATATTTCTATGCAAATTTCGCCATTATGGTTGCCACAGCCAGTGGCCAACTTCACTGTTGAGTTGGTTTGGAATGCATCACTGCCTGAAACCACAACTACTTCGTAAACCTGGCAGCTTGGCTGCAACAAGTCGGTGATTTCAAGGACATAGGCGCCTTTTGGTACATTGTTTATCAATGTCGAATTATCTGGTGTTCCAAACCCAGACGGCAAATTGGAGCCCAGTACTTTGTAGCTAAACTGGCCGCCACCAGTTACGGTGAAAGTAATCGAGCCGTTGGCAAGGTTGCAAGTTGAACCAGTAATGCTATCAATTGTCACATCTTGGCCACCCGTTGTATTCACAACAAAAGTGGAAGAGGACATACAGCCATTTGATTCTGTAATTGTAGCGCTGTAAACGCCAGCCACCAGGTTAGTGAGCGGATTGGCGTTGCCGCCAACACTCCAATCGAAGGAAGCACCATTAGGGATGTTGCTCAATTGGATAGCGCCATTGCTAGAGCCACAGGCAGCATCCGTTAGGGTCGAAGTTGCTGGGAATGTTCCTGCCTTGCGAAGTACAGTACCCGAACCGGCTGAAATACAGCCATTCACATCTTCGAAAATGATCAGGTAAGAACCTGGTGCAAGTCCGTTCAAAGCAACTGTGGAACCTGTGACAGGGATGTTTGAGCCTGATGGGATGTTATTTTCATAAAGGCTGTAGGTATAAGCGCCGGAGCCTCCAGTCACGGTAGCCGAAACACTTCCATCGTCGGTGGTGCATCCTGCATCCACGGTTGTCACGGCAACACTCAACTGGCTGCTCACGCTGGTAACTACAACGGTTTGAACGTCTGTACATCCTTTTGAATCGCTAACCGTCAGGGTATAGCTGAGTGCGGGTAGGTTGCTGAAAGTAATGGAAGCAAGCGGGCTGCTCACTGGCGTAATGCCAGATAGCGAATAGGTAAATGGCCCAGTTCCGCCACTTACTGAAACAGTCACGCTACCGTCGCCATTGGCCCCCGCACATTGGGTAGCTGGGACGATTTGGACGTTGCTGATGTCAATGGCTGGCGAACCTCCTATTGTGGCAGAAGCTGTCGATTTGCACTGTGAGGTTGGTTCTGTAATGGTTACGGTATAAGCTCCTGCAGAAATGCCCCCAATATCATCACTTGTATTTCCATTGCTCCAAGAATAAGTATATCCGGTGCCTGAAACGCTTATGTCAATTGCTCCATTCGCAAGGCCACATGTGGCGTCCGTTACAGCAAGCGTAGCTCCAGGGTTAAAGTCAGCGACAGTAATTGTCTGGGAAGAAGTAACGATGCACCCGCCGTTGTTCACGGACAACGTGATGGACTTCGTACCCGCAGTCGCCCATTTAACCACCATTGTTGAACTGTCCGGTGAGGTACTGTTCTGAGTGCTGGCACTAACTACTTGGCCACCAGCCAACGACCATGTCAGCCATGCGTTAGGGTTGGTTGAGCTGTTGTGCAACACCACATCGCCGTTGGTACAAATGACTGGTGACACGGTAAAAGTCGCCACCGGAGCAGCAACGCCCGTCAATGTAAACGATGATGATGCGGAGCAACCATTCGCTTCGCTGAGTACAACATTGTAGGTAGAACCACCGACAGCGTTTGCGCTAGCAACGAAGGTCAGAGTGTTGCCGTTGACCACTTCGCCGGAATGAACGCCTGTGCCTGTGATGGCATAAGTGTTAATTGTAGTGCTGAGTTGGACGGAAATGTTGACACTAGAACCAACGCAAATATTCTGGTTGGCAATAGGTGTCACAATCGTTGGCGGCGTAGGTTGAGTGAAAACAATTGGGCCATCCGCTGTACCGCAAGAGCCATCCACATTAGTCACAACTATATTGTAAGAACCGGCTCCAAGTCCGTTAAAAACGTTGCTGGCTTGGGATGCACCACCTATGCTGTACTGCAAAGGCGGCATGCCACCTGTGGCAGTGATGGTGATGGTACCGTCGTTGTTGCAATTGTTTGGTGGCGTTGAAGCCACGTTGGTTATAGCTGGCGCAATTGGCGAATTAATCACGATTGGATTGTTGTTGTAGGCTGCCGGGCAGGAGCCATCCGCATTTCTAACATAAACAAGGTAAGTGCCAGCCATTAAGTCGGCGAAAGTGTCACCGGTCTGCCAAGTGATGCTGCCGCTGCCGTCGTCCAATCCATACTCTATGTTGTTCACACCAACTGCACTAATTTGTATGCTTGCATCTGATTTGTTACAATCAGAAATCGGTAAAACTGTTACGCTGTCCAGAACTGGTTTGTTGACTACGTTCACGGTCACCTGGCTAGTATTTCACATCCGTAGCTGTTGGTAGCAGTCAAGGTATAAGTTGTAGTGGCGGTTGGGCTTGCTATTGGATTGAAAGGGTCGGTGGTATCAAGCCCAGTGGTTGGGCTCCAAACTGCCGAGGTAATATTGCTTGGTGTTTCCAGCGTTACCGCCAAGCCATCACAAATATTGTAATCACTGACCGGAGCATCGCCAGGAGATGGAAAAACGGTGACGAAATCCATGTAAGTTGCAGAGCAACTATCCTGGGTCGTCACCGTCAATGAAACCTCAAAATTCCCGGAGGAAGAATACGTGTGAGAAGGAGATTGGCTGGTGGAAACAGCACTGTTGTCTCCAAAATCCCAACTCCAGGAAATTATGGTTTCAGTAGTAATTGTTGAATCTTGAAAAGTAAAAGCAGCACCCTCACAGGCTTCCAATGGCCCAAAATTAGGTTGGAGGCCAGAACAGGGGTCGTTCAAGCAGTCATCAGCAGGCAGGTTGGAGAGGCAAACAACGATGTCCTCGCCTTGTCCACCCAGTGGAGCAATGTACTGGCTAACGTTTGAGTTCAAGCTGTTTGGCGGCAGGAAGGGGTCGTCATTCGGCATTAAGTACACCAATCCGCCTTGGCAAGGGCCATCATTTTTAAATGAGAAAATAGGTGTTTTTACACCTTGTTGGTAAACATTTAAATTTGTCGGGTTAGAAAGCTGGAAAGAAATGTAGTCGCTGTTCGGCTCTTCCACAGGCGCTACGTCAATGCTGCCTACTTCCCAAGTACCCTCAAGGTCGGTCAAACTACCGACTACAAAGCCTCCAGTTGGTACTTTTACAACCACCTGAACACTACTTGTTGCATTGAATGGAGCGTTCCAGGTAGTATCAGAGATGATAGAAACTTGAATGATATCGCCGGGCAACTCCTCCAATTCATAAGTAATCAAACAAGTTGGCGGAGGAGGTGGCAAGAAATCGCAAATAACTGCACTTTTTGCAAGGCAAATCGGCGCATCAGCGGAGCCATATCCAAGCACGGATATGTATTGTCCGGCTGTACTGTTCTGGCTGTTTGGCTGCATAAACGGGTCATCATCAAGCATGAAACGTATGCTGTCTCCCGTGCAAGCGCCCGTATTATCAAAGGTAAAAAGGTGTACCGTACCACCGTCAGCATAAGGTATGCTTTGAGTTGGGCTTTGCAGGCTGAAAGTGATGTAGTCGTGCGCAGGGTCTTCAATGGGCGCAATGATAACTTCGCTGATGTCAAAATCGACGCCGGGTGTTTCGTCAACTACATTGGCTGCTTGGAAACCACCGGTAGGCACTTTTATCGTAACCTGCAGATTGGAAGTCGTATTGAGCGGAGCATTCCAAGTAGTATCAGTCAACATAGTAACCTCGTATTTTCCATTGCCGAGGTCGTTCATATCGTAGGTCAAAATACAGCTCGGGGGCACACAGCCAACCAGCGTGTAGGTACCTGCTGGATTTTGACAGTTGTTTGTGATGTCACGAACATAGAATGTATAGGTGCCTTCGGCAAGACCCGTGAAAGTGCTGGACGCTTGCCAAGGGCCGTTTGAATCCATCGCATATTGCAGGGTGCCGCCATTGGCACTAATCGCATTGATGGTAATGCTTCCATTTGTGCCGCCGCAGTCAGGGTGGTTCAAAATAACACCTTGAACGATAGCGGCAAGTGGGCCGTTTAGCTCAAATTCGCCTGCTTCCACAAGGCAATTTCCAATCACATCCCTAACCGCTACATAAAAAGTATTTCCTGCAGCTAGGTTAGAAAAAACTGGTGTGTTTTGCCAAACAACACCGGGTGTTCCATAAGTGATGGTGTATTGCATCGGTATGCCATCGACTTGAACGGCATCAATTGTGATGCTACCATCAGCAACACCGCATGCGCTGGGTGAAACCAGTGCCACGTCATAAATCTCAACACCACAGTTGCTAATAGGCGTACAGTCTGCATCGAAAGATGTGTAATTTCCAATATAGGCATTAACTCCTTGACCTGCACCCAAAACGGTGAGGTAGTTTTTGATGCCAAGATTCTGGGAATTTGGCTCCAAGAACGGGTCGGTTATGTTGCTAATGATTTCCACCGGCCCAGTGCAAGCACCAACGTTTTTGTAACTAAACATTGGTATTTCGACGCCGTTGGTGTAGGTAATCTGGCTACCTGAAATTGGCGCGTCCAAGCCATAAATATAATAGACAAATCCGGGAGCTTCAGACGGCGAAGGTACCGTGTTTATGAGTTTCCAAACACCTTTAATATTGGTGATGGCGCCGGGAGCAAAACCACCGACAGGCACCCGCATAGTCACCTGACCTGCGGTTGTCGTGCTGAGTGGGTTCGACCAGTTGGTCTCAGGTTTGAAATTCACTTGGTACGTCTCGTTGTCGGAAAGGAGTTTGACCTTGTACCTGACTTGGGCGGTAAGTGAACCAAATAAGAGGAATAATGCTACAAGTGTAAGCTGAGGTTTCATGATAAATGAGTGATTAGCTTCACGAAAAACAGTTTGCACTGAACAATGAAAACAGCAATGTCAAGTAAGATTAACAGACAAGACGCCATCATCCAGCGAAACCACGACCAGTCATAGGGGGGAGAATAAACCGGGGGAATTTTTGATAAAACGTTGATTACTAGAGGTTTTCCAAAAACAAGGCCAAACTTGGCCGCCTTTGAAATCGCTGTGGATTAATGCCAAGAAGTTTGATTTAAAGGCCACTTCATTGCACCAATACTAGAGAATGCTTCATTGAAAAATTATTTTATCAGGTTCACTTCACCTGTGAACATAATTATTTCGCCATCAATGAATTCAACGTTCATAGTGTACAGGTAGGTACCCGGGTCTGCGGGCTTGTTTTTTGCGAAGCCGCTCCACCCGGCATCCGGGTCGTTTGGCGAGAATTCTTCTTTTGCTTCGAACATTTTGCCACCCCATCTATCGAAAACTTGCATGGAGTGAATGGCTACGATTTCAAAGCCACCGTATGGATAGAAGGAATCGTTTATGCCATCTTGGTTTGGGCTGAAGGAGTTTGGAATAAAAATATCTCTCGATTTGCGAACTGCGACATTGATGAAATCATCTATGGAACAGCCAGCGGTGTCAGTCATTTGCAGTCGGTAGGTATTGGTTTCGGTTGGATTTACTTTAGGGTCAGGGCAATCTGTACAGCTCAAGTCAGTGATAGGCGTCCATTCAAAACTTACATTGGTAAATGGGAAATAAACAGCATCGAAATGAATTTCTTCACCGTATTTGATGTCATAACTTTCTCCAAGTTCCAGATACAATTCTTGTCGAGCCGCCACGATAAAATCTTCAGACGTGCTACAACCTTTGGCATCTACTACCATAAGGCGCATAGGCTGGCCTGGTTCCAATAAAAACTTGTCACCATCCTCCACGCTTTCCCCTCCGATGATACTGGCAGACCATGCTCCCTGGGCATTTGAGATGCCAATAATTTCCAGTAGGCCCTTTTCTCCAAAACACTTAGGTTCTGTTAGCCGATAATCCACTTCAATTGCTTGTGGTTCTGATACGTTATAAGTTACGGAGGCTGAACAGCCAAAAATTACATCTGATACCGTAACCGAGTATGTTCCCGGACTCAGGTTGTATGCTGCAGAATAATTACCTGTATTTGCATTTGCCGACCAATTATAGTTAAAGGTTTGGCCGCCAGATGGGCTTACCGGATAAAGGTCTATCAAGCCATTTTCAGCGCCATTGCACAAAACATTTTTCACAATAGTTTGGGAAAAAATCATGTAGCCAGCAGCACTCACCGTTGCAGAGCCGGTAACCGAACATCCATTGTCATCTGTCACCGTGACATTGTAAATCCCGTTGGTTACAGCGTTCAAGATAGAGTCAGTCTCTGTTGGGTAACCCTCCCAATTATAATGGTAACTGCCAGAAACAGTGCCACCTGTTGCTTTCTTCACTTGTGCCTCTCCGTCCATGTTTCCCTCACAAGGCACATCTAAACCTAGCATTTCAATATGGAGCGCTTTAGTCGGTTGCGTTAGTTGCATACTGGATACACTCATGCTGTCCAAGGCATCAACAACGGTAAATACATAGTTTCCAGCTTCCATCGGAGAGAAATCGAAACTGCCCTCAAAAGCAGAGATTTGACCTGAATCTGACTGATTCGTCGTCAGGTTCAGCCAAGAAACGGTGTAAGGCTCCTTCCCGCCAGAAACTACAACAGAAATAATGGTAGCATCCCCACGACAAGGCAGCGGGTTGATGGCGGGAGTTGCGGAAAATGCAAGTGGTGGGCAAATGACAAAATCTTGAGCAGAATTGCCCGAATATGCATTTACTCCATTGCCAGCACCTATTATACTAAAGTAGTTCTCTACACCAATGTTGATAGAATTGTTCTGAATATTCAATGGGTCTGTCAGGTTATCAATGATTTCTATTGCCGTACAACCCAAGGTGTTCTTAAATGAGAACAAAGGCATCTTTACACCATTAGTATAATTAGCATTGGCGATTGGTTGGAGAAGTGCGAAGGTGAAGTAATCATATCCTGGTGCTTCGTTTGGAGCAATGAAAACACCCGTAGAGGCCCATTGTCCAGTAATTGCCTGAAAATTAGACAGTTGAAGTTTACCGGTGCTGGCCCTCAAAGTAATACCAGCACCGCTGGTAATGCTCGAAGGTGGCATCCAAGTAACTGAAGGAATGACAGAAACAGTATAGGAACTGTTAATAGGACTTTGCTCGATTGTTCCGCTTAATTGTGCAAGTGCAGGGAATGCAAACAGAAACATGGGGGGCACGAACAGGAGAATTCGTAAGAGGTTCGACATAGCTCGTGCAATTTTAATTTCTTCTGATAGGCAAGAACTATGCTAAAATTTTCAATTGCCAACTTTAATAAAAACATGGCAATAAACAAAATACAGAAAGGCAAAACTGCTTTAATGTGTAAAAAGCATTTTTTCAATACTTTATACTAAAATTAGACAAAAAAGGCTGCCTAATTAATATTGGCAGCCTTTTTTTTAACCAAGAATTTCTTACTGGACCCGCTCCAAAACCAGCGTTGCCTTGGAAAAAGCTACTTGTGTAGTGTCCACCGGACTCCGCTTTAGGAGCGTAATCTCATTGCTTCCGCAGCTCACAACTTTCATGTTGTCATTGAAAACACTTTCAGTGGTGGGGCTGATGGTATTCCAAGAAAGGGTATTGGTGGCGGCATCCAAAACGTACTTACCTTGGAACACGCCACCGTATCCGCCTGAATTTATCGAGACATTATCAGCCGTGAAAGAATAAGTGGTCTTCAACATCGATTCTTTGGATATTTCCAAAACAGACTTATCCAGTTTTTCAGACGTTACATCAGCCGACCTTACCTTCCAATTCCCCTCCATTGAGCAGGAACTACCCACTCCCTCACTTACATCGCCTGCACATGCAGTAAAAAAAGCAGCGAAAATTGCTGCGAAAAAATAGGAACTCAGTTTCTTCATTGATTTAAGATTTTTGATTTGAGTTTATAAATAATTGAAATGAGTAAAAAATATCATGCCAGTTCAATCACCGCATCACCTTGAAGCACCAAAGTTTTGACGGGAAGAAAGATTTTTTTCACAGTTCCAGCCATTGGAGCAGCCACAGTGCTCTCCATTTTCATCGCCTCAATGGTGAAAAGTGGTTGATGCTGTTTCACGACATCTCCTTCTTTTACAAGGATGCTGCCGAGACTTCCCTGCAAAGGTGCACCAACTTCTTTTTCCCTCTCCGCCTTTTTGTTAAGTACCAGTTCTGATTTCACATTCTTGTCACGAACCTTGACGGTACGGGTCGTGCCGTTGTAGCGGAAAAAGGCAAGACGATTTCCCTGAATATCAGGAACTGTAATGTTCATGAAAGTGATAAGCAATGTCTTCCCTTCGGCAATTTCAATGAGTATTTCCTCATTTGGCCGAAGGCCGAAAAAAAACACCTGAGACGGCAATTTGCTCAAATCACCAAACTCCTCCACGTATGAATGGTATTTTTCGTACACTTTAGGGTAGAGTTTATAAGAGAGGAAATCGTTTAGGGTGTAGTTTTCACCAAATTTTTCAGAAAAGACTTTCATTTCCCCTTCAAAGTCGACAGGAAGCAAATGACTGTTGGCAGCACCTTCCATCGGTTGTTCCCCTTTCAGCACCACTTCCACCATGCGGGGAGGAAAGCCTCCCTCCACTTTGCCCAACTCACCCCGCAGCAGTGATTTCACACTGTCAGGAAAAGCCAACGATTCACCGCGCTCCAACACATCCGCAGGACTAAGGTCATTGGAGGTCATAAACATGGCCAAGTCACCAACCACCTTGGAACTAGGCGTAACTTTCACGATATCTCCGAGCAGCAAGTTCGCCTTCTGATAGTTCTCTTTGATTTGCTCAAACTTGTGCTCCAAGCCAAGTGACCTCGCCTGGGGCCGTAAGTTTGTATACTGTCCACCAGGAATCTCGTGGTTGTAAACTTCCGCCGTACCTGCCTTTAGTTCACTCTCAAATGGATAGTAAATCTCACGCACTGCCTCCCAATAATTTGAAAAATCGTTTAGGCCGTCCAAATCCAGCTTGTTCTCCCTGCGGTGACCTTCAAGTGCAGACACCAGCGAATTAAAATTAGGCTGGGAGGTCAAACCAGACATACTGGCTAACGCTACGTCCACTACATCCACACCAGCCTCAATGGCCGACATATAAGTAGCCGATTGGATTCCGGCAGTGTCATGAGTATGCAAATGAATTGGTATTTGCACATGCTTTCTTAGCTCTGAAACGAGGGTTCGGGCCGCTATTGGTTTCAGTAAACCTGCCATGTCCTTAATGGCTAGGATATGTGCACCGGCATCCTCCAGCCTCCTTGCCATATCGAGGTAGTACGACAGGTGGTACTTCGGCCTATTTTCATCAAAAATATCAGAAGTGTAGCAAATACAGGCCTCAGCAATCGAGCCAGTCCGCTCCTTAACCGCATTGATACTGGTGAGCATGGACGGTATGTAGTTCAGGCTATCAAATATCCGGAAAATGTCAATGCCCGTATTTGCCGCCTGCTCGATGAATTTTTCCACCAAATTATTGGGGTAAGCCGTATAACCAACGGCGTTTGTACCTCTCAACAACATTTGTAAAAGGGTATTTGGAATAGCCTCCCTCAACAGTTCGAGTCGCCGCCAGGGGCATTCGTGTAAAAATCGCAACGACACATCAAAGGTGGCACCGCCCCAAACCTCCATACTAAATAATTGATGTCCATGCGCTTGGGCAAATTTCTCAGCGACTTGCATCATGTCGTAGGTACGCACTCTCGTTGCCAGCAAGCTCTGGTGGGCATCCCTGAAAGTGGTGTCCGTGAAATGAATTGGACGTTGATTTTTCAGCCATTTGGCCAAACCTTCAGGACCGAGTTTATCCAATTTCTGTTTTGTGCCAGGCAGCCAACCACTGGTAGTTGGTTGCTTCGCAACTACTGGTACTGGTGGCTTGCGCAACTTTATAATTGGGTCAATAAAGGGCACATCCGCATTGCCGTTCACGATGGTTTCACCCAAGTATCGGAGTATTTTCGTCCCCCGGTCTTTTCGGACAGGCATCACGAGTAGCTCAGGATGCTCTGCAATGAAATTGACGGTGGCCTTCCCGGCTCGAAAATCTTTGTTGAGGATTAGGTTTTCGAGGAAGCCAATATTGGTGTCCACACCTCGCACCCTGAACTCCAATAGCGACCGGAACAACCGCTCACAAGCACCCTCGAAAGTGCGCCCCCATGATGTCACCTTCACCAACATGGAGTCGAAGTAGGGAGAAATCTGTGAACCTGCATAGGCATTGCCCCCATCCAAACGAATACCGAAACCAGCTGGGCTTCGATAGGCGATGATGGTACCGTAGTCAGGCTGAAAGTTTTCAGCCGGGCGCTCCGTGGTGATCCGACATTGTATGGCAAAGCCATGGCAGACCACATCTTTTTGGTGGCCAATACGGAGCTTGACATCTTTTAAACTGTACCCCTCTGCTATCAGAATTTGCGAGCGGACGATATCAATTCCAGTTACCTCTTCTGTCACGGTATGCTCCACTTGTACCCGTGGGTTTACCTCAATAAAATAAATATTTTCCTCCGCATCGAGCAGGAACTCGACGGTTCCAGCGTTGTTGTACCGAACCGAACGGCCAATTTTCAGGGCATAGTCGTAAAGTTTTTGGCAGGTCTCCTTGCGCAAATCTAGTGACGGCGCTATTTCCACCACCTTCTGGAATCGGCGCTGCACGGAGCAGTCACGCTCGAAAAGGTGAACAATTTTACCATTGTTATCACCCAATAATTGCACTTCGATATGCTTTGGGTTTTCGATAAATTTTTCCAAAAAGACGGTGTCGTCACCAAATGCGTTGCCAGCTTCCTTTTGGGCTTCGGGGTAGTTCTTCAACAGTTCGGCTTCCGTTCGGCAAACCCTCATGCCTCTGCCTCCACCTCCCGATGCCGCTTTCAGGATGACCGGGTAGCCGATTTTCGCACCCCATTCTGCCACCTGCTCCACTGAATCAAAATCGGAACTGCCAGGAATCATTGGCACACCAGCCTTTTCGGCTACTTGCTTTGCCCGAATCTTGTCACCCAGCGCCTCCATCACCTGTGGCCTCGGGCCAACGAAGGTGATTCCAGCCTTTGCGCAGCGCTTCGCAAACTCCACGTTTTCCGACAAAAAGCCGTACCCGGGATGGATGGCATCGGCACCACATTTCTTTGCCACTCGGAGCACTTCGTCAATATTCAAGTAGGGCTTCAACGGGTCATCGTCCTCCCCTATTTGGTAGGCCTCATCTGCCTTGAGCCGGTGCATCGAAAAGCGATCCTCGTAGGTGTAAACGGCCACGGTTCCGATACCAAGTTCGGTGGCTGCTCGGAATACACGAATGGCAATTTCGCCCCGATTAGCAACTAAGATTTTTTTGAATTTCAATGGTGTGCCCATTCAATAAGGATTTTAGCGGATTCTAATATTTGGTGCGAGATGGAAATAAAAACGAACATGAATTTCAGGACAGTCCCTTGACAAAAATTGGAATGTCCATCCCTCCAAAATTCCCAGAACTCATCAGGAGTAGATTTGTGTTTTCAATATCTTGATGGCTCAAAAAATCCTGAAAATCAGTACTTTGTGTAAAAATATGAAGTTCTGGCAATCCAAATGCCTCTCTGATTTCTGCTGGCTGTATCGGTGGCATTTTCTTCATTTCGAGCGTGTGTGGACTGTAGAAAACACAGGCCACATCGGCGGGGTCGAGCGAATCAGCATAGAGCGGCAAAAACGCTTTGTTCAAGCTACTAAAAGTGTGCAATTCCAAACAAGCAACCAGCCTTCGGGCTGGATTGAGTTGCTTAACCGCCTTTACCGTCGCCCTTGCTTTGGAAGGGGCATGGGCAAAATCAAGCCATGCAGAAAATTTTGCGCCAGCAACCAAATTCTGCAGCCGCTTGGCCGCACCCGTGAAGGTTTCGGCAGCAGCCCAGAATTGCGATTCCGTCACCCCAAGTTCAAGGCAAGCCAATCGAGCTGCTGCAAGGTTGGCGAGATTGTGGTTGCCAAATATTTGAAGCTCAATTTCGGTTTTCTGAGGTGTCAACACCCTTGTTTTTCCCGCCAAAACACTTGATTCAAATTCTTTGTAGGGCAAAGTGGAAATGGTTGACTGGCTCCGATTTACAATTTCCACCAAATCATTGTCGTGCTCATAATAGAAAACCTTGCCGTCAGGTTCCATGTTTTCCAACAGCAATTCAAATTGGTGACAATAATCATCATAAGTCGGAAAAACATTGATGTGGTCCCATGCTACACCCGTGATGATGGTCACATGCGGTCGGTAATGCAGAAACTTTGGCCTTTGGTCAATTGCAGAGGAAAGGTATTCGTCGCCTTCGATGACCATGATGGGGGCATCGCTGAGTTGCACCATCGTCTCAAAGCCGTCAAGTTGTGCCCCGACGAGGTAGTCGAAACTCAGGCCAACATTGCGCAGCACGTGCATAATCATGGATGTCGTGGTGGTTTTACCATGGCTACCCGCTACTACTACCCGCTTTTTGTCCTTGGAATGTTCATGGATAAATTCGGGGAAAGAATAAACTTTCATTCCTATCTCCAGTGCCTTTTTCAACTCTGGGTTTTCAGCCCTCGCGTGCATTCCAAGAATGGCGAAATCGAGGTCAGGCGTTATTTTTTCGGGAAACCAACCAAATTTTTCTGGCAACAAACCTGCTGTTTCCAACCTATCTTTGGCAGGGTTGTATATCTCGTCATCCGAGCCAGTGATAAAATGGCCGTTTTTTTGCAAGGCGAGTGCGAGATTATGCATCACGGCCCCTCCCATAGCTATCAAATGAATCCGCATGAATAATTTTTAAGGTTAGCTAAGTCAGGCAATTAGACAGGTTTGATGCAAATTAAATTTCAGTCAAATCCTTTTACTTTCGGTTAACATCGAACCTTGCACCTGAAAATCCGTTAGTTTTGCAGCAAAATTAACCGGGACAACCGAAATAACTCCCCAGATTTCCTCGTTAAGCAGGAAAGTTTTCGGAAACCCAATTATATAACATATCCAAAATCATCTTTCAATGAAAAAAAGCACCCTAAAACAGTTTCTCCTCCTTGCAGGATTTGCCATGTTGGCTTCTTCATTCGTTTCTTGCAACAAAGGCTACGGATGCCCCAACAATTTCAAAGCGATCAAGACGGTTGTTCAACTTGTGAAATAAATATTTGTTTGATGATGGCTGCTAGGTAAAAATGCTGGCAGCCATCAACTTGCAAATCTGAATATGACCTGGAATCCGCTTACCTCTACCGCTGAAATTGACGCCATTATTGAGCGTTCAAATCAAGTTCCCTGCCTTATTTTCAAGCATAGCACCCGTTGTAGCATCAGCTTCATGGCCAAGCATCGATTGGAAGGTACATGGGATTTCTCTGTTTCTCACATCGAGCCGTTCTACCTTGATTTGATTGAGCATCGAAATATTTCAAACGAAATTGCCCAAAGGTTTGAAGTTTACCACGAGTCACCACAGATTTTGTTAATAAAAAACGGGGAGTGTATTTTGGATGCATCCCACCTCGATATTTCTGTGGATGAAATCAAAGAAGTGCTTCACCATCCCGTGAACAGCTAATCACCATTTTATCTTCGATAAATCCAAGTTGTCCCTTACCAACTCAATAGCTCGGCTGGCTTTACCAAGGGTATCTACATTTATCTTCACCTCTAAGTGACTGATTTTCACAGCCGTTCCGTAAGTATCAAGCGGGGTGGTTATTACCGGAATTTGATGATCAATGATGTATTGCTCGTGATCAAAATCTTCAATATGGTGCAATTGCTTGCCATCACCCGTGATAATGACGCCCGCCAATGGTGTTTTTTCCATCCCTTTCAATTTGCTCAGGCGCTGAATGCCGAGCAGTGCTTCATTAAGTCGATTTTTGCTTACCACTAGCAAAACACCTTGGTCTTCCTCAAAATTATGGCTACCCATTAGTGAAGCAGCCACCACATTTTCCACCAAAAGGTTCAGGCTTTGTGGGTTGAAGAGCACCCGGCCGTTGATAGCCACACTAATCGTTGAAAGCAACGGGTAGAGCAGTTTTTTTTCATAAGGCAAAACACCAAGCAGTGGAATGTCCCATTTTGCTAGTTTCATACCTACGTAGTGCCTTACTTTTTCAATTTTATCAGGCAAAACCTTGTTGATGATTACTCCTGCTATTCGCACTTTTCTTTCCCTGAAAAGCGAGAGGCATAGATTCAAGCGGTCTATGGTGTACCCCACCCCACCTTCCACTACCAAAATGGCAGGCGCATCGAGCAATGCGGCCACATCTGCATTGCTCAGGTCAACCACACTCCCAACGCCAGGATGACCGGTGCCTTCATAAATGACGATTTCATATTGCGCCTCCAAAAATTTCCCAGCAGCCACGATATTGCTTTCATACGGGAATTTCGTGGAGTCGTCAAGGAATGCCTGGGTTGCGCCCTTGCCAAGAATTACTGGGCTGTGGATTTTTGCAACCAAATCAAAGTTCATCATGGTCGAAAAGAGCAAAGCATCTTTGTCCACCTGAAGGTTATCGATATCTATAGCTTCTTGTCCGACAGGCTTGCAATAACCCACCCGCATGCCGGACAGCCTAAATGCTTCGACAAGGCCAAGGGTGCAGGTAGTTTTACCTACATGTTGGTTGGTGGCGGCGACGTAAAGGCGTTTTGTCATGTTGTGTTGTGGTTGTTTCGGCCAAAAGTAATTCTTTTCAAATAGTAAGACCAATGGAACTTTTTGAGACCAATGCTGTTTTTACGGCGAATGAAAACTTAAAACCAAGCCCACCTCGTGCAAAGCCTGCCATTTTAAATTCTCATTATTTTACAACAAGGTAAAGCGATTCAGGTAAAAAAATGCCAAATTTGCTCCAACAAACGGCATTCGTCTTTTTTATAAAATGCTGATTTTCAGATTTTTAAACTTACCCTCGCTTTTTGCTCACCATTTCGTTTTTACCCAAAACCAATTTTAATCTAAACCATGATTAAGCAAAAATTTAAAAAACCGGAACGTAAACTGACCGCTGCCGATTTGCAGCGTGAAGTGCTCAAACTCTTCAAAGAGAACCCAAAAAAGCAATTCAATCCCAAACAAGTTGCCAACAAACTCAAACTTGGCAACAGCAAAGATGCCGTAGTTCACGCCCTCGGCAAACTCACCGAAGCAGGGCACCTCCGCTCGCTCGGCGACTACCGATTCAAACTGAAGGATGCTCCTGCCCGCTTTTTGCCAAAGAAAAACCTTTTCGGTTACGTGGACATGACCCGCACGGGCACTGCTTATATCGAGTGCGAAGGCCACGAAAACGATGTGTACGTTGCTGCCAAAAATCTTGGAGCAGCTATGCACGGCGACTTGGTGGAAATTTCAGTCTGGACGCCACGGGGTCGCCGAAAGCCAGAAGGCGAGGTACTGAAGGTAGTCGAACGGGCAACCGAGTCCTTCGTTGGCACCATCCATATTCGGGGTAAACAGGCTGTTGTTGCACCCACCAATTTTCAAGTGCCTGTTGACATCGTCGTTGACCTCGCCGATACCAAAGCTGCCGAAGATGGCGACCGGGTAATCGTAAAAATAACGGAGTGGCACAAAAAAGCTGGTCAGCGCCCAAAAGGCGTGGTGACTACTTTGCTTGGTGCCGAAGGCAGCGACTTGGAAATGAAAGTCATCCTCATCAACAAAGGCTTTTCGCTCGATTTTGAGGCTGACGTAATGCAGGAGTCGGAGGCCATTTCAGATAAAATAACCAAGCAAGAAATCCAACTGCGGCGGGACTTTCGGGGCATTACGACCTTTACCATTGACCCTGAGGATGCCAAGGATTTTGACGACGCACTCAGCTACCGAATCTTGGAAAATGGCAATACCGAAGTCGGCGTTCACATCGCCGATGTAACGCACTACCTGAGACCTGGCACCCCACTAGACAAGGAGGCCTACAAGCGCTCCACCTCTGTTTACCTCGTGGACCGGGTGTTGCCAATGCTACCTGAACGCCTTTCCAACAATCTCTGCTCCCTCCGCCCTCAAGAAGAAAAACTGACGTTTTCCGCTGTTTTTGAGTTTGATAAAAACGACAAGGTGGTGGGGCGTTGGTTCGGGAAAACAATCATCTTTTCCGACCACCGTTTCAGCTACGAAGCCGCCCAGGAATGCCTTGAAACTGCTGCGGGCAATTTTGCGGAGCAACTAAAAAGCCTGAACCGAATAGCCTATAAACTTCGGGACGAGCGGTTCAAAAAGGGGTCTATCAATTTTGAAACCGAAGAAGTTCGGTTCAAGTTGGATGCTGATGGGGTGCCCATTGAGGTGTACGTGAAGGAGCGCAAAGACGCCCACATGCTCATCGAAGATTTCATGCTGCTGGCGAACAAAGAAGTCGCCACTTTTATGAACAAGAAGATGGAGCACCAAGCGGAAATCCCATTCGTTTATCGAATCCACGACTACCCGAACGCTGAAAAAGTGAAGGAACTTGGGTTATTTGCGAAGGAACTTGGGTTTCAATTGCGGTACAATACGCCGCAAGAAATCGGCGAATCGTTCAACCGATTGGCAAAGGAATCCGAGAAAAACGAAGCGCTAAAATTGCTGATGCCCTTGGCTATCCGCACCATGGCGAAGGCAGAATATTCCACGGAAAATATTGGCCACTACGGCCTTGGCTTTGATTTTTACTCCCATTTCACATCTCCCATCCGACGTTACTCTGATGTGTTGGCACACAGGGTTTTGTTTGAAAACTTGAGTGAAAAAACCTATCGGTACGACAAGGGAAAACTGTCGGAGCAATGCAAGCACATCTCCCTGCAGGAGCGCAAAGCAATGGAAGCCGAGCGGGAAAGCATCAAATACAAACAAGTGGAATTCATGCAAAAGCATGTTGGCGAGGTATTCGAAGGCATTATTTCGGGCATCATTGACCGGGGCATTTTCATCGAACTGACCGCCAACAAATGCGAGGGTATGGTCGGGTTCGACACCCTCAACGAGCCGTTCGATGTGGCAGAAGGCCGCCTTCGGGCAAAAGGGCTTCGCACCGGCAAGGTGTTCAAGATGGGCGATGCGGTAAAGGTGCTGATACTGGAAACGAACTTGGCGAAAAGACAGATTGAGATGGAGTTGGTGTGAGGTTGAATTCGGCTTGCCACTACAAAAATCAAAAAACCAATCTCATTTTTGATTATTTTTGTTCAAGTAATTAAACAGCTTTAAATTTAATTCAAATGGAAGTACTTGAAAGTTATAATATAGTCGCAGATTATATCGCTAGCATGAGTCCTGAGAAAACAATCAAACTCAACGCACCTGCTGCAATGCAGAAAAGGCTGGAAAAACTTATAGCCAAAGAAAAAAACAAAGGTTTGAACAAAGAGGAAAAGAATGAACTTGACCACTATATCGTGCTTGAACGGATTATTAGACTTGCCAAAGCAAACGCTTTTCTACGTTTGAAACATTCGGCTTAATGTCTAGGTATATTCCTGTAAAAACAAGGCAACTCGTGGCTGAACGAGCCAGTCACACTTGTGAATATTGCCTACTCCCACAAAAAGCAAGCTTTTTTGTCTTTCAGATAGAACACGTAATCTCCAAAAAACACGGAGGCTCAAATGATATTCAAAACTTGGCATATTCATGCCCAATATGCAATCGCAACAAGGGTACTGACCTAGGTACACTTTCCGGTAATCCTCCTATTTTAACCAGATTTTTTCACCCGAGAAACGATATATGGTTACATCATTTTTCATTGGATACTAGCGGAGAATTTTTGCCAAAAACGGAGGTTGGCAGTGCAACCATCATGGCATTGGATATGAATAATATCGAGTCAATTATTGACAGAAAAAAACTGATTCAGGCCGGAGAGATGAAGCCAATTTAGGGCATATTTAAACATTCTTACCACATCGAAAACAACACGACCCCCACCACAATCACAATAATAATTATCAACAAATACTGGAACATGCCCCACTGGCTGCGGTATTCGTTATAAAGCAATTCGATACAGTCCCGCCATTTTAGGCCACGCACAGCGCCCTCATAAGCCATGAAAAAATAGCGCTTGCCCCGGTGCTGGTTGCCGTGTTTCCGAAGGATGAAAAAAAACTGGTTGAGGAATGCCAGTTCATACAATTCGCTGCGGCCAGGCCCTTTTTCACTGCCCTGTTCAATAATCATTTTGTTGGTGCCATCAAGCAAACGCCAGCGACCTTTGTGTACGTTGCCGTCAATGGATTGGAGGTACTCGCCACCATCGTTGAAAAAATGGACGACGGTCTCTTGAAACCCGGGGTCGTCCCGAATTTCGAGCCAAGGTTTGCCACCAGGCGCCACATAAAAGTTCTGCTCCCGGAGGTCTTCGCCGAGGTGCCCAATTTGCGGCAGAATGGCATCCACCAAATCGTCCAAAGTGTCCTTGTCAGGCAGATCCACCTCAAACGTTTCTTCGATTCTATCCAGCGGGTTGTCCATGTTGCGATTTACGATTTAGGGATTGACGATTTACGATTGGGGGGCAGTCAGTTTCCAATTTTTATGAAAAAACAGCAGTCAAGTTGTCCATCAATTGAGCAAAGTTAGGAGAATTGCTGTTTTTTGCTTCGCAATAATTTTACATAACGCCTACCTCAACGAAGGTAGATGGCCTAATTTTGCGATGCAAACTGATTTCCAATCTTGTTCAACAAAACCAATTCGTTGCCAAAAACAATTTCTCTTTTCTTATCCCTTTTCTTTCTGCTCCCGGTTCAGGCTAAAAAGCACTTCGAGTGGACGCCCGCTTTGAAGGAAGCTTATCATAAAACCCTCAGCCTTCGCTTCATGGAAGCAGAAGCCGACCTCGCCAAAATCCGGCGAACCGACCCAGACAACCTGCTCATCCTGCACGTTGAAAACTACCTCGATTTCTTTCATGTCTATATCAACGAGGAGGTGACGGAATTCAAAAATTTGGAGAAAAACAAGGACAGGAGGCTTGAAATCATTGAAGATGAGGGCGATAAAACCTCCCCCTACTACCTATTTCTGCAAGCCGATATCCTCCTCCACTGGGCACTGGCCAGGCTGAAATTTGAGGAGTATTCAACCGCTTTTTTTGAAACAAACAAGGCGTTCAAACTGCTAACGGCCAACGCCGAGAAGTTTCCCAAGTTCATGCCCAACAAAAAGGATTTGGGCATCCTCCACGCCATTGTCGGCACCATTCCCGATAATTACAAATGGACGGTGAACTGGCTCAGCAGCATGGAAGGCTCGATGGAACAGGGCAGGGAGGAGCTGGAAGAGGTGCTGAATTTTGCTAAAAAACAGGATTTTATTTACGAAGACGAAATCTTTGTCTATTACGCTTACCTCATGCTCCATCTGGAAAATGACAACGAGGAGGCTTGGAAAATCATCAACAACGCCAAGCTGAACCCTGCCGATAACCCGCTCGCTTGCTTTGTGATGGCAAACGTCGCCATGCGTACCGACCGGGGTGACGAGGCCATCAACATCCTACTGAAAAGACCGACGGGCAAGCAGTTTGCCCCATTTTATTACCTCGACTATATGCTCGGCCTGGTCAAATTGCAGCGCCTGGACGATGATGCAAATATCTATCTTCAACGCTATGTGGACAATTACAGAGGCCGCAATTTTATCAAAGATTCTTACCAAAAATTAGCTTGGCACGCTCTGCTCCACGGTGACCCAACAGGCTACAACAAATTCATGAACCGCTGTAAGTCATATGGTTATACCATAGTCGGCAGCGATAAAAGCGCCCTAGCGGATGCGAAATCAGGCGATGTGCCAGCCATTGAACTCTTGAAGGCGAGGGTACTATTTGATGGTGGCCGTTTCCAACGAGCATTTGAAGTTTTGAAGGGTAAAGAATCGAGCGACTACCTTTCTGAAAAAAACCGATTGGAGTACAATTACCGGATGGGGCGTATCACGCATAAGCTTGGCAAACATGCGGAGGCATTGAGTTTTTACCAAAAAACCATAGACATGGGCCGGAAAAGCCCGTATTATTTTGCCTGCCGGTCGGCATTGGAAAAAGGGCATATTTTAGAGGAACTTGGGCGCTCCAAACAAGCCAAAGCTGCTTTCAATCTTTGCCTTGACATTTCGCCCGATGACCACAAAACGGCACTGCACCAGCAAGCAAAGGCGGGGCTTCGGAGGTTGAAATAAGTTCGACCATGGAGAAGGTGGCAGCAGGCAGCCAGTGGCGAAGAGGAGGAAATTGCAAAAACTTTTTCCTGCAGGAACTAAAAAAATCCAAATTGCGCTATATTTGCGCCCGCTTCCGCAAAATGGCGAGGTAGCTCAGCTGGTTAGAGCGTGCGATTCATAATCGCAAGGTCGGGAGTTCAAGTCTCCCTCTCGCTACGAACAATTTTCATATACCCTTGCAACTCAATCAGTTGCAAGGGTTTTTGTTTTTGGGGGGACATTTGAGGGGGAAGTCAGCCTATTTTTCATCATCCTTTGCCAGCTTTTTATCTTGCCTAAGGCTACCTTAATTACTAACAATCAGAAGGCAATTAAGCTTCTGAATGGCACGGAATTAACTCCTAAATGAAAATGAAAATGAAAATGTACTACTAAGCCTTTTCCCGCTTTTCGAAAAATCATTGAAACGGTTGACTAAAACCAGCCCAATTGGGAAAATAGCCTTGCCATAACCCAACCCCAAAAGACCCATTGTCGATTATTTTCTCAATTTTGCCACCCAATCACCTACAAATTCAACGACAAATCAAAAGCATGAAACTCACCCTACTACCCACCGGCACCTTCAAACTCGACGGCGGCGCCATGTTCGGCATCGTGCCAAAGCGCATGTGGAACAAGGTCAATCCTGCCGATGAAAACAACCTCTGCACCTGGGCCGTGCGATGCTTGCTCATCGAGATGGGTGACCGCAAGATTCTCGTGGACGCTGGCATTGGTGACAAACAGGACGCCAAATGGCGCAGCTACTTTGAGCCGAACGGGGCGATGTCTCCCCTACCCGCTTTGGCCGAACGAAGCATTTCACCAGAAGAAATCACGGACGTTTTTCTGACTCATTTGCATTTTGACCACTGCGGCGGCGCTGTAAGTTTGGATAAAAACGGCAAGCTCGTACCCACTTTCCCCAATGCTGTTTATTGGTCAAACGAAGTGCATTGGAAAACTGCGATGGAGCCAAACGACAAAGAAAAAGCCTCATTTTTAAAGGAAAATTTTGTGCCCCTTCGGGAAAATGGGCGGGTGCAATTCATTGACGTTCAGCAGGATATGCTGGAATGGCTACCGGGCTTGAACATCCATTTCACCAACGGGCATACCGATGCGATGATGTCGCTGTTCATCAAATCCGAACATGGGGATTTTATGTACTGTGCTGATGCAATGCCGTCCAGTTTCCACTTAAACATGCCGTGGGTGATGGCGTACGACATTCGCCCGTTGGTGACGTTGGAAGAAAAAGCCTGGTTGTTGGAAAATGCGGTGGACAACGACTGGAAGCTGATTTTCGAGCATGACCCGACGACGGCTTGTGCTACGCTTTTGCGGAGCGAAAATGGAAGAATTTTAGTCAAGGAAAGGTTTGAAGATTTCCTGCCCTCGGGGCTTGATGGCACACAGATTTAACTGATTGGAACTGATTTTGACAAAATGAATCTGTTCAAATCTGTTTTATCCGTTCAATCTGTGTCCTATCCAGGTTTGTTGATTTCCTGCCCTCGGGGCTTGATAGCACACGGATTTGATGGATTGAATTGATTTTGACAAAATGAATCTGTTCAAATCTGTTTTATCCGTTCAATCTGCGTCCTATCCAGGTCTGTTGATTTCCTGCCCTTGGGGCTTGATGGCACACGGATTTGACGGATTGAATTGATTTTGACAAAATGAATCTGTTCAAATCTGTTTTATCCGTTCAATCTGTGTCCTATCCAACCATATTTTCCCTACTTTTGCGGCCTTAAAAAATAATAGATTCAGAATAATCCATGCTATCAGCCGCAAATATTTTCATTAAATACGGTGACCGTACCCTGCTCGACCATATCAATTTCACGATTGGCGACAAGGAACGCATCGGCCTCGTGGGCCGCAACGGCGCTGGGAAATCCACGCTTCTAAAGGTAATTGCCGGGAACGTCCGCCCAGACGAAGGCAATATCCAACGGCCTACGGCCTCCACGCTTGGCTTTTTGCACCAGGAAATGAGCATTCCCAAGGGCAAAACCGTCATAGATGAAACGATGACGGCTTTTGATGAAACCAAGCGGATTGAAAAACGCCTCGCAGAAATCCACCTCGAATTGGCCACCCGCACCGACTACGAGAGCGATGCCTACATGGATTTGCTCAACGAAATGTCCGACCTCGACCACCATTACCACATGCTGGATGGGGTGAACACGCAGGCTGAAGCGGAGAAGATTTTGAAGGGCTTGGGTTTCAAGCAAAATGACTTTACCCGCCTCACCGACGAGTTCAGCGGTGGCTGGCAGATGCGTATCGAGTTGGCGAAAATGCTGCTCCAGCGCCCCGACTTCCTGCTCTTGGATGAGCCTACCAACCACTTGGACATCGAGTCCATCCTCTGGCTGGAGGAGTTCTTGCAGAACTACGAGGCATCGGTCATCGTCATTTCGCACGATAAAACATTCCTCGACAACGTCACAAAGCGCACCATCGAAATCGAGTTGGGCAAAATTTACGAGTACAAAGCCAACTACTCCCGCTACGTGGAACTCCGCACCGAGCGCCGGGAAAAAATGACCGCTGCCGCCAACAACCAGCAGAAAGTGATTGACCAGATGGAGCGCACCATCAGCCGGTTCATGGCCAAGGCCACGAAGACCACGCTGGCGCAGTCCATGCAGAAGAAGTTGGACAAAATAGACCGAATAGAAATCGAAGACGTGGATACTTCCACCATGAACATCCGCTTCCCGGAGCCGCCCCGCAGCGGCGTAATCGTGGCAGAAGTAAAGGAATTGAGCAAAAGCTACGGCAGCCTCAATGTGCTGAACAAGGTTGACCTGACCATTGAACGGGGCCAGCGCATCGCATTCGTCGGCCAGAACGGCATGGGCAAAACGACCCTTGCGAAGATGATTGTCAACCACCTCCAACCGACCTCGGGGGAGGTGAAAATCGGCCACAACGTCCACATCGGCTACTACGCCCAGAACCAGGCGGAGGCGCTCGACCCGAAAATCACGCTGCTCGAAACCATGGAAAACCACTCGCCACCGGAGATGCGCACCAAATTGCGCAACATTCTCGGCTCGTTCCTTTTCAGTGGCGAAGACCAGGACAAGAAAGTGTCCGTGCTTTCCGGTGGTGAGCGGGCACGATTGGCGATGGCCTGCCTGCTCCTGCGCCCCATCAACCTGCTGGTATTGGATGAGCCTACCAACCACTTGGACATGCTCTCAAAAGAGGTGCTGAAAATGGCGTTGATGGACTTCAAAGGCACACTTCTCGTTGTCTCTCACGACCGGGATTTTCTTTCTGAGATGGCAGATATCACGGTTGAGTTTCGGGACAAAAAGCTCTACACCTACCTCGGCGACATCAACTATTTCCTCGAGAAACGCAAGCTTGACAACATGCGGGATGTGGAATTGGCGACCAAAGCGGCTACCTCAACCAATAATGGTCAAGCTCAGCAGAAGATTTTGAACAGTGACGAACGCAAAAACATGCAGCGCCACCTTTCCCATGCCGAAAAGAAAGTGGAACAGCTCGAAGCCAAAATCTCGGATGTTGAGAGCCAGATGGCCCTGCCCGATTTTTACCAAAAACCCAACAGCCAAAAGGTGTTGGATGAGTATGCGAAGATGAAAGCCGAACTTGAAGCCGCCATGACGGAGTGGATGGAGGCGCAGGAGGCGTTGGGTTGATTTACTATTTACGATTTTGGATTTACGAATGGGGGCTGGGGATGACAGAAATCTCGTCCAAAATTGAGTCTATTTTAAACGAACGCATTTTAGAATTGTCTTTCAAAGAAAATTCTTGATGAGACCATTCCTACTTACAGTTGCGCTTTTATTTTCCTTCGGAAAAATCAACGCCCAATCCCTCTACTTTCCGCCACTCACCGGCAACGCTTGGGAAACCCTCCCCCCCGATTCCCTCGGCTGGTGCGATGACAAAATCCAAGACCTCTACGACCTGCTCGAAACCAACCACACCAAAGCTTTTTTGCTGTTAAAAGACGGGCGCATTGTCCTCGAAAAATACTTCGGCACCTTCACGCAGGACAGCGTCTGGTATTGGGCATCCGCGGGCAAGACCATGACGGCCAGCCTCGTCGGTATTGCGCAGCAAGAAAACCTGCTCGACATCAACGACCCAACCAGCGACTACCTCGGCGCTGGCTGGACAGCTTGCCCGCCTGACAAAGAAGCCCTCATCACCGTCCGCCACCAACTGACCATGACCTCCGGCCTCGACGACGGGGTTCCCGATGTTTACTGCACCTTAGACACCTGCCTCCAATACCTCGCCGATGCTGGTGCTCGCTGGGCCTACCACAATGCGCCTTACACCCTACTCGACCAAGTGATTGAAACGGCTTCGGGGCAGAATTTCAATTTGTTTTTCAATCAAAAAATCACGCAAAAAACAGGCATCACAGGAGCATGGCTACCGGCTGGGTACAACAACGTGCTGTTCAGCAAAGCCCGCAGCATGGCAAGGTTTGGCATTTTGACTCAAAACAACGGAACCTGGAACACGACGCCCGTGCTGACCGACCCCGCCTACTTCCAAGCCATGACCACGCCTTCGCAAGACCTCAACCTTTCCTACGGCTACCTCTGGTGGCTCAATGGCCAGCCAACCTACAAACTCCCCGGCTTGCAAATCAATATCCCCGGCCCGTTGTTTCCTGCTGCGCCCGACGACATGATTTCGGCTTTGGGCAAAAACGGGCAGTACCTGAACGTGGTGCCGAGCCAGGGCATCGTGGTGGTGCGGATGGGCGAAGCTCCCGGCACTGGCATCGAAGTCCCAGTGGTTTTTAACAACGATATTTGGGTGAAAATCAATGAGTTGGCTTGTGAGTCGAGTGGGGTTTTAGCTAAAAACAATCCTTTGGAACAGCTCCAATTTTACCCCAACCCTACGAATGATTTTGTGCAAATTCTTGGACCTAATCCAAATTTGGATTGCTCCATCGAGGTTTATGATAGGCTTGGACGGCTCGTTTTATTGACCTACAATACTTTGAAATTGGAGGTTGCCCAACTTGAAGGTGGGCTGTTCAGTGCCGTGGTTCGGCAGGAGGGAAAGACTTGGGCAGGGAGGTTTTTGGTGAAATAAAAGGGCTTTTTAGGACACAGATTTAACTGATTAAATAGATTTACACAGATTCAGTTCACCTGTTCAAATCAGTCAAATCGGTTAAATCTGCGTCCCATCAACCCTAGTTTTCCTACCTCGTAAACAACAACTCCCGGTACTTCGTGAGCGGCCAGAGTTCGTCGTCCACCATCAGCTCCAACTTATCGCTGTGGTAGCGAATAGTTTCAAAATATGGCTTCACTTTGTTGCAGTAGGCATCTGCTTTTTTGTCGGCATGCTCAATCTTGTTGGCCTTTTTGCGCTCCTCAATCATCGCATCCACATTGGTTTTGATGGCATTGATATGGTTCGAAATGGCCTTCACGTGTTCGAGCTGCTGCCCCGCATAAGTCAGGTAATCACTGCCAAAAATGTCCTTCATGCCCTGCACGTTTTGAATCAAGGTGTTTTGATAGGCAATGGCCGTAGGCACTACGTGGTTGGTGGCGATATCGCCGAGCACCCGTCCTTCGATTTGCACTTTCTTGATGTACTCCTCCAACTCGATTTCGTAACGGGCCACGATTTCAATTTTGTTCATCACCCCGTGGTCGGCAAACAACTGGATGGACTTTTTTGAAATTTGTGCTTTCAGTGCCTCCGGTGTGGTAGTGAAATTATTCAACCCACGTTTTTTGGCTTCTTGCACCCAGTCCTCGCTGTAACCATCGCCTTCAAACCGGATTTTCTTTGACGATTTGATGTATTCCCGAAGCACATTGAAAATGGCATCGTCCTTTTTCATTGACTTCTTCTCTACCAGGGCATCCACCTCCGCCTTGAATTCACGAAGTTGCTGTGAAACAATGGTATTCAGCACCATCATCGGCTTGGCGCAATTGGCGGAGGAACCCACCGCCCGGAACTCAAATTTGTTCCCCGTGAAAGCAAATGGGGAGGTACGGTTACGGTCGGTATTGTCCAATAATATCTCCGGTATTTTACCCACCACGTTCAACTTCAACTCGGTTTTTTCCTCTGGAGAAAGGCTACCGTCGGAAACCCGCTCCAATTCGTCCAGCACCGCAGAAAGTTGCTGGCCGAGGAACACCGAGATGATGGCCGGCGGAGCCTCGTTTGCCCCCAATCGGTGGTCGTTGTTGGCAGAGGCGATGGAAGCCCTCAACAAGTCGGCATACTCGTACACCGCTTTAATAGTGTTGATGAAAAACGTGAGGAACATGAGGTTGTTCTTCGGTGTTTTGCCCGGCGAAAGGAGGTTCACGCCAGTATCCGTACACAGCGACCAGTTGTTGTGCTTGCCAGAGCCATTGATGCCAGCAAACGGTTTTTCATGGAGCAATACCATGAAATTATGCCGAGCACCTACCTTGCTCATTACGTCCATGAGGAGTGAGTTGTGGTCAACGGCGAGGTTTGCCTCTTCGAAAATTGGCGCCAACTCAAACTGGTTCGGAGCCACCTCGTTGTGGCGGGTCTTCACGGGAATGCCGAGTTGAATGCACTCGATTTCCAGCTCCCGCATGAAGGCAAGCGCCCTGTCGGGAATGGAGCCAAAATAGTGGTCTTCAAGCTGCTGTCCCTTGGCGGCTGCATGGCCAAGCAGGATACGACCAGACAGCATCAGGTCTGGACGTGATGCAGCCAATGCTGTGTCGATTAAGAAATATTCCTGCTCCCAGCCAAGGGTGCAAATTACCTTGTTGATGTTTTTGTCAAAATAACGGGCAACATCTGTGGCGGCAGCATCCATCGATTGGAGGGCACGCAACAATGGGGTCTTGTGGTCGAGTGCCTCGCCAGTGTAGGAAACGAAAACAGTCGGGATGCAAAGCGTAGTACCCATCACAAAGGCAGGACTGGTAGGGTCCCAAGCGGTGTAGCCCCTTGCCTCGAAAGTGTTTCGGATGCCACCACTCGGAAAGCTGGAGGCATCAGGTTCTTGCTGAACCAACTGTCCACCGTCAAATTTATCGATGGCCACACCATCGGCCACAGGCTCGAAAAAAGCATCGTGCTTCTCAGCAGTTGCACCCGTCAGCGGTTGAAACCAGTGGGTGTAGTGCGTAGCGCCTTTGCTGATGGCCCACGACTTCATGCCTGAAGCCACCTGGTCGGCAATCTTTCGGTCAATCTGCTGACCGTGGTTGATGGCTGCCACGACTGCGCTGTATGCCTCTTTGGGCATGTAGTGCATAGCTGTGCTGGAGGTGAAAACATTGGTAGCATACAGTTCCGAGCGCCTTGCATTTGGCTCGTTCACTGTTATAGGTTTTCGATTTAACGTTGCTTGAATTGCTTGAAAACGGATGGTTGCCATGATGATGATATCTTTTTTTTTGATTGGTTTTAAAATCGGGGCAAAAGTAGGAGTAAAATAATTTTCTTACAACCTATGTTGAAAAAAATAGGGGGTCTTCGTGAATTATTTTCATTTCACCCGGCTTCACCCCCTTTCAAATGGGGGGTGAGCCTCGATTTTTAGCATTTACCATTTCAATAACTTTTGATAAATTGGCTTAGAATCTTTGTTTTTAGCCTAAAATATTGCAATCGAAGAAGTAGCCAATATCAAATTCTGATATCAAAACTACCTTAGCAGCCGCTTGTACTTGATTTCTAGGGGAACCATGTCAAAACTTTCAAATTCGCTCCGCCAAGGATTGCTTTGTCTTCCTCCGATAATCGTGGGAGTGTATGCTATTGGTTATTGGGGTTGCAGTCACGGGGAGTTAGCTGACTTGTACAAAAGCCTCAATCCCTACTTCTATCGGGCTGCCATGTGGGAAACGGATTTGTTCACGCCAGCTACAAAATCAATGGGGAATTGGTGGTGCGTGGCAGGTTTTCTAGCTACCCTTTCCTGGACGGTTTTACTTTGGAAAACGTCATGGCCCCCACTGCCTAAAATCAGGGTAAAAAAAAGTGCCATCGGGGCCTATGCATTCATTGTAACAGGTGCAATCTTGCTATCCCTGGCTTTCAACCAAAACATCACCTACTCCAGCGACGAGGTATTTTCGGCTTTGAATTTCGCAGCACTTCCAAGTTTTCAAACCATCTCAAATTATCCGCTACCCAACAACCACCTATTTTTCAATCTCATCAATGGTTTGCTATTCGGCTGGGCAGATGACCTTGTGTTGACTGGAAGATTGATTTCCCTTTTTTGTTACATGGCCACGGTCTTCCTGACTTGGCATTTTTTGTCAAAATGGACAGATGCCCACTGGTTGCGATGGCCCATTTTGCTTGTCATTACGCTGCAATTCCCGGCTTTGGGGTTCTCGTGGCAGGCAAGGGGTTATGAAATGGTGTTACTGTTCAGTTGCTTGAGTCTCGGAACATTCATTCATTATTTCAACAGTGGTTCAACTAGGTTTTTGCCATTGCATGCTGCTTGCAACATGGCCGGAATCTTCACCCTGCCTACCTATCTTTATTGGTGGTTGGGGCTTCTTTTGGCGGGTTTGATGATTCAATTTTTTGATAAAAGAATTGACAAGCCATACCTCAAGTGGTCAACACTTGCCATTTGTGGCAGTCTTATCCTGTACTTGCCACTGCTCAGTTTTTCTGGGTTGCACTCCTTGACCGACAACAAATATGTACAAGCTGAGACTACGGGCCATTTGGATTTCCTACTTAATTTGAATAAAGGCAATTATTTTGACGGGCTTTTCTCGGAGTGGTTCGCTGCAAGTAATGTTAGTTTTGGGGTTGGCCTTATTGCAATGCTTTTGCCAATATTATTGTTTAAAAAACCAAATGGGAAAAGGCATCAAAAATTACTTGGAATAGCCTTTTATTGTATCGTTTTCGCTTTCGTTTTTACATCGACTTTTATACTTAGATTACCCTATTACCGGAATCTGATAGCGCATGGTTACCTGGCCATTTTATGTCCTATTATTGCGGTGCTTCCATATTCTCATTCAAAGTATGGACGCCGCTTTTTTTGGGTGCTATTACTATTGATCGCTGCAATATTCATCAAAATGAATATGCCCCGAATTCCAAATGATTTGTACCATTACCCTGTTTCACATGAATTCAAGAAGAACAACCAAATCCCAATAAACATAGATATACCAAAGCCGATTTACTTAGATTATGAGCAATTTTATTGGTGGTATGTTTTGAACAAACAATACCCAAATATTAGCCTAAAAATATTGCCGAACAGGCCGAGGGCCGACAATTTAGAATCACAAATTATTCAACATGATTCTTTGTCTCACAGAGACAAAGGCATCTACCAATTGGTTGAATAATCACGCTTGAGCGCAGCTGTTTTCATCTTTGGATTATTACTTTCATCACCAACTCTAGAGCCAATGTTTCAGGTGAATAGTCGCCACTATTGCATTTTTATCTAAAAAGAATTTCCTTACCTTACGCCCTCTAAGCACCAATCATTCAAAGCCTTCATGAAGTCATCCACAAAATTAATGCTGGTCGTATGCGGGGTAATCTTGGCATCGGGTTTCTTGTTTCCCGCATTTTTCAGCAGCGACAAAACCGCCGAGCTGCCCGATGTCGTTGACTTCAATTACCATATCAAACCCATCATTTCCGACCGCTGCTTCAAGTGCCACGGCCCCGACAAAGCCAAACAGGAACAGGAACTTGGCTTGAACACGGAGGCCGGATTTTTCAAAACACTCAAGGAGGACTCGACCCGCCACGTTGTCGTGCCGGGCAAACCGGAGCTTAGCGAACTTTATCGCCGCATCATGGAAACCGACCCGGAAGAAATGATGCCACCGCCAGAAAGCAACCTCTCGCTCACCGATTTTGAAAAGGCACTGATAAAAAAATGGATTGAACAAGGGGCAAAATACAAACAGCACTGGGCGTTCATTCCGCCCACAAAACCCAATTTACCGAAAGTAAAAAATAAGGACTGGGCAAAAGGTGATATCGACCTTTTCATTTTACAAAAGCTTGAAAACGAAGGGTTTAAACCAAATGACGAAGCCGACAGGGAGCGACTGCTGCGCCGCACCAGTTACGACCTCACTGGCCTTCCGCCTGCTCCTGCCCTACTCGACCGATTCCTAGCCGATAAGTCCCCGAATGCATTTGAGAAAATGGTGGACACCCTGCTGGCACTGCCCAGCTACGGAGAGCACCAGGCTTCACATTGGCTCGACTTGGCCCGATACGCCGACTCCCACGGGTATCAAGATGACAGCTACCGTTCACAATGGCCTTGGCGGGATTGGGTCATTCATGCCTTCAACGAGAACCTGCCCTACGACCAGTTCGTGACCTGGCAATTGGCTGGAGACCTTTTACCCTCAGCCACCAAAGAGCAAATACTGGCCACGGGCTTTTGCCGCAACCATAAAATCACCCAAGAAGGCGGTGTTATCGAGGACGAATACCGGGTTGAGTACATTGCTGACAAGACCAATCTCTATGCCACGGCCTTTCTCGGGCTGACGATGGAATGCGCCAAATGCCACGACCATAAATACGACCCCGTTTCGCAGGAAGAATATTTCAGCACCTACGCCTTTTTTAACCAAAATACGGAGCGTGGTTTCTATGGCGACGTGAGCAACGTGAGTATTGCGGAGCAACCAACGCTCTCTCCAACTAAGGAAGAACTAGCCGGCATCCTCAGTTTCATCAACCACTCGCAGCCCGACTCGGTGGTGAGCATGGTCATGGCGGAGTCAGATACGCTCCGCAAAACCTATTTGCTCAAACGTGGCCAATACGACCAACCGGACAAAGCGGTGGCTTTCGGCACCCCCAAGGCGGTGCTGCCATTTCCCGAAACACTCCCCAAGAACCGCCTCGGCCTGGCACAATGGACGTTCAGCAAGGAAAACCCGCTGGCAGCACGGGTGGTTGTGAATCGGGTTTGGCAGCAATTGTTCGGAGTTGGGTTGGTTAAAAGTGTGGAAAATTTTGGCAGTCAAGGCGAGTTGCCAACACATCCTGAGTTGCTAGATTGGCTGGCGGTTGATTTTCAGGAGAGCGGCTGGGGCCTAAAGCAATTGATAAAAAAAATCGTGACCTCCGCAGCCTATCGGCAATCAGCAGCGATTTCTACTGAGAAACAGGAGCGTGACCCTGAGAACCGCTTTGTCAGCCGAGGCCCTCGCTTCCGAATGACTCCGGAGATGATTCGAGATACCTGGCTCGTCGCCAGCGGCCTATTGAACCCAATGATCGGTGGCCCTTCTGTGCGCCCCTACCAGCCGGGCGGGCTTTGGGAAGAAACGAACGCTGGGGATGGCCGAGGAACGTTGACCAGGTACGTGCAGGACAAAGATGAAAAGCTTTACCGCCGGACGATGTACACCATTTTCAAACGGACACTGCCGCATCCGTTTCTAACCACCTTCGATGCGAGCTACCGGGATGTTTGTGCTGTGAAACGCCAGCGCACCAACACCCCATTGCAAGCCCTGAACCTCATGAACGACCCGCTGATGCTGGAAGCTAGTCGGACATTGGCGCAGAAACTGCTCAAAGCCAGTGACCAATCATTGCCCGAGCGATTGAGTGACGCCTTCCGTCAGGTCGCATCCCGGCAACCCTCAGCACGTGAGTTGGCTGTGTTGGAAAAACATTTTACGGAAAGAAAAACCGAACTGGCCAAAAATCCAGACATGGCTAAGTTATTATTAACGGTAGGTGACAGCAAACCGGATGACAAATTGGACGCTGTGGAATCTGCCGCTTTGATGGAAACCCTAGCCCTAGTTTTCAACATGGATGAGGTGATTTGCAAGTGATAAAGTGCCGCCGAACTGGAGTTCAGCGACACAATTAAACTACACATTTTGTAACGAAAAAAAATTAACAGCATGAAAAACGTAAGGCATATCCTTTCCCAAAAAGGAAACATGATTTTCGCTGTAAAACCGAACCTAACCGTGTACGAGGCCATCCGAGTGATGGGCGAGCAAAACATTGGCTCTGTGCTGGTGATGGAGGATGACCAACTCGTGGGCATCCTCACCGAACGAGACTATGCCCGAAAGGTGGTGTTGAAAGGTAAATTCAGCGCCGATATGTTCGTGCATGAAATCATGACCCCCCACCCCGGCCTGACGACTGTGGAACCAGAAACCAGCATTGAGGAATGCATGGAAATCATTACAGCGAAAAAAGTCCGCCACTTGCCCGTCATGGAAAATGGGAAATTGATTGGCCTCATCTCCATCGGAGACGTGGTATTCATGTACATCAACCACCAGCAAGACATCATCGAAGACATGACCAGCTATTTGTATCGTTAGAAATGATGAATGATGAATGGTGGAATGATAAATCGTCCACTATTCATCATTTCACCATTCATCATTTATCATTCAATGGAAAGTCCACTTCTCGAATCGCAACTCAACATCAATCGGCGCACCTTCCTTTCCCGGATGAGTTTGGGCATTGGCTCGGCAGCACTCGGCTCGTTGATGATTCCTGGCCTTTTTTCTTGCAATACAGAGTCGGGTGAGGGAAATAGCTTGGCAGGGATGCCACATTTCGCCCCAAAGGCGAAGCGGGTGATATACCTGTTCCAAAGTGGGGCGCCTTCGCAGTTGGAGTCATTCGATTACAAGCCTTTGCTCCGCAAAATGCACGGCCAAGACCTCCCCGAAAGCATCCGGATGGGCCAGCGCCTCACTACCATGACCAGTGGACAGACGAAATTCCCGCTGGTGGGGTCGGCTGTGGAGTTCAAGCAATACGGCCAGCATGGGGCTTGGATAAGTGATTTTTTTCCTTTTACGGGCCAGGTGGCCGATGATATTTGCGTTGTAAATAGCCTTTTCACAGAGGCCATCAACCACGACCCGGCCATTACATTTTTCCAAACAGGCAATCAGCAGGCAGGCAGGCCGAGCATGGGAGCATGGATGAGCTATGGCCTTGGCAGTGAAAACGAAAACCTGCCCGCCTTCGTGGTACTGACCAGCAGGGGCGGCGGAAATGCACAAGGACTGTACGCCCACCTCTGGTCGGCAGGCTTTCTCGATTCTGCGCACCAAGGTGTGCTTTTGCGGGGTGGCAAGGACCCTGTGCTCTACCTCAACGACCCCAATGGCATGGCGCAAGCCGACCGCCGCCGATTCCTCGACCACCTCGCCGAACTGAACCAGGACAGCTACGACGAACTCGGTGACCCAGAAATCGTTTCCCGAATCAAACAGTACGAAATGGCTTACCGGATGCAAACTTCCGTACCGGAGGTAATGGACATCAATGGCGAACCAGACCACATTCTGAAGATGTATGGCCCTGATGTGGTGACACCCGGTAGCTACGCCGCCAACTGTTTGCTCTCAAGAAAACTGGCAGAGAAGGGCGTCCGTTTTATTCAACTCTACCACCAAGGCTGGGACCAGCACTCAAACCTTGTGAATGAAATGGGCATGCAATCGAAACAGGTGGACCAGCCTTCGGCTGCGCTCATCCTTGACCTAAAACAGCGGGGCCTACTAGACGATACGCTCGTGATATGGGGCGGAGAGTTTGGCCGTACCAACTACTGCCAAGGGCCGCTTGATGCCAAGCTCTACGGTAGAGACCACCACCCTCGCTGCTTCTCTGCTTGGATGGCCGGTGGCGGCATCAAGCCGGGAATGGTGTACGGTGAAACAGATGAATTTGGCTACAACATCATCAAAGACCCCGTGCATATCCATGATTTCCATGCGACCATTCTGAACCAAATGGGCCTTGACCACACGAAGATGACTTACAAGCATCAAGGTCGGCGCTATCGCTTGACGGATGTTTCGGGCGAGGTGGTACGGGGGATTCTGGCGTGAATCACGAAACATTAAGCACATTTTTAGGGTAAAAAAAGCCGGATAAATCAGTTGGATTTATCCGGCTTAATCATGTTTATTAGATTTGAAAACTATTGCAACGTCACCGTGTAGGTTAAGCTAACAATGTCAATTTCAATTTTATAAGTACCAGCATCGTCTGGTGAGGGGATTGCTGCAGGGTCTGGGTCGGCTTCAGTTGGGCGGTAGGCTAAAATCCCTGCATTGGCAGTGCCGGTTCCATCGGAGCCCCATTGTGGTGCCCAGGCTCCACGTTCGTCTATGATTTTCCAATTTGTACCAGCACCAGCAAGCGTGGTAATAATGGAATATTTGCCATCCGAAACCTTGACAAATGGCAGCGCAGCAGTATTATCCCAGCCCGGGATAGTTGCATCGCCAAGCAGGTAAACATCACCATATTCAACAACTTCGTAGGTCAACAATGCTGTATCAACGATAATCTTGTACTGGCTGGTGGTAGCAGGGGCCACAATCGCCACTGGGTCTGGATCAGATTCAGTTGGGCGATAAGACAGTGGGCCGCTCGCAGGCGTACCCGTGCCATCGGTACCCCATTGTGGCGCCCACTGGCCCAGCGTAGAAATGAACTTCCAATTGAGGCCACCCGTCAGCGTTGTCACTATTTCGTAGCGACCGCCATCCAAGTAGGTAAAAGGAAGCGCACCAGCATTGTCCCAACCTGCCAGCGTGGCATCACCAAGAAGGTAAACAGGTTTTACATTAATGACCGCACCAAAAGGTGTGACACTGATGGTAACTACATCAGAGTAAATATCGTCCAGTTTCTTGTCGATATTCGACACCACCCTTAACTCAACATCAACTGGCACATCAGGAGCTGCTCCCTTAAGTATCAGTTTGTTATTGAGTTCCCCAACTGAAATTTCAAAATTCAATTCGGAGGTAGTTGTCAAGTTTGCAGGAGCTGTGAAACCATTTCCCGCCAAGTCCATTTGGAGGACATAAGTTGTCTTTGGGACATTCTTTAAATTGAAATCAGCAGCAGTCCAAGTGATGTTTTCAAAGGCATCATCTTTGGTGGCGGCTGTAAGCGTATAGGTTGTGCTCGATGCCGGATTTGTGATAACCTGCGCCTTATTCAAGGTCAAAACCGGGTCGAGTTTGTCGTCGCTGCAAGCCTGCAACAATAGGGCAGTGGCAAGCAGAAAGGTGAAATATTTACGAATCATTTTATCTTGATTTATGCAGGGCGAAGTGAAAATAGTAGCACCACTGCCACTTCGCCCTAATTTTTCAAATAATCCAATCAATAACAATCGGAGTTTTGCTTCAACTTGTTGTTGGCGTTGAGGTCTTGTGACGGTATCGGATACACATTTCTGCAATCATCCACCGAAACACCTTCCGCAACACCACCTTTCCAAGGCCACAGGTAGCTGTCATTTGTGAACTTCCCGAAACGCACGAGGTCCGTGCGGCGGTGGCCTTCCCAGAGGAGTTCCCTCGCCCTTTCGTCAAGAAGGAAGTCAAGTGTGAGGTCATCGCTGTTGATGGCACCAGTTTGGCCGCCATAAGCACGGGTACGAACTGTGTTTACTGCCGCAAGTGCATCACCTTGGCTACCGCCAGAGCGGAGCAACGCTTCGGCATACATCAAATAAGCATCAGCCAAACGGAACATCGGGAAATCCGTGTCAACGAAAGTGAGGTCAGAACCAACAGCACCTGTTGAGGTCACGTTCTTGTATTTGGCAACTGCATAGCCTTCTGTGAATTGTGAAATATCAGCAATTTCAAGCGTTTGGCCGTTCGAGTAAAACTGGTACCTGTTGTCTGACTCAGAAGCGAATTTCTCAATATAATACGTATGGTCTGGGCTGTCGAGGTACAGTTTTATCAGGTAGGTGCCGTTGGCAGGAATGGCAATGTTTGCACCACCTGCTTCTAAAATGGCATTTGCACCATCATCGCCATAATTTATAGGCCAATCATCGTTTGCCCGGAACTTAATTTCACCGGCCACGAGGTCGGCAGTTATGGTCCAAGCATTTTCGGCAGCGTCGTAGGTCATGTTCTGGTCGCTGTCCCAGCCATCGGCAGTTGCTGAACCTATAAGCCCCCAATCGGTCTTAAGGAGCGTGTAGGTCAAGGCAGCTAAGTCCACGTTTATTTTGTAAAAACCAGCCTCAGCAACCGCAATATCGTCGCCATTTAGTTCGAGCGTTCCATCTGCACCAACGTCACCCCAGTTGGTAGCCCAGCCTCCTAATGCAAACTTGAATTTCGTGTCGGCTTCGAACCAGAAATATCCTTCATATTTGTCATCGCTATTCGGAGAGGATACAACAGTGGTTGCAAGTTCAGGGTCCCAACCTTGGTAGCTTCCCGGAACATTTAGCACAGGATAGCCTGTGTTGCCTTGGTTTGGTGCAACGATGATGCTGCCACCACTTCCGGGTGCTGGGTATTTGTTCACAATGGCACTTGTGGTACGCAATCCACCCCATCCACCATCAATGCCAAAATCACTTGGAGCCATGCTGCCGCCGACGGGTGCGTGGACCAAGAAAGTCATACCAGCATACGACCGGGTATGCACCCCATCGAATGTCACTGGAAAAATGATTTCTTTTGACTTGTGGTTGTCTGCAAGGAACAGATTAGGATAGTTGGTCTCTAATTCATAGCCAGCATCAATTACCTTTTTGGAGTAAGTAGCGGCATCAGCATAAGCATCTTTTCCCACATAAACATTAGCGTTCAAGTAGAGTTTGGCAAGCAACATCCAAGCAGCAGCTTGGTCTGCACGGCCATATTCGTTGCTGCGTGGAGCGGCGAGGTCCACATCAAATGCTTTGATTTCCGTTTCCAACCAATTGTACAAGTCAACAGCAGAAATCTGCTCTGGGAAAAAAGAGCCAACCTGGTCTTCTTCGGTCACAAATGGAACAGTCCGGTACAGGTCGAGGGCATGGTAGTAGCTGAGCGCACGCAAAAAGCGAGCCTCTGCACGGTAGGTTTTGATTTCGCTCCGCAAATTGGCGTCCACGTTGCGGCTGTCCAATTTCGCATCTGTTGTTTCCCGAAGGAATTCGTTGCAAATGGCAACTTGGTAGAAAATGCGGCTGTAGCAAGCGTAATTAAAGCCGTCGTCGGCACTCCAATCCTGTTCGTGTAAATCCTTGATAGTTGCGTCGTTCCAACCAATGACTGCCTCGTCAGTTGAAAGCTCTTGGAGACACCACAACATTCTGATGTACCCACCAAAGCCTTCGTCAATACCGCTGATATCTGGTTGTCCGGCAGGTCCCTGTTGACCGGTAACGGAAAGACCAGCATAAAGGCGGGCCAATACTTTTTTGTAGTTAGCAGGATTTTCGTACACGGCTGCCGAGGTAAGTTCGTCCTTATCGGTAGGCACAGTGTCTAGGTCCTTGAAGCAAGACGAGAAAATCACGAGAATTCCCGTCAGCCAAAATATTTTTGAAAATGAATAAAATTTCATGTGCATTTAATTTTAAGATTAATTAAAACCGAGCGTTCAAGCCAAACAAAATAGTGCGTGAACGTGGGTAGAAATTGTTGTCGATACCACTGTCAATCTCTGGGTCGATGCCCTTGTAATCGGTGATGAGCAGTGGGTTCTGAACAGTAGCAAACAGCTTCAGGAAATCAATTTTCTCCAACATGCTCCCAAAATTGTAGCCTACCGTCACGTGGTCGAGGCGGAGGAAGGAAGCATCCTGAACAAAATAATCACTCAAATATTGTGGGTTCTGGAAATCAAGCTTTGAAGAAATCGTGTTCACATTTTCAAGGTAGCCCGTTGGTTGGTAGAGCTTCGCATAGCTCGAACCTGACTGGACGTTGTTGTAAACGAAGTTACCAAAGTTGGCCCGGCCAGCAAACGAGAAGTCAAATTTACCATAGTTGAAGGTCGAAGTGAACCCGAGGAAATAGTCTGGTGCCGATTTTTCCAAACGGTATTTGTCTTCGTTGTTTACGAGTCCATCCCCGTTCCGGTCAACATAAAGGCCCTCAATTGGAATGCCGTTGTTATCGTAAACTTGCTCGTAAACATAGAAGGAGTTGGCAGGAAAGCCTACGCTGTGAATTTGAGCCGTATTGCCAACGCCGCCACTGATGTTGCCGGTCAACACACCTTTATAAGATGGGTCATCGGAAGCGGTCAGTTTCGTGATTTTGTTTTTGTTGGCAGTGATGTTGAAGCCAAAGTCCCAATTCATCTTTTCGCTGCGCAATGGGTTGAGGTTGATGGAGAACTCAACACCCTTGTTTTCCAAGTCACCAATGTTCGTATTGATAAAATTGGTAAGGTTGGAGCCTGCCGCTACCGGTATGAAGTTCAACAAGTCCTTGGTGTTGCGCTCGTAGTATTCGATGGAGCCATAAATGCGCTCATCCATAAATCCGTAATCAACACCAATGTTTTTCGTGGTCGTCTCCTCCCATTTGATTTTGCTGTCGTAACCGCCGGGGCGCAAGGTCTGAACGAATGTATCTCCGAACTGGTAACCAGCATTTTCAAAACTGGCGAGGTAGCGGGGCAGGTGAACGTAGTAGTCACCAATTTCCTGCTGACCTGTCACACCCCAACCAAGGCGAACTTTCAGCGAAGAAATAGTGCCCTTGCCATTGTTGTCAAATACTTTAAAACCAAGTGCCGCAGCAGGGAAAACACCCCAACGGGAATCTTCGGAGAACCTTGAAGATCCGTCCCGGCGGACAGTACCGGTGAGCAGCAGCCTGTCGAAGAAAGTCAGGTTTACACGACCGAACAAAGACAGAAGGAAAAGCTCGCCCGAATTGTCACCATCGGAAGTCTCGGTACCAGCAATGTTGCTGTTTTTGAAATCATCGGTAAAATAGTTGCGCTGCCAAGAATAGCCGCCCATGACGTCCAACTTGGTTTGCCCCATTTCTTTCACATAATTCAGGTAAAATTCGAGAAGGCTATTCTCCTTCGTTTGACTGTAAGTGTTTTTGACGCCACCATCAAAAAAGGCGAAAGAAGCAGCTGCGGGCACATCAACATTGCCCTCGCCATTTGACCTGTCGTAGGCCAGGTTCAAGTTTGCCCGTAATTCAGGCAAGAAGCCAAAACGGTAGTCAAAGCTGGAGCTGACTACAAAGCGCTTCACGTTGGATTCGTCATTGCGGAGGTTCAACTGCGCCAATGGATTGGCAGCCGCCAAAGTGTTTGGCTCGCCGTTGGGCTGCAACCAAGTGAAATAGCCGCCATACGGGCCATTATCAACTCTGATAGATTGGGTTGGGTCAAAAGATGAAGCAGCACCGATGGCGCCCCGGTTTGCGAAGCGGTTATCCGTATTCATACCCTTCAAGCTGAAATTCACCTGCAATCGGTTGTCAATCAGTCTAGGTGAAAGGTTGATGGATGCTGTTGTCCGCTGGTAATGGTCCGTTTTCAGGATACCTTTTTTATCGGTGTAACCCACAGACACACGATAGGGAACAAAACCAATTCCACCTGTAAAATTCAAATTGTGGTCATGTCCAACACCTGTTTCGTAGATGGCATCTTGCCAATCGGTATCGGCAGTACCAAGCAAGGTTCTGGATGGGTGGCTATCTGGGAAACGAGCTTTGATAAGGTCAGTGTATTCGCTGGCATTGAGGACGTCCGCAGCTTGCAAGGCATTGCTGAATGAAACGTTGCCATTGTACTCCACCTTCACCTTTTGTCCAAGTTTTCCTTTTTTGGTGGTGATGATGATGACACCGTTAGAGGCACGGCTACCATAAATGGCCGTTGCGGAAGCATCTTTGAGTACCGTAAAAGTCTCGATGTCGTTCGGGTTTACGAAATCAAAAATGTTTCTTGCGCCAGAAATACCTTTGTTGTCAAGCGGGATACCGTCAATGACGATGAGCGGGTCGTTGGAGGCACTGAGCGAGGAGCCGCCCCGTATCCGAATCTGGGCGCCACCACCTGGGTCGGAGCTGGGCGTGATTTGCACACCGGCCACTTTTCCTGCCAATAGTTCCTGGGGAGCAGTAATTGCGCCCCGGTTGAATACCTCAGAATTGACCTCGGTAACCGAACCTGTCGCATCTTCCTTCTTTACTTCGCCGTAACCAATGACTACGATTTCGCTGAGAAGGGTCCCAGGATTCATGGCTATATCTACCGTGTTTGAAGCACCAAGCTGCACTTCTACGGGTTCATAGCCAGTGTAACTGAGCCTTAGGGCTGTTGAGCCTTCAGGAACTGTAAGACTGTAGGTGCCGTCAATGTCGGAGACTGTACCCGTAGAGGTTCCAACCACCAAAATGCTTGCACCGATTAGCGTTTCGCCGTTGCTTGCATCGGTTACCGTGCCGGAAATAGTCCGTTGACTAAAAGCCAGCGCAGGCAGCAGAGCGAGCCCAAGAAGCGCAAAGAAGTTTTTAATAAATAGTTTCATACAATTTTACTTAAAGTTAGGAATAAGAAAATACATCGTTTTTGTTAGTGAGACGCTATTGGATTGAACAGGCACTTTTGCTGAAGTTCACCAAGCAACTTGCTTAAGAATATAAACGAATTCTAAAGTGAAAAAGCTGTCAACATTTGGGTTTGTGAGGTGCCTAGGTGAAAATGTACTATCTCCTCCCTGGTTGGTCAAAAGTCTGAAACAGGTTGGGTTAAAATGCCATGGAAACGAAATCGTATCGCTAGGTTTTTTTTTACCTGTTGTAAAAACACATCGAATTATGCTAAGGGATATGGGGGAAACAATCGTGCAAAGTGATGATTTATTTTAGAAGGGGACTTCCTCTTTTTTTGCAAAAAATGATGTAATATTGTCTTACTTTCATCAAAAAGAAAAAATCTAAGTCAAGTTTAACCAAGAATGAAACCCACTTTTGAACAAATATCCAGCAATACAAACTCATCATTTCTATGGCGACGATTCGCCCAGGCTCGGTTCGATGCACCTTTCCATTTCCACCCAGAAATAGAACTGACGCTAATAATTAAAGGTCGGGGAAAGCGAATGGTGGGAAGGCAAGTTTCGAGTTTCGAGTCGGGAGACTTAGTGCTTCTTGGTTCAAACCTGCCTCATACCTGGCTCAGTGCAGACTCAACAAATGAAAATCAAACGGTAGAACAGGTCGTAATCCAGTTCAAAAAGGAATTCGTTGGTAATCAATTTTGGGAAATTCCAGAAATGTCCAAAGTCAATAACCTTTTGGAAAAAGCAAAATATGGTATCCAGATTTCCGGTAAGACTCGGGATATCTTGGCAAAAAAGATGAATCAAAAAACAGAACTTGCTCCAGCCAAAAAATTGATACAACTCATTGATTTACTGCTAATTATCGCCGAGTCGAAAGAATGTGAAATGATAGACTTTCATTTCATGGAGCAACCACCAACTCCGCTTGATACGGAACGCTTTCGGAAAGTTTACACTTACTTGGCTGAAAATTACACCTCTGAAGTTGCGCTCGAATCCATTGCTGGTGTAGCAAACCTTTCACCTACTTCCTTTTGCCGCTTTTTCAAAAAAATCGCCAGGCAAACTTTCGTAGAATCATTGACCCAGTTCCGGGTGAACCATGCCGCCAATTTGCTTTCCTCCACTGAGAAACCAGTTGCCCAAATCTGCTTTGAGAGTGGGTTCAGCAATATTTCGTATTTCAACAAGGTCTTTAAGAAAACGCTAGGTCAAAATCCTTTGGCTTATCGAAAATTCCAGCAGCCTTCCTAAAGTTTGGGAAGAGCTCAGCTGATGCGCTTTGAACCCAACTGACTCACCATTCGTAAATATTCGAAGTTCCACTACCTTCGCCCTTATGTTAGCTCGACCGCCACTTCTTAGCATCATCACCGTAGTTTACAACGGCGCCTACTACCTGAACGGCACCGCTAGGAGCGTGCTTGCCCAAACCTACCCGCATATCGAGTACATCATCGTGGATGGCGGATCTACTGACCATACCCCTTTGGCTATTCAACTGATTGAATTAGGCAACGAGAAACTGCTCAACGCCAAGATATTAAGGTGGATTAGCGAGCCAGACAAAGGGCTTTACGATGCAATGAACAAGGGGCTGCGCATGGCAACTGGCGATTTTGTCTGGTTCCTAAATGCGGGTGACGAATTGCCAGACGCAACAACCGTTGAAAAAATGATGCTGAAATGTGGCCCTGAAACGGACGTAATTTTTGGAGAGACCACGCTCGTGACCTTCACCCGGCACCCATTGGGCACTCGCTCTCAATTAACTACTCAAAAACTCCCAATCCATTTGACTTGGGAAAGCTTGCGACAGGGTATGGTCGTCTGCCATCAAGCTTTCGTTGCCCGCAGGGCAATTACGCCAAATTTTATAGAAGGAAACTTGGCTGCCGATATTGATTGGGTTATCGAAGTTCTTAAGAAAAGTAGGCAAAACCTGAATTCGGGCTTGATACTAGCAAACTACCTGACAGGCGGTGTATCAAAACAACGCCATCGCCAATCATTGAAAGATCGATACGTTGTTTTGAAAAAGCACTACGGGTTTTTGCCCAATGTTTTGGCACACTGCCGCATCGTAATGCGTTCTTTGTTTACTACTAATAGTTATTGACTTTTAGTCTTTCAATTGATTCATAATTCCCATTAAGTCCAGTTCCTGCCAACTACGGTAAATCTTGCCATCTTTCATTTCGTAAACAACTAATCCTGTCGAAATAAATTTCTTGCCAGTTGCGGGAATTCCGAATGCATCACCTCCATGCGTAGCCTCCACTTCGTATCGTAACGCTGCATTTTTATCATCAGCAAACAAATGCGTAATGGTAAAATGAGCATCTGGGAATGCATCCTTGTAAAACTTGACTACCTCGTACATCCCCGCAATTCCCTGCACAGATTCAGGTTTGAGGGGATTCCCATCACTCCAATCTGGGTGAAAAACCCTTGGGATTAGGACTTCGTTTTGGCCCTTGTTCCAACCTTCCTCATACCACAATCGGATGGTCTCTTTGTTTACGTCGGCTTGTCGAAGCTTTTTGGCTGGCATACACTGCGTAAACATCAAAATAACCAAGGCTGATAATAGAAGATGATGATTTCTCATAACCAGAGTATTTAGGGTGAATGGAAAGAATAACACGCCAATTTAACAATTATAGAATGATAGCAATAACTTCGTGGCCTGAATTTTCAGAAAGTGCAATTATTGTCAAAGCTCCAAATTTGATACAACATTTTGCGGTTTAAAACGTACATTCTGTTGCTGCATTCTGACAGCCAATCAAACATCCGACATGCAATTTTTATATCCCAGCTTTCTTTTTTCATTGGTCGCATTGGCCATTCCCATCATCATTCACCTATTTTACTTTCGGCGGTTTAAAAAGGTCTATTTCACCAACGTCCGTTTTTTGAAAGAGGTGAAGGACGAAACCAGCTCCCGACGCAAGTTGCGCAACTTGCTTGTGCTACTGGCTCGATGTCTCGCCGTGGCTATGCTCGTTTTTGCGTTTGCCCAGCCGTTCATCCCAAAGGATGTGGAGGTAAAGCAAGGAGAAAATGCTGTTAGTATTTTTATTGACAACTCATTCAGTATGAGCGCCTTAAGTGAAGATGCCCCACTTGTGGAGAAAGCAAAAAAACGGGCAAAGGAAATAATCTCGGCGTACGCTATTGAGGATAGGTTTCAGGTGCTAACAAATGATTTTGAAGGAAAGCACCAACGATTGGTGAGCAAGGAGGAGGCCATTGGGCTAGTGGAGGAAATCAAAGTTTCACCCGCCGTGCGGACGCTTTCACAGATATTAACCCGCCAAAAGCAAGCACTTGGAAGCGGCACTGGCATCAATAAACTTAGCTACGTCATTTCTGATTTTCAAAAGAATATTTCAGATTTAGAAAACTTTAAGGATACACTTTTGAGCGTGAACCTTGTACCGTTGCAGGCAGTACAAGAAAAAAACGTGAGCATTGACAGCGCTTGGTTTGAGGCACCGGTGCAGATGTTGAGCCAACCAAACCCACTTGTTGTCAAGGTTAAAAACTGGAGTACCGAGGCCGCTGAAAATGTCCGCCTAACGGTAAAATACGACGGGGAAACGAAACCAGTAGGCGAATTGAGCATTCCCGGCAGCAGTACCATGCTTGACACGGTAATGGTGACCATTCAAAAACCGGGGTGGCATTTGGCCGAACTCTCACTAACGGATTACCCCGTTCAGTTTGACGACCATTTTTACTTTGCCTACAATGTTGCCGAATTAATCAATGTCTTGGTTATCAACGAATTAACACCAAGCCCATACCTTGAAGCAGCTTTTAAAGGACTTAGTTTTTTCAACATCGTCAACCAATCGGTCAGCCAAATCACCTATTCTAAGTTTCCAACGTACCAGTTGATTGTGGTCAATGGCGTCAACAGTGTTTCCAGTGGCCTGGCCCAAGAACTGAGACAATATGTGACGAATGGAGGCAACGTCTTGGTCTTCCCATCCAATACGGCCAATACGGCCACTTATAATGCCTTTTTGAGTTCCATCCCAGCCAACGAATTGCTTGCGTATGACCAACAGGAAAGAAACGTTTCCGATGTAAACACGGAAGAATTTGTGTTCCAAGATGTATTCGAGAATAAATCAGCAAACTTAAAATTGCCGATAACGAAGGGCAATTACAAATTAAGCACCATTGCTAGTCGAGGCGAGGAAAAGCTATTGACTTACCGTGACGGCAGTACTTTTTTGGGCAAATTCAAAAGCGGACAAGGCATGCTTTACCTCTGCCCCGCTCCACTAAATACGGATGTAAACAACCTTGTGAACAGTGGGGAGATTTTCATCCCAATGCTCTACAAAATGGCTATCTCCAGTGCCCGCAAGCGCAAAATTTCTTATACCATCGGTAGAGACGAAACCATAGAGTCTGACAACTTGGTGAAAGGTGGCGAAAGTGTTTATAAAATGCGGGGGGAGGCCAAGCAAGGCAAGGTAGCAGAGGAGTTCATCCCCCAGCAGCGCATCGTCGGCTCCAAGGTTTTCATTGGCCTGCAAAACCAAATTACGGAGGCCGGTTATTACGACCTCTTTCTCAAACCCGATTCAACCTTGGCCAAGTTCGCCTTCAACTATGACCGCCGGGAATCCGATTTGAGCTATTTGAGCAACGAAACCTTAAAAGAAAAGGCAGGAAATAACGTAAGCATCCTAACAGATAACGCCTCCGCTAGCCTGGAAGGTGTAGTCAACGACCGAAGCAAGGGTGTGGTGCTTTGGAAGTGGTGCGTCATAATTGCGTTGTTGGCGCTTGCAGTCGAGGTGCTGTTGCTCCGATTCTGGAAGGTTTAGGTGAAATGACCCAACCTCATTGCATGACTAACTGGCAGAGAGGCTTAAAAATTGAGCATGAATGATGGGTAAAATCCCATAAAGACAGTAAAGCCTGAAACAGGTATGGCACATCATTTACCGATTGCGGAGCAAAATCGGCGACCTTCTTCCAAATACTATTGTAACAATTCTTAAATTCGCTCCGTCCCATCTTAACTACCACTTATCGTCTTCCAAACACATCTCTATCAGATTAGATGCCTTCCTTCCGATTTATAATATTTGGCATCGCTAATTTTTGATAAAATTTCTTGTACTGCATTTTATGTGAATTGATTTGATTTAATTTCCACCCAACTAGCAAAATGAAAAATCAGAAAAATGAGCAAATCACTGACAATCAATTATTTATATTTAGCGGCGTGGATATTCCTTGCCCCCACCCTATGCCAAGGCCAAACAGCATCGGCTCCTGTTAAAGCAAAAAAACAAGCACTCTTTGACCTATTCAAAACCGATAAAATCACGGAACTGACCATCACTGCCGACTATGATTCTATCATGGCTAATATTCGTAACAAAGAGTACGTATTCGGCGAATTCGAGATTATCCACAGTAGAAAAAAAAGCACTATCGTACCATTAAGATTAAGGGTCCGAGGTAAGTCAAGAAGAATGATGTGCGACTTTCCGCCGCTCAAATTGAAGTTTGACAAAGACGCCCTCGATTCCTTGAGGATTGAGAAATTCAACGATTTCAAACTGGTAACCCACTGCTTGGAAGGTCAGAAAGCTGAGGTGAATATTATGCGGGAATATTTGACCTACCAACTGTTCAATATTATTACGCCGTACAGTTTTAAAGCAAGTCTGGCAAAAATAACCTACAAAAACACAGGTAAAAGTTTCAAGAAGAGTACCCATTTAGGCGTCATCATCGAAGATGCAGAAAGTATGGCCCATCGAAACCATGGGGAAAATTTAGAAAAGCAGGTTATCAATCTTGATTCCCTTCACTTGGAGCAGGAGAAATTGACCTCCGTTTTTCAGTACATGATTGGCAATACCGATTGGAGCTATATGATGGCACGCAACGTAGAACTGGTGGAGACTGAAGATGGTAAAATAGTACCCGTGCCATACGATTTTGATTACGCTGGACTCGTAGCAGCCCCTTATGCCCGTGCAAATGAATTTCTTGGCCAACGCACCGTACTCGATAGGGTGTTTTTGGGAAACGCAACTACCTACAAGGAGTTGCAGGGAATTTTTAGCTATTTTCTTGAAAAAAAAGAAGCAATATTTCAGGCCATCGATGAATTTGATGAATTGGACATTGCCGTTAGAAAGGAAATGATGGCCTATTTGGAAGGCTTTTTTAAAATGATAAAAGACAAAGACCGAGTGGAAAATGAGATGTTAGCCGGAGTGAAAAAGGGGTAAATTCATCAATTTGTATCCTCAAATTAACTACTGAATCCATCATGTCCCCGCATTCACCCATAAATTCATCGGCTTTCATCGAAAAAATAAGGTGCCTCCATTAGGGTAAGCCCACTTTTGTCACATCATCATTTTTAGATAAACAAGTTTGTTCACCGACTGTAAAATGCTAAATGGCTTGTTGCCAAATGGCCTTCAAACCTATTGATTAACAAGTAGTTAGCGAATTTTAAATCAAATCACCTAACAATGAAAAAATCTACTGGACTCGTGGTCCTACTGCTATCGTTTTTCCTCACTTCGAGCACATTCGCCAACAAAGAAACTGGCACCATAACCGGACTCGTGCTTGGCACCGACAATCAACCCATCAGTTTCGCCAACGTTTTGCTTTATTCTGCCATCGACAGCTCGCTGGTCAAAGCAGAATACACTGCCGACGACGGCCTATTCAATTTACAAAACATCTCCGCTGGTCGATATTGGCTCAACGTGAGTTTCGTTGGACTTACCGACTACAACTCTGACGTGTTTGAACTTGCAACTGGCCAAAACTTGAATTTACAACAAATCAAGATGTCCTCAAAAGGAATAGACCTTGCTCAAGTAACAGTCACCACCAAGAAACCACTGGTGGAAGTCCACCCTGACAAGACCGTGTTCAACGTGGAAGGCAGCATCAATGCCACTGGCAACAACGCCATGGAATTGCTTCGCAAATCACCGGGCGTGGTGGTGGACAACAACGACAACATCATCATGAGCGGCAAGGGCGGTGTTCGGGTGTATATTGACGGCAAGCCCACGCAACTTTCGGCAAATGACCTCGCAGCCTACTTGAAGACCATCCAAAGCACGGACATTGCCACCATCGAACTCATCACGAACCCCAGCGCCCGCTGGGATGCCGAGGGCAATGCCGGTATCATCAACATCCGAATGAAAAAGGACAAACGCCTCGGTGGCAACGGCAACGTGAACCTTGGCTATGCCACTGGCATGCGACAGAATTACAATGGCTCGGTAAGCGGTAACTATCGCAACAAGCTGATGAACACATTTGGCAGCTACAGCTTCAACGACGGCGAGTGGCTCGAAATCATGGACATGTACCGGGAACAAAATGGGGTAAGCCTTGACCAAAAAGGAAGGAATGACAACCACTGGCGCTCTAATAACTTCAAATTTGGAAACGATTTTTTTATCAACGACAAAAACACAGTGGGCTTTCTCGTGAACGGCTACGAAAACAGTTACGATGACCGGGGAAATATTCGCACCCCCATCACTACCATTGGTGGCAGCCAGCCAGACAGCACACTCATATCCAAAACCAATACGGACGGCAAGCGGCAGAACTATAATTTCAACCTGAATTACCGCTTTGACGATGCAAAGGGTAAAATCTGGAACATCGACGCAGACTATGGTTTTTTCAAAAATGACAACAGCCAAGTGCAGCCCAATATGTACTTGGATGGGGATGGTTCCGATGAAAATGCCGTTCGTTCGGAGCGCAACTACCACATGCTGTCGCCAACAAACATTGACATTTACACCTTAAAAATTGACCATGAACGACCATTTTTGAAAGGACAACTTGGGGCAGGCATTAAGCTTTCTTATGTGAAAACGGACAATGATTTCAACTTCTTCAACGTGCTGGAAGGAAAAGACGTGGTGGACGTGGACCGCACCAATTTCTACACCTACACCGAAAACGTGAATGCGGCATACACGACCTACTCCCAGCAGTTTGGCAAATGGGGCATTCAGCTTGGCCTCCGTGCCGAGCAAACAAATTCGGAGGGCGACCTGAAAGCATTGAAGGATGTGAACGACGAGAACGTAAAACGGGACTACCTCAACTTTTTCCCTTCCGGTGGTCTGACTTACAACATGAGTGAAAAGCACAGCTTTCAGCTAAATTACAGCCGCCGCATTGACCGACCAAACTATCAAGACCTCAACCCATTCGAGTACCGCTTGGACGAACTGACTTTCCAAAAAGGCAATCCGTTCATTCGCCCGCAGTACACCAACAACCTGCAACTGAGCCACACTTTCATGCAGATGATGAACACCTCGTTCAGTTTCAGCCACACATCCGACCAAATTGAGCGAATCGTGGACGTTTCTGACGTGAACCCAAATGCGGCCTTCATCACTTGGAAAAACCTTGCGGAGCAAAACAATTACAGCCTGAGCATCGGCTCGCCGATACCCATCACCAAATGGTGGAACGGCTACGTGAACCTGAACGGCTACCGAACGGACATCAACGCCAACCTCGGTGAAGGCAAGGTAGTGGATGTGAAAATCCATACTTTCAACGGGTACATGCAGCACACTTTCACCCTGCCGAAAGACATCAATTTTGAGGTTTCAGGCTGGTACAACTCGCCTTCTATCTGGGGTGGCACGTTCAAAATGGAAGACATGTGGGCCGTGGACGCCGGTATCTCCAAGAAACTGCTCAAAGGCAAGGCGACCCTGAAACTTTCGGTCGATGACATTTTCTACACCCAAAAATGGAACGGGGCAAGCAACTTCGGCGACCTGTCCATGAGCATTAACGGTCGTGGCGACAGCCGCCGTTTCAAGGCAAACTTCTCCTACCGATTTGGCAATGAGCAGGTGAAGGCTAGCCGCCGCCGCTCCACTGGCTTGGAGGACGAGAAGAACAGGATTAAGAATTGATGCTTTCTACATTCAAAAAAACTTCATACTAATTCAATTTTATTCAAGCAGGCGGCCTCGGTCGCCTGCTTTTTTTCGTGGTGAAATGACCTAACTTTCCGGCTAAAATAAATTGTCATGGTAAAAAACCTAGAGCACATCGGCATCGCCGTCAAAAACCTGGAATCGGCCAACAAGCTTTATGAAAAACTGTTGGGCACACCCCACTACAAAGTCGAAGCGGTGGAAAGCGAGCATGTCCTGACTTCATTTTTTAAAACGGGCGAGGCCAAGGTCGAACTGCTCGAAGCCACCTCACCGGAGAGCGCTATTGCCAAGTTCATTGAAAAACGGGGAGAGGGTATTCATCACATCGCATTTGAGGTGGAAGATATTCACGCTGAGATGCAACGGCTTGAAAGTGAGGGATTTAGGTTGTTAAACTCGGAACCAAAACGAGGAGCAGACAACAAGTTGGTTTGTTTTATCCACCCGAAATCAGCGAATGGGGTACTGGTGGAACTCTGCCAGGACTGTACGTCGTAGCTCCTGCTACGCCGAGTTTAACGCCGTAGCGGGAGCTACGTCGTACAGGCAGCCCGCCGAAGCCGGTCATTAATGGCCTGGCCGAGGCCAGTTTCTGGCAAGAACTTCGACAAAATCACATCCGCCCCGCAGGCGTCCGCCTCCCGCATGGTCGAGAAGAGATTTTTTGCAGCTTCGTCAAAATTGGCGAAAGCCGATAGCTGAAAGTGGAAATCGGCTTGAACACCATCCATGTTTTTTCCGAAGGCAATCATCGCTATTTTTTTGTTGTCAAAACGAGCAAGTAGCTCCTCCGTCCATTCCACGTAAAGCGGCGTAGCGGTTGCATAATGGCTTTTCAATTGACCGGGAGCCACTGGATGTTCCTCCACGCCAGTTTGCACCAGCACTTTTTTGCCCAAAGCTTCCTCAATCGCTTCCACTGCTACCCCACCCTGCCGCCGGACGATAACTTGCTGATTATCAAAGTCAACGATGGTTGATTCCAGTCCAATCTGGCACGGCCCGCCGTCGAGGATGTACGGAATTTTGCCGTTCAATCCTTCAAAGACATGCTGTGCCGTGGTCGGGCTGACGTAGCCGAATGGATTTGCCGAAGGTGCTGCCACTGGGAAATCCAGGTGCGCCAGCAAAGCCCTCGTGAGCGGGTGTGCTGGGATTCTGACAGCGACTTTCGGACTACCTGCGGTTACTAAATCAGGGATGAGGGGCGAAGAATGAGGGGTGAACGAGGACAGGTTGCTGTTCGGTTTTTTCTTTTCCAACAAAAAAGTTAGCGGGCCGGGTGAGAACTTCTCGGCCAAAATGGCAGCATCTGCTGGGATTTCCGTCACGTATTTTTTCACCGATTCCCAGTTTGGCAGGTGGATGATGAGCGGGTTAAATTGGGGGCGGTTCTTGGCTTTGAAGATTTTCAGGACGGCATCGGGGTCGAGGGCATTGGCGGCGAGGCCGTACACGGTTTCGGTGGGGATTGCAACTGCATTGCCAGCATTTAAAAGCTTTGCAGCGAGATTTATGTCCGTTCCGATTTCAGTTTCCATGCAGCCGAATTGCTATTTTTTCGTCCACCAAGCCCCTTGTCGCTTGATGGCCACGAGTCCTTCGTTCAGCGAAAAAACGAAAGATTCGGCAAAGGTACATGGTGAACTCGATTGGCAGGTGTAGGTAAATACTTGGTGAAACAACTTCCCATTGATGGTGAGGGTGTCTTCGTAAATGCCAGCTACTTCCGTGAAGCGATTGTCAAAAGCCAAGAAATCTTCATAAGGCACGGAATATGCCGAAAGTGTGGTGTGTCTTGGGGAAATGTTATTTTGAAATTCCACAGCATAATTATCAGGGGTAGGCATCCATTTCGTAGAAAAGGCCGTGGTGTATTGCCGTTGGCAGTATTCCTGCCCAAACGCTTCGGCTTTGATTTCTTTGGCCACATTTCTCACGCAAATTACCGTGTCGAAGTTTTGCCCCAATTTATCCATGAAAATCAGTGACTGCCCATCGGCATTGGAAAAAACGGAATTGGGGACGGGCAACGAATCACATTCGAGGGGCTGGCCTGGGCCGTTGGGTATTTCATCGTCGGGAATGATGTTGGGGTCGGCGTGGCAGGCGGTAAAGAGGAAAATGGAAGCAGCCCAAAAGTAAAAACAGAAAGTATTCATATTCAAGCGCTTATTTTCGATTAATTCTTCTGTCCCTTAATTCCTGCCATGCTCCTCTGACATCAAGTACTTCTTTCCTTGTTAATCCGAGGAATTGTTCTAAAACGATGGTGTCAACATAGTCAAGTGCTTCAATCTCCTTACCATTTCTAAGAAGGTTATCAACTATTGAAATATCAATATCCATGTCTTCTTTCCAGGGTATAAGTAGCTTCTCAGCCTCATTAGGCTCAAGTTCCAAGACTCCGCCGCCATAGCTTCTACCAGCGACTTCTGCCCAAGCCAGAGTCAATGAATTAAAAAACACGCTAGCCAACTTATGGGGAGAATTACCGTTTTTCATTCTTACCCTATGGACAGTATCTGTTGAAGTAGCTCCAATTTCATTGACCACCATTAAAGGGTATTTATGAATCTGTCGAAATAAAAAGCCATCAGGCACGTAAATGGAAGGCACATCAAACCACCGCTTTCTAATTCTACATTTGTAACCTTTGTTTACTTCTTCTTTCTCTCCACTGGCAATATATTTCAATAAATCCTTTGGGATTTCTTCAGTTCTGCGTTGATTAAAATTAAGCAAATAGGATGGGTGAATCAATCTATATTTTTCAAAATCTTGTGAATTAAAAACAACAGATTTAAGCCCACTTGTCCTACCTACAATTGGAATAGTGAAATCAATAGCACCCAAGGCCTCCATTCGCTTTTCGTGAATCACAAAAAAACTGTTTCTCCCAGTGACAAGTCCTACATCAATACTTGCAATCTTACCTAATGAAGTTAGAAGGGGATTTTGAGCCACTTTTTCTAAGACAGAAAATTTTTCATCAGACATGAACAATGAAGTCCATTTCATTCCAGTATGAGTGTGCTTAACAGGTAAATGACGGACTGCATTATCAAGATTTATAGTTCGGATTAATTCCTCTCCATCTTCCAGTTCAAGTGTATGTATATCGCTAATAAATCCTTTTTCACTCCGTTTTCCTTCTGCCAATAATAAGACAACCTCTTGTTGAATATCTGGGAATACCAATTTTTTGAATCCAATTATTAATACATTTTCAAACGAGGAAACAAGTTTGTTTCTAAGTTCTTCTGCATAGTTTACTTGCAATAATTCGGCAGGAAGTACAAATCCCATCCGGCCTCCTTCTTTCAACAATTCAATGCTAAGTTGAACAAAGGCTGACCAAATATTTGCCAATTTTGTTGGTTTATAGCCCGACTTTCTTAAATGGGAAAAGGCAATATCTCTACTCGTATTTTCAATATGTTGAAACCTAATAAAAGGTGGATTTCCAAGCACTACATCAAATCGTTTATCTTTACTTAACTCGGCATAGTGATTGAAAAAATCACCAAATCTCCAATCAATAATATCTGAATCATGTACTTTTTTCTGTGCACTCAAAAGTTCATCGGTTTCGAGTTCAACGGCTGTGAGTGAGGCATCAATTTTTTTTAATTTCTTAAGTCTTTCGATAATAGGAACAACAAAATTGCCATCCCCACAACTTGGCTCTAATATTCTTTTAGTATCAAAACGAACAGCCCAATCAACAAGATAAGCCGCAAGCTTATTTGGCGTATAATATCCACCTCGTAATTTTCGCTCCGAAGCTGGAAGTTTATTAGTTCCAAAAAATAATTCCATTCTATGTTATTTTAGTTTTCATCATTCTCATTTTCCACCTCATCTCCTGCTTCATCATGAGGTGGAAGTCCTTTGTAACGGCTTACGTACTGCGGATATAAGATTTTCGAAAATTGCTCAATCCGAAGTACCGAGTTTTCCTCAGGAATTGATTTGCTTATCGTCCCATCAACTGGATTCCATACCACCAATGAAATTGCCTCTGCCAAATGGGACTGGTTCAAAACATCCTTTCTTGAAGCCATTCGCTCCAATGTTCTTACTAAATCAGCTTGTTGTTTGCTTCCCAAAGCAGGCTCAGGAATCATAACCATAAAAGCGACAATTGCATAAGGAAAACGGGTATGAACAGTTGCCGCCTCTGTAGCAAGGTCATTAACCATATTTTGCCAGTTCTTACCTACACTCTTAATATCGTTCAATGTTTTACTGTCAAAAGCTATGCGAACACCATCTGGCCTGTATGCCACATCAAAATTTTGAGGTCGAACACCTCCAATAATTCTTGCAGGCCCCATTTCCACACAATCAGCTTGGGATGGTATCAACTTTTTAGCTGAACCTGCAACGACTGGTATATTACCTAACATTTTTGCCAGTGATTCTGCAACTGCCTTATCAATAAATGTTGCAAAATTGACGGACTGCTTTCTTACAAAACAGTTTGCCTGCTTGATACCACCTGTATCGGGATTGTTGGTACTCAACCATAGCTGTCCCCAGTTCCTTAATTCTTCAAGTGGGATTTGGATTTCGGGCATAAAATTTAGAATGGCAGCCATAAATTGGAATATTGATTTTAATTGGCAATTTTGAAAAAAATTGTTGGTTATTCCAAATCTCTTTCCACTATCGCCAGCCGTCCTTCAATCCCCCCCTGCCGCTCCTCCAACTTCGCCACCTGCGCCTCCTCCTTCTCCAGCATCGCATCAAAATCCTCGAAATTGGCGTCAATTTTCGTCTTGATGCCAGTCACGTAGGTGCGCAGTTTCCCTGAAAGTTCTTCTTGCAGCAGCCCCCGGCCTTTCGTGATTTCGGTTTGGTAGCCCTCCACGATTTTCCGCTTTTTGGCTGCCGAAGTAAACCCGGCAAACAGAACACCCACTGCAGTCAGCACCCCGCCTGTCACATCAAAAACGGCGAGCTTTGTCACGGCAGCGAGGATGACACCCACCACGGCCAAGCCGCTGCCCGTTGCGATGGAACCAGAAGCCGGTTTTTTATCGGGAAAAAGCTGGTCGGCACTGAAATTCTCTGGTCGGTTGAGGAACTTGGTGAAAGTCTCCTGCAAATCCCCCATCACCGTGGCTCGGCGGTCGGCAATGTCGCTGAAAATCTCGTGGTTGTTCCGCAGGATGGTCTCGCTTTTATGGATTTTCAGGTCAATCATTTTCGCCATCTGCTGGATGCTGTCGGCGAGGTCGGCGACGTTGTCGTTGAGTTTGTTTTGCAGTTCGAGGTGGAGCTGTTGGTCGAGGTCCTTGGCAAGTGCTTCGAGCCACTCCTGGGCACTGGCTTTTTTGGAGAAGATGCCCGCAATGGTACGTTTCAATAAACTAAAAAACCCAAGCCCTTCGACCAGTTCTTCCTCTGTGGTGAGCGTGATTCGGTCGTAACCTGACAGCAGATTTTCCACCAGCATTTCCACTTGCCGCAGGGATTTGGCTTCCTGTTTCACCAACGTTTCCGTCACTTCCTGCCGGAACTGTTGGTCAGCTTTGAGCTGCCTGAGGCGGTCGGCGATGCCCTTGCCGATTCGTTCGTTGAGGTTGCGGCAGGTGCTGATGTTGTTCGTCAACTTGAGGGCAGGGGCTTTTCCGCCAGTGATGTTCTCCCGAATGTATTCTCGAAGGGGCAAAAAACCGCTTGCCTGCTCATTTCCTTCTTGCTCCAATTTTGCCGAAACGGCAAATACAATTGGCGCTTCGATGCCTTTTTTCTGGGCATGTTGAACGACACCTTGCACATTAACTGGCAGTTCATCAGGTGCCATCAGGTCTTTTTGCTGCAGCACAAAAATGACCTTGCGCCGCCACTCGGTGTTGATGAAATCAAAGAACTCCCAAGCCGACTGGCGGTACGGGTTTTTTGCCTCAAAAACAAAAACGATGAGGTCGCTGGATGGGATGAACCGTTCGGTGATTTCTTGGTGGTGCTCCACGATGGTGTTCGTACCGGGCGTATCCACGATGGCGATTTCTTTTAAAATCTCAACCGGGTGCGTGATTTTTTTCAGGTAGGGATTGATGGAAATGACCTGCTCCGTTTCCCCCCAAATTACTTGCTGGATGGTGTCCGTCATGGGTTGCGGAGCGACTTTGCAAACCTCCTTTCCCGTTGACAAAAGGGCATTTACGAAGCTGCTCTTCCCTGCTTTCACCTCGCCCACGATGACGAACATGAACGGCTCGTTGATGCGGTTGCGCAGTTCGCTCACGGTTTGGCGGAGTTCCTGGTGGCCAATGTCAACTGTCAGGTCATGTAGGTCTTTTGCGATTTCGTCAATATGCGAGCGTAGTCCTTGGAGTTTATCGTCCAGAATTTGTGTCATAAATATTGGTTCATTTTTACGATAAATTAGACCTGAAAACCTAATTCCGTCACGCTTCAGTCCCGGGAATCAACCCAATTTAAACCGGACTGACTGTGTGTACTGCACCCGGATTGGCTCTTTCAATCCATTCAGTCCCGGTTGGAATTTAGGAAGGTTTTTTATCAACCTAACCGCCTCCTTGGCGCAGCCTCCCCCAATGTCGTTTAGCGCCCGTACGTCAGTAATGGAGCCATCCCGCTCCACCACAAAACTTACCACGACCGTGCCTTCAATGGATTTCCGAAGTGCCTCCGCAGGATAATTAAAACCATTTTTCAAATACCTGTAAATCTTGTCTTCCGTGCACTTTTCTTCCTTGGCCTGATTGGAATTGCCGCATTTTTTAAAAACCGGCCGACGTGCAGCGGAAACTAGTGGCACTGGTTTATTTGGGTCAACGGGAGCTGGCTTTTCAGGCTTGGGTGTTGTAGTTGGGTTATTGGTTGTTGGATTTACTGGCTTTGGCGTCGGATTAACGCTTGGTTTTTTCTTTATTGGCTGCTTGCCTGGTTTGGCTGGTTTTGGATGGTTCGGGTTTGGGGCTAGCTCATTGGCATCAACTTTTGGAACACCTTTGCCACCGATGTCATTATTGGTCGAATCAACCGCTGCAATATTCCCATGGTTCATTTCATCCATGCGCATGGCTGCCGCATCTGCATATTTGCCTGCTGGGTATTGGTCAAGGTAACGCTGCATGCCACTGTATTCATTGGATGCCAAGGCTGAATTCCAGGTATCGTTTTCCAAGCTGTCAAGCACCGCCATCGCCGCTGAGGCTTCGGGGGTAGCAGGGTTTTCTATTAAAAAATCCTCAAGCTCTTTCCGATTGGGGTCCGACCTGAGTTCTTTGAATTTCGATGCACGTTCAATGGACGCCACCTCGCCCGGGTTAACATCAAAGTTGTTTGGGAAAATATAATCCTTTAGCGCCACTCCCCCAATCAGTAGTACAGCTACGCCTGCCATAACCTTACCTATTAGTCCAAAACCAACGCCCTTTGCTGACTTTGCTGGAGCTGGTTGGGGAGCGGCTGGGCTTGGCGCCGACGGCTGCTCAATCCCCCTGTCGCCACCAGCTACCGCATGTTGCTCGTTGCTATCCGTCAACTGCCAAGTGAATCCTTTTTCAAATTCTGTAGCTAAATCTTTCTGGTCGAGCGTCAATAAGATTTCCACTTTTTCTTTCAGCACCTCGTTGCGCTTCCGTTCCACGCCGTCAACAATTTCAATGATGGAAATCTTTAGGACCAATGGATATTGGCCCTCCTTCAAAGGCGTGACACAGAATATCCACTCCGTCACCAAGTCCTTTTCTACCATCTGTACGGTATCGTACACGGTCGTTATTTCGAATGCTTTGTCACCGTTTGGGTCAATCAGTTCAACGCCCATCACGTTGGCAATCCGTAAATCCTTCATCACGTCGCCTACCTGAACCTCAAAATCGTGCAGCAATAATTTTCGGTCAAACGCCAACCTAACGATGCACTCCGACTCCACTCCAACGGCCATTCGTTTGGGGATGCGGTACAGCACTTCACCATTGTAGATATCGGCCATACCTCCCTCTCCAGTGGAAGAACTTGCTAGTTCTGGCAGGTCGGCTTCTTTGAGGGAACTGATAAAATCCAGCAGTGCCTGGCGTATCTTGTTAAATTCCAAGGTGGCATTTTCGTTGGAAATGATGCCTTGCAACAGCTGACGGCCAACATCTTGGTAGCGGCCTTCGAGGGCCAAATAGTCGTTGAAGCAGTCAGAGCCCGGCTTGAGCATTTTTTTAAAAGCAGCAAGAGCAAGGTCGGTGCCCTGCGGAACAAGGTCTCGAAGTTCATTTTGGATGGATTCCAAAGTTTTCATGTAGCGTGAGTTTTGTAGTTGGGAAATTGGGCAGGGGCAAATATAAATTTTACTATCAGGCCAAATCTAAGGCGTTTTTTTTTAAATGCTTCCATTCTGCTGCCGACAGTCATTTTCCACCACTGAAAAGATTATCTGAGACACCATTATTCTCTGTTGGCCAACTGTCCACAAGCGGCATCGATGTCCTTACCTCGACTGCGGCGCACGGTGGTCATCACGCCGTTTTCACTCAGAAATCTTGCGAAGCGGTCAATCTTGTTCTCGTTTGCTTTCACGAATTCCAGTCCCTCCACTGGGTTGTATTCGATGATGTTCACCTTGACCGGGAAGCGCTGGCAGAGTCGTAGCAGTGCCACGGCATCGTCGTAGCCTTCGTTGAAATCGTTGAAAGCGATGTACTCGTAGCTCAGGCGGTTGCCTGTTTTTCGATAAAAATATTCGAGCGAATCCATCAGTATTTCGAGGCTGTTCTGCTCGTTGATGGGCATGATTTCGTTGCGCTTTTCGTCGGTCGGTGCATGGAGCGAGAGGGCAAGATTGACCTTAGAGTTGTCGTCAGCGAGCTGTCTGATCATCTTCGCAATGCCCGCCGTGCTCACCGTGATTCGCTTCGGCGACATGCCCAGTCCCTCTGGCGAGGTGATGCGCTCAATACTTTCCATCACCGAGCGGTATGCCAGCAGCGGCTCGCCCATTCCCATGTAAACGATGTTGGTCAATGGATGCCCAAAAGTAGCTTCGCACTGGCGGTTCACCAGCAGCACTTGGTCGTATATTTCGGCGCCGTCGAGGTTGCGCACCCGCTTCATCTGGCCAGTGGCACAAAAGGCGCAGGTGAGGCTGCACCCAACTTGGCTGCTCACGCAAACCGTGAAGCGGCGGTCGTCTGGCACGGGTATCAGCACCGACTCGATGAGGTGGCCGTCGTGGAGGCGAAAACGGGTCTTGATGGTGCCGTCATTGCTATTTTGCACTTTGTCTTCTACGATAAAATGTATGACAAATTGCTCGTCGAGCCATTCTCGCAGCGGCTTGCTCAGGTTGGTCATTTCATCAAAGGAGTGCGCCCCTTTTTTCCATAACCATTCCCAGACCTGGTTCGCCCGGAACTTTGGTTCCCCCTTTTCGCCGAAGGCGGCAATCAAGTCAGCCTTTGTGAGCTGACGGATATCTTTTTTAGTTGTAACCTCTTCCATTTTGCAAAGTTAGACAATGTATTGTGGTTGTCCTCCCGATAGCTACCGGCAAATTGGGCAGACCAAGTCAACTCAAAGGGTCAGCCCAATAAATTGGGCGACCACAAGTGCCAAGTTGACACGCCATTTTGCGCCATTTTATCCAAAAAAATGACAGTACGTCACCTTTTTTCGGCTGGCACGAAAGGTGATGAGAGCGGGTGTCCATCAGGACGGCGTTGATTGTTTTATTGCTGATATTGTTGAATTGTTTTTGAGACAAAGTCAACAATCAAACAATACAACCATCAAACAATACAATCATTTTAAACTAACAAAACGTAGATTACTATGAAGTTAAAGCCTATCAATGACAGGGTGGTTATTAAGCCAGCACCTGCCGAGGAAAAAACGAAAGGGGGCATCATCATCCCTGACACTGCCAAGGAAAAGCCACAACGTGGCGAAGTCGTGGCTGTCGGCCCTGGCAAGGACGGCAAAGACGAAAAGAAAATGACCGTGAAAGTAGGTGACATTGTACTGTACGGCAAGTATGCTGGCCAGGAGATGAACTACGAAGGAACGGATTACCTCATCATGCGGGAAGACGACATTCTCGTTATCATGGACAAATAAGCTCCATCGTCAGAAGGTCTCAAGAAAAACATTTAACCTGCTTTGAATCAAGCATTTAACAATCAAACAACTTAACATCAAATAGTTATGTCTAAAGAAATAGCATTTAACAGGGACGCCCGTGAGAAACTCAAAAACGGCGTTGACGCATTGGCTAATGCGGTAAAAGTAACCCTCGGCCCACGTGGCCGCAACGTAGTCATCCAGAAAAGCTTTGGTGCTCCGCAAGTAACCAAGGACGGTGTGACCGTTGCGAAGGAAATCGAACTCGAAGACGCCGTGGAGAACATGGGCGCACAAATGGTAAAGGAAGTAGCTTCCAAAACCAGCGACCTAGCTGGTGACGGTACTACCACTGCAACCGTTCTGGCACAAGCCATGATTACTGCTGGCCTCAAGAACGTTGCCGCAGGCGCAAATCCGATTGACCTCAAGCGTGGAATGGACCAGGCAGTAAAGGTAGTCGTGGAAGACCTGAAAAAACAGACTGAGAGCATTGGTGACGATTTCAAGAAAATCCAGCAGGTAGCTGCCATCTCCGCTAACAACGATGACGAAATCGGAAAACTCATCGCTGATGCGATGAAGCGGGTTTCCAAAGATGGTGTAATCACCGTCGAGGAGGCAAAAGGTACTGACACTTATGTTGAGGAGGTACTCGGTATGCAGTTCGACCGTGGATATTTGTCACCGTACTTCGTGACCAACACGGAGAACATGACGACGGAGTACGAAAACCCGTATATCCTCATTTACGACAAAAAAATCAGTAACCTACAGGAAATGCTGCCGATTTTGGAGAAAGCTGCCGGTTCTGGCCGTCCGTTGCTCATCATTTCGGAAGACGTTGAAAGCCAGGCACTTGGTGTTTTGGTTGTAAACCGCCTCCGTGCCGGCTTGAAAGTAGTTGCCGTTAAAGCCCCAGGCTTTGGCGACCGCCGCAAAGCCATGTTGGAAGACATCGCCATCCTCACAGGTGGTCAGGTGATTTCAGAAGAAAAAGGCTTCACGCTTGAAAAAGCGACCATGGAAGACCTTGGTACTTGCGAAAAAATCACGGTGGACAAGGACAACACGACTATCGTGAACGGCAAGGGGACGAAAAAGGACATCGACTCACGTATCAGTATGATTAAGTCTCAAATCGAGACCACGACTTCCGACTATGACAAGGAGAAGCTGCAAGAGCGCCTTGCCAAATTGGCAGGTGGCGTAGCCGTACTGAATGTAGGTGCGCCTACCGAAGTTGAAATGAAGGAGAAAAAAGACCGTGTGGACGACGCACTCCACGCTACCCGTGCCGCCATTGAGGAGGGCATCGTAGCAGGTGGTGGTGTAGCACTGGTTCGCTCCATCAAGGCACTCGATGGCTTGAAAGGCAAGAACGACGACGAGACCATTGGCATCGCCATTGTGCGGAAGTCGCTGGAAGCTCCAGTGCGTGTTATCGCCGAAAACTCTGGCCAAGAAGGCAGCGTGGTTTTCCAGAAAGTCTTGGAAAGCAAGGGCGCAATTGGCTACAATGCCCGCACCGATATTTACGAAGATTTGAAGAAAGCAGGCGTCATTGACCCAACGAAGGTAACCCGAGTTGCCCTCGAAAATGCTGCTTCCATCGCTGGCATGGTGCTGATGACCGAGTGCGTCATCAGCGACAAACCGGAGAAAGATGCTGGCCACAGCCACATGCCTCCGGGCGGCGGCATGGGTGGTATGATGTAATTTAAGTGGGCAAGTTTGACAATTGGCAGTTGGCAGTCAGATACTGCTTCGCCAATAGAATGCTGCTTATTTCATGAAAATATGAAGCCCTTCCTGTTTCGACAGGAGGGGCTTTTTTTGTAACACGTTCTGGCAGACCATTTTACAACCTAATTCAAAATCCTTTGTTAACTCCCTTTCATTGGTATATTTGCGCCCTTGCCTGATTGAATGAACCAAATTCAAATTCCACTGTAACAGTTCAAGCCTGATTAATCATTTACAATTAATCATTTACAATTATTAGAAATCATGGCAAAACAACACTTGCCCATCGGCATCGACGACATGGCTGCTTACGTCCCCTCCATCTACCTCGACATTCGTGATTTGGCGGAAGCCCGGGGCATTCAGTATGAAAAACTGGCGCACGGCCTTGGACTACTAAAAATGTCCTTTCCCGATGTGCACGAAGATGCAGCCACCATGGCTGCAGAAGCTATTGCAGAATTGATGGATAAAAACGGGCTGCGTCCTGAGCAGATAGGCCGGGTTTACCTCGGCACAGAGAGTGCGCTCGATGGGGCCAAACCAACGGCAACTTACGCCGTGGAAATGGTGCAACAGCGCCTCGGTGGTAGCTTCCGGCACTGTGACGTAGTGGATATGACCTTCGCCTGCATTGGTGCCACCGATGCCCTCGAAAACTGTCTCGACTGGGTGGCGGGCGACGATGAGAGAATTGCCATCGTGGTGGCTTCTGACTTTGCGAAATACGAAAGTGACTCCTCGGGAGAGTACACGCAGGGGGCTGGGGCGGTAGCGGTTTTGGTGAAATGGAACCCACGGTTACTGGTCATTCCCCGTGTTTTTGGAGTGGCCATGGACAGTGTCCACGATTTCTACAAACCCAGACGGGCGCAATTTTCGGAAACACCGGTGTTCGATGGCCCTTTTTCCAACCAATGCTACCAAAACCGAATGACAGAAGCACTTGGCCATTTTAGGCAATTGTTGGGCGCAGCTGAGCCAGCACTTTCTGACCGATGGGAACGGATGGCTTTTCACCTCCCGTATTCCTTTCATGCGAAGCGGATTTTTGTGGAGGAATTTACGAAGGAAATGATGGCCAAGGGTAAATGGGAAACTGCTCCCGATGCAAAAACTGCTTCGCAAACAATTGAATACCAATCTTTTGTAAAAAAGAAACTAGAAAAGGCACAGCGAGCAAGCAGCGAAGTAGGCAATCTTTATACCGCCTCCATCTTCATGGCACTGATGAGTACGCTGGAAGCTGATGCCAATGAAAACAGCCAGATTGTCGGCCAAAAATTTGGGCTTGTAGCCTACGGAAGCGGTTCTAAATCAAAGATTTTTGAAGGAATAGTTCAGTCAGAATGGCGGGAAGTTGCTAGCAGCTTCAGACTATTTGAAAAACTCTCCAAACGACTAGCTATTGATTACGAGACTTACGACGACCTACATTTTGGGAGAAGGGAGCGTTCTGTGCTACCTCAGGAAGGTCGTTTTGCACTGCATTCGATTGGTGAAGGCAGCGTAGTGCAAGGAGCCAGGTATTATGGCATGTTTCATTTGAATGGACAAGCTGTTGTAAAACGTGAAGAGCTGGCAGAAGTGTGATACGAGGCGGTTTCTAAAAAATTCTGAGCAACTTTGTGGCTTATGAACATTCCTATGGAAAAATCTGCCATTGTTTTACCATTGTTTTACTGCCCTCCGGTCTCTTGGTTTGTGGCGTTTGCCAATGCTACCACGGCATATTTGGAACAACATGAAAACTATGTAAAGGGGAGCTACCGCAACCGCTGCCAAGTTGCAGCTGTTAATGGACCACAGCGACTGACTGTACCTTTGAAAAAGGGTAAAAATCAGCAACAACCCATTCGGGATGTTCGCATCGCATACGATGAGCCTTGGCAAATACGGCATTGGCGGGCTTTGTGCACTGCGTATGGCAACTCACCGTTTTTCGAGCATTACGCAGAACTATATGAACCTTTTTTTACTGATAAAAAATATGAATTCCTGTGGGATTGGAATTATGATTTGTTGATGGTTTCAATGGACATATTGAAACTAAAAAACCCCATCAATTTAACCACTAAATATGAGCCATTTCCTGAGGGGATTTTAGACTCCAGAAATGCTTTTCATTCTAAATTAATCACAGAAAACATTGATTACAAGCCTGTTAAGTACCCACAGGTTTTTGAAGACAGGCTTGGATTCCTGCCTGACTTGAGCATATTGGATTTGATATTTTGTGCTGGCAGACTGGGTATATAGCAGCTAATTACGCAAGAAAAAACCAACAATAAAAGTGGTGTAAACTTGCGCAATTAGCGCCTATATATTAGATGTCAAAAGCTTTTGGAAAATGCGAATCTACAACTATCCGCTTACCTGCCTCAAGCCCTATATCACGTAGCACTTCCTTGTTACTTGCGTCCGACATTTCTCGGATTTTTTCTGCTTTTACTTTCGTAAACCCAAGGTCGTTCAGTTCGTTTTGTTCGAGTTTGACATCGTAACGAATATAGTGGAGGAGTGCTTTGGGAGCAATCAAATCTTCACTCAAATCACCAAATTCGGAATTAATTACTTTTGCCGTCGGCGATGTTGACATGTATTGGAGGAGGAGTTGGTTGTGGTTGTCGGCATCATCCATGAGCATGGCTGGGACAACAGGCGCCCATTTCACACCCGCAATGCCCACACATTCCGACAATTTTCTACGTATTTTGGCATAACCCGTGCCGATTGATACGATTTCCAACATGTCGTCGCCCGTTTTCCACTTATATGGAAACCCCTTTGTGGTAGCCATCAGGAAAAGCAGCATTGCTGGATTGTTGTGCATACTCACACCGCCATCCACGAATGCGCCGATTTCGCCGTTGCCAACGTCGAAGGCTTCTGCATCAAAATAGGTCGGAGCTGCCGAACTAGCTCGAACGGCATTGCGAAGCAAAATACCTTTGTTGTCCTCAAAATATTTGCCACCAGGGTGGTTAAGGAAGGCCCAAGTCCCGCCTGTATCAGCACGTTTTGCAACGACGCAAATACCGGTTTGAAGTCCCGCCCCTCCAATCGTTTCCTGCCCTAGTTGTTCTTCGAGCAGTTTTTCAAGTTCTTTTTCGTCAAATTTACCAGGACGGAGCAACGACAAGATTCTGGACTTGCCAAAAACCCTGGTGCCTAGGCTTTGGTACATCTTCTGAATTTCATCCACACTCTTTCCAGTTGCCAGGAGTGCAGTGATGATTGAACCAGTGCTAGTACCGCCGATGAGGTCGAAATAATGGCATAGCCGAAAATTTGGGTCATCGCCATGGCGTTTCCGAAGCAAATCTTCCACAGATTTTAGCACTCCGAGTGTTAAAGCACCACGAATGCCGCCGCCGTCGAGGGCTAAAATCCGCTTAGGTTGTGGATTGGATGGGTCTTGATGGAGGTGGTCGTGTAGCGTTTTCATGATAGGTTCGATTTAATGTTTGATAATTATTGTGCCCAAATGTAGCACGGATTTGGCCGTTTTCGTTAAATTCAAACTATCAATCGCTATTTTCTATAGAAAAAACAGCAAAATCTCATACTTCCATCTAATTATGTCAAATCAACATTGACGCTAAAAAAATTGAGATTAGGCAAGTGACCTTACTAATATCATGAGTTCTCGACCAAATTTATTGGCTGGCCAAAAAGGCCGCAAGCCGAGATAATGAAGAGCATACTTCACACAAAGAGTCGGGTGGGTTCAAACTTGGACTATGATATTAAAAATTAAGACCAAAAGCTATAAAAGGGATTGGCACATGGTATCTATTGCCACAAGGTTCTGGAAAACATCTGTAATTATAGAACGGCCCAATGGCCATCAATCCAGTTTCAAACCGTATTTTTCTCCCAAACCAACCATAGCCCCAGCTAAACGAATCACCATATCCATACTCATAAAACGCATCATATCCGTACCTTGAGGCAGGCGAAGTCATGATATTAAACTCCGCCAAAACCCTCGATCTGGGCCCTATTCTGAACGATGCTCCAACCCCAAAACTTTCGAAATCGCTATCCGAGTACAATGACTCGTTGTCGTTGTTTCGCAAATAACTCAAGTTAAGGAAATAGTCAGGCGTTCCTATTGACACAGAACCATGCACCCCAAAAGCAAATGGGATAAAAGCATATCCCCCAACGCTCATGTGAACATATTTACCGAAGTCCCTGGAATATTTAATGTCGGCATAGGGAAGTATGGTAACCAATCCAACAGCCGTTGATAAATGGTCTGTAAGTCCGTACGAAAAAATGTTAATTCCAATGCCAATGTTCCTGTACTCCCTTTCAGAAGCTTTCATGCCAAACCCGGTAGGCAGAAAAAGTAATGAGCGACTATGCCCCAGATATGGGACATACTGGGGTCTCAGTTCATACTTTTTCAAATTGACTATAGATTCTTGCACTAATTTGCCATTAGTGCCTTGATGTTTCACCTTACCTGCTGAATATCCGAGCATTTTCCCTTCGACCTTTTTATGTTTATTGCTGGACAATATATACTCATTAGTATATGGTTCTTTTAGCAGCAAGTTCATATAGGGGGCAGGCTCAATCAGGGCCACTTCTTCTGGCTTCAACCTAATTGTACTGCTATGACCACCAGCAACGAAGGTTATCAAATTAGTTTTTATACTTCTTGGGTAACCATAGTAGTTCTTCCCATCAACTGTTTGGAGCAAAAAGAATTCATTACCTGACGAATTAATTCGTTGATTGTCAACCACTTCTATTGACTTCACCATTTCTGTCGGGAACGAAACAGTTAGATTGGTATTTGTCAGAAAAACCATGGAGTCAGGCAACCAAGCCATGACCTTGCCAATAAATTGGTCGCTTCTGTTGGTCTTCAGTATATGCGTACGAGTGGTGTCACCTATGGATAGGCTTCCAAGAACAGATACCTGTCCTGACCCAGAGTTGTGGAGGAAAAAAAGTAGAAATAATATGAGCGTATAGGTCCATCGCATTGTGTATAGTTTAGATAAACGAAGTACGGAATAAATACTTAGCGAGGTACTTTATTTCCGAATTTTAACCTAAAGAATACTGCCTATTGCTCAAATCTGCGCATCGAAATTAACCAAGTCAACGAATTTGGAGATACGTTGCTTTATTTCAACGTGGGAAAGGTCTTTTAAACGTTCAATACCGAATTTCTCCACGCAAAAAGAAGCCATAGCAGAACCAAAAATGACCGCTCGCTTCATATTTTCAAAAGATAAATCACCACTTTTTGCAAGGAAGCCAATGAACCCGCCTGCAAATGTGTCGCCTGCCCCAGTTGGATCGAAGACTTCAGCCAATGGCAGTGCCGGGGCAAAGAATATATGCTCATCGTAAAAAAGCAATGCGCCATGTTCTCCTTTCTTGATGACAAGGTACTTTGGGCCCATTTGCAATATCTTCTCAGATGCCTTTACCAGGCTGTGTTCACCACTTAGTTGCCGAGCCTCTTCATCGTTGATAATCAGGCAATCAATCTTTTTCAACACCTCCAAAAGACGCTCCATGGCAATGTTCATCCAAAAATTCATCGTGTCCATGGCGATGAGTTTAGGCCGATTTGTCATTTGTTCAATGACCCGCATTTGAACGTCGGGAGTCAAGTTGCCGAGCATAACGAATTCGCTATCCTGGTAGCTCGCTGGAAGCACTGGGTCAAAATCAGCCAGTACATTGAGTTGTGTGTCGAGTGTGTCCCGACTGTTCATATCTGCATGGTAGCGACCGGCCCAAAAGAAGGATTTTTCACCATTTTTCACTTGCAGCCCTTCAAGATTGACGCCTTTAGATGATAGTAAATCAAGCGTTGCTTGTGGGAAGTCATCTCCAATAACGGATACCAAGTTGATACCGTCAACAAAATAGGAAGCGGCTAAGGAAATATAGGTACAAGCTCCGCCAACAATCTTATCGGCTTTGCCAAGTGGTGTTTCTATGTCGTCAAAAGCGACAGTTCCAACGGTGAGTAGGCTCATTTTTGAAATTGAAAATTGAAATAGATAATTCGTCCGGCCAGCAAACAGAAAAGCCCCGCATTACTGCGAGGCTTTTTGCGCCTCCTCTTGGACTCGAACCAAGGACCTACGGATTAACAGTCCGGCGCTCTAACCGACTGAGCTAAGGAGGCATTTTCATAGCTTGAAGCGTTCTTCAAACTTGCCCTTTTTCAAAGGCGAGCGCAAAGGTATTATAGTTTTGAAAAAACATGCAAGTCAAACTTGATTTTTTTTCAAAAATTTAAAAAAAATGAATTTGACGAGCCGTGAAACCTTATGCCTACTTTAAATTCTCATTCTTGCAAGCCCCAAACCCATTTACCTCCCATGTCAAAGTAGCCGACCTTGTCGCCCTGCTCAACTCGGAATAGCCCCTCGCCAGCATAACTAATGTATTCATAGTTCGGTTGAACTATCAGCTCTCCCTGTAGGTTGGTCAGGCCATTGAAGCCTTTTATTCGCACCTTGGCAAAGCCGTCCTCGAATTGCTCGATTTTATCATACTTAGGAGGGATAATTTCAATGCCCTGCTGGTTGATGATGGCCCAGTTGCCATCTATTTGCACCACGGCAACGCCGTGCTGGTATTGGCCTGCCTTTTCATAGAAACCGTTGTAAAAACGGGATTGCTCCGTGATGTAGTAGAATTGGTAGTTGTCGCCACGGACCAATCCCCGGCCATCGGCGAAGTCTATTAATTTGTTGATGCCTGGCTCGATGATGAAATTACCAGCGGCATCTATGAGTCCAGCACGTTGGCTGCCTTTGAATACAATTGCTTTGCCGTCTTTGAAATTCATGCACTTGCTAAATATTGGCTCAACTACGTACTTTCCGGTGCGGTCAATGAACCCACATTGGCCGTTTTGCCACACAGCAGCTTTCCCTTCTGCAAAATCGCTTGCCTTGAAAAATACAGCTTGTACCACTAACTTGCCAGTCGTGTCCACAAAACCCCAATTATCATGGTACTGTACCCTTGCCATTCCCTCTACAAATGGCTCGATGCTCCGGTATGGCAGGTTTGTGATGACTTGGCCTTTAGTCGTTATAAGTGCATATTTTGCAGGGCTGCCCTCAATTTCTGCAACGGCAAGGCCGTGCAGATTGAAATCACTAATGGAGACGTATTTTGGTCTTAAAATGTAGTTGCCGAGGGTGTCAATCAATCCAGTGCGCAGGAATTGCCCAGTCATTTCCTCAACTTTCGCTATTCCCCGGACAAATGGATGCGCCTTCGGAAAATTAGGTTTAATCGCCCAAGTGCCAGTGATGTCAATATACCCGTAGTGAGGCCCTTCCCGCTTTGCGGGAGCGAGGCCATTGCTGAATTTTCCTGCTTTTGAATATTGGAAATCTAACTCAACCGAACCGTGACGGTCGATATAACCCCATTTGCTTCCGAGCCGGGCAGCAGCCAATCCATCGCTAAATGGGCCAACCTCATCAAAGCGACAGGGAACAACTTCCCGCCCGTTACCATCGACAAATCCCCAGACATTGTTGCGTTTCGCAGCCAAACGGCCCTCGCTGAATGAGCCGATATTTTCATAATGAACCCCTACTGCCAGGCGGCCAAGTGTGTCAATCAGGCCGTATTTTTCTTCTTTTTTGAAAACCCGAAGTACCTTGTTTCCGGTGTTTTCCAAAAATCCGAGTTCATCGTATTTGCAGGGTAGTAGTTGTTTGCCTTTGTTATCAACCATTCCCCATTTGCCTTCTAATTCCACAATGCCAACCTGGTTTACAAAATCTTTTGCAAAGGAAAATTGTGGTTGTACAACTGTTGCCCCGGTCGTGTCCATATAGCTCCAAGTACAGCTTTCACAGGTCAGTTTTCCTTTATTGTCAATATTGAGGTCATGTTGGGTATAGTCCGTCAGTGTTACAGGGGCGAGTACGGCGGTCAGGAATTTTTGTAAAGAACCCATGTTCAGCACTGACTTGTCCAAGGAGGCTGACATTTTTCCTTTTTGGCTTGCTCTGGCTACCCCGTCGCTGAATTCTCCGATAAAAGCATAATCCTTGGAAATTATTTTACCGATTTTGTTTACCAAACCATGTTTGCCGTTGGTGAAAATACAACGTGCTACTGGCAATCCACTATCAAAATCTGACAGCCGAATGTCCACCAAATCAACCTCATGAACTAAAAGGCCAGTGTCGTTTTGCACCAAGCCATAGCCCATTTCAAAGCGGTAGGAAGTCCGGTCAAAATTTATTTTTGGCATCATTTCGATGCCCACTAGGGTTAGTCCCAATTCTTTTTCCACCCTCACTTCGTGAAAAGTTGGTTCAATTTGAACTGTGCCGTTATCCAACCTTCGAAGGCCCCATTTGTCATGTTTAGGAGAATAAAACCATTCGAATTTTTCCAATTCGTAGGGGCTTTGCGCATCTTGATCAATATTGCGAAGCCTATTTCCTTTGGTTACCTTGATGGTAAAGTGTGAATCAAAATTGCTCCTGCTGTCCAACTGACCCTCTTCCCCAAAATTGAAAACACTGAGTTGTTGGCCAGCATACGCCTTGATTTCATCATCTTCCAATTCTATTCGGTCGAATTGTGGGGCGACCATCACTTTCCCTCGGTTGTTTGCCACGCCACATTTTCGGTTGCTGACAACCACACACCTGCCTTTTTTCATCGGTGAAATGTAGTCGTATTCGAACGGTATCAAGCGTTGGTCATCCAACGTTACTATGCCCCATTTCCCTTCCAAATTTGCCCTGAAAATCTCGCCCTCGTAGGCTTGTATTTCGTTGTATTTATTGGTTAGGACTAAGCTGCCGCAATGGTCGAGCAGGCCAAGTAGTCGCTTTTTTTTACACAAAACAAAATCATCGCTGAATGCATAAAAAGCTTCAAATTCTCCTTCGGTAATCACTTTATTGTACACCAAGGAAAACAGGTAAGTCTTGTTGTTTGACACTAGTTTGAGGAAGTTGTCAGACAAGCTGCTGAAGTGGTCGTAAACATTTTCCAGGACTTGCTGTCCGAGTTGGTTGACAGCACCCCACTTCTGTGTTTTTTCATAGAAAATAAGAGTGGCGTTCCACACCCTGATTTCATCGGCTTGAGGTGGGAGCAGTTCAAATCCGTTTGGCAGGAACAGGCCAAGCAACCCATTTATTTTTGTTTGAAAAAAAGTGGTGGTAATGCCTTCCGGCAAATTTTTGAGCAAGGAGACCTCGTCAAACCTTGGCTCGGCCAATACTTTTCCTTGCTCATTGATGATGCCCCATTTATTGTCTTTTTTGTAGGAAAGAAAGGCCATGTGAAAGGCAAATCCAACGTGATTTCGGCTTTTTAATACTTCTACTTGCTCATACCCGGCTGGCAATATCACCCTACCCTCAAGGTTAATGACCTTCCATTGTCCCTTCTCCATCACTGAAATCAGGGTGCTGTCCAGCGGTTTCAGGTCGTCGAAGTTGGGAGGAACGATTTCAACCCCTTCGGAATTGAGCAGCCCTACCCTACCCTTGCGCTGCATGGTAGCATAGCCAAACTGTTTAAACTCGCCAATCGCATCGTAAACTGGCTGTTGCACCAGTCGGCCCTCAGCGTTCATCAGGCCCCATTTTTTATCTTTTTTGATGGGAAAAAGTGACTGCGCCTCCAACATGAAGGGCAAAAGGAGGCATAACAGAAGAAAAGGCGTTTTCAACAATCGCATACAGTAATACTAAAGTCGTGGTTAGCTGCTCGAACGAATGGAGTCCTTAAAAATTGACCCCAAGACCAGGATTTAACAAGATTTGGGGGCAATGTTTTACAAAGAAAGGGAATTTCCAAAGAAAATAACGAAGGGTTTCGATAATGGAACTTAAAAATAGCTCCATCGCTGCTAACACGCCGGACTTTTGCATTTGATTATTTCGAACCACCCTTGTTTAGGCTTTGAAGTCAATTGTTAGCTGCCGCTGCACGCCTAGGCCATCAATCCCAAGCTCCATTTTGTCACCAGGATTTAGGTATCTCGGTGGTTTGAGGCAAAGGCCAACGCCTGCAGGAGTACCAGTGGAAATAACATCGCCAGGCAGCAATGTCATAAACTGGCTGATATAGCTTACGAGGTGGGGAATTTTAAAAATCAGGTTGCGGGTATTGCTATTTTGAAGCAGTTCCCCGTTCACTTTCAACCAAACGCCGAGGCTGTGCGGGTCTGGGATTTCGTCGGTGGTGGCAAGGAATGGCCCAAGCGGTGCAAACGTGTCGGCACTCTTGCCCTTCACCCATTGGCCCTGCCGCTCCAATTGGAATGCACGCTCGCTGATGTCGTTGTGAAGCAGATAGCCGACAACATAATCCATCGCATCAGCCTCTTCCACATAACTGGCCTTTTTGCCGATGACCACTGCCAGTTCCACTTCCCAATCCGTTTTTTCACTTCCTTTTGGAATGATAACCTTGTCGTTTGGGCCACAAATGGCGGTGGTTGACTTGAAAAAAATAATCGGTTCAGAAGGCAGTTGCATGTTGCTCTCCGTGGCATGGTCAGAGTAGTTCAGTCCAACACAGATAATTTTTGAGGGGCGGCAAATCGGTGAACCGAGCCTCGTTTCCTGGCTAATGACAGGACAAGTTGCTCCATGGTTTTCAAGCCAAGTGGATAGGTTTCTTAGCCCATCTCCAGCAAAGAATTTTTCGTCAAAATCTTGGCCAAAGGCGCTCACATCAATGCGAGTGCCATCAGAAAGTTGGATGCCGGGCTTTTCAAAGTCGGGTTCGCCATGGCGGATAAGTTTCATATTTTCTTGATTTTCAACAACTTACAAACCTGCACTGCCACATTCGTACCAGTAAAACCAAACTTCTCATCCAGCACTTTGAAGGGTGCTGAGTAGCCAAAATGCTCTAGGCCCCACACCATTCCCCGGTCACCGACGAGGCCACGAAGTGTACTTGGAAGGCCAGCCGTCAAGCCAAAAATTGCTACATTTTTTGGAAGAACTGCTTTCTGGTACTTTTTGGTTTGGTTCCGAAATAGCCCCTCTGACGGTGCCGACACAACTCGGACTTGTAGTTTATTTTCGCTTCGCAAAATATCAGCACCAGCGACCAAAGTGGCCACCTCTGAGCCATTGGCAACTAGCACCACGTCTGGTTTTCCATCGCAATCTTGCACGATGTAAGCGCCTTTTTCAGTTTCGTTTTGGTTGGTAGTAGGCAAATCGTTTACCCCTTGGCGGCTGAAAATCAAACCCGTTGGAGAGTGCCTGTTTTCGAGGGCGAGCCGCCAAGCGACCACTGTTTCCGCGCCATCACCAGGGCGGAGCGCAAGCAGGGCATTCCGACCAGAATGATTTTTTAGCTGCTCCAACAAGCGAAGTTGCGCTTCCTGTTCGATAGGCTGGTGCGTCGGGCCATCTTCGCCAACCCTGAAAGCATCGTGGGTCCAAAGGAAAACAACGGGGGTTTCCATCAGCGCAGCAACTCGCATGGCAGGCTTCATGTAATCGCTGAAGGCAAAGAACGTTGCGCAAGCAGGAATTACACCGCCATGTAGCGACATCCCAACAGAAAGCGCCGCCATCGTTAGTTCCGACACGCCAGCTTGAAGGAAAGCGCCACTGAAGTTATTATGTTTGAATGCCCCGGTTTTCTTCAAGAAACTTTCCGTCTTGTCGCTGTTGGCGAGGTCTGCAGAAGAGACTATCATGTTTTCAACCCGGCCAGCCAGGTATCCCAAAACCGCACTGGATGCGTTCCGGGTAGCATCGTTGGGTTTGGTTTGGATTTCTGACCAGTTGATATCCGGCAATTTGCCTGTCTGGAAAAAGGCGAATTTGTCAGCTTGTTTTGGGTTGGATTTCGCCCAATTTTTAAAGGAAGTCTTGCGTTTTTTGGCTTCTTTTTTCTTTTGTTCCAAAACAGTAGCGTAGTGCTCCACCACATCTGGGAAGATTTTGAAAGGATTGGCTGCATCTCCACCCAACCCCTCCACTGTCTTGTCAAAGCTGCCACCTGCACCGGAGAGTGGCTGCCCATGCAGTTCCACTTCACCCTCAAACATGCTGCCATCGGCCTTTCGGGTTCCGAGCCCCATCAATGTCTTACCGATGATAAGTGTAGGCCGGTCGGTTTCGGCTAAACCAGATTTGATGGCGGTGCGGATGGCTTCGTGGTCGTTGCCGGGGATAGTGAGCACATGCCAGCCCCAAGCTTCGTATTTTTTGGCGGTGTCCTCACTAGTCACATCGTTCACTTCGGTGCTGAGTTGGATGTCATTTGCATCGTAAAACATGACGATGTTGCCCAAACCTAAGTGCCCAGCAATGCGACCTGCGGCTTGAGAAATCTCCTCTTGGACGCCACCATCTGAGATATACAGATAGGTTTTGTGCGCCACATTCTCTCCAAACCTTGCTGCCAAAAATCGCTCTGCAATCGCAGCTCCAATGCCAAAGGTATGGCCCAAGCCAAGTGGTCCGCTGGTGTTTTCGATGCCCCTTTGCACATCCAGTTCTGGGTGGCCGGGTGTTGGGCTGCCCCATTGACGGAAGTTTTGAATGTCCTCCATCGAATATTTACCCAGCAAGGTCTGCTGGGCGTAAAGCATGGCCGACATGTGGCCAGCATCGAGAAAAAATCGGTCACGCAGTGGCCACGCCATGTCCGTTGGGTCGAAATTCAGGAACTCAGAATAGAGAACATGGACAAAATCAGCACCACCCATAGGCCCACCGGGGTGGCCAGACTTGGCTTTTTCGACCATAGTGGCAGCAAGGATTCGAATGTTGTCGGCGCAGCGAAGGGAAAGGTTGGACATGAAAATATTGAAATTGGAAAATTGGGAAATTGGGAATAAATGCACTAAGCTGTTGGAAATCAGCTTACTAGCTTCTCAATTTCACAATTGTGATGAAAGTTTGCCACAAAGAAAGGCAAAGCTCGCAAGAGCGGAAGCAAATGGTAGAGGCTTTTTACCAACAGGTGTTCAAAAAGGCTTTAGGCGGCCAGTTTGCGCCATTCGAGGATGGCTTTGGCGGGTTGGAGGGAGGTGATGATGATATCGTGGGTTTCACCAAGTTGCATGCTGATTGAATCGCCTTGGCCAAGCCTGACTACACGGGTTTCGCCTTTGGCGTTGGAGATATGGCATTCACAGGAGCCTTCCAATATAAGGAAGCTTTCGAGCAGGTCGTAATGAACTTCTTCATCCACCATTTCTTTTACCCAAGCGACGAAAAGTTCTCGCTTATCATTAGACTCTAAAGTGTGAAGGTGGATATTTTCAAAATTTTCAGGAGGCTCGATGCCATTGACAACTTCCTGCCAATCAACCCAATTGGTATTTTCAAAGAGCCAGGGCAAGTTGTTTAATTCCAGCTTATTGGGTTCGGCTGCTTGTTCATTCAGTTCGCCAATTTTGGCCAATATCTTATCCCGCAAAAAAGATGGAGGGGCAATGCTGTTGGCTTCCATGTAGCTCAAAAGGGCATCCTCAGCAGCATCAATTTCGGAGGCTGGCGCTTTATCACCAGGCTTTTCGGTGATCCATTCACCAATTGTTTCTTTTGTTATGTAATTGTGTTTCTTCATTAAATTTCAAAATATGCTCGCAACGTCTTGATAGCCAGCCGAGTACGTGATTTTACTGTGCCGAGCGGAATCCCAAAGTTTTCAGCAATTTCTTGCTGGGTATAACCTTCAAAATACATCCATTCAATTACTTGGCGACATGCAGGGTTTAGTTTTTCCACCATTTGCCTCAAACCCAGCGTTTCCATAGCTGGCTGTGAGTAAGACTTCCCCGATTCGTTACCTACGAAATTTTCGAGGTTTTGGTTTTTGCGTTTCTGAGAATAATATTTCGACCTCGTGAAATCGATGGCCGTATTACGGGCGATGTTTATCATCCAGGTTGCAAGTCTGCCCTTTTGCACATCGTATCGGCCAATATTTAGCCAGACTTTTATGAAACAATCTTGTAAAAGATTTTCAGCCTCCCTGCCATCCTCGACTATCCGCACGATGGTGCCAAATACCAAGGCCGAATAATTATCGTACAATTTGCCAAAAGCTTCCTGATTGCCCGACTGTAGCATCGAGACAAGTTCTGCGTCCATTACTTGTGACTCAATTGACATTTCGTTTTGGCTGTTTAGTAGGCTCGTTTTCAGGCCATTAGCACTAAGGTACTTGCAAAACTAAAAAAAAATGAATGCCCGCAATCCAAAATTGAATTCAGTTCGTACCTAAATCAAAACCTCAAAGACCAAGACAGAGACACAAGCCAAATCCTACTTCTCAATTATGAAAAACAATCTTACTACCGTTCAACAAATTTATTCCTGTTTCGGACAGGGCGACATTCCTGGCATTCTTGAAAAATTGGACGACAACGTCCAATGGGAAGGCTGGGCAGACAATTCTGCTCAAAAGGCAGGGGTATCTTGGATGCAACACCGCATCGGCAAAGAAGGCGTTATGGCGTTTTTTCAAACTTTTGGTACTGAAATAAAAATCAAGGATTTCCAGGTGCTTTCATTGATGGATGGTGGAAACCAAATCGCAGCCGAATTCTACATTGAAGCCGATGTAGTCGCTACTGGAAAATCTTACCATGACGAGGAGATGCATTTGTGGACATTTAACGATGCCGGAAAAGTCATTCGATTGCGGCATTATCTTGATACCCAAAAACATATTATGGCAAGTAGGTGAATAAGCAGGAAAATACTGGCGTAGTTGGCAACCAATGGGTTGCTAGCCTTTTTTTTTTGTAAAAATCTATCCAAATGCCTGATTATCAATTTATTACTGTCTGGAAATTTGACCATCCGCTGCCACAGGTCTGGAAAGAAATCAAGGCCATGAGCCTTTGGCCGGAGTGGTGGAGTTTTGTAGCAAAAGTCAAAATACTGAAGCAGGGAGATGCCAATGAAATTGGAGCCATCCGCCGAATAACCTGGAAGACCGCCCTGCCCTACTCGCTAACTTTTGACTCCGAATTGGTCGAGGAAATCCATCACCGACGGATGGAGGGGCGTGCATTCGGAGAACTTGACGGGGTAGGGATTTGGAATTTTACCACAATTGGAAGCAAAACCATCGTCCGATATGAATGGCAGGTAAAGACTACAAAAGCGTGGATGAACCTGCTTGCCCCGATTGCCCGCCCAATATTTAGTTGGAACCACGACAAGGTTATGAAAGCAGGCTTCGTGGGTTTGAAAAAAAGGCTTGAAAACAAGTCGAAAAACTGAGTTGTCTCGGTCAATAATTATTCAGGGTTTTATCCCAAAAAAAATCAATTTTGCGGAAAAATCACAAGGCGTCTCAGCCTATTTGCACTATAGTCATGTCCGCAAACTCCTTTGTTCCAAAGCATTTGGAAGGCATCTTCGCCATCGTTTTAGCTGCCATTTTATGGAGCACAGGTGGCGTATTTGTGAAATTGCTGCCACAAAACGCCTACACCATCCTCTCGTATCGCAGCATCCTGGCGGGCAGCGTATTTCTGCTGTTTTTTGGCAAAAAACTGCTCAAGATGAACGGGCGTGCATGGCTCAATGCCGCATTTTATTGCCTGCTGGTGCTCAGCTTTGTGGTGGCCACCAAGCTTACCACTGCCGCAAACGCCATCTTGTTGCAGTACACCGGCACGATTTACGTGCTACTCGCCGAGCCGTATTTTTTTAAGCTGAAAATGGAACGGGTCAACATCGTGACCATCATTGTATGTGCCATCGGCATGGTCATTTTGGTGTCAGGCGACCTAAGTTCTGGTGACATGCTCGGCAATCTGATTGCCCTCGGTTCCGGTATTTTATTCGCTGCCCTGTTCATTGGCCAGCGGCTCAACGCTCCCGAATACCAGGCAGGCTCCATTTTTTGGGGCAACATAATGATGGGGCTAATTGGCCTGCCATTCCTACTTCAATCACCACTTCCAACCTTGCCAGAGGCAGGCATGTTGGCATTCCTTGGCATCTTCCAGTTGGGGCTGGGGTACCTGCTGTTCACTTATGGCCTCAAACGGGTGCTGGCTATCGAAGGTGCGTTGCTCGCCATGTTGGAGCCCATCCTCAATCCTGTGTGGGTTTTGATTTTTTATGGGGAAAAACCTTCGTTAGCTGCCTTTTTTGGTGGCATTATCATCATATTTGCGTTAGCGGCAAGGATTGTCTGGATGGGGAGGCAAAAGCGAAAATTGCGAAGCATCCAAGGCGTTGCCCGGATTTTGGGTACGATGGAAAAATAGCATCTTGCGGCCGGCCTACTTTTCTTTCATGCTTTTTCAAAACAAAAGCGGAGAGATACTTGTCCTACTTCAGACCCCGATTTTTCAATTATCAAATCCACTTCATGCTCGGTTGGCAATTTTCAGAATTTACCCCAGATGACGGGGAATCCATTTTCGATAAACTCCTGAAGCTTTTTCAGGAGTTGCTGCTGCACACGTCCGGGAACGTGAGCGAGGCACTCTCGTGGCTCACCGAGATTGACCGAAAATACAAACTGACCAACGACGAATACGGCATGGCCGATTTCATACAGGATTTGTTGGACAACGGTTATATTACTGCTGGAGAAGTGAGCGGAATGCCCGGCTACGTGCCGACCTCAAAAATGGAAATTGCGCTGCGGCGGAACGCCTTGCAAGAGGTTTTTGGCAAACTGAAAAAGACAAAACTTGGCAACCATTCCACCAAATTTGATGGACGTGGAGATGAACAGGCCACAGAGCTTCGGCCTTATGAATTCGGCGACAGCCTCGATTCCATCGCCATTTCGGAGAGCTTGCGCAATGCTCATATCAACCACGGAATCGAGGAGTTCAAACTGACGCCCGAAGACTTGGAGGTGCAGGAAACGTTTTACCAAAGCCAAACCAGCACCGTGCTGATGATTGACATCTCACACTCCATGATTTTGTACGGCGAAGACCGCATCACTCCTGCAAAAAAAGTGGCCCTTGCCTTATCCGAGTTGATAACCACCCGATACCCAAAAGACACGCTGGACATTTTGGTTTTTGGAAATGATGCTTGGCAAATAGAAATCAAGGACCTGCCCTACCTCGAAGTTGGGCCATATCACACGAATACCGTGGCAGGCTTGGAATTGGCAATGGAAATGCTGAAAAAACGTCGGAATCCCAACAAGCAGATTTTCATGATTACGGATGGGAAACCAACGTGCATCAAAAAGGGCAAGAAATACTATCAAAATTCCTTTGGGCTGGACCGCACTATCGTCACTCGCACCTTGAACCTTGCCACGAAATGCCGCAAGATGAGCATCCCCATCACCACGTTCATGATCGCACGTGACCCGTATCTCGTGAATTTTGTGGACCAATTTACGAAGGCAAACAATGGAAAGGCATTTTATTCCAACCTGCAAGGACTCGGCGAATTTGTCTTTTTGGATTACAAAAACAACAAAAGGAAGCGAAAATGATGCTGCCCAACTGGCTGCACTAACCAACTTCAATTACATTTGTGCCTCAAACATGAAACTTCAGGTAGAAAAAGCCAATAATTCCAAACGCTGACTGCCCACTGCAAACGACAAACTGCCACCAAACTAAATGTACGTTCACGATTATAAAAAACGGGTACGCTACGGCGAAACCGACCAAATGGGTTACCTCTATTATGGCCGATATGCCGATCTCTATGAGATTGGTAGGGCGGAAATGTTGCGAGCATTGGGGCTCACCTACAAGCAAATGGAAGAAGACCATCGGGTCATGTTGCCAGTTGCTTTTATGGAAACCAGGTACATACGCCCAGCCAAGTACGATGAACTACTAACAATTAGAACAACGCTACGAAAATTCCCCAAAGACAAGCACATGACCTTCTACGTTGAGGTTTTTAACGAAGCCAACAAAATTGTCAATGGAGGGCGAATCAGGCTGGTTTTTGTGGACATGAACACCATGCGCCCCATTGATGCACCTGAATTTTTCACCAACCTCTTGCTCCCGTTTTTTCCAGAACAACTCCTTCCCCCTGCATCCTCCGAACCTCAAGTATAAACTTTCGTTAAATCTCATTTTGGGGCAAACAAAACCAGTGTATCTTCGGGTTTTAGGGGCAACAGATTCATTTAGAATGGAATTCCGCCCATTTGAAAATTCATGGAAAACCCTACGCAAAAGATTGAAAATCAGGATGTTGGAAGTGGCCACCGCAGGTGGCGGCGCTTGCTGCCACTCTTGCTTAGGCGGTTTGTTCAAACCGTACTGACAGTTATCTTTTTGCCAATTTTGGTGTTCCAAATTCCTTGGGTTCAAAACAAGGCCGCAAAAGAACTGACCACCTACCTCACCAAAGAACTAGGGACTACCGTCTCAGTCAGCAAGGTGCATCTCGGCCTTTTCAACAAAATAAGTCTGGAAAGTTTTTACCTCGAAGACCTCAACCACGACACTTTGCTTTACACTGGGGTCTTGGAAATTCGTCACTCCGGCGTGTTCGATTTGTTCCGTCGCAAGTTCAAAATTGAATCGCTGCAACTTTCCGATGCCAGTATCAATATCAGCCGAAAGATTGACCAGAATGGGTTCAACTACCAGTTTATTGCAGATTATTTTTCGCCGAAAGCGCAAAAAAAATACGAAAAACCTAAGCCCTTCCGCCTTGACCTGCGCCACCTCTACTTCGACCGGGTACACTTCGTCAAACCAGATGCAATAAAAGGGGAGGTTTTCGATGTGTTTCTGAACCATGCCGAAGGGCATTTCGACAAATTCGATTTGGCTGGCAAGCTACTTGACCTCAGCAGTTTTGAAATTGACGACCCGGATGTAAAAATAACCCTGACCACAGCGTTTCCGCTCACTCCTACGACCCTTCCAGTCTCAATTCAATCTGATGAACCAACTATTGACACGAACAAGCTAGTCATCAAAATTGGCAATTTCGACCTAAATGGCGGGCGTTTTTCGCTTCGCAACCTGCGCAAAGAGCCACAGCGGCTCACCCCTGACAATCTCCTCAACTACAACTACCTAGATGTAATGGACCTCGAAATCCATTTCAATGATTTTCGGTTTTCAGACTTAGAGTTTGAAGGTGAGGTGGAAAAAATTTCATTACGGGACACCACTGGCTTCGTACTCGAAAACCTTTCTGCGAAGCAGGCCGCACTTTCTTGCCGTGGGATGGAGCTTTACGGAGTCAACCTAAAAACTCCTTTCACTGAAATTGGCGACACGCTGATTTTCAGGTACGGCGGCTCATACACTGCTTGGGAGGACTTTGTGAACGAAGTTAAAATGGAGGGGCGGTTCCACAAATCTCAAGTAGCCTTGCAAGACATCATAAAGTTTGCGCCAGCACTCGAAAACAATCCATTTTTTAAAGAAAACAAATCACAAGTAGTTAATATTGAAGGACTTATAAAAGGTTCTGTGAACCGACTTGACGGCAAGAACCTTAAAATCAACATTGCAGATGGAATGGACATTGAGGGCAGTTTCAGTACACTGAACTTGGCCGTGCCGGATGAGCAGTTCCTCCACCTCAACCTCAAACAGCTCCGCACCAATGCTAAAACGCTAAAAAAGCTGATACCACAATTCAAGCCTCCAGAGAACTTCAACAAACTTGGCAACCTCAATTTTAGCGGAAAATTTGACGGCTTCTTTGTGGATTTTGTAGCAGACGGCAAGCTGTCCACCGATATTGGAAGCGCAGAGATGTTCATGAACCTCAAGATTCGAGAAGGCAAGGAGAAGGCCCGTTTCGCTGGCGACCTTTACCTCCATGAATTCGACCTTGGGGCCTGGTCTGGCAACCAAGAGCTTGGCAAAATAACGCTCGACTCCCATGTTAAGAAAGGTGTTGGGCTAACGCTGAGTAGCGTTTCGGCGGAGTTGGATGGCATCGTTGATAGTTTGGTTTTTAAGGGTTACAAATACCGTAACGCCAACATTAAAGGCCAACTGAATGCCAACAGTTTTGTGGGTGATTTCAGTATTAATGACGGAAACATAGACCTGGTTTTTGGTGGTGAGGTCAATTTCACTGACTCGTTGCCCAGTTTTAACTTCGTTGCTGATGTGAGAAAACTGGACATGCGCCCGCTTAACCTGACTTCAAAAGACTTCCAATTTTTTGGGAAAATTGACATGAAACTGAAGGGAAAACGGCTTTCGGATATCGAGGGCACAGCACAAGTAATTGATTTTAAAATAGTTAAAAACCGAAAGGACAGCCTTACTATTGATTCGGCGATTCTAGCTTCTGGATGGGCACCAGATGGGCTAGAGAAGTTTTTTTCCCTAAACTCTACGCTAGGCGACCTATCTGTAAAGGGGATTTTTGACATTGAAAAAATCCCTTCGCAACTGACCCGCTTTGTTTACACCAACTACCTCCATTTTGCGCAGCGATTAAAAATAAAACCGCCTGAACCCTTGATTGACACGGCTAAGTTTGAATTTGAACTTCAAGTTTTTCAACTTCAGAATTTGGTCAATTTTTTTGAGGAAGACTTGAGCGGCTTCGATGCTTCGTCTGTAAAAGGCAGTTTTGATGGTTTCCAAAACAAGGTCTATCTTGAAGTGGAGGTGCCATCGTGGGAGTACCAGGATATCAAGTTCAAGGACGTGTATTTTCGGAGCAAACTCAATGGCCCCGAGGGCAGCCTTCAAGTTGGGGTGATTGAAACGGCGTTCAGCGAGACACAAAAGTTATCGCCGGTATCGCTGATTGGCTCTATTTATTCTGACACCTTGGAGTTCCTTATCATTTCCTCAAACTTTTACAAAATACTGGACAACATCAATATCAACGGTATCGTGTCGCTGGAAGGTGATGATGCCTACCGCATAAGCTTCAAGTCAAGCGACCTTGTGGTGCTGAACGAGACCTGGCAAATGAACACCGCCAACTACTTGAGAATTGGGGAAGGAAAAGTAGAAACAGAAAACTTCATCTTAACCTCAGGCCAGCGCAGCATCAAACTAAATAGTGTGAGAAATGAGGGGTTGGAACTTGAATTGGCAAATTACCCCATCGACTCATTGGAGTTTATTCGAGAAATAAAAAAGCACAAAATCAGCGGCATTGGGGACGTTAAAGCCCGTGTGAAAAATGTGTTCAAGTTTGAAGGATTATCCGCATTGCTGCGAATTGATAGCCTCCATATCAACGGAGACGACTACGGTGTCCTGCGCCTCGATGCTTCAACGAATAGCGTAAAAGAGACAGTCACAGCCTCACTTTCCATTGAAGGGGATTCAAGCGTGGTACTCGCTGACGGTTATTTTAATCCGCCTGGATTTACACCCGTAGCCAATAGAAAATGGATTAAAAGTGAACCACTATTTTTTGACTTTAATGTGGACCTAGAAAAAATCCCAGTCAAAATCGTTCAGTATTTCGTGCCCGAAGTGCTCAATCCAAAAGGAAGCCTGAGTGCCACTGGGATTCATTTCAGTGGCTTGCCTTCAGAGCCTGATATCAGTGGGGAAGCATCTGTTAATAATGTGGAATTTACCATAAAACCTCTGCAAGTCACCTACCGGGTACCGAGTGGAAAAGTAGCAATAAGTAACAGTATTTTTGACGCAAAAGGTACATGGGTTTACGACCGCTTCAACCACAAGGCCGAACTGGACGGTGGCATTGTACACAACCATTTGAAAGACTTTGGATTGAACCTGAACATCCGAACAGAATTGAACAAACCCTTTCTTGGCCTAGAAACTACTGAAAAAGATAACCCTATATTTTATGGGACGGCATTGGGCACTGGCAATGTTTGGTTCAATGGGACGTTTGCGCAACCAGAACTTTATGTAAAAGCCACCACTTCCAACGATACCCACATGTATCTTCCAATGACCAGCACTACCACTTCGAAGCGTGTGGATTTCATTGAATTTACAAAACCTACCCTCGAAACGGATACCATAGATGGCACATCCGGGTCAGCCACAGAAGCACGGGGCCTGAACATGGTTTTTGACATTGATATAACGCCAGTTGCGAAGATGGATGTTGTATTTGACCGGGCTTGGGGGGATATGTTGCAAGGAACAGGAAGCGGTACTATTCAGGTGAATCTTGACCGCTATGGAAAATTCGATATCAACGGAACCTATACGGTGGCCACTGGAAACTACCTGTTCACTTTGATGAACCTCGGCCTGAATAAACCATTTATTGTACAACCTGGAGGCACCATCACTTGGAGTGGGAATCCCTATGAAGCGGTCATAGACATAAACGCAACCTATTCTGGTCTTTCCACTTCAGTTTACAGCTTTATTGCTGATTACCTCACTGTTGCATCGGACGACGTGAAAGACATTGCAAGAAGCAGCACCCCTGTAAACTTGACCATGCAATTGACTGGGCAACTCCTCAAACCTGATATTGCATTCGACATTTCTTTTCCCAGCTTGGATTCTGAGTTGAAAAATTATGCGGAAAACAAGATGCGAACGGTTCGGCTCGACCCAAATGAATTGAACCGCCAAGTTTTCGGACTGCTGATGCTCGGGCAATTTTTACCATCTGGTTATACTATTCAAGCAGGCGACGTAGGAATCAACACGGTCAGTGAAATGCTTTCAAACCAATTATCCATTTACCTCACCGAATTTGTGTCCGAGTTTTTTACCGGCAAAAACCTGATTCAAGGCATTGACTTCGACATCTCTTACAACCGTTTCACCTCCAATAATTTTGACGCAGAAAACCCCACATCCAGTTACACCAACAATGAATTTCGCACAAAACTCAAGGTCATTGTCAACGACCGGATTTCCGTCCAATCCGGGCTCAACTTTGGAAATGAGACTTATACTGGCAACAACGGACTGCTGGGTGGCGAGTTTATCATTGAATACGTGCTCACCAAAGACCGCCGTTTGAAACTAAAGGTTTACGGCGGCACGGAAGCCGATATCACAGGCGGAAGCCGCAAGCAAGGCGGCGTTGCGCTCAGTTACAAAAGGGAATTTGATTCATTCAGCGAGCTATTCGAGGCCAGCAGGTCGAAGCGGGAAAAACGCATTCAAAAAAGGGCAGAAGGGAAGTAATCGCAGGTCATTTCAGCTCCACCCAAACAGGAAGGTGGTCACTGTACCCTCCAAAAAAGCGGTCGCCACCATAAGTCCTGCTCGGCGACAACCCATATTTTTCATCTTTGTACATCATCCATTCTTGTTGAAAAATGCCTGACCTCGCATAATGCAATTTTTTATTCCCTTTTGCCAGATTGGTGGAGAGGATGACTTGGTCGAGCATGTTCCAATCGCCTTTATAACGGTAACTGCCCAGGCCCTTTTCCTTTAGTTCTGAAAAACAGTTGTACATCGTAGTGTTTGAAAAATTGCCATCAAATGATTGAGCGCCAATATTCTGCGCCATGCTAGGGTCTGTTGGTTCATCGTTCATATCTCCCATGACGATGATATTTGCGTTGCCGTCCGACTTGAAAATGGCCGCAATTTCCCCGCCTATTTGCGAGGCAACATGCCTGCGCCTCGGCTCCGTTTCTTTTTGCCCACCACTCCGTGATGGCAAATGCGCCACGATGATGTACAGTTTTTCCTTTCCATTGAATTTGCCCTCCACCAGCAACAAATCACGGGTCGTGTAATTTGGATATTCAGGTATCATCCCGACTGGGAATTTGATCCGAACGGTATCTGATGATGTGACCTTAAACACGTTTTTTTTATAAAGAAATGCCACGTCGATACCTCTAAAATCGGGTGACTCGAAATGCACGTAGCCGTAGTTGTGCGCTTTCAGGCTGGTTTTATTGCAAAAATCTTCCAGCACCCGAGCGTTCTCCACCTCAGCCAGTCCAATTAACGCCGGATACCCCATGCCCTCCACTACCCTAGCCAGATGGTCAAGTTTCATCTGGTAACGCGCTGGCGTCCAATTCTTTTTGCTACCGGGCAAATACTCGTCGTCGCCAGCATTGGTTGGGTCGTCATCGGTGTCGAAAAGGTTTTCGACGTTGTAGAATGCCACCCGGTAGTCACCAGGGTCAGCGGTCTTTCCCGTTTTGGGTATGGAGCAACTGTAGGCTAAGAATAAGGTGAGAAGGAGAGTGAGAAGTTTGTTCATTTAAAAAAATTAAGGGATGCAAAGTTGGAAAAAGCACTTGAAAGTGCATGGAACTTTGCATCCCTTTGAATTAACTTAACCAAAAATCAACCTACTGAAATGGATTCTGAAAGGCTGGGTTACTGTAATAGGTTGTATCGGTCAGAGCATCGAGGAAAGCCAATAAAGCCATCTTGTCATAATCGCTCAAGTTGAGCTGGGTGATGGAACCAGTTATGACGTTGTCAGCATAATGGCCACCGGAGTTGTAGTGCTCAATGACCTCTTCCAGGGTTTGAATGCTGCCGTCGTGCATGTAGGGCGCAGTGAGTACGACATTCCTAAGGGAAGGTGACTTAAACATGCCATTATCCGTCAAATTGCCAGTGATGGCGCCCAGCCCTTTGTCCGGAAAGTCGTTCAAAGTGGCCACTTGCGTAATGGCATTATTCCGATAAACCTCCGAAGTAAAAAGCGCGTTTCCATCATGGCAATGGGCGCAATGTCCCTTTGGGTCGTCTGGCCCCCCCTGCTGGTCGTCGTAGTAAATCTTTTGCCCGTCAGCCTCTAAATCTGAAAGCAGAAATGGATTTGGGTCAAGCTGGAACTTCTTTTTGTCATAGCGAGAGTTGGCACTGATGAGGGTACGTTCAAATTGAGCAATGGCTTTCACCGCCAGCTCCTTTGTAATATCCATCGTGTTGTCAATTCCAAATGCCTGGCGGAAACGCTTTTTGTAGTCCGGGTGGCGACGCAGTTTCACCTCCACATCCTTCCACAATTCCGCCATTTCCAATGGATTTTCAACAGGTCCTAAGGCTTGTTCTTCTATTGAGTGGGCACGGCCATCCCAAAACATGCCGTTGGACTGGAAGCCTATGTTTATCAGCGACATAGAACTGCGATTGCCTAGTAAGCCCCCCACGCCAGGACTGAAAGCTGATATGTCGTTGAAGCTGTATTTCAACTGGTGGCAGCTACTGCACGAAATAGTGCTGTCTTTCGATAAAATCGGGTCATAAAACAGCCGTCTGCCAAGCTCAATCCCTTCGTCAGTGAGCGGGTTGTCAGCAGGAATGTCCATTGACGGTAGGCCCGGAGGTATAGTCAATGTGTGAGCCTTAGGGTCAAATGTGATGTTCGTCAAATCCTCACCCAGCACAGGGTCTCCGCCATCGTCATCTTTGCAGGCGGCAAAACCAAGTATCAAAAGCAGCAGGGAAAAACTTAATTTCTTCATGACATAAGTGGCTTATATGAATCAATTTTTTGCTTCGCAATTTATTGGAAATCAATCTCCATATCTTCAATCTTCAATCGAACATGCCTGGTCCCAATGGCTCATCAAATCAATGGCGAGCGGCATATCGGTCAATTCTTGCGTGTCCTTGTTGTCTGGGTTGGAAAGGTCAAGCGCCACGCCGTTGCTGACATAGATTTTAAAAACATCAGCCTTTAGGTTCAGGTCAAAATCAACGCCTCCTTCCAAAATAATGGGTTTGAGTTTTGTCACCAACGTCAGAACTTGGTTGGTGCCAGGGTGGTGCTCGAAGCCTTGATCACTTTGGTTGAAAACACCGTCGCCGTTCAAATCATAAATACCTTCCGATTTCATAAAAATAAAACTGCCCCAATCACTCCAAAAATGACTAGAAAACGCTTGTCGGAGCGGATTGCTGCTGTCCAGTTTTCCAGAATCGGCATTGTTCAAGCTGGCTGGTACGCCAAAGTCAATTTGCACGCCTGTATAGTTTCCAAGCGGCACCTTTTCATATTTTCTTGACAGCGCAGTCTGAGCGGCAGCAATATCCAGATTGCCCTCAAAATCAAAAAACTCCACCTCCGAAAGCAGGTGGTCAGGCGTTGCCCCATCACCGAGCAAGGTGATATTTGAAACAAAAAAATTAAAATGCTGAAATCGGATTTGCTTGCCACCTGGATAGTCAAGTGCCTGATAAAGCACCAATGGAGCACCATCGTAAACTGCTTTGAAATTGATGTTTACAGTGGTGGAAGGTGTGGAAGGCTGGTCATCGTCTTTACAGGAAAAGGCCGTTGCAGCAATTAAGAACAAAAAAAGGAATTTCTTCATGGTGAAAATTTGGTTGTGGACTTTGGTCAACGGTTATTGTTTCAAAAATACGGCTATTCCAACTTTATGGACACAATTGAAAAAGCATTGGTTAGCTGGCTGTCAATCTTAGCTTTTATTATGGCCTCTGTGTCATTTTTGAAATCTACAAACTTAAACAATGCCATGTAGTCCAGCCTGACGACCAACTTGACATTGTAGCCACGTTCCACCGAAAAGGGTTGAGGAAAATCGAGTGATACTTGTTTGGGTTCTTTGAATCGAAAATCAATTTGCTGCGTGTCAACCAAGGTATCTGGCCTGACAATCAAGCGGTTAGGGATAATTCCAAAGATGGAATCGTAACTTAAAGTATCGTTTCTGACACCGAGCGGGAGCGTGGTTTTTACGGAATCAAACCGTACCTCGTCCACCAACTGTTGCGGAACGCCTAGCGTGAAGCTTATGCCTGAAAACATGCCGACGGTCTTGAACGTGCCAAGCGTGGCCGCTTGAAAAATGTCCCTATCGTGCTTCGAGAAGTTGCTTTCAACAAAAATGGAGTCGCCGTTTTTAAGCGGCAACCAAACTGAATCAAGCACACCTACTACTTCGCCCGAAGGGCGCACCAGCTTCAAGTCGGAAATGAAGAATCGCCCACGGTCAATGAAAAAAAAGTCGTTGGTATCAAAAGGCGAGTGGTACTTGGTTGCATATTTCATCGCAAAAGCCGTGTCTGGCATAGTCGCTGGGGAGACGAAATGTTGTACTTGTACCAAGATTTTAGGGTACTTACAACAACTCGGGCAGGGGTCGTCCGCACTTACATCGTAATTCGTGGCCTCTAGGTCCAAACAGCCTTCTTTTGGTGTGTAGCATCCGGCCAACAGAATAAAAAATGGGAGGAAAAGGTAGAATCGCACGTTGTGTAGTTTCGATAGGTTTCAAGATTCAAGCATTGGGTTTCAGGCAGGCGATGCTTGATACCCAATGCCTTTCAACTTCTATACTCTCATCTTCGACCGCTTCACCAGCCATGCTTGCAGGATGGGCCGAAAACCCTCGTTGATATCCGCTTCCACAAAGTCCACCTTGTATTGCATGCACTTCATCCGAAGCTCGGCCTTAAAAGCCGCCACCTGTTTCACATAGTTTTCCTTGACCTGGTTGGGCTGTAGCCGAAGTTGCTCACCCGTTTCCATGTCTATGAAAAGGTAGGGGCGGTTTTCATATTCAAAATCAATTTCCAAAGATTTGTCAACAGTATGGAAAAGTATAACCTCGTGTTTGGCATGTTTCAAATGCTGCAATGCCGAAAAGAGGGCTTCTGGATTCTCAGAATGCTCGAACATATCGCTGAAAATGACCACCAACGAACGCTTGTGAATGCTCTCCGCAATTTGATGGAGCGCCTTCGCTGCTGAGGTTGTTCGATTGTGCTCGTTCTGCCCAATGATTTGCTGGAGGTAAGTCAGGAGTAGCCGATAGTGAGAGGTCGCAGCTTTGCACCGGGTGTGCAATTTCACATCATCATCGAAAACCGTGAGGCCAAAAGCGTCCCGCTGCTTCATCAACAGGTTCATCAGGGACGCCGCAGCCAAAGCCGAAAACCGAAGTTTGTTCGTGTAGTTGTCACTGTCCTTTGAAACCTCTGGAAAGTACATCGAAGAGCTGGCGTCCAACACTATCTGACAGCGAAGGTTGGTCTCTTCTTCATACTTTTTGGTGTACATCCGATCGGTGCGGGCAAACACTTTCCAGTCAATATCCTTCATCGCTTCACCGGGATTGTAAAGCCGGTGCTCCGCAAACTCAACGGAAAAACCGTGAAATGGCGACTTGTGCAGTCCGATGATAAAACCTTCCACCACCTGCTTGGCTAGAAGTTCGAGGTTGCCGATGTTTCGGACTTGATAGTTATCGAGGATGACCATTTTCGATTGCGGATTGTGGATTGCGGGTTGCGGCAGTCCGGTTTGATTTCGTTTTCAAAAACGCTTCCAACCTAAAAGTGTTGCAGTGTTGGGTTTTCCTTTGGGGCAAATTGCGACAAACCTCACGATTTAAGTGCAGCTTGGTAGAGCTTTTCGTAAAATGGTTGGCAGCGTTCTGCGAGCGATTCAAGCTGTGGCGGCAAGGTCAATTTCTTCTCCACAAAAGGCTCAAACCCGCACGAACGGTGCACGTTTCCGTACCAGTATTTTGCCCAGACGCCATCCTCTGGCCGAGCGCCGGGCTGCCATGCCAGCATTTTTTCATCAAAATCAAGACCAAGCCGTTCGCAAAGTTGTGCCAGCACGCCTGTTGGATTCAGCAATAGCTCACGGGCATCGACCACCGCCGTGAGGCACCGGTTTTTTGTCAAAAAATCAAAAACTTCATGCTGCTTCTCGATGCCAATGTCGTGCATTTCTGGGTTTGCGATGACCTTGGCATAGCTGGCAATTATCTCTCGGGGATTCCGAATGAGCATGACGTTTTCGGTTCGCAGCATGAATGACCAGTCAAGGTGGATGAGGTGGTGCGTCATTTGCTTGAACAGCACCACGGGGGTCGGGTATTCACCAAAAATCACGTCTCGCACCACTGTTCCACCATCGTTTTGCTGCGCAACGAGCACCTCATCTGTGCCGGGGTGCCCTGCTTCCGAGTCCGTTTTCGAGAGGTAGTGGGCGTAGAGTGGCTCATCCACCACCGTGGTGTCGCTTCGCTGCGCAAAGCTGTACATGAAGGCAGTGCTGATGTTGCGAGGACTTGACCAAACGTTGATTCGTTTCACAAGGGAAGGTTTGAAAAGTTGACCGTCGTGGTTAGAACAACCGGATGTTGTTGGGCAAATATGCCCAGAAAAAAATACTGGCCAAAAGAAATACCCAACCAAGGTAAAAAATGACTTGACCCGTGTTTCTCGAAGCTTCGTCGAAGCTAAAATACTTGTTCCCGTCGGAGTCAATCGTCTTGTCCTGCCAGTAGTACCAACCCATCCCAATGCCACCAATGATAAAAAAAGGGCTCAACAAAAATGCGCCGAACACAACGAAAAGCAGGTAGGTAACCACCCAACTTTGCGATGCTTTCTTACCCGCTCGCAGCGTTTCATATCGTTGCTGTTTGAAGTTTTCCACTTGAGCTTGCGGAATTGCAACACCTTGTTTATCCAAAAAATGACGGGCAACAGCTACATCTTCCGGTGTCCATTCATCGGGTTTTTGCACCACATCCAGTAGCTCGCTGGCCTTGTAATCGTGAAAGTAGTGGTTGTCAATAAAATGGTGGTCATTGCGGGCATATTCTTCCAGCAGCTGATTGACCTTGCTAAAGTCCAAAGCCCTCAATTTCAAAACAGCAAAAGGCATCAGCCCATGCCCAGTTATGGCGGCGTCGAGCAACAATCGGCTTTTTTCCAACTTATAAGGTATGCTATTCTCCTTCAGGAGTTCAACAAATGCCTCGGCCTGTTCCCCGTTGAAAAAATCACGGTAAAACTCGAAATCGCCAGTAGGCTGGCTGGTTTCGTCAAAAAGACCTTGGTCAAGGATATCAGGCATGTCTAGGAGTTCGTCAGTTCGACAGTTGTCAGTCTTAGTTTGGAAGTTTCGCTCAGACTGCCCACTGCCAACTGTCGAACTGCCAACTTAATATCTCATTTCACCCGGTTCAACCCCATTGACTTTAGCATCCAGTTGGGCAATGGCTTACCGTATGGGCGTTTGCGAAGGTCGAGGTACCATCCTATTTTTTTCAGAATTGGCAACTTATGGGTCTCCACAAACTCAATAAGCGTGCCGTCTGGGTCCTCCACATAGCTGAAACGACCAGCCGCCTCACCCATGTCGAAACTGTTGTCGCTATCCACCGTGAATGGGTATCCAGCTTTCTCGCAACGCTGCTTCATTTCATCCATACCCGTGATGTCGAAGCAAAGGTGGATATAGCCAAGGTCTCCCCAAAATCGGTCTTGAAATATCTTGCGAGGTGTTCTATTTTTAACCTCAATCAACTCTATCTCGCTGTCTCCCAACAACTTAGAAAAGGCTCCCTGCCGTGGTTGGCTATGCCGCAGCAACACTCGGCGGATGGGTGTTTCCCCACCTGGCAGGCAAGACAAGTCATCAAAGTTTGAATTTTCATCAAAAATAACTTGGTCGCAGCCAAGCACATTTTTGTAAAAATGGAGCGACTTGTCAATATCGCTCACGCCGATTGTACAGCCGAAAACGCCGCCCATGGTTCGGTCGCTATCCGCAAACCAACTGTTCCCTTCCACCACTTCAATCAAGTTGCCATAGGGGTCGTTGAGGTAAAAATGCTGCTGCCCAGCTGGGTTCCGGGAAACTTCCCCAAGGATTTCAGCACCTTTTTTCTTTAAATGACTATGTGAAGCGGGTACATCCGAGGACTTTATTTTCATGATGTAAATGCCCAAATCACCAACAAGTGGCTGGAAATCAGCAGGTTGTGGGGTACGGCAAGTATATTGCCAGATTTCGAGGCCACCCCCACCCCGCATGTTGAGGGCAAGGACGGCATGGCGGCTCCTAGGTTGGCCGCCCGTGTAAGGCAGCATGAGCTTGGCCTCCGCAGCTTCTTCGAAAACAGGCACGTCGAAGCCCAAGTGCTCCCGATACCAGCGCCAAGTAGTGTGGACATCGAGGTTGCCGATGCCAATTTGCTGGATGCCAGCGATAAGTGGATTGCCGTTCGTCATGTTTTAAAACTAATTGAAAAAAACTGCATTTTTAAAAAGGAGTGCAAAGCTGAGACTTTTTTTCGCTTTTTTTGACCAAACCCTTTGTTTTGGTAGCATTCAAACGAATTTTGCGGGAATTGGGGAATTGGGGAATTAAAGTTTTGGGGTATTCTACGGGAGTGTTTTGATAAAAAATCAACTTTACATGAAAAGAGTTTTGATATTGATGTTGGTATCGGTAGTCGCATTTACGCAGTTATTGGCTGGTGATGAGACAAGGATTTTTGCCGAAGGCAACAAAGCCTACCAAGAAAAGGACTTCGCCAAGGCGATTAAGGTTTACGAGCAGTTGTTGGCCGCTGGTCTGCGCTCTGCTGATTTGGAATACAACCTCGGCAATGCTTGGTACAAATCAGACAACCCCGGCAGGGCCATCTTGCACTACGAGCGGGCATTGATTCAGTCGCCAGACCATGAAGCGGCAAGGAGAAACCTGACTTTTTTACGATCAAAAATCAGCAACGAGATAGAACTGCTACCCCCTTTTTTTCTCACGGAATGGTGGAACAGTGCGAGAATGTCAATGTCTTCAACGAGCATGGGCATAACTGGGATGTTGCTTTGGTGGTTGGGATTTGGGGCACTGGGGGTATGGGGCCTGGGCAAAACTCGGACTCAAAAAAAATGGGGCTTAACTGCGGGAATAGTTTTTCTGGCGCTGAGCCTTTTGCCGTATTCTTTGGCCACCAGTCGAGCTAGTTTTGAAAAAAATAGCAAACAGGCCATTTTGATTCAAAAAACAGCCATTTTAAGGGCTGCTCCTGATGATGTCTCGCAAGAAATCATGACGTTACAGGAGGGAGTCAAGGTTCAACAAATCGAAAATTTTAATGGCTGGTGGCAAGTCCGGTTGGAAAATGGCGAGCTTGGTTGGCTGCCCGAACAGGTTATGGAGCGAATTTAAACGAGGTTTTCTGAGTAAAATGTTCTGACTTTCCTCAATTCCACGGTTACTGGCAAAAAAATTGGTTAGGTACCCCTGCCCGGTACCATAACTTACACCCTACCCCTCCTTTGGGTATCGGCTCAGGCTAAAAATCTCCCATCTGGCAAACAAAATCGACACTTTGGAGCATTAAGCTATTAGTTTTACTCGCTTACGTTTTTGGGAATTAAGACACAACCATCTCATGAATATCAAACCAATCATTGTTTTTGTACTTTTTGTCATTCCTGTAGCTTTTTTGAGTGCACAGGTTAGTTTTACCTACCAAGTAACCAATGCCACCTGCTCCTCGAACGGGAGCATTCAGATTAGCGCATCAGGCGGGACAGGCACGCTCAATTACCAACTTTCCAGTACCTGCCTTCAACTACCATTGACTCAGCAGTCTTCCACCTTTAATAATCTGCCACCTTGCCTTTATACCGTCACAGTGACAGATGGCAGCAGTGGTGCTTCCGCAACTCAGACTGTTTCAGTTGGTGGCAACTACCAAAATCTTGATTTAACACTTATGTGCGGGAACTGTGCCGTTGAAGCATTGGTGACAGGAGGTGCCTCCCCATTGACTTTTTCTATTTCAACAGGTGGCTTGGGAGGGCCCTACCAAACCAACACACCTTCCAGCAACCCATCATTTACCAATATCCAAAGTGGTACAAACTATTGGGTGAAAGTGACGGATGCCTGTGGTAATTTTTCGGTGGAAACCTGCCAAACCAGTGGCAACGCCTTGACCAATTTCACTTTTGAAGTGGGCGTTGATGGGAATTTGAATGTGACTGGAGTGACAGGCGGAAATGGAAACTATCTGTACACCTTGACCAATTCTAACGGCAGCTTCTCTAACACTAGCGGAATTTTCCCGCAAACAGAATGGGGATGCGCCATGTCCCTCACGGTGAGCGATGGCTGCACGGAAATTACAAAATCAGTTTCCCTTAGGCCAAAAATCCTTTCCATTTGCAGCAATTTTGCAGAAGGGACAGCCACGCTAGGCAATGTCATCAATGGTATCCCGCCATTCACTTTCAACTATATTTCGCCAAGCAACGTCACTACCTCCACCACAACGAATGAGCTGACCGGGCTTCCTATCAATTCCAGTTACTACCTTTTTCAGGTAGTCGATGCATGTGGCAACAAGAGCGACGCCATTTACAAGCAAAAAAAATATCCACTTTTCCAGCAAGACCCACCTGTGTCTTGTTCAGATAATAGCATTTCCCTTTTCACCCCAAATGGCGGTTGCGGTGGCGGATTTGATGCGGATAGTTGGCCGTTTGTCGTTACCTGCCTCACATGCAGCCCTGTCGAAACCAAACAAGTGGACACCGCTGGAATTTCAATTACTTTCAATGGTAGCACTCCTGGCAATTGGGAACTGGCCGTGGAGGACGGTTGTGAAGACCAGATGGTTTGCCGTGACTCGGTCATTCTTTTGCTCAAGCCAGTCTGTGACTCAGTGCAAGCTTTATTGATTGACCGATTCACCTGCGACAATGGCGCCATATCTGACCGGCCCATGAGCACTTCGGGCGGCCTTTTCGTGCTTTTTGATGAAAACGACAATGTTCTCAGCACCAATACCACCGGCCTATTTTATGTCCCGGACTCTGGCAGTTACAAGGTCGCACTGAATATCCCAAATTGTGACCTCTTCGAAGCTGAAGCCACCCTAGGCTATTGGCAAGCAGTTGACCCGGTTTTGAGAACCTATATTTACAACACTGTCATCAGCGGTAGTTGCCAGACTGTTTACCAATTGGTCATTAACCCAGAAGATGGTCCGTTTTACCTGACTGGCGGCCCAAACAACGTCTCCATGTTGATTGATGGGGACAATTTGACTTCGAGTTGCCTGTCCTATTCGATAACCAGTCTGTTGCCTGGTGACTACCAACTTGCCGAAGTGGACCATTGCGGGGTAAAAAACCTGCACCTCCCAGCACCAGAATTCAACCTTGAAGCCATCCCATTTGGGAACTGCCCCGGCAGCGGCACCATCACCGTCAGCGGAGCAATGAACTTGGTAGGGTGGCAGGATTGGGGCACTGCCAATAATGCCACCATCAATTGGCCGAGCAGCATTACCGATAATTACAGCTTGGATGCGGTTGGCCCCGTAAATAGCCAAAATGGGTCACCTTTCACCTTCGTAAACGTTGCCGCAGGCGAGCACACCGTGTACCTGTACACACTCAACTCAGCTTGTCCGATAGACACTGCCATCATTTTCGTGCCTGAAGCAGATACCTTAAGTTTCGATGTTTCAAGCGGGATTTTATGCGATGGTGTCGGCGCCACAACTTTGGAATTTGAAATATTAAGCGGCAAACCACCTTTTGTCATCGAACAGGTGGATTGCAATAACCCAGCCGTGGTACTTGCAACCTTTAATGTGCAGGACTCCACCATCGCCTTGCCTGGGTTCACCTTTGGCGACTACTGTTTCCGGCTGATTGATAGTTGTGTCACCAGCATTGACCACCAGTTTTCGGTGCAATACTTTCAGGACGACATCGAACTAGCTTTCAATTGCGACAATACGCTGACCCTGAGCGTGGACAGCTTGAACGCCACTTACAGTTGGTTGGATGAAAATGGAAATACGGTTGGCAACGGCCATAAAATCAATTTACCAAATCCCACGGTTGACGCTACTTTCACGGTATTCGTAAACATCGGTGAGTGTATCATCAACCGGAGCATCACTGTGCCTTCCACAGAAATTGTCCCTGTTCTTTCCATCCAGGGCGAACCTTATTTTTGCCAAAATGACACCGTTGTTTTGACCGCTGAAACCAATGCTTCACAAATCGTTTGGGGTAACGGCGAGTCAAGCACCAGCATTGCCACTGCGATACCAGGCAATTACACGGTCACCGTCACGAACAATCTTGGATGCACCGCTACGGCAGCGTTCCTCCTGACGCTTGATATCCCCGAAGCTGAGATTCAAATACTCAGTGGCGGCAGTGGTTTTGGGCTAAAATGCTTTCAAGATAGCAATGGCGTGCTCCTTGCCAACCCATTGGCAGGAATTCCACCTTTCGAGTTTGAGTGGTCAAATCTTGAATTCACACCGCAGATTGCAAACTTAAAAACGAATGACTACACCGTGACATTGACCGATGCCATTGGCTGCAAGGACACAACCCTCATCACGCTGACAGAACCTGAGTTGTTCGTTCCTGAATTCGATCTTGATTCGCCAAGATGCTTCGGCATTGATGACGGATACTTTGAAATAACTGGTTGGAGTGGCGGCGCTGGTGGCGTTAAAGCCAAACTACAGGGTTCACAACCAGTGGTTGCGCCAATTGCTTTTGACAACTTGCCTCCAGGCGACTTTTTTATTGAAATTTTCGACGCAAATGGTTGCACTGTGGATACCAGTTTTAGGCTGGATGCTCCAGAGGAGCTGTTCATGAAATTGGGCGATGACATCACCATTGAACTTGGAGACAGCGTCCATGTCAATCCAGAAATCAGCTTCACACCAGTAGATTCTTTCGCTTGGATTTCCAATACGGTTCAACCATTAACGGAACTTTCCTTTTTGGCAAAGCCCTTAAAAACCGTTTACTACTACCTCACGGTTTGGGACGAAAAAGGATGCTCCTTGACCGACAAAATGAATATCCGGGTGACAAAGGACTTGGATGTTTATGTCCCCAACTCCTTCTCGCCAAACGGCGACGGCATCAACGACCTGTTCACAATTTACGCCAGAGCATCTGCAGTTCGGACAGTCAGGCAATTCCAAATCTTTGACCGCTTTGGAGAAAAAGTGTTTCTCCGGGAAAATTTTGACCCCAACGAAGAACCGATGGGATGGGACGGTCGGTTGGATGGCCAACCCATGAACCCCGCCGTTTTTGTCTGGAAAGCCGAAATCGAATTCGTTGATGGCCGTGTCATACAGCTCTTCGGCGATATGAATTTGATGAATTGACCTTGTTTGTGGTCGCCCTCCCGGTAGCAATCGGGAGGGCGACCACAAACAAAAAAGGCGACCCAATCGGGCCGCCTTTTTTTGTGCCGTCAAACTCCAGTTTGACGGTGTTCGCAATACTCAAACAAGGCTTGAGTTTACATATTCGCAATCATCTCATCCCCGAACTCCGAACATTTCAGCAATGTTGCATTTTTCATCAAACGATGGAAATCATAAGTCACTCGCTTTTTCGAAATCGCACGTTTCATGCTCTTCAAAATCAGGTCGGCAGCTTTTGTCCAACCAAGAAAACGGAACATCATTTCACCAGAAAGGATTACGGACGATGGGTTCACCTTGTCCAAGCCAGCGTATTTCGGCGCCGTGCCGTGGGTCGCCTCGAAGATGGCGTGACCCGTCACATAGTTGATGTTTGCGCCAGGCGCAATGCCGATGCCACCTACCTGCGCAGCAAGCGCATCTGAAATGTAATCGCCGTTTAGGTTCAACGTTGCGATGACTGAATACTCGGCTGGGCGGAGGAGGATTTGCTGGAGAAACGCATCGGCGATGACGTCTTTCACAATCATTTTGCCAGCATTCACGGCTTCTTTTTGTGCAGTATTTGCAGCAGATTCGCCTTTTGCATCTTTGATGCGGTCATACTGTGCCCAGGTGAAAACCTTCTCGCCAAACTCCCGCTCGGCCAGTTCGTAGCCCCATTCCTTGAATTTACCTTCGGTAAACTTCATGATGTTGCCTTTGTGCACCAGCGTCAGCGAAGGCTTTTTATTGGCAAGGGCAAACTCCAAAGCACTCCTTACGAGCCGCTCAGTGCCTTCTTTTGAAACAGGTTTGATGCCGAATGAGGAAGATTCTGGAAAGCGGAGCTTCTTCACGCCCATTTCGTTTTGGAGGAAATTGAGCATTTTCTCACATTCTGGCGTACCGTTCAGGTACTCAATACCAGCGTAAATGTCTTCGGTGTTTTCCCGGTAAATCACCATATCCACCAACTGTGGCTCCTTCACAGGCGAAGGGACACCCTTAAAATACTGAACTGGGCGCACACAAGCGTAAAGGTCAAGCTCTTGGCGAAGTGCCACGTTCAGGGAGCGGATGCCACCGCCTACCGGCGTGGTCAGCGGTCCTTTGATGGCCACAAGGTGCTCCCGAATGACATCGAGGGTTTCTGTTGGAAGCCAGTTGCCCGTTTTGTTGAAGGCTTTTTCGCCAGCCAAAACTTCTTTCCAAACAATTTTTTTCTTGCCTTTGTAGGCTTTTTCTACGGCGGCATCCAGCACTCGCACGGAAGCTGCCCAAATATCTGCACCCGTTCCATCGCCTTCGATGAATGGGATAATCGGGTCATTCGGTACTTTTAATTTACCTTTGACAATCGTTACTTTTGTTCCGGTCATTTCGTTATTGATTGAATTTTTGAAGAATTGAGGATTTGAGGATTTGACTTTGCGAGCGCAATTCTAATCCTCGAATATTTAAATCCTCCTGTAAAAAGCGGCGCAAAGGTAATGAATCAGGCTGCTTTAATTTACCAAAAGCTAATTTTTTCATCGATTTTGAACATGCGAACGATTCTTTTTTTGGCAATAATTGCCTACGCAGGTGGCTGCAAAACAAAACCACCAACAACAACCGGCAATTGCCAAACCCTCGGCACGGTGGTTGATTTCGACGGCCTCGATGGCTGTGGCTACCTCATCCGCCTCGAAAACGGCAAACTCCTCAATCCCGCTGCATTCCCAGATGATTTTCAAGCCAAGGACAAACAGACCATCCGTTTTGGCTACAAGGAGTTGAACGACATGGCCAGCATTTGCATGGCTGAAAGTAAGATGGTCGAAATTACCTGCATTGAGGACTTGAAATCAAACGGCCCAGTTGAATGCTCCCAAATCAGCAACCCATTCGCTGTGTCGTGGATGAGTAAGGCGATTGACCGACACAACCCCCTCAAAATCATCAAATACCAGATTGGGGGCAAATGGGCTTTTGCTTTCGAGGCTGTGCCTGACACTTTCCTTTATGATTGTGATGGCAACCTCCTCTGCCAAACCAACGGCAACCAGAACGACGACTGCCACCGTCAATACCTCAATTTCATTTCCAAAGGAAAAACCATTTGGAAAGGCGAGGGAGTCTGGGACTGACCAAGTTTTGAGTTTTGAGTTGCGAGTTTTGAGTTAGTCTGCCGCTTCGCAACTCAAAACTCAAAACCCAAAACTCAAAACTGTTCAATGCAAAACCCGAATTTAGACGCTGAAGGCAACCTGATGAGCACCGACGAAAAGCTCATCGAAAAGGCATTGCGACCCAAGGAACTTGACGACTTCAGCGGCCAACCACAAATCGTTGACAACCTGCGCATCTTCATCGCTGCCGCAAACAAGCGGGGCGAGGCACTCGACCATGTGCTGCTGCACGGCCCACCGGGACTTGGCAAGACCACCCTATCGCATATTATATCCACCGAATTGGGTGCTTCACTAAAGATGTCCTCTGGCCCTGTCCTTGAAAAACCGGGTGACCTCGCCGGGCTTTTGACCAACCTCGAAGAGGGCGACGTGCTTTTTATTGATGAAATCCATCGACTGAACACCGTCGTGGAAGAGTACCTCTACTCCGCCATGGAGGATTTTCGCATTGATATCATGATTGACTCTGGCCCAAATGCCCGGAGCATTCAAATTGCGCTGGCTAATTTCACGCTCGTCGGCGCTACCACCCGCATGGGCTTGCTCACAGCCCCCATGCGCTCCCGTTTTGGCATCACTTGCCACCTTGATTATTATGATATTGAAACGCTAAAGAAGATTTTGACCCGCTCCTCAAACCTGCTGAAAGTACCGATGACGGAAGAAGGTGCTTATGAAATCGCTCGCCGCAGCCGTGGCACACCCCGCATCGCCAACTTGTTGTTGCGCCGCATCCGGGACTTCGCAGAGGTGAAAGGTACCGGAACCATTGACATCGAAATCGCCAAAATCGGCCTTAACGCCCTCAACGTGGACGAAGGTGGCCTCAATGAAATGGACAACAAAATCCTCGATGCCATCATCAATAAGTTCAAAGGTGGCCCAGTGGGTCTGACCACCATCGCAACGGCGGTCGGTGAGGAGCCGGGCACGATTGAGGAAGTGCATGAGCCTTTCCTCATCATGGAAGGCTACTTGCAGCGCACCCCCCGTGGCCGTGAGGCGACGGAGAAGGCGTATAAACATATTGGCGTGGTACCCAAAGGGAAGGCGGGGACGTTGTTTGAGTTTTAATTATTACCCATTCCCCTTCTGATGATCCGCCAGAAACTGCGCCAGCCCAATATCCGTCAATGGGTGCTTCAACATGCCGAGGATGGCACTAAGTGGACAAGTACAAACATCCGCCCCATTCTTCGCTGCCTCCACGATATGCCGAGAGTTGCGAATGCTCGCCGCCAAAATCTGCGCCTCAAAGCCTTGGATTGCGTAAATCTCTGCCATTTCTTTGATGAGCAGCATCCCGTCCCAGTTTGTATCATCAATGCGGCCAATGAACGGTGAGACGTAAGTAGCCCCTGCTTTTGCTGCCAAAATCGCTTGCGCAGCAGAGAACACCAGCGTACAGTTGGTAGAAATGCCGTGGTCGGTGAAGTGGCTGATGGCCTTCACGCCGTCTTTCGTCATCGGTACTTTCACCACGATGTTATTGGCTAGGCTGGCGAGGTGGGTTCCTTCTTTCACCATGCCTGCAAAATCCGTGGCAATCACTTCAGCACTCACGTCGCCGTCCACGATTTCGCAGATTTTCACGTAATGGTTTTCGATATTGGCTTGGCCAGTGATACCCTCTTTAGCCATCAGGCTAGGGTTGGTCGTTACGCCATCGAGGATGCCGAGTTTATGTGCTTCAATAATATGGTCGAGGTTGGCGGTGTCTATAAAGAATTTCATAAGTGATAGATTGTTAGATTGTTGAAATATTTTCGCCTTGTTTGTCGCATTCGTCATGGCAGAAGCGACTTGAACAAAGGCGAAGCTCGAAGCGCAAATGTAGGACAACCGAACCGCTTTTCAACTTTTAGTTAGCACATCATCCAGGTTCAGCACGGCATTGGCCACCACCACAAGTGCTGCAATTTCAGGGGTTTTCACCATGGTTTCAGCGCCGCAAATCTTTTCCATTTTTTCTTTGTGCTCCGCAAAATCCTTGTGCGACCGTTCGTACAATTGTAAGAGCACCTTGGTTTTTGCAGCATCTGGCTCGTGGCCAGTGGCTATCAAGTAGGCCAGTGCCAATTGCTCGTTAGGCGTTTTCAGTTTTTTTTCAAAAATCCGGTTTGCAAAATAACGTGCCGCAACAACGTATGCTTCATCGTTCAGTGTCACGAGGGCTTGCAACGGCGTATTCGTGCGAACCCGCCGGGCGGTGCAGACTTCCCTCGCCACCCCGTCGAAGGTAATCATGGCAGGGTATGGCCCCGTCCGCTTCAAGAAGGTGTAAACAGCACGACGGTAGCGCTCATCACCTTCGGCAAGTTTCCAATCATCGCCATTCCAAGGGCTTTTCCAAACGCCATCGGGTTGGTGGGGCATCACGCTGGGGCCGTACATTTTGGGGTTCAACACCCCGGCGATGCTCAGGGCTTGGTCTCGTATTTGCTCGGCGGAGAGGCGAACCCGGGGGCCTCTGGCGTAAAAGTGATTGTACGGGTCGGCCTCAAGTGCCTGAGCACTCACCTTTGAATCCTGTCGATAGGTGGCGGACATGACCAAGGTTTTCAACAGCTTTTTGGTGCTCCACCCTTGCTCGTGCATGAAATTGTAGGCCAGCCAGTCCAGCAGTTCCCGATGTGTCGGGGGAATGCCCTGCGAGCCGAGGTCTTCCAGTGTCTCGGCCAATCCATTTCCAAAAAGTTGTTCCCAAAGGCGGTTCACCATCGTTCGGGCGGTGAGCGGATGCGCTGGTGCAGTCATCCATTGGGCAAGACCGAGCCTATTTTGCGGGACACCGCTTGGCATTGGCGGCAATATTTTGGGCACTCCAGCCTCCACTACCCTACCCTTGACTAACCAATTTCCCCGCTCAAACAAATGGGTCGGGCGCTTCATTTCCGGCATGTTTTCTACCATGACGGGCGTCGTGGCCGCAGCAACTCGGAGCAGGTAGTCAAAATCCGGCTTTATGCTCGGCTCGTCACCAAATCCTGGCTCGGCAAAGTGGCACCAATCGAATTGCACCCCTGCTGCGTCAGGTTTCAGTTTTGGGTTTTCGTAAGAAAACCAAAGGTCATGTTTACCAGATTTCATCGGGAAGTCGAGTTTCTCAATAAACCAGCCTTTTGTTTCTTTTAAAATGGTGGAGAAAAGCACCTCCCCCGTCGGGCTATCGAGGCGCACCGTCCAACGCCCGCCGCCCATCATGCCTTGATAGCGGAACCACAAACGTCCGACATTATTGAGGTCAACACCTCTTAGTCGAGCACTTCCATGTTGCCGAAGGCCGAGCCATTTGGTATCGTACAAAGCGGCATTTTTGAGGCTATCCGTTTCAAGCGAGTAGAATACCGGCTCCAATGTTTTCAAAAAAGTATAAACCTCCGCTGCTTTTTCAGGTGAAATCTCTTTTTTCACCCGCTCCGTCAGGCCAATCAGACGCAAGCTGTCTTCCTTCGCAAAATGTCGCAATTGCGGATAATCCTCGTAAGTATCTGCATCTCGGGTATTGTTGAAAAAGGCCATGAACTGGTAATACTCGTCGTGCCGGAAGGGGTCGTAAGGATGGTCGTGGCACTGGACACATGCGAAGGTGGTTCCCATAAACGCCTCCCAAGTCGTATTCACTCGGTCAATGACGGCTGCGGTGCGAAACTCCTCGTTGTCGGTGCCACCCTCGTCATTGGTCATGGTGTTTCGGTGAAATGCGGTAGCAACGTATTGATTGTCAGTGGGATGGGAATCGCCGCCGAGCAGGTCGCCCGCCAGTTGCTCCGTTAGGAACTGGTCGTAAGGCATATCGTCGTTGAAGGCTTTGATGAGCCAATCCCGGTATCGCCAGATTTGGCGGCGGTCGTCCCGCTCGTAGCCTTTGGTATCGGCATAGCGGGCAAGGTCGAGCCACATCGCTGTCCAACGTTCGCCGTACTGGGGCAAGGCAAGGAGGCTGTCAACGAGCTGCTCATAAGTTATGGGGCTATTGCTGTCAAGGTATTTTATAGCCAAATTTTCAGGGGCTGGCATCCCAATCAAGTCAAGACTGACACGGCGAAGCAGGGTGGCTTTATCAGCTGAGGTACTTGGTACGAGTTTGTTTTCCAGCAATTTGTCCAGGATAAAAGCGTCCACCTCGTTGTTGCCCCAACTTTTTTCACCCAAACCAGAAAGCAACCGCTCACTGCCAGGCACGGGCGGCTTTTCTACTGGGCGATATGCCCAATGCAAGTCCCATTGAGCCCCTTCGTCCACCCATTTTGTCAAAATGCTGATTTCCGCTTCGGTCAAAGGTTCTTTTCCATACGGCATCCGCTCCTCCGGGTCATCGAGGGTGAGCCGTCGGATGAATTCACTCCGCTCGGTGTGGCCAGGCACGATGGCAGGCTTTCCGCTTTCTGCATTTGACAGGGCGTCTTCCCGGGTAAGCAGGCTAAAGCCCGATTTGCGGCGCACCCCGCCGTGGCAGGAAAGGCAGTGCTTGTTGAGGATGGGTTTGACCTCGGCATTGTAGTCAACTTTCGGTTCAAATCCATTGGAATAGTGGTGAAAAACAAAAGCTACTGATGCAATTACGGTCAACCAAATGATGCCTTTTTTTGGAAAGAAACTGGCCATTTTGAATCATTTTATCATGGCCAAGGTAAGTAAAGATTATAGATTATACAGCCCGTTTTCAAGGGAAGGAGGGGAAAATGAACGTATGTGGCTACAGAACAATGTCAATTGTCAAAGTCAAATTTCAAAATGGACTGATATTTGCAAAATGCGCCATTGTCTTAAACATTTATAATCCTATGCTAAAGAGGCCCCTTCTTCAGAAATGAGGAAGGGGTTGTTTTTTTCTTCAAATTGAAACAGCCCTGCCAGAGCTTGGTAGCTAGAACAGGGCTGTTTCAATTTGAAGAAAAAGGATTATCAACTTGCCTTAAACTTCCGCATGGCTTCGGTCAAACGAGGCACTACATCGAACAAGTCACCAACCACGCCATAATCTGCCGCCTTGAAGAACGGTGCTTCCGGATCTTTGTTGATGACCACGATAACCTTCGATTGGTTCACACCGGCCAGGTGCTGGATAGCCCCAGAAATACCGATGGCAACATAAAGATTTGGCCGGATAGCCACACCTGTTTGCCCTACATGTTCGTGGTGGGGGCGCCAATCGGCATCAGCTACAGGTCGGCTGCAAGCGGTGGTAGCACCCATGACCTTGGCCAGGTCCTCCACGATGCCCCAGTTCTCCGGACCTTTCATGCCACGGCCTGCTGAGACAACCGTAACCGCTTCCGGCAACGGCACGATTCCTTCTTGCCGTTTCACTTCAATCACTTTTGTGCGGCTGGCCGGGACGGTCAACTCAAGCGTCTCAATTGCCACTTCGTTGCCAGTGGATTGGAGCGGTATCTCGTTGCCGCCCAAGGAAATCAATTTTATCGGAGAACTGATTTCGTAGGTAGCGATGGCCTTCCCAGAATAAACCCCTTTGGTCACTTTGAATCCTCCGCCTGAAATATCGGGGAGCGATTTTGCCCCAGCCACCGAGCCAGCATTGAGGCGAGCAGCTAGGCGACCCAACAAAGATTTGCCTGTGGAAGTGTGCGAAATGACGACCACGGTTGCACCCAGCTTTTCAGCTGCTTGCGCAATGACCGAGGTAAACACCTGGCTATCGAAGTTGGCGAGGTTGGAACCTGCCACATTGTAAACCTTGGAAGCGCCGTAAATGCCCAATTGTCCGGCATTCTCTACATTGCCCAACGTCAATGCAACACATTGGCTGCCAAGCAATTGTGCCGTTTGGCTACCATAAGTCACGGCCTCGAAAGCCGCTTTTTTGAGGTGGCCGTTTACGGCCTCTGCGAAAACTAATACCATTGTATTTGGTGATTAGTGATTGGTGATTGGTGATTGGGGGCTGCCCAATCACCAATCACCAATCACCAGTTACTAAATGACTTTTGCTTCTTCGTGGAGCAGCCTCACCAGCTCCTCCATATTGTCAGGACTCACCAGCCTTACACCAGTTTTTTCCTTCGGCAATACGTATTTCACGGGTACTGCAAGGTCAGGGAAATCGACCGGGGGAACGACTACAAATGGTTTCGACTTGGCTTTCATGATGCCCATCATGTTCGGGATGCGCTGCTCGGCCATGTCTTTTGCCGCACTGACGACGAATGGGGTTTCTACTTCCAGGATTTCCACGCCACCTTCAATGTCTCGATTTAAGGTGGCCGTGCTTCCAGTGATTTCGAGCTTGCTGGCAAAGGAAATGAAGGGCAGGTCGAGAAATTCGGCGACCATGCCGCCGACTTCGGAACCATTGTAATCAATGCTTTCCTTGCCGCAAAAAATGATGTCGTAGTGTTGTTCCTTGGCGTATTCAGCGATTTGCTTCGCAATGAAAAGGGAACTATTTGGGTCAGCGTCGATTCGCACTGCATCAGTGGCGCCTATGGCCAAGCCCTTTCGGATGGTCTGGTCGTTTTGTGGGCCACCCACGTTGATGAGCGTGACCGTGCCGCCATTTTTTTCCACCAATTCACAGGCTCGAACGAGTGCGTACCACTCATCGTAGGGATTCATGATGTAGGTGATGCCTGCATCGTTAAACTTAGTGCCGTCGGCGGTGAAGGAAATCTTTGAGGTGGTATCTGGTGTTTTGCTTACGCAAACGAGTATTTTCATTTTATTGGATAATTATTATTCTAAAATGGCCGCAAATATATCCATTAAATGAGGATTGAGGGATTTGGTTGCGAAAATTCGCTGCATTTTACCAAAACTTGACCATCCTGCACTAAATCATTTCACCAAACGTTCTTTGTGCAAATTTTGAACAATTACCTTTTTATGAAAAAAATACTGCCCATCCTTTTCCTTGTCGGGTTTGCCCTAAATGGCCATGCGCAAGCTGGCAAAATCAGTGCTGGAGACATCAAACATCTCAAGGAATACGAGGACACGCTGGCACTTTGCGCATTCTTGGTAGTCAACGACTCATTGCCAGAAGAGCGGTTTGGGACATGCAAAAAACTAATCACGACCCTCGTCCAGGCACTAAAAACAGAAAATTCCTTCAACTACAAATTCAACCGGCTCAAGTCCATCTCCATCCAATACCCTCAGGACAGCAGCTTCAGGGTGTTCACTTGGCAACTTTACGTGGACGTGGACGATTATCGCTATTACGGTGCCATACAAATGAACAGCAGCAAACTTCAGCTTTTTCCTTTGGTGGACCGTTCGGCTGAGGTAGAAGCGGAGGAATATGACTTGCTCACACCAGAGAAATGGTACGGTTCGGTTTACTACAACCTGCGGCAATTTGATACACCGGAAGGTGACAAGTACCTACTTTTTGGGTATGATGGGTTCAGCTTTTTTAACCGCAGGAAAATTGTTGACGTGTTAAGTTTCAAGGATGGAAAGCCAATATTTGGCGCACCAGTATTTGTGCAAGCTGATTCATTGGGAAATGAGATTACCGTCCGAAACCGTTTGGTGATGGAATTTTCTGCTGAGGCCTCCTTCAAGCTCAACTATGATGAAACTTGGGGCCTCATCATCTACGACCACCTGATGACGATGGCGGGTGGCTATGGGCAAGGCCCAACCCAAGTCCCTGACGGAACTTACGAGGGCTATAAATTGAAAAATGGACAGTGGCTTTGGGTGGAAAAATACTGGACGGAAACAATGGAAGAAGCACCGAGGCCAGAGCCGGTGCTGGATGCCCGGGGCCAGCAAGATGTTTTTGGGAAGGAAAAGAAATCGAAAAAGAAAGGGAAGTGACACCAAAATTTCTATAAATAGGGGAATGGCGTTTGGATTCGCCATTCCCCTATTTTTATTTCTGAAAGGCAACCCAATCTAGCTTGCCCAAACCCACGCCATTCATTTTTTCATTTCTAAAAACAAGCACCAGATTTTTTATACCCTTTGCTGCTTCGATTGGTATTTTTATTGAAGCGCCACTGACAATCGACTTCCCAAGCAGCTTGCCGCTCTCGCTGCCTGCCCGGATTTCAACTGCTGTCCCAGGCGAAATCTCAGCACTTTTGATAAATCCAAGTTCCAAACTCGTCACCCCAGTCAGGTCAATTTTATCGAATGCAATCCAGCGTCCATCCATCAGGTCGGTGACAGCAATCGTATCTGTTTGTCCGATTCGCTCCCGGCGAACGCCTTTGGCCGCCCGACTGTAGTCCTTCGCTGCCAGTTTTGGATAACGCAAAACAAGGGTTTGTTTATCTGACAGGGAATTGCTGCCATTTGGCCCACCAAGGTCACGGTAGCTCGCCTGAAAAACGTAGGCTCCTTTTTCACCCTTGCCAATATGGGCACTGGTGCGGTACGTACCATTGAAAGGCAGGGAACCCGATTCTTGGACCTCTCCAGCCAATGAGAGGATGTACTTTACAATATCCTCCGATTCCTTTTGGCTGAGGTTTGGGTGGGCGCTCATGGCCGTTTCTCCCCAGTTTCCGGCACCTCCAGCAATGACTTTTTTGCTCAATCTTTGCACAGCAAACTCACTTCCGTAGTACCGGTTGGCAATGTCAACATAGCTCGGCCCATTCACTTTCGAGTCAACAGTATGGCAGGTTTTACAATCGTTTGCTTCAATCAACTTCATGCCCGTGGCAAATTGTAAACTGCCCATCGTTGCTGACTCCTTCGTTTGATGCCCCATGATAATGGCCGCCACATCTTGTCCTTCTGAAAGGTAATCAATGGAGATTTTCACTCTTCGAGGGTCTAGTTTACCGTTGGAAAGGCTGCCATCCTCCGCATCGCTAACGCTAAGTTCATAGGCCAAATCTTCATCGTCCCAGTAAAACGTTTGATTGCCACCCAATTTCCATGCGACGACCGGCTTCGAGTTTCCGACGATGATTTTTACACTCGACCTCGAAGACGCCCCACTTGGGTCGGTTACTTTCAATTTCACCACGTACTCGCCCGGCGTTTTGAAAACAAAGTCAAAACCTGCCTCCGTGAAATGCTGCTGGCTACTGCTCACTGTCCAATCGTAAGTGAGCTGGTCGCCATCGTAATCCTTTGAGGATGAACCGCTTAGGCGTACCGTTAGCGGAGCCGCCGCCACAGTTTGCGAAGCTTCAATTTTGGCAATCGGCTTGCGGTTGCCAGGGGCGTACTCGATTTTGTTCAGGCGGGCATCGGGGTTTTGGGCGAACCACTGCGTGCCATATTCCAGCACGTACAATGCCCCGTCAGGCCCGAAAGCCATGTCCATCGGGCGGTTCCAGGTCTCGTTGGGCAGGAACGGGTCGGCCTGCACGAACTTGCCGTTTTCGTCCATTGTCACCACGAAAATCCAGTTGCGCATCCATTCGTAGATGAAGAATTTATTCTCGAAATATTCGGGGAAAGTGGTGACTGGTGATTGGTTACTGGTGATTGGTGATTGGGGGATATCGGCAGCGTGAAAAATTGGGCCAGCCATTGGGTTTTTGCCGCCAGTTCCAAGCCACGGGAACTCAAGGCTCTCGTCGTAGCTGTACCAAATCAGTGGGGAAGTGACGGGGGGCAGTTCTGTCAAGCCGGTGTTGTACGGCGAGTTGTTGATTGGCTTCTCGGGATTGTGCAGCGGCCCACTTTTTTTTGTGGCAAAATTGTAATCAAAATAGGTGTGGTTGCCCCGGAAAAGCGGCCAGCCGTAGTACCCGGCCTCGCAGGCACGTCCCCAAAAATCGTAGCCCTTCGAGCCACGGTCAACACCGTTTTTGCCAGCATCAGGGCCCACATCGCCCCAGTAGAGGCAGTCGGTTTTCTTGTCAACAGCTATGCGGTAGGGATTGCGGCAGCCCATCACATAGATTTCGGGGCGGGCATTTGGTGTGCCTTCGACAAAAAGATTGCCCTTAGGAATGGTGTAGGTTCCATCAGGTTGCGGGGTGATGCGGAGGATTTTCCCCCGCAGGTCGTTCGTATTGGACGAGGAGCGCCGGGCGTCGTACAATTCCCGACCCGGTCGCCCGTCAGCGGGAGAAAAGCCGTCGGACTCGAACGGGTTGGTGTTGTCTCCCGTGGAAAGGAACAGGTTGCCCTTCGAGTCAAAGTCAATCGAGCCACCCGTGTGACAGCAACCGACCTGTTCCGGCACTTCGAGCAGCACCTTCTCGGTACTGTGGTGGATGATGTCGTTTTCAAAATCAAATCGGCTCAAGCGGTTGCGCCTTCCACCTTCCATCAGCGAATAATAGATGTAAATCCACTTGTTTTTCAGGTAGTTTGGGTCAAAGGCAACGCCCATCACCCCCTCTTCGAACTCCTTGTAAACGGGCATGTAGGCGATAGTTTCCACTGTGTCGAGGTCGGGATAGTAGATTTTGATGGCGCCTTTCCGTTCCACAAAAAGCACCTTGCCGCTGTTGTCCGGGAAAACGGCGAGTTCAATCGGCTCATCCAAATTTTCGGCGAGCACGGTGCGCACAAACCGCTCCGGCTGTGGGATGCGCTGGGTTTTCACCTTCGAATAGTCGAGCTTGCCCTTGCCGATGGCCCATAGGATGCCGCCGAGCAGGTGCTTCAAATAGTTTTCTTCGGAAAAACTCTCCTCCGTGTGGCCAAGTGCCGTGTAAAACGAGCGCCCACCTTCATACTCCTGCGCCCAAGCGATAGGGTGCGAAGCGCCATGTTTGCCGCCTGTGTAAGTACCCTCATCGAGCGTCAGCAGCACTTTCACGTTTTCAGAAAGGAAAGGTTTTTTGCTGTCGTATGTCCACCGCACGTCCGTCGGTACATTGATGGCGGCATCCGAGCTGTCGGTACTGCTGTGGGTGTAGTTCCCTTTTGCACCAGTGATATAGACTTTGTCCGAGGGAGGCACTGGCTTAAAATTGTACCACTCGTCGGTGCGGAGCCATTCGGCGGGGAGGTCTTCGGTGGCAGGGTGCGCCTTGTCGGCCACCTTCACCGTTGCTTTTTGGATGTCTGGGTGTTCATCAAAAAATGCGCCGAGGAGCTTGCCGTACCACTTCCAATCATACTCGGTGGCCGCTGCGCCATGGATGCCCACGAAGCCACCGCCAGCTTCAATAAAACGTTGAAAATCAGCTTGTTGCCAGTTGTTCAGTACGTCGCCACTGTTGTTCAGGAACACTACAGCGGCGTATTTTTTTAGGTTTTCTTCGGTAAAAACGGTGCTGTCCTCCGTAGCCTCCACGATGAAACCTTCGGCCTTGCCTAGCTGCTGAATGGCCGCCACCCCCGTCTCGATGGAAGCGTGTCGGTAACCTGACGTTTTGGAAAACACAAGCACCTTCGGCTCTGGGCCGCAGCCGGTAAGCACAAAAATTGCGGAGCAAACGAAGAAAAAAAATGGAAATGATTTAACGGACATTGCCTTCGGATTTTAGAAGGCAAGGATAGTGCTTTCGACTGAAAAAGAGGAGTTTTTAATACTTCAACGGACCAAGTTTATCTCGCCCCTAACTAAGGTCTCCTCACCATCAATTGAAAGCAGCTTTACGACGTAAACGTAAAAGCCAGTGGGCATTGGTTCATTGTCCAAATCACCCTTCCAGCCCCTTGAAGTATCGTTTGTTGGAATGTCACTAGCCTGGAATACCAGTTCGCCCCACCTATCGAATATTTCAAGGGAAGCTATACTGAAAGCAGATGGCTCACTGAAAATGGTAAAACCTTCGTTGGTTCCGTCATCGTTGGGCGAAAAGGCGGTAGGAATATAATATTTGCGCCCATCAGAAACAAATATTGCAATCGTGTCAACGGCTTCGCAGCCATTGGCATCCGATACCGTCACGGAATATTCCAAGGAAAACGGGGGATTGGCCATCACGTTCAGGCAAGTTGAACAATCCAAGAAATCAGCAGGCTCCCAAAGGATGGTTGGGCTGTTCAAGTTGGTGGTTGCACCCAAAGTTACTGGTACACCCAATTGCGTGGCAACATCGGCTCCGGCATCAAGCAGTATCGCAAGCGGTGCATCCAAAACGACAACATCAAAAACCTTACAGTTAGTAGCGTCCATTACCGAAGGCCAAAATTCCCCACTTGGGAGGTTATTGAACACAGAAGATTGAAAAAAATTGGTGCTATCTATTGAATACAGAAAAGGAGGTGTCCCACCGTTGACCAATCCAAAAATTATACTTCCATCATCTACTCCAAAACAAGGATGCTCGAAAGAATACTCAAATGAAACAGCTGGCATTACCACTGTACTTGCCGTGGCAGTGCAGCCAAAGGAATTCGTGACCGTAACTAGGTAATCGCCTGCCATGTTGACCAAAATTTCGGGTAGGTTCTCCCCTGACGACCATAGGTAGCTGGCGAACTGACCAACCGAAAGGCTTACCGATTGGCCATTGCACAAACTGCCCATCGAAGTGATTTGTGGCAGAGGCAATGGATGCACGGTCAAAGCCATACAGACCGTGGAATCGCAACCATTGGCTTGCGCAAAGACCATACATGCCAAAGTATCGGCGCTCAAGCTCAGTCCGTTCCAAGCAAGGCTTTCTCCTTCGCAGATGGCGGCAACCTGATTGACCAATATCGTGTCACCTTCCAGTATCGAATAAATGGCCGTGGCTTGGCAGCCATTGCTGTCAACCACCGTTAGCAAATAATCACCAGCGCCAAGGTTATCATTGTTCGTTCCGACAATGCCGTTGTCCCAAATGAAAGTATAGGGCAGGTTGCCACCAACCGCATTACCATTTAGCGCACCTGAACTGTTGCAAATGGTTGACAACCCCATGTACGCAATAGTTGCCTCCAAATTATCCGGTTGCACAAGCACAAACGTATCCGATTTGACGCAGCCAGCAGCATCCTCTACCGTTATCGGATAACTGCCAGCCCCAATGCCATTAAGCAACGTGTCGATTGAACCGGTAAGCCATTGGTAGGCATAAGGGGCTGTGCCGCCCGTTGTTTGCACTTCCAAACTTCCATTCTGCAAGCCATGGCAAGTAGGCAATGTGGCAACAGCAATGGTTTGAAGGACGTTGTTGGTCAATGGCAGGTCGGAAGTAGAAACGATGCTCGCAACCCCACCCGACCAGCCATTCACTCGAACATGGCGCATGCCATAGGTCAAAGGAACTGCTACATTTTGATAGGCAACCGATTTCAATGCGGCCTCAAAATCGGAAAGCGAGGCCGTACCGTTGTTGATGAATAGAAGGCTGGAACTGCCATTGCCCAATATGGTCAGATTGCCTGCGGACATGTTGGTTTCCAAGTACTCCGATGCACCATTTTGGCTACCCGTCAGTTCAAGAAGCATGGAATCCAGCGTATTGGCCATGGAAAGAATGACGACATCGGTATCCGTCACGGTCATGGGTGGCAGGCAGAAGGGGTCAGCGCAATAGTTCCCCCAGAAGGCAAGAGAACTGTTGTCGTTGTCGAGGTCAACGAAGAGGTCGCAGGGGGGGAGCATGCACTCGGTTTGGTTGGCAGCTCCATCAATGGCCAATAAGGGCATGTCGCAGACTTGCGTCAATGTCCAGTTATTGAAGTTCAGTTCATAGATGATGGAATGGTTCCAAGCCCTGCCTGTCGCATAGGTAATAACGCTATCACAACCCACTTGCACGGTAGTAAGGCCATGTATGGGCAAAGTGCCGGGGGGAAACTCCATGACAATCTGGCTCTTTGAAGGGTCTTTCATGTTGACTTCTACCAGCTTGTTTCCAATGGCCGAAAGGTAAAACTTGCCCCGACGGTAGGTGATGTCACCGAGGCACTGCATGCCTGGAGGCAAGGTTCCCAAATAAACATCCTTCCATTTGTCACAACAAGGAGTATTTTGTTCATAACAACAATTTGTGTTTCGCCTTGAAATACCCTTGCCTGCTGAATAAACAATGCCGTTTTCATCGCAGGTCAAGCCACGGATCTCGTGGCTGATTGTCGTGGAATTAGGTGGCCAATACAAAGACGCTGGCTCATTAAGCGAAAGAAAAAACAAGGTGTCATAAATAAAGCCGTTCAATGGGCCATAGCCATACATTTCTCCATCTGAATTGACCAGGACATCATACGAAAATTGCAGCGGCTCTTCCTCTATCAAGCTGTCGGTGCAAGTGTTGATGTCAATCTCCCCAAAAATCGTTTTGGGGACAAAGATGCTGAATGCAGTGTCCACATAGATTATCTTCTGTGCAGAAAGAAGAAACGGTGTTAGCACCAACAACGATGTCGCCCAAAACCGCCATTTTTTCCAATTTCTACCTATTCTTTGCAAAATGCTCTTTTTTAAAAAAAATTGAAAATTATTCAAGAAACCCCAATGAAAATACATTTAAGCATTCTCCACTGCACCAAAGCTCAAAGCCAAGAAGGCACCTGAGTTTTTCAAGTGCCTTCTCAAAGATGCAATATCAATATTTGAAATCAAAAATCAAAATTATTCCAATTTGACCACCTTCCTGGATGCGTACACCTCGCCATCTTTTCTTACCAAGATGATGTAAAGCCCTTCGCCCAGGCCTTCTAGCCCATCAATGTTCATGCTGTTGTGCCCGGCCTCAAAGGCGAACTCCCTACTGAGAACTTCCCTTCCCAGGTTATCAAGCAGGACTACCTGCCCCACAAACGGGTTCTCAACATTGGCCGCCGTGATGTCAATGTTCGATACAAATGGATTGGGGTGGACTTTTATCCCTTCGACACCACCTCCATTGACACCCACCATTCTGTCTGAAGGTGGGTCGTTTTGAAATTCATCGGGGCAACTTATTGTAAAATGGAACTTTGAAGAAGTCGAGCCACAAGTAGTGACAGTGACAACGATTTCATTGCCGGTGCCTATGGTGAACAACAGTGTATAGGGGTCTTCTGGTTCTGGCCCAGTGGAGACACAGCCATCATACTCGCTTGACGATACTCCGTTACCCGATACTACTATATTGTCGGGAATGTTGTACGTTACATAGGTCAGCGTTAGTTGAGTTCCTGGAGGAAGCGTGCCATCGTTGTAAAAGGTATAGGTATTTGCACCACCCTGTCCGCTTACAGTAACATCAAAGCCGCAAATATTTGCATCCATATAACACTGACCTTCATGGCAGACCATGTCTTCATCGCACTCTGGAAAGCATTCACTGCTCTCGACACAATGCCCTTCTTCGTCGCAGTCTTTGAAAAAACGAGCACTTTCGGTTCTGGGCCACAGGAGATAAGTGCAAAAATTGCGGAGCAAAAAAGGAAATAATAGAAAAACTGTTTCAATTGCATACCATCAAAATTTTGGAGAGCAAGGATAGCGTTTTTTTTACGGATTAGCAGAGAGGCTATTGGGATTAAATTCAAAGGTTAAATGACCTGAATCAAAGAGAATCCGCTTTTTTAAACTGGATTGGATAGTTTTGCCTTTGAAGCAAGTATCTTCTACTTTTACCCCAAATACATTGATTTTATATGAAACAACCCGGTACCATCCTCATTCTAGATGATGAGGAAGACATCCTATTTTCTTTAAAAATGCTGCTCAAACCCGTGTTTGCCAGGGTGTTTGCAGCGCAAAATCCAGAACATTTGCCCCGATTGGTGCAGCAATATGAGCCTGATGTATTGCTGCTTGACCTGAATTTCCACAAGGGAGACTCATCCGGTAAGATTGGGCTGGAATGGCTTCAGAAAATAAAGGAGCTGCGCCCACAAATGCAAGTGGTCATTATTACCGCTCATGGTGAAGTGGAAATGGTCGTTCATGCGATGAAGCTGGGTGCTACTGATTTTATCGAAAAACCATGGCGGAATGAAAAACTATTGGCAACGGTAAAGTCGGCTTTAAATTTGGCCTTGCTAAAGCAGGAAGTGCAACATCTCTCCGCAGAAAACAAGCAAATCCTAGCTCAATTGGATGGCAAAGGCGGCGAGTTTTTGGGGGAATCACCAGTGATGAAGGAAGTTTTCAAAACGATCGAAAAAGTCGCCAAAACCGATGCCAACGTGCTGGTAACCGGAGAAAACGGCACTGGAAAAGAACTCACTGCCCGAGAATTGCATCGGCAATCGACACGAGGTGGAAAGATTTTCGTTAATGTTGACCTCGGCGCTATTTCAGAATCGCTGTTTGAAAGTGAGCTTTTTGGGTATGTAAAGGGCGCTTTTACGGATGCCAAAGAAGACCATATTGGCAAATTTGAGGCAGCCAATGGCGGTACGCTTTTTTTAGATGAAATTGGCAATTTAAGCCTAAATCTACAAGCTAAATTATTGGCCGTATTACAATCCCGAAAGGTAGTACGGGTTGGTTCGACCAAAGAAATTCCAGTTGACTTTCGACTGATATGTGCAACTAATAGCGACCTGAAAACCATGGTGGCTGAAAAGACATTTCGTCAAGATCTATTGTACCGAATTAATACCATTGAAATTTCAATGCCACCATTGCGGGAGCGGGTGGGTGATATACGCCTAATTGCAAAGCATTACCTGGATATTTACTCCAAAAAATACCGCAAATCCGGCCTTGGTTTTGAAAAAGAAACCCAAGAAAAACTGGAAAAGTACCCTTGGCATGGGAATGTGCGAGAATTGCGCCATGCCATTGAACGTGCTGTCATAATGACCGAGTCAGCAAAGTTGCAACCGGGCGATTTCCTACTTCAATCGGACGGCAACAAAGCTGTCTTCTCGCCGGATAACATGAATTTGGAGGAAATAGAACGCAGTTTGGTTCAAAAAGCCATAGAAATACACCAAGGCAACATCAGCAAGGCAGCGGAATCGCTGGGACTAACACGTGCAGCATTGTACCGCAGGCTTGAAAAATTTGGATTGTGATATGAAAGCATTAAAAAGTTTTAGAGTTAGAATTATATTGCTCCTTTCACTGATTTTCTTGTTGATGTTTGCTGTATTTGTGGCTTATTTCCAACATGAACACTTTGGGATGCTATGGGTGATACTGGGCAGTATAATAATCCTGTTACTTATCATAAGCTTATTTAGGCAGATATATGAGGTGAATAACCAAATAGCTGATTTTCTAATGAGCATACGCTATGATGATTTTGCTCGCACGTATTCAGCCACAGATGGAAACGAACCACAAGCCGTGCTGTTTTCTGAATTCAATGCCATAACGGACAAGTTTCGCAACCTTCGCTCGCAAAATGAGGCTAACCGTCAGCTTATGCAATTAGTATTTGAAAATGTTGATACTGGAATATTTTGTGCAGATAAAGATGGTACGGTTTTATTGACAAACCGGGCATTAAAAGCCATTTTCCATAAATCATATTTTCAAGATTTAGGGACTTTTAAACTAATTGATGAAACGCTATTTGGTGTACTTAATAAATTGCCAATAAATGAACGAATCGTTCAAAAAGTAGTCATTAATGACGAAGTGGTGCAGCTAGCAATTCGATGTTTTATATTAAAACATAAAAACGACGAATTCAGGTTGTACACTTTCTTCAACTTGTCAGGAGAGCTTTCCGGGGAAGAAATAAAGTCATACCACAAGCTAATTAGCATCTTATCCCATGAGATTATGAATTCTGTCACACCAATTGCCAGCCTGAGCGAATCTGCTGCGGGTATGTTGAATGACAATTCGATTATCAACCCTGAAAACATGGCGGATGTGGCACAAGCCTTAGAGGTAATTCAAAAGCGCAGTGCTGGCCTATTGAAGTTTACAGAAAATTATCGCAGGCTGACGAAAATCCCAGTCGTAAACATGCAGCCCATCGTTTTGGAGCCTTTTTTTATCCAATTATTGGCATTAATGAAAAACGAGGTTCCTAAACAGGTTGAGCTTGATTTCAAATGTTTTCGTCCCAATATGCAAGTTTCTGGAGACCCCGTTTTATTAGAGCAAGTCATTATTAATCTTATTAAAAATGCGCTTGATGCAGTACGAGAAACCCCTGATGGAAAAGTTTTGATTGTGGCAGACCGTGATGAACAAATGCGCACACTGATAAAAATATCCGATAATGGCCACGGCATTCAAGTTGATAATTTAGAGCAAATATTCATTCCATTTTTTACCACGAAAGCCCACGGCTCAGGAATTGGGTTAAGCCTTGCCCGTCAAATAATGCGCCTGCACCAGGGGGATATCCAAGTAGTTAGCGAGGAAAGCAATGGGACTATTTTTACACTAATCTTCTTCGGCTGAGTTTGAGCGATTCCATCGCCTACTTTTTACTATTTTTCCAGAACCTAACATTTTACTGTTCTATTTTGAACACCGCACTGTTCGAAAATGAACAGGTTTGAGCGCAACTCAATGCTGCGAAAATGCGTAAGTCTTTGTTTTTCAAGTCATTAGATTTGCTGGCACGGCAGTTGAATCTATGCCAATGACAACAAACTTGGAATTAACCATTTTTTAAAACACAGCCATTTCACGAATTGACACATGGACAAAAAAATTGAAAAAAGAATTTGGACACCACGGCGGTTAATAATTATCGCAGTTGCAGTAATTGCTTTAGGGACTATTGGCCGTTGTTTTTACAAAAACGCTGGGGTTTCCAAACTCAATGTCACTACTGATAGACTCACCATTTCAACAGTTGAACACAATAAATTCCAAGAGTTTATTCCTGTGACGGGTATTGTACTCCCCATAAAAACCGTCCGGATGGATGCGATTGAGGGCGGAAAAGTGGAAGAAAAATTTGTCGAAGATGGCGCCATTGTCGAAAAAGGGCAAGAAATATTGCGGCTCTCCAACCCAGACCTTATGGTCAACTACCTCAACCAAGAGGCCAACATCATCTCCCAAATCAACCAAATACGGAACACCTCGCTACTCATGGAACAGCAAAGTTTGAGCATGAAAGAACAAGCATTACAGGTTGACAATCAGATAAATACGAACGGAAAGCGACTCCGCCGTAATCGTAAATTATATGAATCAAACGTGATTTCACAGGTTGAACTTGAAGAAATGGAAGATGAGTCTGGATACTTGGCTGCCCGCAAAAAAATGCTGACTGCTACTTTAAGAAAGGACTCTGCCTACCAAGTGCTCCAACAACAACAAATGACCTCGTCTTTGGACTTGATGCAGCGCAACCTAACCATTACCAGACAAAGCGTAGACCAACTCATCGTGAAAGCTCCCATCTCAGGACAACTTTCCGGATTAACAAAAGAACTTGGGGAGAGCGTGGCACGAAGTGAAAATATCGGCCAAATTGATGACTTGACAGCCTTTAAAATTCGGGTTCGAATCGATGAGTTTTATATATCCCGTATTGCCTTGGAGCAAGAAGGCAGTTTTACCCTTGCTGGCGAAAACTATACATTGAAAATCACCAAAATATACCCACAAGTAAGCAATGGTGCTTTTGAGGCAGATATGACTTTCGTAGGTAAATCACCCAATAGCATAAAACGGGGCCAGTCCATTTCTGTTAAGTTACAACTCAGCGCAGAGGAAGATGCTGTGCTACTTGCAAGAGGTGGCTTTTACCAGACAACAGGTGGAAACTGGGTCTATGTTTTAGATGAGGCTTCAGGAAATGCCATTAAACAAACCATTCGGCTCGGTCGTCAAAATCCAAACTTTTATGAAGTATTGGAAGGTTTGAAGCCTGGCGATAAAGTCATCACAAATAGTTATGACACTTATGGTGACAAGGACGTACTTATATTAAAATGATTGTTGAATTGCTAAATTGTTATGGGGTGATGCCTCAACTTGACAATCCAGCAATATTAACAATTCAGCAATTCAACAATCAAATAATCAATCCAACAATGATAAAAACAGTTCAATTATCCAAAATTTATCGCACTGACGAAGTGGAGACCACCGCATTAAATAGTGTAGATATTGAAATTAAACAAGGTGAATTCGTATCAGTAATGGGCCCTTCCGGTTGCGGAAAATCCACGCTGCTCAATGTCCTTGGCATGATAGATAGCCCATCCAATGGCGAGTATTTTTTTAATGAATTAGAAGTTGGAGGGCTTAGTGAACGTAAACGCTCAGATGTCAGGAAACACAATTTGGGCTTCGTGTTCCAGAGCTTCAACTTGATAGATGAACTCACGGTTTTTGAAAACGTGGAATTGCCAATGCTCTATACCAAAGTGCCAGCAAACGAACGGAAAAAACGAGTGGAAGAACTGCTGGAAGGCATGAGCATCATGCACCGGAAAAACCACTTCCCTCAACAGCTTTCTGGCGGGCAACAACAACGGGTGGCAGTGGCTAGGGCGGTGGTGAACAAGCCCAAGCTCATCCTTGCTGACGAGCCGACAGGTAACCTCGACTCAGCCAATGGCGATGAGGTGATGAAAATATTGGCCGACCTTAATTCAACAGGAACTACCATTCTCATGGTGACGCACTCTCAATATTGCGCAGAATTTGGGAATAGAATAATCAGGATGCTTGACGGCACAGTCGTCACAGAGAACGTTGTGAAGCGCTATTTGTAAACTTCATCATTAAATCAATCTCTACTGTTTTATGATAATTCTAAAAAATATAGAGCGATATTACAATACTGGTTCGCAGAAAACATGGGTGTTAAAAAACATCAATATACAGGTAAATAAAGGCGATTTTGTGACCATTATGGGACCCTCTGGGTCTGGCAAATCTACGCTCCTCAACATTATTGGAATGCTGGATTCTCCAGACGCTGGTGAATATATTTTCAACGACGAACCTGTCCATACTTTCTCGGAAAAAAGGCGAACAGAATTACATAAACACGCCATTGGTTTTGTATTTCAGGCATATCACCTAATTGATGAACTGACGGTATATGAAAACATAGAAATGCCGCTACTGTACAAAGGCGAGCGTAAACCTGACCGCCAAAGTAGGGTCGCAGACATATTGGACAGGTTTAATATCGTAGGCAAAAAAGACCTGTTTCCGGCCCAACTTTCAGGGGGGCAACAACAATTAGTGGGCATTGCAAGAGCCATTATTGGTAGGCCCAAACTCCTGCTGGCCGATGAACCAACTGGCAACTTGCACACCTCGCAGGGCGAAATGACGATGGATTTGCTTCGCCAATTGAACAGTGAAGGGATTACGATTATTCAGGTTACCCACAACGAAAAATTTGCAGAATATGGAAACAGGGTCATTCAAATTGAAGACGGGTTTGTGCGAACGGACACCAACACTTAAAAACTGAAAAAATCCGCCAAATGGGAGATATGGTCATTGGCCTTGCGCCAAAAATCACAGTTCAAGAAATGGAAGGGAGGGCAATCAATTTTATACACCTAACTGATAGTCAAATGTTTATGCTTGTTTCCCTTGGCGTAAAAACAATCGCCGCTGTTTTGTTGACCCTCGCATTTGATAGTTGGAAAAGGGGGCAGAAAACGCCATGAAAATCATTGCGCAGCGAATAAAAACAATGGATAAATGAGGGTTGAACATCTCAACGCTGCTCAATTTTCCATTCTCAATCGAATTGTCATGTTTCAAAATAACCTAAAAATAGCACTGCGCAACCTCCTGCGCCGCCGTACTTTCTCCGCCATCAACATCGCCGGGCTAGGGCTGGGCATGGCAGCGGCCATCTTCGCTTTTCTTTGGGTGCAAAACGAATTCAGCTTCGACCGCTACCACCAACATGCCGCCAACCTCTACCGCATCAACACCGACCTGAAAATAAGCCCCGACGAAACCTGGCATTGGGCCACGACGCCGATGCCGCTGGTTGATGTATTGAAAGAAGAAGTACCCGAAGTGCTCCGAACGGCCCTCGTTTTCGATAATTTCCAACCTGCTTCCCTGAAAAAAAATGCGACGTTGCTTCGCACCAAACGCAATGCTTATGTCGGCGAAGGCTGGTTCGACCTCTTCGACTACCAATTCCTCAGCGGCTCGGCGGATGGTTTTTCCGAAAATTTGCGGAGCGCCATCCTCACCCGTGACCTGGCGGAGCGGCTCTTCGGCAGGTACGATGTTACCGGGGAAACCTTTCGGCTGGACTCCGCAGAAATGATGGTGCAGGCCGTCGTCGAGAACCCACGCCCCAATTCGAGCTTCAACCACGAACTGCTGATGCCGCTCAGCTACTACCTCTCCAACCCCTCCAACCGGGAAAACAGCGAGACCTGGGACAACTTCAATTTCGTCACCTACGTGGAACTCCGCCCCGGCAATGACCTCCTTGCCCTCGGCAAAAAACTGACCGCCCTCGTCGGGAAGCACAAGGAAGACGAAAACATGAGCCTGACCGTGCAGCCGCTGGCCGAGCTGCATTTTGACGAAGAAAGAAGCTACGCCGGAATCCTGGCTGGCAGCCGAAGTGCGTCATGGGCGTTTGCTTTCATCGGCCTCATCATCCTATTCCTCGCCTGCGTGAATTACGTGAGCATCACCACGGCGCAGGCCGGGATGCGGACAAAAGAAGTGGGTGTTCGGAAAATTATCGGGGCGGGTGGGGCGCAGATTTTCCGGTTGCTGTTTGCGGAAAGCCTGCTCACTACCCTGATTTCGCTTGTGCTGGCGCTTTGCATCGTGCAGGCAGCCATGCCGTTTTTCAATGGTTTTACCGAAAAAAACTTCCAACTTGACCCTGCCGACCCTGCCATTTGGTGGGTGCTGGGCGCCACTTCTTTGGCGACTTTGGCGCTGTCGGGCATCTATCCGGCGCTGTTCCTGACGGGCTTTTCTCCGGGCAATTTTTTGCGGGGACAAAGTTTTTTGAAAATGAAAAACACGGCATTCCGCAAGGGCCTCGTGGTGGCGCAGTTTGCTGTCACGGTGGGGCTTATTATCGGTGCGATTGTCATTTTGCAGCAGCAGGATTTCATCCGAAAAAAAGACCTCGGCTACGACCGCTCGCAGGTTTTTGAGTTCACCGTGCCTTGCTGTGACGGGCGGGTGGAAGCAGTGCGGGGCATCAAACAGGCGCTGGCAAATAAGCCGGAAGTCATGGGTGTTTCGGCTTCCAACATGTCCATCACGAACATGCAAAGCACGCACAGCGGCAGCATAGATTACGACGGAAAACCGGATGACTTCGTGCCTGCCGTCTCGCAAGCCTCTGTGGATGAGGACTTTAGCGAATTGTTGAAATTGCCGCTGGCCGACGGTCGGTGGTTCCGGCCCAACAACGAGGCCGATTTGAACAATGTGCTGCTGAACGAATCAGCGGTGCGGCTTTTCAACCTGAAGGAACCTGTCGTTGGTCAAAAATTCAGTTTTCAAGGCCGGGAAGGGCAAGTAATCGGCGTGGTAAAAGACTTCAACTACCAAAGCCTCCGGCGCAAAATTGAGCCGATGGTGCTGTCCAATTACCCGCCCTCCAATGGCAACGTGATGGTAAAAACCGCCGCTGGCAAAGCACCGGAGGCCATCGCTGCCGCCCAATCCGAGTGGGAAGTTCGCTACCCCGACCTACCCTTTGAGTATCAGTTTTTGGATGACCGCTTCGATGCACTTTATCGGAGCGAACAGAAAAACGCCGACCTGTTTCAATTGCTGGCGGGGCTGGCGGTGTTCATCTCCTGCCTCGGGCTGTTCGGATTGGCCGTTTTTTCCACGGAGCAGCGCCGGAAGGAAATCGGGGTGCGGAAAGTCTTGGGTGCATCCGTCACATCTGTGGCTGCGCTGTTGTCGAAAGACTTCCTGAGACTGGTCATTTTGTCTTTGGCCATTGCCTCGCCGTTGGCGTATTATTTCATGAATAAATGGCTGTCAGATTTTGCCTATCGCATTGATATCCAATGGTGGGTGTTCGTGCTGGCAGGTGTTCTCGCAGTCGGTGTCGCTTTTTTGACGGTGGGTTTCCAGAGCGTGAAAGCGGCGCTGGCGAACCCGGTGAAGTCGTTGCGCAGTGAATAGTAAACTGAAAATGGAAATTCATTTTCCATTTTCCATTTTCCATTTTCAATCTAAAAGCCATGTTTAAAAACAACCTTACCATCGCCTGGCGGAACATCCTGAAACACAAATTGCAAACCGGCATCAATATCGCCGGGCTGGCCATCGGCATCGCAGGGTGTCTCGTCGTTTTTCTGCTTTCAAAATACGAGTTGGCGTTCAATGAAAAAGTAGTGGATGCCGACCGCATTTACAGGGTTTACACCCAATACAACGGTCAATTTTCAGGGGTGAATGCAGGTGTGCCAACCGGGGTTGCGACGCTGGCTGCCACCGCCGTGGAAGGAACGGACGTGCAGTGTTTGGTGCAGGTTTACAACACCTCCGTCACCATCCCGACCGGGCAGGGGGCTGGCATTTTGAAAAGACTCGGAAAACAGGAAGATATCGTACTGACAAGCCCGGAGTTTTTCGACCTGATTCAAAATTATGAGTGGCTGGCTGGTTCACCACGGCAATCGCTGACTGAGCCATACCAGCTAGTGCTGACTGAGCGCAAGGTGAAGCAATACTTCGGGGTGAAAGACGCCCGTGAAGCCATTGGTATGCAGGTGCTTTACCAGGATTCGCTGAACACCATCGTGGCGGGGGTGTTGAAGGACCCGGATTTTAGCTCCGACTTCCATTTCACAGACTTTATTTCTGATAAGACGATTGCTTCCAGCTTTCTAAAAGACAATTTCCCCATCGACGAATGGAGCGGCACCCGCAGCGCTGACCAGTTTTTTGTCAAAGCCTCGCAAGGGGTTTCGGCGGAAACTTTGACTGGAAATTTAAAACCCCTGAACGACCGCTTTAACAAGGATAATGAACCTGGGGAAGCAACGGACGAATTCCTACTCCAACCTTTGGCTGACCTACATTTCAACCAGGACTTAGGGATTTTCGATACTGGCAGAAGACCTGCCCACAAACCTACCTTGTATGGCCTGATGTTGATTGCCGGATTGTTGTTGCTGATTGCAGCTATCAATTTCGTCAATTTAGCCACCGTGCAGGCAACGCGCCGCTCCAAAGAAACCGGTGTCCGCAAAGTCATCGGAGCAAGCCGGAAACAGATCGCCGGGCAGTTTTTAGCTGAAACTTTTCTTATCACCCTGTTGGCGCTTCCGGTGGCATTGGCCTTGTCAGAGCTTGCCATGCGCTATTTCTCAGAGTTCTTGCCGGATGGGTTGACCATGAGCGTTCAATCTCCCAGCGTATTGGCTTTCTTACTGGGTTCGGTGGTCCTGGTGACTTTTTTGGCGGGGCTTTACCCTTCGGTGGTGATGTCGGCATTTCACCCGGCATTTGCGATTAAAAACCAGTCGCAGCACCAATCCAAAGGGGTTGGCTTGCGGAAGGGACTGATTGTTTTCCAATTTGTACTGGCCCAGGCTTTTATTATTGGGTCGCTCATCATGGGAAAGCAGTTGAATTTCGTGCTGAAAAAAGACTTGGGTTTCGACAAGGAAGCCATCGTATATTTTTGGACCGATAGGGCCAATAAGAAAGTTCTTCAAGAACAGTTGGGCCGGTTGCCGGAAGTGAAGGGCACTGCACTACAAAACAAACCGCCCATCGACAGGGGCTACCAGACTTCCGTACTGGAATTTGACAGGGACGGCGAGCACAAGGAATCCGAAGTCCATTTCCGCATGGTGGATACCGCCTACATAGGCTTGTTTGGCATCGAATTGTTGGCCGGTAGAAACGTGTTGCCTTCCGACACGATGAAGGAGGTTATTATCAACGAAACCTTTGCTAAGGATTTGGGCTTCGCCACCCCGGACGAGGCGGTAGGGCAATCGGTCTCCAATTCCAAACAAAGCTTCCCGATAGTAGGAGTGGTCAAGGACTTCCATGTCCGGTCATTGCACAATAAAATCCCGCCGTTGGTCATCACAGGAGCAAACAATAGTGCCTACAGTGTGGCCGCAAAAATCAGTTCGGACCAGACGCTATCCGCGAGTCTCGAAAAAGTGAAAGCTGTATGGGAGGAGGTTTATCCCGGCAAGGATTTTAACCCCTATTTCCTGGATGAAAGCGTGGAGAAGCTGTACGAATCGGAAACGAAGACCGCCAAACTCATCAACACTGCTACCGGACTGGCAATTTTCATTTCCTGCCTCGGTTTGTTCGGCTTGGCATTTTTCACCGTGACCCAGCGGTCGAAGGAAATCAGCGTCCGCAAAATCCTCGGCGCCAGTATCGCTGGCATCGTGGGCTTGTTGTCAAAAGATTTTTTGAAATTGGTGTTAGCATCTTTGGTACTCGCTACTCCTATCGCCTGGTATTTTATGGACAAATGGCTGCAAGATTTTGCCTACCGCATCGGCATCCAATGGTGGATGTTTGTGGTAGCTGGGGCAGTGGCAGTAGCAGTGGCATTTTTGACCGTGAGCTTCCAGAGCGTGAAGGCGGCGCTGGCGAACCCGGTGAAGTCGTTGCGAAGCGAATGATTTTTACAAAATATCAAATGAAATAAATTTCAAAAATCATCTTAAATCAAAGCGCATGAATACTTCCAATTTGAAACTCATCTGGCGAAACCTTTGGAAAAACGCCAATATTTCAGCGATAAATATCATTGGGTTATCCGTCAGTTTGGCCATCAGTGCTTTGATTGCACTGTTTTTGAATTTCGAGGGCGGTTTCGATAAATCCAATGCAGCGTATGGTGATATGTACCGATTGGTGACTACCTTTAAATATCCCAATTCACCAGAGCGGGAAACGGCACTTGCGTCACCTATGATGGGGTCATATCTTCAACGGGAAAGCGGAGATATAGAAGCATACTTGCGAGTAATGACCGACATTGAAAACTTTATTGGCCGGGCTAATGAGCGTGAAACAACCATTAAAAAAAGCTTACAGGTTGATACCTCCTTTTTTACTTTTTTCAATTATCCATTATTATTTGGAGACAAAAAAAGTGTTTTTGATAAACCTGAAAATATAGTCATTGCCCGGCAAGTCAGTGAGGCATTATTTGGTGCAGAAAACCCGGTTGGGAAAATGTTTGATTATACCTTTTCGCTTGATGCAGAAAGGGATACGACTGTCCATTATATGATTTCCGGTGTATTGGATGATTTGCCCAAAAACAGCCACCTGCAATTCGATGCATTGACTTTTTTGGATGACCGTCAATTTGAGCAACAGGAAATGGGAAACCGCTGGCACGGCGTGAACACCAATACTTATTTCCGTGTGCGCCCTTCGGCAAATGCTGACGGTAAATTGGCTGAAAGTTTCCCAAAATTATTGAAAAAGGAAATGCCCAATTCGGATATGGTAAGCCTTTCACTCCAGCCATTTTCGGACATCCACCTCGGTTCCATGGCATTGGAATATGACCATAACAATTTCCAGAAATCCGACCGAAAATATATGAAGGTATTGGGGCTGGTCGCCATTTTTATTCTATTGATATCGAGTATAAACTTTGCCAATCTGACGACCGTGCTGGGTATGCGGCGGGTGCAAGAAGTGGGGGTAAGGAAATCGCTCGGGGCAACGGGTGCCAATATTTTGGGGCAATTTCTTGGCGAGTCAATGCTGATGGCGATGATTGGCGGCGGCCTTGCAATCGTTTGGGTCGAATTATTGCGCAAGCCATTCCTGTCTTTGGTCGGAAAGGACGTTGACATGGCATATACGCCAGCTATGATTTCCTGGTTTATAGGAGCAGTCATATTATTGGGTTTATTGGCGGGCATATATCCTGCCATCCAAGCGGCCCGCTATTCCGCCGTGGAAGCATTTAAAAATAGTGTCACTTCTCTTTCCGTGAAACGCCCATTTGTGCAGGGGCTTGTCGTGCTTCAGTTTGTGCTTTCGGGCATGTTGATAATTGGAGCATTGGTAAGCCATAACCAGTTGAAGTATATGCAAAACAAAGACCTCGGCTTTAATTATGCACAAGTGGTGGAAATAGATTTGGGCATGGGGAACGGCTGGAAATCCACTGCCATAAAAAAGGAACTGGCTGCTGTTCCTGGCGTAATGGAAGCGAGCGGGAGCAGTGCTTCGTTGGGTACGTTGGATGGCCAAAACGGGCTATTGGTGCGGAACCAGGAGACGAAACAATTTGAAAATTTCCCAATGGCCACCGTTCGGGTAGCACCTAATTTTTTCCGACTATATGACATGAAATTTGTGGTTGGCCATGCCCCGACCGAGGAAAGCGCCTCAAAAGAAATGGAATTTGTGGTGAACCAATCCTTCTTAGAAAAAGTGGGGCTAAAAGGCGACCCCATCGGTAATGAAATCATGATAAATGGATTTGAAGCGGACAAGGTCGGGCGCATCGTCGGTGTCATCCATGACATCCACCACAATACATTACACCATAAGATAGAACCTATCAGTTTTCTTGCCTCTGATTTTACACCCATTATTTCCCTTAAAGTAAATCCGGCAAATATGCAGGCAGTATTGAAGCAGTTCCAAGCCGTTTGGAACGAACATATAAAAGACCGCCCATTTGAATATAAGTTTGTGGACGAGCGTTTCGCCCAACTATATGAATCTGAAAACCGGCTGGGGCAAATACTGCTGGTAGCCACCATATTGTCCATATTGATTGCTTGTTTGGGATTGCTCGCCTTGTCGGCATTCATCATTCAGCAGCGCACGAAAGAAATCGGCATCCGAAAAGTGTTGGGTGCCACCACGGCGGGCATCGTTGGGCTGCTATCAAAAGACTTCCTGAAACTGGTCATTTTATCCATGGCCTTTGCCTCGCCGTTGGCCTATTTTTTAATGGAAAAATGGCTCCAGGATTTTGCCTACCACACCAACATCGCTTGGTGGGTGTTTGCGCTCACTGTTGCCATTGGAGTGTCCGTTGCATTTGTAACGGTAAGCTTTCAGGGTATAAAAGCGGCACTGGCGAACCCGGTGAACTCATTGCGGAGCGAATAACCCCAAAGGGGCAAGCAATTCAACAATCAAGCAATTCAACAATCAAGACCATGTTTCAAAAAAATATAATAATCGCCCTTCGCACATTGCGCAAGAACAAGATTTATAGCACCGTGACGCTTATCGGACTAACAGCTGGCATTGCAGCCGCACTGCTCATTTTCCGAATGGTGAGCTATGAGTTGAGTTTTAATAAGAATTTTGAAAACTACGAGCGTATTGTGCGAGTGGTATCATCAGAAACAGATGCAAGTGGTAAACTAAATAGCGAAACCTGCACCCCGTTGCCAGCCATGGACATGATACAGCAGACGGTCAGCCAGTTCGAAACCATGAGCAGGGTTCACGAGCTTTGGGCACCCATTTCATTGCCCGACCCGCAAGGAGGGCCGCCGCTCAAAAAATTCAACATGGGCGCTGGCGAAACCGCCTTTTTCGTGGAGCCTTCCTTTTTTAAGATATTCAATGCCCAATGGTTGGCAGGCAATCCCGAAACCGCATTGACAGCGCCCAATGTCATCGTCTTGACCGAAACTTTTGCAAAAAAGTATTTTGACCAACCAGTAGCAGCCATTGGGCAGCACCTCGTCTTGGACTATTTGGTAACAGTAACTGTGACCGGTATCATCGCTGATTTACCAGTAAACTGCGATTTTCCTGCTCCCTATTTTTCAAGTTGGGAAACATTCAAGGCACATCCCGACCATTTTTTTTACGACAATAATTGGGGGAGCTGCAGTTCAAACAACCAAATCTACGCCCTCTTAAACGACCCCAGCCAAACGGATGCCGCCAATCTGGCCTTGGCCAAAGTGGGCGAAGAGCGAAACAAAGAAGAAGGCCGCAGCAATACAAAAACATACTTTGTTCAGCCGCTTTCCGATTTGCATTTCAATGAAGAATTGGGCAACTCGGGCACACATCGGGTGAGCAAGTCCCGGTTGCGAATTTTGGGGGGAATTGGCATCCTGACGCTATTGATGGCCTGTTTCAATTTCATCAATCTGGCCACAGCACAGTCGTCTTTGCGAGCCAAAGAAGTGGGCGTCCGCAAGACGCTCGGTGGCGGCCAATGGCAACTGGCTTGGCTGTTCCTCAGCGAGACCGGGGTTATTGTGGCATTGGCCCTGGTTTTGGGCGCAGGCTTAGCATCTGTTTGCTCACCGTTGCTAAAACTCGTTTCCGACGTACCCGATGAATTGCCGTTTTTCACAAACCCAGCCGTATGGGGCTTTTTGGTGATAATAGGTGTAGCGGTTACGCTGTTGGCAGGGCTTTACCCATCGTTATCCTTGGCCAGTTTCAAACCTATGGCCGCTTTGCGGAGCAATCTAAATCCGGGCAAATACAATGGGGTGGCCCTTCGTAAATCACTCGTGGTGTTGCAGTTCGTAATTGCGCAAGTGCTTATTATTGGCGCCATCATCACCCTGATGCAACTTGATTTCATCCGCTCTCGGGACTTAGGTTTCTCTAAAAATCTCGTGTACAATTTCGGGGTAGGATCGGACAGTTCATCACAAACCAGGCACAAAGTGCTCAAGCAGGAATTATTGAAAATACCAACCCTGGAGTCCGTCAGTTTCAGCAATGACCAACCCCTTTCTGGCAATACCTGGAGCAGCAATTTCCGTTTTGCTTCTCGACCGGAAGACGAAAAATTTCCGCTGACCCACAAATTCTGCGATGCAGACTATCAAAAAACTTATGGCATAAGAATGCTGGCCGGAAAGTGGTTTGAGCCCTCAGATACTATCCGACAAGGTGTGGTCAACCTGACTTTTGCACGCAAGTTGGGCATCACCGACCCACAGGAAGTAATAGGACAAACGCTTTACATCGGTGGCCGCCGACCTGTCGAAATCACTGGTGTTACGGATGATTTTCACGCTCACAGCTTGCACGAGGAACACCAGGCAGTGCTTTTGGCGCCACGTGCTGTTTTTTATTGGGACATCGGTGTGAAAATCAGGCCCGACAATATTGCTGGTTCACTGGCAGCACTCCAACACGCCTTCGACAAGGTGATGCCCGAGCAGGTTTTTGAAGGTCGCTTCCTCGACGATAGCATCGCCCAGTTTTATGAAAACGACAACCGGCTCGCTGCCACCTGCAAAGGTTTTGGCCTGTTGGCTATCCTCATTTCCTGCCTTGGCTTATTTGGCTTGGCCACCCACGCCGCACAGCAGCGGGTGAAGGAAATTGGCGTAAGAAAAGTGCTCGGCGCTACGGTTGCCAACATCGTCTCCCTGCTATCAAAAGACTTTCTAAAACTTGTCGCAGTGGCATTGGTCATCGCTGCTCCACTGGCTTATTTTTTCATGGATAAATGGCTGCAAGACTTTGCCTACCGCATTGATATTCAATGGTGGGTATTCCTGCTGGCGGGGTTTGTGGCGGTGCTGGTAGCGTTTTTGACCGTCAGTTATCAGAGCGTGAAGGCGGCGCTGGCGAACCCCGTAAAATCATTGCGAAGCGAGTAATACGGCGTAACACGGACTGCCAGTCCGTGCTTCCCGAATGAACCAAACCCAAGGAACTTGGGAAGCACAAAAGCACGGTCTGGCAGACCGTGTTACAAAACAATCAAGCAATTCAACAATCAAAACCATGTTCCAATACAACCTTAAACTAGCTTGGAGAAATCTCCTAAAGAGCAAATACACCTCCGCCATCAACCTCACCGGACTCGTCGTCGGAATGACTGCGGCACTGCTACTCTGGCAATATGTGGCCTTTGAAAAAAGCTACGACACCTTCTTCGAAAACGCCGACCGCATCGTGCGGGTGCGCACCGACCGGGTGAAAGATGGCGCAGTGTCCATGCAGTTTGCTGCTGGGGCCGCTGTGGCCGGGCCGTTCCTCCAACAAAATTTCCCGGAGGTGCAGGATTATGCAAAAATACACATGGGCGGTGATGGAATTTTCGCCAAAGGCGAGCGAAAATTCAGGGAGCAAGAAGCAGTTTTCGCCACAGCCAATTTTTTCAAATTCTTCACCCACCCGCTGCTTTCTGGGGACGTGGACAATTGCTTGAAAGAACCGTTCATGGCCTGCATTTCCGAGTCGGTGGCCAAGAAGTATTTTGGCACCGAAAACCCCATCGGCCAAAGCCTGAAACGCAACGACAGGGACGATTACAAAATCACGGGTGTGTTTGCAGATTGGCCGGAAAACTCCCACATGAAACCGGAAATCCTGCTCAGCTACATCACCTATTCCGAAGTTTACAACACCGATGGCGAAACGGAAACCGCCTTTTTCTGGGACGGTTTTTACACCTATCTTTTGCTAAAACCGGGCACGGACGTCAAGGCGCTGGAGGCCAAAATCACGCCGATGATTGCACAAAAAGCCGAAGCGGATGTGGACAAAAAAGTGGTCTTTGCGCTCCAGCCCCTGAAGGAAATCCACCTCAACTCGCACCATCTTTTCGAGTTCGAGGCCAATGGCGATGCGGTGGCCGTTCGTGCCCTGCTCATCATCGGCATTTTGGTGCTGCTCATCGCTTGGTTCAACTACGTGAACCTCTCCACCGCCCGCTCCGAGACCCGTTCGAGGGAGGTGGGCGTCCGCAAGGTCATCGGCAGCAGCCGGAGCGAACTCGTGCGCCAATTCATGCTGGAAGCAAGCCTCCTCAACGTGATGGCCATTGGCATTTCTTTGGCCCTGGCGCAAATCTTGTTGCCCGCCTTCGAGCAACTGGCGGGCAAACAAATCCCCTTCACGCTTTTTTCAGAACCGAGTCTTTGGGCAGCCATTGTCGGAGTGTTCCTGTTGGGCACTTTGCTGGTGGGGCTGTACCCGGCACTGGTGCTTTCGTCCTTCCGCCCATCGGAGGCGTTGGGCAGTTCATCGAGCCGGGGCACTGGCGGCGGAAACGCTTGGCTGCGCAAAGGTTTGGTGGTGGCCCAATTCGCCACCTCCGTCATCCTCATCGTGGGCACGGTGGTCATTTTTAGGCAGCTCTCCCATCTGCGGAACGCCAATTTAGGCATCAACATCAACCAGACTTTGGTCGTGAAAGCACCCATGGTCGTGGATTCAACTTTAAAGGCAAATATCTCCATTTTCAAAAATGAAATTTCACAACTGACTGCCATTCAGGGAATTACGGCATCTACCGGCGTACCCGGGCAGCAAGCTGGTTGGACTGCGGGCATCCGCCCGTGGGGTGGCGACGACAACTCCTATGAATCCCTAGAGGCCATCGGCTTTGATTTTGATTTTGCTGCGCAATACGGCCTCGAAGCTGCGACTGGCAGGTTGCTTTCGGAAAAAATGACCAGCGACAGTGGCGCCTGTCTGCTCAACGAAGCAGGGGTGAAGCGCCTCAAACTTGGCTCATCAGAGGAGGCCATCGGCAAGGAACTCGACTTCTGGGGCGACAAACTGACGGTGGTGGGTGTGGTCAAAAACTTCCACCAGCAATCGCCGAAACTGGCTTATGAACCGCTCATTTTCCGCATTTCACCTCGCTATGCTACCCCAGATTTTTTCTCTATAAAAACCAATGCCAAGGACATCGGTGGAACGCTCTCGGCCATCGAGGCAAAGTATGCAGCGGCTTTCGGTGGCAACCCCTTCGATTATTTTTTCCTTGACGAGCATTTTGCCAAACAATTCGAGGAAGACAAACGGCTGGGTCGTTTGACGGCGCTGTTTGCTGGCTTGGCCATCTTCGTTTCCTGTCTTGGGTTGTTTGCCTTGGCCGCCTTCGTGGCCGAGCGCCGCACCAAGGAAATCGGCATCCGCAAGGTGCTGGGCGCCAGTGTGAATAGCCTCGTCGGCCTGTTGTCGAAAGAATTTATCATGCTGGTAGGAATTGCCATCGTCATTGCAACACCGCTGGCTTGGTATGCCATGAACGCCTGGCTGCAAAATTTTGAAATGCGCATTGACTTGGAGTGGTGGATGTTCGCTGTGGCTGGTTTGGCAGCGGTCGTCATTGCTTTTCTGACGATGAGTTTTCAGAGCGTGAAGGCGGCGCTGGCGAACCCGGTGAAGTCATTGCGCAGCGAGTAAATAATATTGGGTGATTGGGATAGCTCAATATCCCAATCACCCAATATCTCAATATCTCAATATCATGTTCAAGAATTATTTAAAAATAGCCTTCCGCAGCTTCCAAAAGCAGCGTTTCTATGCAGCCATCAATATTCTTGGGCTTAGTATCGGCATTGCCTGCTGTTTGCTTATCAGTCTTTTTGTTTGGGACGAAATGAATTTTGACCGTCAAAACGAGAAGTTTGAAAATATCTACCGAGTCACTTCCGACCTTAAATTTGGAGGAAAACGTGAAATCTATGCTGTGGCACAAGCTCCTCTTGCAGCTGCACTTAGAGAAGATGTGCCGGAGGTGGAAACAGCTGGTCGCTTCCGTCCTTGGGGGAACAGGCTTGTTAAGAAAGAGGGTACCCAACAAAACTTCAATGAACAGCGCTTTGCTTGGGCTGACAATCAGTTGTTCGACGTGTTCACGTTTCCACTGTTGGGGGGTGATAAAAGCTCCTTGCTGACGATGCCAAACACCATCGCTATCAGCGAAACGGCAGCAAAACGGCATTTTGGGACGCTGAATCCCATTGGGCAAAACCTCATACTCGACAATGAAATGCCCGTAAAAGTAACGGGCGTTTTCAAAGACATGCCACGAGCCTCTCATTTCCACTATGATTTTTTGCTGTCAATGGAGGGGCTGGACGATGCCAAAACACAGTCTTGGGGTAGCCACAATTACCAGACTTATATAGTCATGAAACCTGGCCAAAGTGTGGCGACAGTGGAGAAGAAAATTTCAGAAATTTTTCACAAGTATGGGAGCGCCCAAATCAAGCAAGGTACTGGGTTCTCTATGGAAGAACTAGAGGCAAAAGGCTTCTGGGCACGCTACACACTGCTGCCCTTGAAGGATATTCACCTGAAATCCAACTTCGTGGCAGAGCACGAACCCAACAGCGACGAAAGCTATGTTTGGATTTTTGGAGCAATCGCTCTTTTCATCCTTCTGATTGCCTGCATTAACTTCATGAATTTGTCCACTGCACGATCGGCTAGCCGTTCAAAGGAAGTCGGCATGCGAAAGGTACTTGGGTCGGTAAAAAAACAGTTGGTCGGGCAGTTCCTCACTGAAGCAATCCTCATGAGCGGGTTCGCTTTTTTGCTTGCTGTGATTTTCGCAAGTTTCGCCATGCCCTTTTTTAACCAATTGACTAACAAAGAGTTATCATTACCATTGACTAACCCTACCATGCTGTCCCTACTCTTTGGAGGGGTAATACTAGTTGGTTTGCTCGCAGGTAGTTACCCTGCTTTTTACCTGTCGGCATTCAAGCCGCTGGAAGTATTGAAGGGGAAAATACAGAACAATATCCGAACGGGATGGCTTCGACACTCGCTTGTCGTTTTTCAGTTCACGATATCTACCCTGCTGCTGGTCGGCACAGTGGTCATTTACCGGCAGCTCGATTTTATACAGCAAAAACGCCTCGGTTTTGACAAGGAACAATTGGTAACGATAAATAGTGCAGGAGATTTGGCATCATCGTTCGAAGGGTTTCGAAATGACATCGAAGCCATGCCAGAGGTCAAGAGTGCAACTTCAACTTGCTTCCTTCCCGTCACCTCCTGTCGCAGTGACAACACCACTTGGATAGATAGCGAGGGTTCTGACCGGCAACATGTCAACCTGCAGTGCTGGACAGTGGACGATAGCTACGAACTGACACTTGGGTTGGAAATGTCCGATGGTCGTTTTTTTTCAAAAGAATTCAAAACTGATTCAACTGCTATAGTGCTAAACGAGGAGGCCGTTAAGAAATATGGCTTTGTAAAACCAGTCGGCCGCCACATCAATATGTACAACGACAACCAGATGAAAGACTTTACGACTTACACCGTTGTCGGTGTGGTAAAAAATTTCAACTTTGAAAACCTTCGGGACGAAATTGGCCCGCTTGCTTTCTTTTACGACCAAGCCCAAACAGGCCCCCTCACTATCCGGCTTGATGGCAATACGAACATTAGTGGCTTTATTGATAAAATCAAAAGCAAATGGGAAGCCTCCTCGTCTGGCCTACCCTTTGATTACGCCTTTTTGGACGAACGTTTTACCCGAATGTACGAGTCAGAACAAAGACTCGGCAATATCTTCATCGTGTTTGCAGGGCTCGCCATCTTTATTGCTTGTCTTGGGTTGCTTGCATTGGCCGCCTTCACTGCGGAAAGGAGAAGCAAGGAAATTGGTGTTCGAAAAGTCCTCGGTGCCACTTCTGGCAATATCATTAGACTACTAACTTCTGAATTTTCACGTTGGGTCATTTTGTCAAACCTTATAGCACTCCCGCTGGCATGGTGGGGCGCACATCGGTGGCTAGAAAATTTTGCGTACCGAACAGAGGTCGACTGGTGGTTGATGGCAGGTGCATTTGTTACCGTGATGGTGATAGCATTGCTGACGGTAAGTTTCCAGAGTATAAAGGCGGCACTGGCAAACCCAGTGAAGTCATTGCGAAGCGAATGAAAATATGATTGGTGATTGGGATATTGAGCTATTCCAATCACCTAATATCCCAATATCATAATATCATGTTCCAACAGTTCATAAGACTCACCTTTCGCAGCCTTTGGCGAAACAAGTCGTTTTCATTTCTCAACATTGCAGGGCTGAGCACTGGCCTGACCGTCGCCATGCTTATTGGTCTGTGGATGGTTGATGAGTTCAACTATGACAAGTTCCATGAAAACTATGGGCAGCTTTATCAATTGAAAATGAGCGACTATATTGATGGAGATTTGCAAACATGGCCATCAATGCCACTTGCCTTGGCGGACGAGCTCCGGAAGTCGTTTCCTGAGGTGAGGCACGTCGCAGAGGCGGATTGGTGCTGGGAGCATGGCTTGAAATTTGGCGACAAATTATTTCAAAAAAACGGCTTCCAGATTCATGGCGATTTCTTAAAAATGTTCAGCTTCCCGCTTGTATCGGGGAGTGCGGAAACGGCACTTGACGACCCCAACTCCATCGTTTTGACTCAAAAAATGGGGACTTCGCTTTTTGGTCACGAGAACTACCAGGACATGCTAGGGAAGGTCATAAAACTTGACAACTTCAGCGATGTAGTTGTGACCGGGGTGATAAAAGACCTGCCTGAAAACTCATCCCTTCAGTTCAATTTCTTAATCCCTTTTTCCCTTTTTGAGCAACAAGATTGGGTAAAAAACTCCCGAACCAGTTGGGACAACAATTCCTTTCAGATTTATTTGGAGCTGCAACCTGGTGTGGACGGCCTAGCGTTTTCAGAAAAAATAAATGATATCATCCAGCAGCACCATAAAGAGACAAAAGCCGAAGTTACTGCCCATGCACTTGCTGACTGGCGGCTTCGGGGCAAATTTGAGAATGGAAAAGTGGCAGGTGGGTACATAGAATATATTATGCTGTTTGGTATAATCGGTCTATTTGTGCTTCTCATTGCCTGCATAAACTTTATGAACCTCAGCACAGCCCGCTCCGAACGGCGCTCGAAAGAGGTGGGGGTTCGCAAAACGCTTGGCTCCCTACGGGGGCAATTGATTGGTCAGTTCCTCGGCGAAGCAGTGATTATGGCCGTTTTCGCTTTGGTATTGTCCATCGGCATTTTGGAATTGGCACTGCCAGGATTCAACTCATTGACCAATAAAGCCCTCCACACACCATACAGCAATCCCATTTTTTGGGCCTCTGCGCTTGTGTTCACTATTTTGACTGGAATAATGGCGGGTAGTTATCCGGCGTTTTTTCTTTCTTCTTTTCAACCACTTAAAGTGTTGAAAGGAGCCTCTACTTTTCAAGGAAAGTCGGCTGAAGCTTTGTTGCCGAGGAAAATATTGGTCATTTCACAATTTACGATTTCTATTGCTTTGATTATCAGCACATTGGTTGTGTATCAGCAAATACAATACACGAAGGAACGCCCCATAGGCTATGACCCAAACAGGGTGGTGATGATGGTTATGAGCGGTGATTTAGTTCAGAATTACAAACCTTTGAAAAACGAAATGCTTGCCTCTGGGATGGTGACTGGCGTAACGATGGCAAATAGCCCTATCACCAATGTTTATTCCAGGAACAAGGATTACCAATGGAAGGGTAAAAACCCAAGCGATGATGCGATGTTCGCCACAGTGGTGACTGCAGATGACTATTTTACCACCCTTAATGTAACGTTGAAAGATGGCCGTTTTTTTTCTAAAGATTTCCCTGCGGACTCTACTGCCATCATTCTGAACGAGTCCGCCGTCAAGCGCATGGGCTTGGTAAACCCTTTGGAAGAGACCATCGACTGGCAAAACAAAACCTACCGTATTGTGGGAGTGACAAACGACGTGGTGATGGTGAACCCGTTTGAAAAAATCGAACCCACCGTATTCCTTTCAGAGAACAATAGGGGCAACGAGATGATGTTCCGCATTGCTCCCAATGTAAGTACAAGTTTTGCGCTTGCACAACTGGAACCGATATTCAAAACACACAATCCTTCGTATCCCTTCAACTATACATTTGTGGATGAATTTCACAGCCGCAAATTCGCTTCGGAGGAGTTGATTGGCAAATTGGCGGGGCTCTTCGCAGGGCTAGCCATCTTCATTTCCTGTCTTGGCCTCTTTGGTTTGTCGGCATACATGGCCGAGCGGCGCACAAAAGAAATCGGCATCCGGAAAGTGCTTGGAGCAACCACAACCAACCTCTGGGCCATGCTATCTAAGGAGTTCGTTGTGCTGGTACTTGTTTCCTGCTTCATTGCAGTGCCATTGGCCGCTTATTTCTTAAAGGATTGGCTGGACAAATTCGAGTACCGCATTGGGTTGAACTGGTGGGTGTTCGCCATAGCTGGGCTTGCAGCTTTGGCAATTAGCTTACTGACGGTCAGCTTCCAGAGTATAAAAGCGGCACTTGCCAACCCCGTAAAGTCATTGCGAAGCGAATGAAAATGAGATTGGGATATTGGGATATTCCAATCACCCAATCTAATAATATCCCAATCTAATAATATCCTAATCTAATAATATCTCAATACCATGTTCCAAAACCACATCAAAATCGCCTTCCGAAACCTCTTGAAAAACCCTTTCTTTTCGTCGCTCAACCTGCTGGGGCTGGCCATTGGGCTGGCGGTTTCGCTGGCGCTGGCGCTATTTGTGAAGGATGAATTGTCTTTCGACAAATACCATAAAAACGCCTCGAACTTGTACCGTGCTGGCCTCGATGTCACCTATGAAGGCACGGTGGAAAAATGGGTCACAGCACCCAATATTGCCGGGCCAACGTTCGCTGCGGATATTGCGGAAGTGGACGGGTACTGCCGTTTCCTGCGGCATAGTTTCGGGCAAACGGCCTTCGTAACTGTGGAAGGGCAAAATTTCGCAGAAAAGGACTTGTACTGGGTGGATAGCACAGTGTTCAGCATGTTTGATGTGCCATTGCTGAAAGGCGACCCGGCCACGGCCCTCGTTGGGCCGAACAAGGTGGTTTTGAGTGAGGAGACTGCCCACAAGCTATTCGGGGCAAATGACCCGATGGGCAAAATCATAAAATTGGAAAACGACAGAGACCTTGTGGTTACTGGGGTATTTGAAGATTTCCCCGACAATTCAACATTAGATGCAAAGGCGATGGCCTCGTTCATTTCGCAAGATTGGGCGGCCAAAAACCTCTACTGGAGCAATTGCAGTTTTGAGACTTATTTCCAACTTCACCCCAATGCCGACATGGCCGCCGTTGAGCGTCAAATGAACGAGGTGCTTGACCGCAAAGTGCCTAAAAATGAACAGTGGTTCAGTTTCTGGCTGCAACCTTTTACCGAAGTGCACCTGTATTCGCAAGGATTGAAGGCAGGTTACAGCACCCGTCTTGGCGACATCAGGCAGGTGCGCTGGCTGGGCTGGCTGGCACTGTCCGTGCTGTTATTGGCCTGCTTCAACTACGTGAACATGACCACCGCCCGCTCACAGCAGCGGTTTCAGGAAGTAGGCATCAACAAGACGCTTGGGGCCACTTCCGGCCAGATGGTGCAGCGGTTTTTCGTGGAAACGGGGATTCTGGTAGCCGTCTCGTTGGCCGTTGGTACATTATTGGTGCAGGTTTGCATGCCGCTTTTTGAGCAAATGGCTGGCAGGGAAATGAGCATCCTCCGATTGCTTCAATCAAAATGGGGCTGGGCGTTCCCAGCAGTTTGGGCTGGGGTCACCTTGGTGGCAGGGCTTTACCCAGCGATTTTTCTTTCCTCGTTTACACCAAAAAAACTGTTGTCACCCGTTCAGACCGGGGCGTCAAGCGCCAATTTTTTTCGTAAAACATTGGTCATCAGCCAATTTACAGTCTGTGTAGCCTTGATAATCGGAGCCATCGTTTTCCAGCAGCAGCTTGATTTCATCAGCCAGAAAAAACTGGGGTTCGTGCCAGAGCAGGTAGTGGCTATCACTACCTCGGGCGCTGAAAATGCGGGGCAAGTCAAGTCCTTCAATGCCGAGGCAGCCAGCCTTAGTTCGGTGAAAAAAGTGGTCAGGTCGCAATCCTACCCCGGCGAAGGCACGAGCGGCTACATGATGAGCAAGCCCGGCCAAGCTGAAAAAATGGTGGGCGTTTCGTCCTGCTGGGCCGAGCCGGGTTTTGAGGAAGTGCTGTCCTTGAAGCTGCTCGCCGGGCGCAGCCTGCCACCAAAAACTAAGGAGGACACCACGATTCAAGTGGTAATGAACGAAGCGGGCATTGAGTTCCTCGGTTACACGCCCGAGGAAGCGTTAGGCAAATCATTGCCAAGCCTGTACAATGGCAGACCGACTACCATCGTCGGCGTGGTGGAAGACTTCAATTTCCAAAGCCTGCACAGCCCGATTACGCCATATGTTTTTTGCAACGGAAACAATATTGCTTGGAATCCTTTCACGCTTATCAAATTACAGACAGCTGATTTGCGCAGCACAATGAGCCAATTGGAGGCTGTTTTCAAAAAACACGTACCTACTTCTGCATTCGAATACACCTTTCTAGACGATACGCTTGACCGAATGTACAACAGCGAGCGGCGCATGAGTCGGGTGGTGCTCATTTTCACCTTGCTTACCATTTTCATTTCCTGCCTAGGACTGTTCGGACTAGCTGCATTCACTGCTGAACAACGCAAAAAGGAAATCGGTGTGCGAAAGGTGTTGGGAGCCACGGCGACTGGGGTTGTTGGGCTGTTAACAAAGGATTTTTTGAAACCTGTGCTGCTCGCTATCCTCATCGCTGCACCATTGGCTTGGTTCGGAATGAGCAAATGGCTGCAAGGCTTTGCTTTTCGGATTGATATGCAGTGGTGGCATTTTGTTATTGCGGGCCTGGTGGCTATCGCTGTGGCGTTTCTGACAGTCAGCTTCCAAAGCGTGAAGGCGGCAATGGCGAACCCAGTGAAATCATTGCGGAGCAAGTAACCAAATTATCATTGGTGAACCAGTTGCTGCTTGGGAGTTTTTTTTGAAAAATTCTGATCATTGAAAAATATCAGGATTTGCTTAAATTTGTTGCGTTTATTAGTTATGTAAACAAAAAGCTCAACATCAGCATTTCAAAAAATCAGCTGTCGTGGCCGCTTTTAAAGACCGGAACCGACGGGATTCAACTCTCCGAAACATGTCATCCAATTTTTCCTTTACTGTCCTTCTTGCTACTAGTTTCTTATTTTCCTGCCAAAACGATGCACCCAAAAGACCTGAAATCAATAGAGCTGACCTTTCTGGCAGGTGGGAAATCTCAAAGGCCTTCCGAAATGACAAGCAGACGGAAACGCTGACGGGTACTTACTACGAATTTGACGAGGCTGGCACTATGAAAACCAACCTCACACCGACCACGATGGAGCAAGAATACAAGTACAGCTTTTCAGGTCATGAAATCAAGCAAAAGGGAGAGCCAACCATCATCTACACCATAGATTCTTTGACGCCCAGCTTCTTAGGCATGAGCATGAGCATCAACAATTTTCCGTTCAAACTGGAACTGAACAAAGCGGTGCCCCCTGCGGAACTGGAAGCCAATGATACTTCTGCGACTGACTCACTGAAGGAGTTGTAATCTTGCATCAAGCGAGCTTTTCAAAAAAATCAAGCAATTTTTTTGATTCAACCTGCCAGTTCAGGGTTTTTGCAGCTTGCCTGCAATTTTTGGCGAGCATATCGTAGGCTTTTTTGTCGCTTCGCAAATGGCGCACAGCAGCTGCGATTTCCATTGGCTCAAGCGTTTGAATCAGGTGAAACACACCAAAATTCTTGTTGATTTGCACATATTCAGGGAATGCCATGTTCAGGGAGGGAAGCCCCGCCTGTACGTAATCAAACGCCTTATTGGCAAGTGAATAGTAATAGTTTAACCCCTTGTTTTTCAGCAAGTTAAGCCCCAAATCAGCTTTAAAGGTGAGTTGGGCAAGCTCGTCGGGTGTCAGTTTTCCAAGGAATTTGACCTGCTCCACCAGCTCATCTATTTCCACCAAACTTCGCAACGCTTCTGACAGGTCGCCCTCTCCGCAAATCCAGAGTTCAGCACCCTCCAACAATTTCATTGCAAGGATACTTTCTTCCAATCCACGGCCATCATTCAATGCACCTTGGTAAATTAATACGAATGGGGATTTTGGTTTTTTCTCAAATATTGGTTGGTGACGAGTTAGCGGCACATTTCTTATCACCTCAAAATGAACGCCGTACTCTTTTTCAAAAATATCAGCGAGGCTTTGACAAACTGTTATGCAATGACGTAAACCCGGGATTACCAACTTGGCAGCCATTTCCCAAAGCCTTTTAGTGATTGGCCTATCAGTCAATTCAGGGAGTTCCGTAAAATACTCATGTGCATCAAAAACGCAGGTTTTTCGACGCATGATGGCCATCAATCTTCCGGGCAGCAGTGTGTCCAAATCAACGGAGTACACAATGTCGAATTTTGAAAAAAGGAGAAAAAACAGTAGCCTTAGGTTCAATTCGATGTAGAAAAATTTGCCCTTTTTGAACCATAACCGCATTCGCTTTTGGGAGAAAAGCTGGGTTGCTACCGGCCTGCTATTTGGCAATTCACGACCAACCAAAAGCACCTCGTAGCCTGCAGCAGCCAAGCTAGTGCAAATACGAATCATCCGCTGGTCGTAAGTGAGGTCGTTACTGACGGTGCAAATGATTCGCTTCATTTCTCTGATTTCCAAGTTAAAAATCCGTTTTCAACCGTGACCTGTCCCTCATCCATCAGGAAGGCAAGCGTTTGCAAAATATTGGCCTGTCGATTTGATGAAAATGCTTCCAGTAATTGGCGTTCCGTGATTCGTTCTGCCACGACCAGCTGCTTGATTTTCAGCTTGTAACGCTCAAAATCATCTCCTGAAAGTTCAGCTTTTGTTCGGCCAAGGCAAACATCGCAGACACCACATGTTGGTCCGTTTTCACCAAAATACTCAAGCAACTGCTGGCTTCGGCAGCGGGCTGTTGTCGCATAGCCAATAGCCTTTTCTATGCGTTGCCGGTGACGCTCTTTTCGAAGGTTGTAAGCTTCATGGTCAATGGTCAAGTTGGAAGCATCTGCCCGCTCCTTGATGAAGGTAAGCTGGGGTTTGTCTTTCATAGGTCGGTACTCAATGACGCCTTCCTTGTGTAAATGATGGATGGCAGGAATCACTTTGTCATGATTGGTTTTCAGCAACCTTGCTATTGCCGCCTCCTGAAACGGCACAAAATGCTGGAACGCTCCTTCGGTAAGTCGCAAAAGCGACTTGATGACTCCGTCCAATGCAGGGTTTTTCAATTGAAAATCGTAAAGCTGTTCCCTTGATACTAAAACCATAAAACTTGAAGGCATCCAAACCGACTCGGTGAGTGAAATCCATCCCTCTTGCTCCAAAATCCTGATACAGGAGTAAGTTTTTACAACGTCGAGTTTGAAATTTTTACAAAAATCGGCGATGTCAAAGTCAAAGCTTTTAAATTCTCCGCCACCAACCGCTAATTGAAAATAACTGCCCATCGCCCTGTAAGTCTGTCGAATATCAGCAACTGGGGGGAACGAAATCACCAGGTTTCGTTCCAAATTACGCTTGTCCTCCTCGGAATAAAGAAGCACGGCATAGGATTTCTTACCATCTCTACCTGCCCTACCCGCTTCTTGGAAGTAAGCCTCCAAACTGTCAGGTAGGTCGAGATGAACAACTGTGCGAACATCGGGCTTGTCAATGCCCATTCCAAAGGCATTCGTGCAGACCATAATGGGCGTTTTACCCGAAATCCAAGCCTCTTGTTTTTGAGAACGCTCGTCTGGTGGCAGCCCTGCATGGTAAAAATCAGCAGAAATTTTGCTTTCCACCAAATACCGGGCGACTTCCTTTGTCATCTTACGGTTGCGAGCATAGACCACGCCAGTGCCTTTTACTTTTCTCAGAATATCGAGAAGTCGAGCTTTTTTGTTGTCCTCTGGCAAAACTACGTAGGAGAGGTTGGGCCGGGAAAAGCTTTTTTGAAAGACGTTTTTTTTCTTAAAAACCAGCTTTTCCTGAATATCCTCAACAACAGCTGGTGTTGCAGTCGCAGTGAGTGCCAAAACTGGAACATCAGGTATCAACTCCCTGATTTCTGCAATTTGGAGGTAGGGTGGCCTAAAATCGTAGCCCCATTGCGAGATGCAGTGCGCCTCATCCACAGCCAATAAGCAGACGTTCATCCGCTTGATACGCTCTCGAACAAGCTCGGTAGTGAGCCGTTCTGGCGACAGGTAGAGGAACTTGACGCCTCCGTATGCAGCGTTATCCAAAATACGGTCAATTTCCCGGTAGGACATTCCCGAAAAAATTGCTTCTGCTTGGATTTCCCGCTTTTTCAAATTGGTAACCTGGTCTTTCATTAAGGCAATCAGTGGCGAGACCACGATGCATACCCCTTCCAAGCAAAGTGCTGGCACTTGAAAGCAGATAGACTTCCCACCGCCGGTTGGCAGCAATGCAAGCCCATCCTTACCATCCAGCGTTGAGCGAATGATGTCTTCTTGCAAGGGCCTGAACTCGTCAAACCCCCAGAATTGCTTGAGTATGTCGTGCGGTTTGGTCAATTATCTGGCAAATCGTCGTCTGATTATCATGAAAAGCATGTTGACTAAAGTTGGATGCAGAAGGAGCAGCTTTTAGTCGGGAAAGATAGTTGGAGAAGTGGAAATAAAAAAAGGTGTTCAAGTTTAAAACCTGAACACCCTTACCAGTTTTAGGAAAAATTTCGTGGAACTAACATTGCTAGCGAATCATGTTTTAGTTGGTATTGTCGTTTTGTTTGGATTCGAAGCTAATTCCGTTCGGTTTTATGAATGTTATTAGTTGACGCTAATTTTATAGGCATTGCCCCGAGAAGCTGTCGTAGTGAATATCATATTCTGGTCGTCCGGGTAGTTGCTTGTGAACTTGCAGTTCAACAACTCTATGTAGCATTTTTCATCGCCATTTAGGCTAAAGACCGCACCGCCACGCAGGTAGGCTGAATTTTCGTTAAAGGTGCAATCATCCAAGACTAGGTTACAGGTGCCATCCTCAGTAGCATTGCAGATAGCGCCACCGTAAGTGCCCATATTTCTTTCAAACAGACAATTGGTGAGCGTAGGGTTACTTTGGCCTTTTAGCCTTCCATCATTATACATTGCGCCTCCATCGAGGCCAGCTTCATTGTTCTTAAAAATACAGTTTACGAAAACTGGGCTGCTCTCTCCTTTACGACCGTTGTTGTAAACAGCTGCACCGTCACGTCCTAAGTTGTTGCGGAATTCACAGTTGCTGATTGTTGGCTTGCTGCTGCCATTCTCTCCGTCAATGAACATGCCGCCGCCGCAACGAGTCTTCATTCCCTCATTTGCTTGACTGTTGGCATTGCCTGCAGTTATTACGAAACCATCAATGATGGTGTTTTCACCTGCGTTTTTCATGAAAACTATATTGAATGAATTATCGGCCTGGCCCGGTTGACCAATTTCACCACTAAGTATGGTAGCGCTGGCTTCATGCGTGCGTTGTTCAATGGAAGTCTCAGTTCCATTGAAATTACCATAGAGGCTTACGCCGTCTTTCACTTGGAAAGATGCGTTTCTGTCATTGCCAGTTGTAGCTTTGTAAGTACCATAAGCCACCCAAACTTGGGTGCCTGAAGCAGCTTGTTTGAGCGCAACGGCTAAATCGCCGCTTGCATCAGACCATGATGTTCCATTCCCCATGGCTCCTTGACGGACAAAAATGACTTGTGACTGTGCTTGGCAGAAAATTGCCAAAAACAGCGTAATGAGCAAAGTCGGTTTCACGCGCTTTGTGTTTTAGTCGGTTATAAAAAATAATTGAAAAATGCGGCATCAAATGACGCCATGGGAAGTAAACTCTAATGCAGAAAAGGCAGATAGCCTTACAACGCTAATAAAAATAGGTATAGCGTAAAATGCAGGTATGTCTTGGAATCGCAGGGTTAAAAATCTTTCTTTCTCTCGGCCAAAGATATAGAAAGATTCATACCAAAAAGAATAATTCGTAAAAAAAATTAAAATTAATTGCCCACCCGCCTTGTTTATACCAAATCCAACCTGATAATCTAGCAGTCAAACCATCGCAAAGCTTGAAAACACGACCAAACAAGAAATTATATTCCTAGAAGGCAAAAATAAATACGTTGCCTCAAAACATTTGCAAAGTTTTATGAAATTGAATCTTCTACTTCTTCGACAACCCGAATTCCTGTTTCGATTGCCCCATGGACTGTGCTATTGTGTCCCTCATAGTGCGTAGCCTCGCCCGCAAAAAATAGCAGCCCGTCCACATCGGCTGCAAGTTCCTTCCTAAATATTAAGCCACCACCTACTTTCGGATAGGAATAAGTACCTCTAATAAATGGCTGTTTCCCCCAATCCATGAGGTAAAATCCATCTTGCTGAAGGCTTTGCGAAGCAGTGTTGTTCCCAAAAATATTGTCCAAATGGCCAAGCAGGAAGCCCTTTGCATCTTCAGGAGTCATCGAACTGAACTGCTCGCCCTTTTCACCCATAATAAAAGCGGTGAGAATTGGTGTGGTTCCTCGACCTACAGCAGTTGCCCATAGCTCCGGTATCTCATTGTAACCAATGACGGAACCAAGTTTTTCCAATGTAATGCCTTCCCAAAAAGCGGTGCTGAACTTAAAAATGGCTTTCAGGCCGCCGCCCATCCCTATATTGGAGTAGGCATCCACTTTGGTTGAAGGCAGGGCAGGTATGAATTGGATATCACCCCCTTTGAGCACCGTTAGAGGCACCGTGATTATTACCCTGTCTGCTTGGTAGGTCTCATCTGCTTGGTCAGTCAGGACAATTTTGGTTCCTGAGTAGTCAATCTTTTTGACTTGGGTATTCTTCTTGACCTTGGGCAAAATCGCTGCAAATTTGGTTTCCAAAATGAAGAGCATGGTCTTGTCCTTGAGTTCGTAGCTCTCGTCACCAGCCGACCAAAGACTGTCTTCTTCCGCTAAACCTTTGATACTCAACCGATTGTTGGAGGTACCATATTCGTTACCAAGCAACCCGTTTGCCACACCAAACATATTCCACGAGATACCGGAAGTAGAAAATACATTCTCCACGGTTAAATCGGCACCCGAATAAGAAGGCGCATCCGCTACAAACTGCATCGTTTTGGCAAATTCCTGAAATTGGTTTGAAAACGATTCCGATTTAAGCGCCGGTTCGTTTTGGTCGGCAAAGTCCTGCTTAAAAAAATAAAAATCATCTTTCGCAGCATCGTTCAGCTTGGCCTTCACTTGCTCTGTGGCAATCCGATACCATTCTGAGTTGTTTCCGTGAATTTCCTCGGCACCAAGCTCTATATCAAAATCGGCGAAGCCACTCAGGTGGCGTACCCGGCCTCCTACCCTATCCGATGCTTCTAAAATCTTGACGTTGAAACCACGTTCTTGCAGGTACCAGCCAGCATACAAACCCGCTGCGCCTGCACCTACTACTACTACTGTGTAATCTTTGAATTTATTTACCGGAGTAATGCCACCATCGTCGTCTTGTCCATTTTTACTACAGGATGAAAGTAAAGTGGGAAGCGCTAGCGCAACAGGCACGGAATAGCCCATTTGTTGGAGAAATTTTCGACGTTTCATGGTTTGTAATTTGTTTTCGGATAGGCCAAAACTACGGAATTTCAACTGACCAATTTATACAAATCAACCTGTTTGGAGCGTTTGCAAACGAAAATCCCAAGAAACAGTGAGTTTCCAAAACAAGGCTTATTTGCTAAAAAAATGGCCACTTCGATTGTCATTTTCAAAACGGGCAATGTCCACTTCAAACTCAAGTTCGCTTCTACCCAATAAATACTCAGTCATTTGCTTCGCAAAAAAAGGCCCAAGCAAAGCTCCTTTTGTTCCCAATCCATTGAAAATGGACAAGTTAGCGTGCTCCTGATGCACTCCCAAAAAAGGACGCAAATCCGATACGGTTGGGCGTATCCCCGCCAAATGCCCAACCACCTCGTAGGGCACCATCAGCGTCTTTTCCACTTCCTTCAATAACCAAACCCTGGCACCAGTTGAGGGGCTTGCTCCTTCAAACTCATAATGGCTGGTGGAGCCAACCCAGAAAAGCGAATTGCCCAATGGCACCAAGAAGAGTTTGTGCTTCAAAATCCGTTGCGCTGGAAGACCGGGGATTCGCACGATCAATACCTCCCCTTTTGTCACCAAAAACGGCAGGTGTTTGAAATAAGGGTTTTGAACAGCCTTGGCTCCTTCGCAAAAAACCAGCTTTTTCGCCGACCATTGGCCATAAATCACCCTCCCATTTTCTTCTTTAATCTGTTGGTAATCAATATTTTCTTCGAAAAAAATACCCAATCCTAACAAGCTAGCTCTCCAAGTTTCGACCAACAAAGGCATGGCCACCTGCGCACAATTTAACAACTCCCCCCAAGCATGTGGAGGTTGTATTTTTCCCTTGATATCGGATAAGTCAGGGGCATCATTCATGAAAGCTTGGAACTCAGGATAGCCACTCCGGCGTGTCCATTCATTTTCCTCAAAGACACTGTGCAGAGCACGAACGATGCTGCGTTCGTGCCAAATTTCCACTCCCAAATCAGCTCCAAGGCTAAGATAAGTCTGCTTTGCAAATCGGGACAACTCCTCAAACCGCCAGCTCTTGGCAATACGTCTTCCGGTCACAGGAGTCACAAGGCCCGAAGCTACGTTGGAGCTCCGGCCTTCATGCGGATAGTCCAGCACTACAACTCGTTGATTTTCAAGCAGCAAGAAATAGGAAAGCAGCGTTCCGGCCAGCCCCTGGCCAACGATGATGTAGTCAACTGGCTGCTTTTTTTCCAAAATTAAGGTGGGTTAAGGTTACAGTTTGGCGAATTCCTCTCTCGTCTTTTTCGGTAGGCTGGACACGATAAGGTCGTAGGAGTGGTCAACCAATTTTATCAAAAAAGCATCGTCCAAGCCTGTCTCAAAATGCACGGTGTTCCAATGCTGCTTATTCATGTGCCAGCCGGGCAGTATGTCGTCAGGGTGCAATTCACGAAGTTCAATGGCCCAGCTTGGTTCGCATTTTAGGTTTACTTTGAACTCGTCAGCGTCCAATCCTGTGATGGCAAATATCTTCCCCATTACCTTGAAAACCAAGGTTACTTTATCAAACGGAAAGGCTTCTTCTACGCCTTTTTTCCGAAGGCAGTAATCACGGAACGTTTCGATATTCATTGGCTTTCATGTTTTTGCATCAAATCAGGACGCCGTTCTTGGGTGCGTTGGACGGCTTGCTCATGCCGCCATTCTTCAATTTTTGGAAAATTGCCGGACATAAGTATCTCCGGCACTTTCCATCCTCGAAATTCCGATGGACGGGTATAAACCGGGGGAGCAAGCAGGTTGTCCTGAAAGGAGTCGAACAACGCCGATGTCTCGTCGCCAAGTACTCCAGGCAGCAATCGCCCGATGGCATCCACCAGCACCGCAGCGGGAAGCTCTCCACCTGATAAAACGTAGTCTCCAATTGAAATTTCAAGCGTGACAAAATGCTCCCGAACCCGCTCATCAATGCCTTTGTAATGCCCGCAAATGAGCAACAGGCTTTGCTTCAATGAAAGTTGATTGGTAAGTCCTTGATTGAGCCGTTGACCATCCGGGGTCAGGTATATTATTTCATCGAATTGCCGACTTTGTTGCAGTTTTTCGATGCAAGCAACCAACGGTTCCACCATCATCACCATGCCAGCCCCTCCACCGAACTGGTAGTCGTCAATTTGCAGATGGCGGCCATGACCAAAGCTGCGCAAGTCGTGTACCTGCACATCCAGCAGCCCCTTGTCCTGTGCCCGCTTCATGATGCTGTGCTGGAACGGGCTGACCAGGAGTTCCGGGTGAACGGTGATGATGTCAATGTGCATTGGAGGGGATTTTGAGCTGGAGTTGCGATACCTCCTTCTAGGTGGACTCGCCACTCAACGCTCGAACCTTTTATTCGATTCCCAAAAGTTCAACATCGAAAACCAGCGTGGAATAAGGCCCAATTTGTGCCCCTGAACCACGCTCTCCATAAGCGAGGTTTTGAGGGATGAACAACTTCCATTTTGAACCGACCTTCATCAATTGCAGGGCTTCTACCCAACCTTGAATAACGCCAGTTACTGGGAACACAATAGGCTCGCCGCGCTCCACGGAGCTGTCGAACACCGTGCCGTCGAGGAGCTTGCCGGTGTAGTGAACCTTTACTTTATCGGTGGTTTTTGGAATTTCACCGGTACCATCCGTCAGCACTTCGTATTGAAGGCCACTGGGTAGGGTGATGACGCCTGGGCGCTCAGCGTTCTTGGCCAAGAAAGCTGCGCCCTCGGACATAGCCTTTTGCTTGTTGGCTTCCCTTTCCCGAGTGGTAAAGTCATTGACGCACTTATTGGCTACAACTGGATTTAACAAAGGCGTTCCATCGGTTGCAGCTTTCATTCCTTTTGAGAACAGTGTTAAATCAAGGTCAGAAAGTCCTTGCTTTTGTAGATTTTGGCCAATCAAGACCCCCAGCGCATAACTGACGGAGTCCTTTTCGCTTTTAAGTTCCTGCGCCTGAATTGCTGAAAAACAAAAAAGGCCCAACAAGAAAAACATCAATTTTTTCATCGAATGATAATTTTTGTGATAAAAGAGGCGCAAAGATAGGAAAGATTGTTGGGGGCATTTGCTAACATTGTATTAATGGAAATATCTGCCCAAGCTGTCCTTTCACCTGTGGTTCTTTCTTTTAATTTTGCAAAAAAAAATGAGCCAACTCAAAATCATTTAATGAAATTCAATCTTCTTTTCCTTTTACTTGCCCTCCTTTCCGCACCACTTTTTGGACAAAACCCAGCTTTTAATTTTGACAAAAACGAAGTTGAAACCAACCTAAAATACCTCGCCTCCGATGAACTGGGCGGACGCCGAACTGGCTCAAAAGGGGAACAGTTGGCAGCCGATTTCATCTCCGAGAAACTGGAATCCTACGGCGTAAAGCCAGTGACCGGGCGAGCCGATTTTATCCAAAAAGTGCCTTTCACCAATTTCAAACCGCCTAAATCAGCTTCCCTTAAAATTGGCATCAACAATTTCACAGCAGGCAGCAACTTGTTGATTATCAATGGAAAAGACTTGGCAATTGAAACTGAAATCGTATTCGTTGGCAACGGCTGGGTGGACGAAGCACGAGGAATTGACGACTACAAAGGCATCGATGTGAAGGGCAAAATTGTGCTCACGATAACCGGTACGCCAGATGGAAATGACCCAGCAGAAGTCATGAGGTCCATGCCTAAAAAACAGGAATTTGCAGCCAACCACGGCGCCATTGCGCTGCTCGAAGCCTACCGTCTAGCCATGCCGTGGCAGTTTGCCAAGAGTTTTTTTGGGAAGGAGCGCATGGACATTACGAAAGATGAAGCAGAGAGCAATATCATCTACGGCTGGGTGCAAGAGCAAAACCCTGGAATCCTACAATTGGTCAAAGAGCAAGAAAATGTCGCCGCCAAGCTCAACATCGTCATTGGCGACACTAAAAAATTGCTGGCCAACAACATCGTCGGCATCATCGAAGGCACTGACGACTCCCTGAAAAACGAGTACATCATCCTCAGTGCGCACTTCGACCATATTGGTATGGGCAGACTAGGCGGCGCTGCATTTACCCCACAAGACAGCATTTTCAATGGCGCACGAGACAACTGCATTGGCACGGTCGCATTGATGGCGGCGGCCAAAGAACTTGCCGCCAACCCGCCCAAACGCTCCGTGCTGATATTGGCCTGCACTGCCGAAGAAATGGGGATGTTGGGCAGCCAATGGTACGCCGACCATCCGCTTTTACCCATGGATAAAATGGTTTTCAACCTCAACAACGATGGCGCTGGGTACAACAGTACCGAACATTTCAACGTCATCGGCATGGGCTTTACCAATGTGGACAAAGAGATGAAGCAAGCCGGTTTGCAAGTTGGTTTGAACATGCTCGGCGACCCGGCACCTGAGCAAAACCTGTACGAACGATCAGACAATATTTCTTTTGCGAGACTCGGCATCCCTGCTGTTGATTTTGCGCCGGGCATCAAAGAAATGGACGAAGAGGTTTACAAATACTACCACCAAGCGACCGACAATGCTGATTCACTTGACTACGATTACGTGCTGAAATTTTGTCAAGCTTACACTTTGGCTGCGAGAATGATTGCGGATAAAAATGGGAAAATAGACTGGCAAGGAGCAGGCAAGCAGTACGCCAAATAAGCATCAAATTAAGATAACTCGCTTCACGATTCTGGTCTCGTTTTGCGAAGCAACTAAAAAATAAATGCCCCGTGGAAACGGCTGACAATCGATTGAAACGGGGGCATTCGCCATTTTCGCTTCGCAAAAAACGGGGATGCCAAGCATGTTCACCAGTTCCAACTTCCAGGGACTACCTGTTTGCGACCTAATTTCAAGATTCAATTGCGCTCGCACAGGATTGCCCAAAATCCTCAATTCCGTCCCCACCGCTTGTTCCTCCGTCGCCACCGCTTGGCAACCGTCGGAGTTTAGCAGCCCTGCCCGGAAATTGTTCAACGCATCGTACATCCGCAGCTTTTGCCCCAACGAAAACATGGCCATACAGGCGTCATCGGTGTAGTTCATAAAATTCATCCACATATCTGGGGCAGTGCAGGAGAAAGTGGTGCCGGAGGGACATTCACTCAGATAATCCTCACAAGAAACGGGAGTGTCAGCAACGCCATCATCCTCGTTGCAGCAGCTGTTGGCGCTGGGGCCCCAGAGGTGGTTAAGGTTGAAATAGTGCCCAACTTCGTGGGTGCAAGTGCGGCCAAGGTGATAGGGCGGGTTGGTAGCCGTTCCGAAGGTGCCGAATTGCTTGTAGTTTATCTCGATACCCTGCTCGTCTGCTGGGCCTTCGCCAGGGAACGACCCGACGCCGCCGATTCCCCCGGCAAATTTCGCCACCCAAATATTAAGGTATTTGTCGGGGTTCCAGGCATCGTGACCGCCTTGGCTGCTGTGGTGGATAGCCGACGTTCCACCAATCCCGATATTGTTGCTGGTTTGGGTGCGGGTGATGCCTGTAGTAGAGTTGCCGCTTGGGTCCTTGGAGGCGAGGCAGAAATGAAAGCCAACATCGGCAATCAATGCTTGGAAAATAGCAGGAATGCCACCAATCTGGATGTTGCCAGCACTGAAATCCTCGTTCAGCACGTCAATTTGTGACAAAATCTGCTCGTTGGAAATGTTTTCGACGCTTGAATTCCAGACGACGTGCACCACCACCGGAATGTTCACCACCATCCGTTCAGTCACGCTAGTTTTTGGAATTTCCTTAGGGAAAAAAGTAGTTGTATTTGAACAAATTTCATGAACCGCACCGCACCGATTTGGCATTTGACCAAAAAGGTTTGCGAAGCAAAAAGCAAAAAAGACCAGTGTTAAAAAGCATTTTTTCATGCAAGGTTTATATTTCAAAAACACCTACTCAATCACAAAGTTGGCGTTCGCCTTGTTGCCATCTTTTTCATACACGACTTTATAACTGCCTTTTTTGAGGTAGTATTTGCCGTTTTTGGCCTTTTCCACCAGTATCTCTTTGTCGCCCTTTTTCTTTTTTTCATTCAGCTGCTTCGCAAAAGCCGTGACTGCGCTGTCCGAAATATCGCCGTGGTATTCCGGGTAATTGAGACCGTGCGTCACGTCCACCTCCCAAGTTTTCAACTTCAAGTCGCCCGTCATCACCGTTATTTTCAGCTTCCCACCGGACTTGGTAAATACGCCCAATTCAATATCTGGTTCAGGTGCTTTTTCGCTCCACGAGTTCCGAAGGTTTCCCCAGTTGCTCCGGTACCGCAATTTTGGAATTTCGAAGGCATAGATGTTTTTTTGCAAAACACTGTCCACAAGCTGCTGCACCTCCTTCACGTCTGCGAGGAACATCGAGCGGCCATGCGTGCCCACCACCAGCTCATTTTCACGGGGATGCACGACCAAATCATGCACCGCTACTGCTGGCAAATCCTTGTTCATTTGCATAAAATGTTGGCCACGGTCGAGTGAAATGTACAATCCGTGGTCGGTGCCCACGTAGAGCAAATCAGGATTTTTTGGGTCTTCCCTCACCACGTTCACCGGCTCTTGCGGCAAGTCAGTGCCGATGCGTTGCCAGGTATCGCCGTAGTTTTCGGAGACGTAAACCATTGCCTCAAAATTGTCATTGCGGTAACCGTTGAGGGAAACATAAACCCTTCCCAATACTACGGCTGAAGCCTCGACCCGGCTCACCCAAAACCCAGCCTGCAAACCCGCCGAAATGTTCGCCCAGGTGTTGCCGCCATCACGGGTCACGTGCACCAGCCCACCGTCGGAACCCGTGTAAATCAGGCCAAATTTTTTCGGGCTTTCGTGAATCGAGGTCAAGGTTCCGAACGGCACATCACCTTTGATGCCGCCATTGGTCAAATCACCGGAGATGGCCTCCCAGTCTTTGCCCTGATTGAAGCTACGGTGCAACTTGTTCGAACCGATGTAGAGGATGTCTTCGTTGTGGCGGCTGAGGTGGATGGGCGTTTGCCAATTCCAACGAAGGGGGCGTTCGCCGAGGTCATGTTGCGGCGTGATGCGCTCCGATTCCCGACTACTTCGATTGATGCGGTAGTAATTTCCAAACTGAAAGCCCGTGTACACGGTCTCATTGTCCCGGGTGTCCACTGCGACCTGCATCCCGTCGCCGCCGAGGATGGATTTGTAGGGATACTGGCCACTGTCGTGCCAGTTCACATCCGCTTCGTAGGTATGCGGGCCAGTCCAGACTCCGTTATCCTGAAGGCCGCCGTAAACGTTGTAGTTCTTGGCCATGTCCACCGCCACGGCATAAAACTGGCCAACTGCCGGGGTGTTGCATTTTATCCAGTTTTCCCCATTATCGTAGCTGATGTTGATGCCGCCATCGTTGCCGAGCACAAGGTGGCCGGAGCGGTTGGGGTTGGCCCAAAGTGCGTGGTGGTCAGCATGAACGTTGTCCCCGCCGATGGACTTCCAGCTCTGGCCGCCGTCTTCTGATTTCAAAATTGGCACCCCAAAAACATAGATTCGGTCGGCATTTTGCGGAGCAACCCGAATTTGCCCAAAATAATAACCGTAGCTGTAGAACAGGTCGTCAAGGTAGCCGTCGTGCGTCTTTTTCCATGACTTGCCGAAATCAGTTGAAACATAAACTTCTGCCCCGACAACTGGTGTATTGAATAGCAGCGAGTTGGCATCTTCGGTAAATTCGACGAGGGCATTTGGGGTGATTTCATCTTTTTTCACCATTTCAAAAACCTTGTCAGCGTTGTATTTTTTGGGGAATCCGTTGTCGCTCAAATAGTTTTTAACCTTGTCTTTGTCCAGTTTCAAAAATGCGTCTTTGGTCATGCTCCGCAAATCGTCTTTGGTCAAATCTTCCGTTTTCTCCTTGGCCTCCTTGGGTCTGCGATTTTGGTTGTCAACGATGGCGTAAACCACCGAGTTGCCATCCTTTTCACCGATGGCTAAGCCGATTCGGCCCGTGCCTTCACCATCAGGGAAGCTGCTGCCTTCGGCAGAAATCTTGGCCCAAGTTTCGCCGCCGTCCGTGCTTTTGTAAATGCCAGAACCCAGGCCAGACTCCACCAAATTCCAGGCCCGACGCTCCCGGTGCCAAATGGCGGCATACAGCGTGTTCGGGTCTTTTGGGTCAATGACGAGGTCAACGGCCCCACTGTTTTCATCCACAAAAAGCACCTTTCGCCATGTTGCGCCAGCATCCGTTGTTTTGAAAACACCCCGCTCCGCATTGGGCGAGTAGAGGTGGCCGAGGGCTGCCACCCAGAGGGTATTTGGGTCGGTGGGGTGCAACACTACTCTACCGATGTGGTGGGTTTCTTCAAGGCCACGTTGTTGCCAGGTCTTGCCGCCGTCGTCGGAGCGGAACATGCCTGCCCCGGCATAGCTGCTTCGGCTGGAGTTGACTTCGCCCGTGCCCACCCAGATGGTGTTTTTGTCCCAATCCACGGCGATGTCGCCAATGGTCATCACGGCCTCGTTGTCAAAAATTGGGTCGAAGGATTGCCCGTTGTTTTCCGTTTTCCAAAGCCCGCCGGAAGCGTAAGCCACGTAAAAATGGGTGGGGTCTTGCGGCGAAACCTCCAAATCGTCCACTCTCCCGCTTTGAATCGAGGGGCCTATTGACTTGAATGGCACGTTGGAAACGAGCGAATTATCTAGCAGCAACTTTCGTTTTTCAATGCCTGCCATCCGGTCTGCTGCGGGTGTTGGCAGTGTTTGACCCAGTAGAAAAAATGGGAACTGCACAATCAGTGCGGCGATGAGTATTTACTTCATAACATGGTGATTTGACGAGGCTGGATTGTGTTGTGTCGCCGAACTCCAGTTCGGCGGAGTCACACCGCCGA
>JAIPBL010000062.1 GCA_021739645.1 Saprospiraceae bacterium | reverse complement strand
CATAACCGTCAGTCTGTCCTTCCTGGCTTTTCAACCATTTTCTGAGGTTTTCTTCAAACTGATCCTTCGCCTGGGAAATTTGTTGCTGTGTCATCTTTTTCCCGTAAATTTAACATTCTGGGAAATTTGTCCTACACCCATTCTCCTCTCAATTCCTCTCATTAGGACTATTTTGTTTTTTTTAATACCTTGAGGAACCTTGTCTCGATTCTCCCTTGGTCAATTTTGTTTTTAATTTAAGTTAAGGGCATTTTATCTTACAATTTTTAGTAACCAAAACAAACACAAACATGAACAGCGCTAGAAAAAGGATCCTAATTATTGAGGACCACGAAAGCATTCGATTACTGTTGGGGACAATGTTGAGCAAATCCTACGAAGTCATCACAACGAAAGATGGACTTGAAGGCATGGCTTGGCTTGTAAAAGGCAACCTCCCCGACCTTATCCTGCTCGATATGAGCATGCCACGACTCAGTGGCGACGAATTCCTTAGAAACATCCGTCAAAGTGGCTTCTTCCGTGACATTCCTGTAATTGTCGTTTCCGGCAACGACGGTGAAGAAGACGTCAAGAACTGTCTCCGTTGGGGAGTTGATGACTACCTGACCAAGCCATTCAACCCAATTTCACTAAAAAAACGAATTGAAAACGTTCTTTATGAGTCTGACACGTTTGTACTCAACTGATATTTGTCCCCCCCCAATTTAATTAAGTGAGACAAATAGGTTTTTAACCTTGGTAACAAATTAAAATCGGCATTATGAACTCAAATTTACCTTTGCAAGACTTGGATTCTGTTTTGGATGAAATTGTTGTCCTGGGTTTTGATGGTTCCTTCAACGAGTGCCTAATCAATTCGTCTGGCATCAACATTGGCTTTAATATTCGAGAATTCGAGAACTCGTTCCTTGCCTTCCAATGGCTGCACAATGCGGTCGCTACCCAGCACAATGAAGATTTACCAAAAGCAATCGTTTGTGAATTCGGTTCTCTTGAAGAAGAAAATTTCCTTTTACTCCAAAATGTAAAAGAACATTCCCAGTTAAAGTACATCCCGCTAATTGCCATGAACCGTGATGGGCTCAACCATAAATTAGAGGCACTTAAATTGGGGTTTGATGACTACTATGATGTCCCTGTGCACTGGCAAGTATTGCGTGATAGGGTTGACTTTTTGACCCAATTTTTAAGAGATTTCGATACAGTGTCCCTTGACGAATCTGAGCAGGTTGGCGTTCGTATCTCTTTTGCCAAGCGATTTTTTGACATTGTATTTTCTTTGATTGCGATTCTGGCATTCAGCCCAGTCCTTATTCTTGTGGCATTGGCCATAAAACTTGAGTCAAGAGGGCCTGTCATTTATCGATCAAGACGGGTTGGAACAGGCTACCAAGTTTTTGAATTCTTGAAATTTCGCTCTATGTTTCAAGATGCTGACCAACGGCTAATAGATTTACAACACCTGAACCAGTATTCTGCTAAAGATAGTGGCGCGCTTTTTACCAAAATCAACAACGACCCAAGGGTAACGAAAACCGGTAGGCTAATTCGAAAAACAAGTCTCGACGAGCTTCCACAGTTATTCAATATCCTAAAAGGCGACATGTCGATAGTGGGTAACAGGCCACTTCCACTTTACGAAGCGGAGCAATTAACCCGAGACCTTTGGGCGAAGCGTTTCCTTGCGCCTGCCGGACTTACGGGGCTGTGGCAAGTGACCAAACGTGGAAAAAACAACATGTCAACCGAAGAACGTATCTCCTTGGATGTGACTTATGCTGACCATCATTCGTTTTGGTACGACATGAAAATCATTGCAAAAACCCCTTTTGCGATAATTCAAGAAGAAGACGTTTAATACAAATATGGTTTCTATCATCACCATCAACTATAATTCGCTGGAAGTCACTTGTGAATTGCTCGAATCCGTTCGCAGATTCGGAGGTAAAGATTTGGAGGTGGTGGTAGTGGACAATGCCTCAACAGTAAACCCAGAAGAATACCTTAAAAACCATTATCCGGAAGTAATTTATGTCCGAAGTGAAAAGAACCTAGGCTTTGCAGGTGGCAACAACCTTGGCATCAAAGCAAGCAAAGGTGACTTCTTGTTCTTCCTCAATAACGATGCTGAACTTACGGAAGGAGCTATCGAAACGCTCCTGAAACTGTTCAGCACAAATTCCGGAATCGGCATCGCAAGTCCGAAAATTTGTTATCATAACGCTAGACCGGGTAGTGAGCCGGACGTGATTCAGTACCTTGGTACTACACATGTCCATCCGCTCACTGCCCGGAACAGCACTCTCGGAGAGCGGGAGTTGGACAAAGGACAGTATCAAAAAGCACAACCAACAGCATACGCACACGGCGCCGCCATGATGGTGCCCAGGAAAGTGTTGAGTAAAGCAGGAATGATGTCGGAAGAATTTTTCCTGTATTACGAAGAATTGGACTGGTGCGAACAAATCAGACGGGCGGGCTACGAAGTGTGGGTAGAGCCAAATGCGAAGATTTACCACAAGGAAAGTTATTCCGTGAGCAAAATCAGCACCCTTAAAACCTACTACATCAACCGGAACCGCTTGCTTTTCATACGACGTAACAAGACTAAGTCGCAATGGCGGGTATTTTGTGTGTTCCTTTTCCTGTTCACAGTGCCCAAAAACAGTTTGATGTTTCTGCTGAAAGGCGATTTTATCAACCTGAAAGCATTTATGAATGCAATCCGGTGGAATTTCACCGAGCAAACGATACGACCAGACTCTACCCCCCTTACTTTTTCTCAGGAAAATGAGTATGCCCCAGAATCGAAAAGAAAAGCCAGACTCTACCCCCCATACATTCAATCAACTTGAGCCGGTTTTCAAAGCCGAATCAATCAAAATACGACCAGACTCTACCCCCCTTACTTTTTTTTTGAGAAAGATTTAGCCCAAAAACCGAAAAGAAAAGCCAGTCTCTACCCCCCATACATTCAATCAACTTGAGCCGGTTTTCAAAGCCGAATCAATCAAAATACGACCAGACTCTACCCCCCTTACTTTTTTCTCAGGAAAATGAGTAAACCCAGGAGTCAGAAAGAAAAGCCAGTCTCTACCCCCCATACATTCAATCAACTTGAGTCGGTTCCCTTTTACCGAATCAATCAAAATACGACCAGACTCTACCCCCCTTACTTTATTTTAAAAATGATGGGCCTAGTTAACCTAGGCCTTCCCTTTGCCAGAAACCAACTATTTTTGCCAAAACACTGAACAACCACGATGGATTTTTTGAATTACATTTTCGTCATTCTTGCTGCAAGCCTTGTCTTTTTTTTGGTAATGCCAACGTTAAACGTCTTTTTTTCCTTGTTTTCAAAGGAAAGAATCAAGTCACCAAAGCAGCCAATTGAATTTGATTATGGCATTGTCATCACTGCCTACAAGAACGCTGACATCGCCAAGGGACTCATAAAATCACTGCTCAAACAGCTCCACGCCAACCACCATATCTACCTCGTGGCAGATGGGTGCGACCTCAACAATTGGGACATTGAGGATGAGAAATTGACCGTGCTTATGCCTTCACATCCACTCAACCTAAAGGCAAAATCAATCATCCATGGCATTGAAAACTTCGTCAGACCACACGACTACATCACGGTTTTCGATGCGGACAACTTGGCACACCCTGATTTTTTGACCGAAATAAACCGCTACGCAAACGCCGGATACCAAGCTATTCAAGGCCAGCGCACCGCCAAAAACCTCGACACACTGATGGCATGCGCCGATGCTTTGGGCGAGTTTTACAAGAATTACATTGATAGGGTAGCGCCGTATCGCAATGGTTCCTCAGCAGTAATCAGTGGCAGTGGAATGGCCGTGGAGTCCGAGCTGTACAAGGCATACCTCGCTAGTCCCGAAATCGAACAGGGCAAGCACCAATGGAAGAAAATGCTTCAGGAGGACAAAATCCTACAGAATTTTTTGCTCCGCAAAGACACCAAAATCGCCTACGCCTGGGATGCCATTTGCTACGACGAGAAAGTGACCAGCGCCGACGCCGTTGAGACGCAGCGCAGCCGTTGGTTGTTCAGCTACTTCCAGAACATCCCGAATTCACTCGGCATCCTGCGCCGTGGCCTTTTCAACTTTAGTTGGAACCAGTGGCTATTCGGCCTCGTGACCATCGCCCCGCCCATGTTCGTGATGCTCTTCGCCGCTTTTGGCCTCGCCGTGCTTGGTTTGTTCATAAACCTGTGGGTATCTTTGGCGCTTGTGGTGGCTGTTGTGTTGTTCATCCTGACCATTTTCTGGACGCTGAAACTGAGCCAAGCACCCCAGCCTGTTTGGAATGCCGTAGCGGCGATGCCTGCTTTTGTTTTCCGACAAATAAAAGGCTTATTCAAAATGGGCAACCCAAATAAAAACTTTAAGCACACGGAGCACAAGGTGAGCGTAACAATTGAAGATGTTTTGAAATAAACCGATTCTAAAAATGCAATACTCCGCCGAAGAAACGATAACCGCCATCAATGCCTGGGACGAAGCCACCAAGTCCCATTTTCACCGCCTCGTGTCAGTGAACTTGACCATCTCCATCCGGGTGATGATGGAAAACGGGGATTTTACCACCGAGGAAAAACTGAAGGAAATCAACCTGCTCAACGAATTCCACCACCGCCTCCTGAGCTGGTGGCGCAGCGGAGACGGGGAGTGGCAGTCCGCTGAAAAACTGTTCGGGCTACTGCAATTTTATGCCGAAAAGATGGCCAAGCGGGGTGCTATTGAGTTTCCAGTCGTATCGGCTTTTGAGACGGTACAGGGACTTAGAGCCGAAAGCAATTAATGAACAAACTGGGTTATATCTCGCTAATAATCAACCTGCTGTTGCTGGCTGCCATTGCGTTTGCCATCCACAAATACGGTGGCCTGCGCAACCTCTGGGCAAAAATCAACAACCGGGGCATCGAGAAGACCTATTTTCATCGCAAAAACCTGTTTGAAATGCTACCTCCAAAAGACGGGGCCATCGTCATGCTCGGCAACAGCATTACCGCTGCCGGCGAGTGGACAGAACTGCTGGGCAACCCAAACATCCTGAACCGTGGCATCCCTGGCGACCACTGCGACGGGATGCGAGAACGCCTCGACGAAGTGTTTCGTCACCACCCCTCCAAGATTTTTCTGATGGCTGGCATCAACGACCTAGCCTTCATTTCCCCCTCCCAAACTTGGCCGAAATACGAGCGGCTAGTCAATGAAATTTTGACAAAATCCCCCTCCACGCAGCTTTTTCTACAGAGCGTACTGCCAGTCAACAACAATGTCAGTCCCACAGCCGTGGACAACGATGATGTGCATGCGCTCAATGAGCAAATCAAGCAATTTGCGCAAGCGAAAAACTTGATTTTCATTGATTTGTACAGCGTCATGCAGGATTTGGACGGAAATTTGGATGCAGCCTACACGCTGGACGGCGTCCACCTAAACGGGGCGGCCTATTTGAAATGGGCAGCGGTTTTGAAAGGAAAATTGAAAGTTGAAAATTGAGAAAGGGCACACCGACGCCAATTTTCAATTATCCGTTTTCAATTTTCAATTGAGAAAACATGATTTTCAATAGCCTTACATTTTTGGCGTTCATCGCTTTGTTTTTGCCACTGTATTTCTCGCTCAAGGGAAACGCAAGACTTTGGCTCAGCCTCATTGGCAGCTATATTTTTTATGGTTGGTGGGATTGGCGATTTCTTTCACTCATTGCCATTTCAACTTTGGTTGACTACTACCTTGGTCGAAGCATGGAAGATGTGAACGACGATAAAAAACGTCGCAAGTTGTTGATTATCAGCATGGTGCTCAACTTAGGTTTTCTGGGATTCTTTAAATATTTCAACTTTTTCACCGATTCCTTCGTCACGCTTCTTCAGAATTTTGGGATGAACCCCTCGGTGCACACTTTGAGAATTATCCTTCCAGTCGGCATTTCTTTTTACACTTTTCAGAGCATGTCTTACACAATTGACGTGTACAGGAAGCAAATCCAAGCTGAAAAGAGCCTACTAAGATTTAGCACTTTTGTTGCATTTTGGCCGCAGTTGGTCGCTGGCCCAATTGTCAGGGCCGCTGATTTTTTACCACAATTCCACAGGGACCACGAGTTCAATTGGGATAGGATTGTCTCCGGCACTGGACGAGTGCTTTGGGGGTTTTTCAAAAAATGCGTGGTGGCAGATTCGCTGGCACCCTTCGTTGACCAGATTTTCATGGAGCCAAATGGTTTTGCTTCGGTGAACTTGCTCATCGGTGTTATTTTTTATTCCTTCCAGATATACTGCGACTTTTCGGGCTACTCCGATATTGCCATCGGCTTTGCCCGCATCCTCGGATTCGATTTTAACGAAAACTTCCGAACGCCTTATTTCAGTCAAAACTTCAGTGAATTTTGGTCACGTTGGCATATTTCACTGTCGAGCTGGCTGCGTGACTACTTGTACATTCCACTTGGCGGCAACCGCAACGGCAAGTTGGCTACCTATAAAAACAACATGCTGACTATGCTGCTCGGTGGCCTTTGGCATGGCGCCAACTGGACTTTTGTATTCTGGGGTCTCCTGCACGGCGTGTATCTCATTGCGCAGCGACAGCTAGGAAAACCGTTCGGCGCACTGATGAGTGGCCTGCGTTTTCCCCCGGCACTGAAAACAGGTGTGAACATTGGCCTGACTTATTTTTTCACCTGTGTGGCTTGGGTTTATTTCCGCAGTCCAAATTTCGAGAATGCCAACGACCTTTTTGCTGGAATAGCTGGGATGGAAGGATTTAGTTTTGTGAACGTGATGAGCAAGTTCACGGTGATGAAAGGAGTGCTGCTCATTGGTATCCTGCTCGTTGTTGAGGTAAGTAATTTGCGGATGCACTGGAGCAGTTTGGCTTTTAAAAACCCGAATTTCAGGGTGGCTGCTTACGCAATTTTGCTGCTGTTGCTGGCATTCTTCGGCTCGTTTGGCAGCGGAGCATTTATCTACTTTCAGTTTTAAAGACTCACGATGAAAAAAGCATACTGGATATTTGCGACCCTAGCCGTTGCGCTGCTGTGCGATAGGGCAGGAGGTTGGTTTTTGGGTAAAATAACAAAGGAAAGCCAATTCCGGTACTCTCGGCTTTACAACAGCACCGAGACTGAGGACGTGCTTTTTATCGGAAATTCTAGGGGACTTTCTTACTACCAGCCCTATGCAGAAGAAAAGACAGGACTCACCACCGCCAACCTCAGCTATAATGGCATGCCGATTGACTTGGGAGCGCTCCTCGTCAAGGACTACCTCGACCGCCACCCGGCGCCCAAAGTATTGGTGGTGGATATCTCCATGATGGACAGTGTGCGGATGGACAACAAGCTGGCTTACCAATTTAACCATTACACGCCATACTCCGAACGGCTTTCTAACCTGCTTGCCAAAGATTTTCGCAACGATTTTTATGCTGGCAAATTGAGCCACTTGTACCGTTGCAACAGTGAAGTTTTTCAGCGCACGTTTTATTATTGGAAAAAATCGGACAAGGACTGGTTGCTGGACCGAGTCATTTCACAAAGCATGGTAAATGATGTGGACAAACAGACCACTTTGCGTTTTCATTATTCGCCGAAAATGATGGAATCCCTAATGGATATGGTCAAATATGCCCAGCAAAAAGGCACTAGGGTAGAAATGGTGGTGAATCCGTACTTTCCAGCATTCTTGCCCAAAATCGGTAACCTGGACAGTTTAATGAGGGACATCAGCCTGGCAACCGGAGCAACCGTGAAGGATTTTAAAGATGCCGTGACGGAAACGGAAGCATTTGGTGATTACCAGCATGTGAACAAAGTGGGTGCTCGTCTTTATTTGGATAAACTTATTGAAGCTGGTGTCTTGAAATAATCAGGACTAGGCTATTTTTTATAACGCTCCTCAGCCTTTCTGGCATTTTCCCATTTTATGCCAATCATTTCTTCCATACCAATAATGGAAAGTTGAATGTCAGTTTCGGCGGCAAGTCTTTTTTCTGTGGCGTTGTTGTAAGCCTCCGAGGCTCGCAGCATGTCCTCCATGTCAAGGTCAGCATTTTTGAAGCGCTGCTGTGAAATTTGGTAAACATTGCGAGTGTCTTCCTCAGCAGAAGTGCGCACCTTAAGGGTTTCGATGGCAAGTAAAAGTTTGCGGTAGCGAGCCAAAGTTTCCGCCCTGATTTTCATTTTGTGTTGATTTCCCTCCATTTCTGAAATTAGGACATCCACCTCTTCAATTTCCCGTTTCTTTTTATTTGTGGTAAAACTTCCGAGGCTAACACTGGTTGAAAACTGGTACAAGGGATAAAGCACCAGATTGTCTGGGCTTGGCTGCAAGACATTGGAGAGGCTAACTTCGTTGATGTTGAAACCGAAATTTACATCGTTCATCCAGTCCATCCGTTGCAAGTCAACTTCCTTTTCTTCTTTCGTTTTCTCGTACTCCAATATTTTGGTCTCAGGGCTGTTCATCCAAGCAAGCTGCACCAGATAATCTTCAAAAGAGGTAGGGCGCTGCCCTTCGGGCAGTACAATTTGGTTGTAGTCAAATTGGGCTGAAGCAGACAGCGGGGCCAAAAAGAGAAGGAAAGAAATTGCTAAAATCTTGAAAGTCAGTGAATTGTGTAAATTATTCATTCAGTCACAAGTTGTTGTTGGACCGGCAATCCCAAAAAATGCCTTAGTCACGGGTTGTGAAACATTAAAAATCCAACAATCAGGCCATAGCGTAGGGGAGGGTAGAATAAAAGATTTGGTAAAACTACATCAAACCATTTGTGTCTTAACCATTTTTGGACTATTTTTGTACACTATTTTGATATTGCTCCCCGCAAATTTTAGATTTTTCATTAATTCTAACCGACTATTCCCATTCAAATCTGCTGGCTATAAAATTAGCGATTGCAGCTATTAGGTCTTCCAGAAATCTCACCTCCCTTTCGCACTGAATAGAACAAATACTATGCAGCTTGGCAGAGCCTGCATTAAGCATACCACTATGAAGGAAAACAAACACGTATCGAGCGTACCAACGTTTCCATCCGATATTTGTCTGCATGATATTTTTCAGCGGGTAGTCCGCCGTTGCCCTGATGCAACTGCACTTGTATTTGGTTCAGAATCAATGACTTACGTTGAGCTTGACCGCCGTTCTAGCCAACTCGCCTCACAACTTACACAACTCGGCATCCAAACAGAAGATTTCGTCGCCATCTATTTGGAGCGTTCCTTTGAAATGATAATAGGCATTTTCGGAGCCCTAAAAGCCGGAGCCACTTATGTCCCCATAGACGTGGATTACCCCACCGACCGCATGGCCTTTATGCTGGAAGATTGCGCAGCAAAAGTCATCCTAACCCAAAGCCATTTGACCCAAAAACTCATAAATGCAAAAGCAAAAATCATAAAGCTTGACCAGCCCCTTCCCAAAATCGTAAATCGTAAATCGTCAATCGTAAATCCAGCCAACCTGGCTTACATGATTTACACTTCCGGTTCCACCGGAAAGCCCAAGGGCTGCATGATTACCCATGAAAACCTTTGCAACCAACTCGAAGGCCAGCAGGCCATCGCACCGGAACTCATCGGAGCCATGATGCTCACTTGCTCCATTAGCTTCGATGTTTCGGTACTTACTATTTTCTGGACATTATTGCAAGGTGCGCCCCTTGTTTTGCCTCGTCAGGGTGAGGAGAAAGACATGGCGGAACTTGCTGATACTATTTTTAGAAACAACGTAACCCACATCCTCACCCTGCCTTCGCTTTACACCCTACTGCTCGAACAAGCGCCAGTCCAAAAGCTGCAAAGCCTGAAACTCGTCAACGTCAGTGGCGAGGTTTGCCCTACTTCGCTGGCGCAAAAGCACGAGCAAATCATCCCGGAAGGCCAGCTTTACAACCTCTATGGCCCTACCGAAGCAACGGTCAACTGTACCTATTTCACCTTCCCCAAAGGTTTCAATGAGCCTAAGGCGCCTATCGGAATCCCTATCCTAAATTACGAGATTTTCATTTTGGATGAAAAAATGCAGGAAGTGCCCCGTGGTGAAGTCGGTGAAATTTATATCGGAGGCACCAAGCCCGTGGTGGGTCGTGGCTATTGGAACCGCCCAGAATTGACTGCCGAGCGCTTCGTAACACGGACTGCCAGTCCGTGCATTCCCATTTCCCAGCCTGCTGACACCCAAAAAGAAAAATCACGGACTAACAGTCCGTGCTACAGGACTGGCGACCTCGCCCGATGGCAACCTGATGGCAACATCGAATTCCTGGGCCGCTCCGATTTTCAGGTCAAGTTTCGGGGCTATCGGATTGAGTTGGGTGAAATTGAAACCGCCATCGCCAACCACCCTGCCGTTCGGGAGACAGTGGTTGTCTTAAAAAATCAGCACGTTGTAAACGAAGGCAAGTTGGTGGCCTATATCGTTCAAAATCAGGGACTTGTGCTGACGATAAGCGACATCCATGACTTTCTTTCTGCCAATTTGCCAGCGTACATGTTACCATCACATGTTGTTTTTTTAGAGAAAATACCGCTGACCACAAACGGGAAAATTGATAGGAAAGCATTGCCCGACCCGGCCAATGACCGGCCAGAACTCGCCCAAAATTTCGAAGCCCCACAGGGCGAATTAGAGAGAATTTTCACGGAAAAATGGGAAGAACTACTGCAAGTCAGCCCCATTGGCCGACACGACAAGTTCTTTGAGTTGGGTGGAAATTCCATCCTCGCTGCCAAGTTTATCGGCAGCTTGATGACTGCATGCGAAGCCTCCATTTTCATCACCACAATTTTCGACCACCCAACTGTAGCAGGATATGCTGCCTTTTTTGAAGAAAATTATCCAAACCTCCTTCCGAGGTTGCTGGAAGATACTGTCCATATTTATAATCCTACGACAGGGGGAGTGGCTGGAAACAGTCGCTCCTCAAAAAACAACGAAGGTTTTCCAAACTCCAAAAATTTAGTAACCCTAACCCCATCCGACATTGCCGATTTCAAAAAGATTGTCCCAATCCACCTGCCTCCAATCGTCAGTCGTCAGTCGTCAATCGTCAATTCACAGGCACCGATTTTCATCCTTGCACCGCCCCGTTCGGGCACCACGTTACTGCGAGTCATGCTCGCTGGGCATCCCGGGTTGTTCGCTTGCAACGAACTGCAACTGCTCCATTTTGAGACACTTGCAGAACGTAACGAAGCATATCAGGGTAAATTTACCTTGTGGTCAGAAGGATTAATCAGGGCAATCATGGAGTTGAAAAACTGCCCTGCTGAAGATGCCAAAGCTTTGCTCCACAGTTTTGAAGCGGAGGGTGTGACGACTGCTGAGATGTTTGCAAAATTGCAGGAATGGGTCGGTGGCGACCGCCTAATCGTTGACAAATCGCCGAGTTATGCGCTGGACGGCCTAGCGTTGGAAAAAGCCCTGGCCGACTTCCCAAATGCCCGTTTTATCCATCTTGTTCGCCACCCGTACAGCATGGTGCGGTCATTTGAAAAATACCACATGGACCAGGTGCTCTATCTGCATCCGCACAACTTCACCCCGAAGCAACTTGGTGAACTCGTCTGGTTGGAGAGCCATCGGAACACGGTTGAAATCTTGGAAAAAGTACCCTCTGACCGCCAATTTCGAATGGAGTACGAAGATTTGGTTCAACAGCCTGAGGCCAATATGAGAGCCATGTGTAGGGCGCTTGATATTCCATTCCACGAGGGTCTGCTCAATCCTTACCAGGATTTGGACAAGAAAATGACCGATGGTATCCACCGTGACAGCCGGTCAATGGGAGATACCCATTTTGACCAAAAGAAAAAAATTGACGCTGGAAAAGCCCAAGATTGGAAGGGCGTTTTGGAAGATAATTTCCTTTGCGAAGCGACATGGGAAACAGCACAACAGCTTGGCTATCAAGGTATTGACGATTTACGATTTACGATTGACGATTCTGGTGTTGCGAGTGTTGAGGAAAACCGTCAATCGTCAATCGATCAATCGTTAATTGCCATCATCGGCATGTCGTGCCGCCTGCCAGGCGCCAACAGCGTCGAGGAGTTTTGGCAAAATCTGGTGGAAGGGAAGGACGTCAGCCACCTCGTCACTGACGCTGACATTGATGCAGAAGGGATAATCGTAAATCGTAAATCCAAAATCGTAAATCGGGCTTATGCCCTAAGCGACCCCTATGCCTTCGATGCAGCCTTTTTCGGCTATCACCTAAAAGAGGCGGAAATGATGGACCCACAGCACAGGCATTTTCTCGAAACCGCCCATGAAGCACTTGAATCTGCGGGCTACGACCCGTACAGTTTTGGTGGAAAAATTGGGGTATTCGGCGGAGTAGCTAGAAACACTTACGCCCTGAATAACTTACTGACAAATAAGGATTTACTCGAAAAAAGTGGTGGTTGGTACCAGGAAATGTTGGCTTCGGATAGCAGTTTCAGCATAACCAGGGTGGCCTACAAGCTGAACCTTCGAGGCCCCGCCGTCAACGTTCAAACCGCCTGCTCGACGGGTGGGGTAGCAGTGCACCTTGCCTGCCAAAGCCTCCTCGCCGGTGACTCCGATATGGTGCTCGTCGGTGGTGGTCGTGTGCAAGCGCCGGTAAATGGCGGCTATGAGCACATTGAGGGCGGGCCGCTGTCTGCTGATGGCTACTGCCGTGCTTTTGATGCTGGCGCAAACGGAATGGTGCAGGGCCACGGAATGGCGATGTTGGTATTGAAAAAATTGGACAAGGCCATTGAAGATGGCGACCATGTTTGGGCGGTCATAAAATCAAGTGCCATCAACAATGACGGCTCGGATAAAACGGGCATTACCGCACCCAGCAGCAAAGGACAAGCCGACGTCATCCAAAAAGCCATAGAAAAAGCCGGGCTGACAAGTAACCAAATTAGCTATTTTGAAACCCATGGGACTGGAACTTTCATCGGTGACCCAATTGAAATTCAAGGCTTGACCGAAGCCGTAACACGGACTGCTAGTCCGTGCGTTTCCGTTTCAAATGCCAGCCAATCTTTTGATGAAAAAGCACGGACTGGCAGTCCGTGTTACATCGGCTCTGTGAAAACGAACATCGGTCATTTGGACGCCGGCGCCTGCATCGTTGGCATCATCAAAACTGCACTGGCGCTGCACCATGAGCAGTTGCCAGCCACATTGCATTTTGAAAAAAACAATCCACAAATTGATTTTAAGAACACACCTTTCGAAGTAAATGCTGAATTACGGCCTTGGCAGCGAAGCGAAAAACCACGGTTTGCTGGTGTGAGCAGCTTCGGTTTGGGCGGGACGAATGCGCATGTCATTTTAGGAGAAGCCCCAGTTTCAGTTGGCAGTTCTGAGTTGGCAGTTGGCAGTCCGCAACTATTGCCACTTTCTGCCAAGACCGACGAGGTATTAGCGAAATTGACTGACCGCATCACCTATTTTTTTGAGATAAATAAGCAAGTACCGATTGCAGATGCAGCCTTCACACTCGCAACAGGCCGCCAACATTTTGCGAAGCGAAATGCCCTGCTTGTTGGCGGAGGCGAAGGAAAACAGGAAGTAATAAAGGCAACATCCCTCATTCCTCATTCCTCATCCCTTGTTTTCATGTTCCCTGGTGGCGGTGCGCAGTACGTTGACATGGCGAGGGACTTGTACGAAACCAACCTATTTTTCAGGCAACAAGTGGATACTTGTTTTACCATATTGGAACAGCACCACGGCCTGGATATCAAGGACTTAATTTTTCCAAAGGAAAAAAATGAGGCAGATGAAACCGTCCTGCAAAACCCTGCGGCTGGTTTGGCCAGCCTTTTTACCATTGAGTATTCACTGGCAAAATTATGGCAGCATTGGGGCATCCAGCCTGCCGAACTCATTGGCCACTCGATGGGCGAGTACACGGCTGCCTGCATCGCTGGCGTGATGTCGTTGGAAGCTGCGCTCGGATTGGTGACAGTTCGGGGCAAGCTTTTCGAGACGCTGGAAGGCGATGGCTGCATGATGAGCGTGGCGGCGACGGAGGACTTGCTCCGACCATTTTTGGATGCCAACCATACCATTTCCGTTATCAATAAAATTGACAGCCTCGTGGTCAGCGGAACGGCCTCGGCAATTGACCAACTGCAAGAATCTCTGAAGACAGCTGGCGTAGATTGCTCCAAAATCCACATCAAGGTTCCAGCACATTCACCATTGATTGACCCAATTTTACCCCAATTCAGAAAATACCTCGAAGGTGTTGAGCTTCATGCGCCCAAAATCCCCATGGTCAGCAACGTGACTGGCACTTGGCTCACCGCCGATGAGACCACCTCCGTGGATTATTGGCTGCGCCATCTCCGTCAACCCGTCCGATTCGCCGATGGACTTGCGACGCTGGCCGCCCAATCACCAATCATCAATCACCAATCACAAAATAAGAACCGTATCTTCCTCGAAGTGGGACCCGGACAGACGCTTAGTACGTTTGCCCGGGCTCTTCCCACTCTCCCCGGCGAGGCTCGAACCATATTAGCGTCCGTGCGGCACCCAAAAGAGGTGCGCAACGACGTGGCGTTCATCCTGAAAACACTTGGAAAACTCTGGGTCAACGGTGTGGACGTTGACTGGCAGGCATTTTACGAAGGTGAAAAACACCGTCGTATGCCACTTCCGACCTACCCGTTTGAACGGAAGAAGTATTTTATTGCTCCGAAACGTGCCACCGAACTCCAGTTCGGCGGAAGTCAAGAATTTGAAAAAATAACAGCTTTAACCAAACCACCCGCCGAACTGGAGTTCGGCGGCACAACTGCCATGACAGATACAATCACATCCCGCATCCCCAACCTCATCGCAGAAATCAAAGCCTCGCTGCACGAACTGAGCGGCATGGAACCTGCTCAAATGGATGCCTCGGCGAGTTTCCTAGAACTGGGCTTCGATAGCTTATTTTTGAGTCAAGCCATCATCCGTTTCAACCAAAAATTCAAGCTGGACTTGAGTTTTCGGGTGCTGTTTGAGGATGCTCCGACCATTGAGGAACTGGCGGAGTTCGTGGATGAACTGCTCCCGGCTGGGATTTTTGCGCCAGCCGTTTTGCCCTTGACCCCAAAAGGGGAACCTAATTCAACAATTCCAAGCCAAATTGCGCAAGTAGAAAATGGGAGTGGGATCTATCAGCAACCGATGCAACAGTTTTCTGCGGAAAACTCGCCTGCTATCCAACAAATCATCAACCAGCAGTTGCAGTTGATGCAGCAACAATTGGCGCTGTTGCAAGGACAGCCGTTGGCGCAGGCAAATGTTCAACCATCTGTAACCCAACCAGTTAGCCAACCCACTGCCCTCTCAAATCCTCAAATCCACGAATCCTCAAATCCTCAACCTGAAGTCGAAATCCAACGCTCCACCAAGGGCGTCACGGCCAAGTTGAACAGTTATAAAAAGATTTCAACAGGCGATGATTTGAGTGAAAAACAGCGTGCCGGGTTGCAGGATTTCATGCAACAGTACGAAGCGATGACCCCAAAATCGAAGGCGATGGCACAGCGCCACCGACAATATTACGCCGACCCTCGCAGCGTGACGGGTTTCAGCAAATTATGGAAAGAAGTCTGCTACCAAATTGCCCATGAACGCTCGAAAGGTGCGCATATCTGGGACGTGGACGGCAACGAATACGTGGATTACGTGATGAGCTACGGCGTGGCGCTGTTCGGCCACATGCCCGATTTTGTGGAAAAAGCTGCCGCCGCTGCCATCCAGCGAGGCAACTCGATAGACCTGTTGCCGCCGGAGGCCACCGAAATCGCCCGTATGATTTGCGAGATGACAGGCTACGACCGGGTGACGCTGGCAAACACTGGAACGGAAGCCGTGCTAGGTGCGGTTCGTGCCGCTCGCACCGCTACAGGGCGGGATAAAATCGCCGTTTTCGACACAGACTACCATGGTATGATTGACCAGTTCATGGTGCGTGGGGTGCATTTCAAATCTCGCCCCGATGGCTCGGGGGGAGAAAGTAAAACGATGCCTTCGTCGCCCGGCGTCCCCAAATTTTTGGTGGAAAACACGCTGGTGCTCGACTACGACGACCCAGAAGTGCTGCAAAAACTGGCGCACCAAATCGGCGAACTGGCTGCGGTCGTCATCGAACCGGTGCAGGCTCAAAACCCGCATTGGCAGCATGGCGAGCTGATAAAAGCCATCCGAAAAATAACTGAGCAAAATGGCGTAGCACTGATTTTTGATGAAATCATCAACGGGTTCCGACTTGACCAGCGTGGCGCACAGGCTTGGTATGGCGTGGATGCGGACATTTCTGCCTACGGCAAGAGCATCTCCGGCGGCTTCCCGCTCGCAGCGGTTGCTGGAAAGGAGAAGTACATGAGCGCATTTGACGGTGGCTACTGGGGCTATGGCGACGACAGCTCACCGGATGGAGTCATCGCCTACTTCGCCAGCACCTTTATCAAAAACCCTATCAGCGTGGCGGCAGCCCATGCGGCTTTGAGTGAAATCCAGCGACTCGGCACTTCCATGCAGGTGGATTTGAATGAAAAAACTGCCCGTTTTGCGGAACGCATCAGCGAGATTTTCCTTCGGAAAAAAGCACCGCTGATGATTCAGTCTGCGTCGTCGTTTTTTATGATAAAAAATGCGGATGCCAGCCCGCTTAGCCGGTTGTTCAATTATGTACTTCGAACCAAAGGCATCAATATCCGGGAGCGACCATGTTTCATTTCTACCGCCCATACCGAGGCAGATTTTGAGCGGACTTACATAGGTTTTGAAGATGCCATTGACGAGATGTTCGTACTTGGGCTGATGGAACCTTGGGAAGGGGAGGATTTAAACGTGATAGTTGTGCCACCGAACTCCAGTTCGGTGGAGGTGGAGTCAAATATTGAAGTGGGGATTATTGAAAGCATTTCCTCCGCCGAACTGGAGTTCGGCGGCACGTTTCCGACCACCGAAGGTCAGCAAGAAATCTTCCTTTCTGACCAGTTTTCCCCCGCAGCTTCAAAGGCGTACAATATTGCCACAGAAATTAGGCTGGAAGGCGAGTTTGACGAAGCGAAAATGCGGACTTCATTGCAAGCTTTGGTGGATAGGCACGAGGCGCTTCGCACGGTTTTTTCGGCTGATGGAAAGACAATGACGGTGCTGCCAAAGCTGGAAATTAAGGTGCCGTTGGTGGACGTAACTCGGACTGCCAGTCCGTGCGCTGACTCAAACGAATTGACTGACAGAAAAACCCAAAACGGAGAAGCACGGACTGACAGTCCGTGTTACGGTTTGCACAATGAGGAAGCCGAACACCTGTTTGACTTGCAAAATGGGCCGCTTGTGCGCTTTAAAATCGTGAAATTGGAGGCGCAGGCTCACCTCGTTTTTATCAATGTGCACCATATCATTTGTGATGGGTGGTCACTTGGTATTCTTACCAAAGAGCTAGGGGAGTTGTACGGCTCAGATTTTCCAAGTTTCGAAAACTTGAAAAGTCTTGGTTCCTGCAAACAACTCAGTCAATTCGCCACGGAACAGGCTGATTTACAGCAATTTGACGCATTTTTTAAAAACGAAAAATACTGGTTGGAGCAATTTAGGGATGCTGTTCCGGCACTCGATTTGCCCACTGACTTCCCCCGCCCACCTATAAAAACATTCAACGGAGCGGTAGAGAAAATCAGTTTCGATGAAGAATTTACAAACCAAATCCGCAAAGCAGCAGCGAAGCAGGGCAGCACCTTTTATGTGTTCATGTTGGCGGCATACAAAGCCTATTTGAGTCGCATTTCGAGGCAGGAGGATATTGTGGTGGGTGTAGCTGCTGCCGGGCATAATTTGCCAGGCAACGCCAACCTGGTCGCTCATGCCATTAGCCTGCTGCCGGTGCGTTCGAAAGTGAAAAGCGATGGCCCATTTGGGGATTTTTTGAAAACAGTGCGCAAGCAAGTGCTCGATGCTTTCGACCACCAGCAATACACGTTTGGGGCGCTGGTGAAAAAACTGAAAATTGGCCGGAACGCCAGCCGAAACACGCTGATAAGTGTGGCATTCAACCTCGACAGTCCGCTGGAAAACCTAAAATTTGGAAGCCTGAATGCTACTACTCGTGCCATTCCAAGGCATTACGAAACCTTTGATTCATTTATCAATCTGAAGCCGCTTGGCTCAACCATTGACTTCGAGTGGAACTTCAATACCGATTTGTTCCGAAGGGAAAGTATTCGATTGAGACTGGCGGAGTTTGAGGTGTTTTTGAGGAGCATTGTTGAAACCTGCGCCGAACTGGAGTTCGGCGGCACAATTGGACGGCTTTCTCTTTTGCCCGATTTTGAGAAAAAACGATTGGAGCAATTCGGTCGGGGTGAGGTCTGCAACGACTTCCCATTGAATTCGACGCTACATGAGCTTTTTAAAAAACAAGTGGAGCGAACGCCTGAAAAAATCGCTGTTAAGTTTGACAATCAATCACTTAGCTATCGCCAACTGAATGACAAGGCCGATGCGCTTGCAGCACATCTGCTCGAAAATGGCTTGCAAACTGGGGCATTTGTTGGCTTGTGCATGGAACGCTCGCTGGATATGATGGTCAGCATTTATGCCATCCTGAAAACGGGCTGCGCTTATGTGCCGATTGACCCACGAAACCCGCAGGAGCGTATCCGCTTGACCTTGGAGGATGCTGGATGCACGCACCTGGTAGGCCCCACCCCAACCCTTCCCCAAGGGGAGGGAGCAGAGACGTACCTAAAAGTTCAGGTTTCGGTATTGGACAAGTTAGCAGATGCTATCTCCCCCTCCTTGGGAGAGGGCAAGGGGGAGGCTGCCTACGTCATTTACACGTCAGGTTCCACGGGTAAGCCCAAGGGGGTAGTGATAAGTCACGCCAACGCCATCAACACGCTGTTTGCCATCAATAAACAGCTGGAAATGAATGAGTTGGACACCGTGTTCAGTGTGTCGAGCATGGCGTTCGATATGAGTATTCCCGATTATTTTTTAACCATGATTACTGGTGCAACGCTGGTTTTAGCGGGTGAAGAGACCAAGAAAGATGGGTTTGCCCTTCGGGAAGAAATCGAAACCTACCGCCCGACCGTGATGCAAGCCACCCCGACAACTTGGAAAATCCTTTTGATGTCGGGCTGGAAAGGCGATACAAACCTTCGGGCAATTGCAGGGGGCGAGGCATTTTCCAAAGAATTGGCGGCTAAAATGATGCATTGCTGTGGCAAGGTGTGGAATGGCTATGGCCCAACGGAGACAACGATTTATGCTACTTGGCAACTGATTTCTGAGGAACACTTGGCAACTTGCCCCGGCGAATTTGCCGCCATCGGTGCTCCGATTGCCAACGTGAAAATGTTGATTTTGGATAAAAATGGTGAGCAGGTACCAGTTGGTGTTCCCGGTGAGCTTTTTATTGGTGGAAATGGGGTGGCTGCAGGATACTTGAATCGCCCAGAATTGACGGCGGAGAGGTTCGTGACACGGACTGACAGGCCGTGTTACAAAACTGGCGACCTCGTTCGGTACTTGCCCACTGGCGAAATTGAGTTCCTCGGACGAATTGACGACCAAGTAAAAATCAGGGGTTACCGGGTTGAACTGGGTGAAATTGAGGAAACCATGAAGCAGTTTCCCGGTGTGTATCAAAGTGTAGTGAACGTGTTAAACGATACAATGGACAGTCAACGCCTAGTAGGATATGTAGTTGAAAATGGCGTACCGCTCGATGAAGGCTGGGAAGCACGATTGAAGGATTTTTTGCGGAGCAAAATGCCGGGCTACATGGTGCCTAGTTCCTTCATCAAAATGGATGCGTTTCCGCAAAACACTTCGCTGAAAGTGGACCGGAAGGCGCTGCCAAAACCTGACCTGACAATTCTCTCTGGAGAATACCAATCACCGAGTACGCCAGGCGAGAAGTTGCTGGAGGCACTTTGGAAGGAGTTGCTTGGTGTAGAAAAAATAGGCGTTAACGATGACTTTTTCGAGTTGGGTGGGCACTCCCTGGCAGCTGTGCAGATGATGACGAAAATCAAAATGCAAACGGGCGTGAAGTTGCCGCTGACTACCCTTTTTCAACACTCGACGTTGGGTAAATTAGCAGTTCAACTCAACGGGTTTAACCATAAAGGCCATTCAAGAATGGCTGAGAATAAAGAATTTACGTCACTCGTGCCCATTCGGGAGGGTGGCTCGAAACCAACGCTTTACCTCGTGCATGGCGGTGGACTGCACGTCCTTTTTTACCAAAACATGGTGAAATATATGGATGGCGACCAACCGATTTTCGCCCTGCAAGCCCGTGGACTAAACGGCGAAGAAGAACCACTTGACCGCATTGAGGACATGGCGGCGCACTACATCTCGGAAATGATGCGGCAGAACCCAACGGGCCCATATTGCCTGGCTGGTTACTCGCTCGGCGGAATCATAGCTTGGGAAATGGCCAAACAGCTAAAGGCGATGGGAAAGGAAGTCCATATGCTTTCGTTGTTTGATGCGGTCGCAAAGGACGAGTGGACAGGCAGCGGAGCCGTAGGTGGTTTCAACAAAAAAATGAAAAAAATCGGCTACAATTTGTCGCTTTTGATGAAAGACCCGGCGAAGACCTTCGAGTACAAAACCCACGTGCTTAAGATGCAGTTTGAGCAGAAAAAAGGAAGGTTGCGCACGGCGTTCCGAAACAGTGAAACCAATGAAATCGAGGAAGGGTACATCCCTTATGGTAGCAAGGTGTACGACAAGAGCATTGAGGCTTATCAGAAGTATGTGCTGCAACCACTTGATGTTCAGGTAGATCTGTTCAAAGCGAAGGAGCAGATGTTTTATTTGCATGACCCTGTGAACTACGGTTGGGACAAATTTGCACTCGGAGGTGTCATCACCCATGACATTGGTGGAAACCACCTCACGCTTTTCGATGAGCCGCATGGAAGGCAAGTGGCTGAAGTGATGAAACAACGCATGGAGGAGGTTGGCTGTGTGGAAAAAGCAGGTTGAAAATTGGTTAGATTTTATTTGACAATTCTTACAATACACTATAACACAAAACTTGACAAACATGAAAGAGTCTAAACAGGATGTCATCCAATTATTGGAGCTTCCAAATGAACCCGGCCTAGGGGGCGTACGGGTGCTACTTTTTGATGCAATGAAGCTGCCCAGTCACCTGACTTTTGAGGTCGGTAAATTGCTTTCGCCAATTGAGCTTCGCAAATCGGCAAAATATCGTTTTACAAAAGACAGGATAGTTTACCTTACGGGCAGGGGCATGTTGCGGAAGCTTGGGAGCGAAATGCTGAAATTGCCAGCCGAAGAACTCGTCATCAAAGAAAGACAATACGGGAAACCCTATTTAGAGGGTTTTGAAAAACGCCTACCTTTCAACCTTTCCAACTCGGGAAATATGATTTCCATCGCCTTCGAATTTACGGAACGGGAGATTGGCCTCGACATCGAAGTGATTGACAAGAGCTTCAATTATTGGGAGGTAGCGGGCAACTATTTTTCCAAACGGGAGTGCGATATGGTTTACTCGCACCGAGACTTTTACCGTTTTTGGACGATGAAAGAGGCGCTGCTGAAAGTGACTGGTGTTGGCCTGATTGACGACCTAAACAAGGTAGATTTGTCAGGGAAAATGAATCGAGTAGCGGCAAGTGATGAACGTTTGTTGCCGTTTAAGGACAAGGCATTTACACTATATACCTTTGACAATGAGCAAATTGTATTCACTATCGCCGTCGCCGGTGCGCAACATTCTGAATATTTTGTGGGCAACAGGTCCAACAGTAATAATCTTACTGTGCGCCATGTTTATTTTTATTGAAAAAACGGCGGCGCAGGATGCTATCAACCGCTCGGTGCAAGTCAGCACAAAATTTGAAACCAACCCAGACCGCCTTGAATTCACATGGCCCTGGGACTGGTCGGAGGGCGGTTACACCATTTTTAAAAAGCACCCTGACTCACTGACTTGGGGGCAACCGATCGGCACGTTGCCTTGGGGAGCTACCGAATTCTCGGATGATAGCGTGTCAACAACGCAGCCTTTCGAATATGCTTTTTACAAAAAAGGATTTGAAAAAATCGAGCGGACGGTGGATGTTCCGCAAGGTGAGACGCTCATTTTTACCATCAACAACCTCTACGGGAATGGCCTCTGCTGCAATTTTGGGCACGGCTGGTACCTACTGCAAGCCTGCGGCAATACGCTGGCAGGCGGCAGTGATTTTGGGTTTGGGAAAAAGGACACCATCGCCATTTGCGACAGCGGTAATCCTACCGAACCGCTCACCATCACCATCAACCCTGACATGCTCACCAACAATACCTGGTGGACGCTGACGACCCTCAACGGTCAGGTGATTGACAGCTCCGGTGTGCCCGGAACCAGCCTTGCTGAACGTCCAAAATTCGGGTACATACTCGCTGGCCCTGACCAATCGCTGCTTGACCATCGTGGCACCTTGCTGCTCGTCATTGATGACGAATACAGCCTGCCCCTTCAATCGGAAATCGAGCAATTGGAGCAAGACATCTGGGGCGATGGATGGCGGGTAAAAAAGCTGGAGGTGAACCGAGGGGACTCGGTAACTGCTGTTAAATCATTGATTGTCAACGAATTTGAGCAAACGCCAGACTTGAAAATGGTTTACCTGCTTGGCCATGTTCCTGTACCGTACAGTGGCAATTTTCACGCCGATGGTCATATTGAAAGCCATTGGGGCGCTTGGCCGGCGGATGTTTATTATGGTGAAATGGACGGGGATTGGACGGACAACAGCGTGACGAACACCAGCGCTACTTTCTCTCGAAACCACAACTTGCCCGGCGATGGCAAATTTGACCAAAGTGATATTCCAACCCCGGTGGAATTGGCGGTTGGGCGGGTGGATTTGTTCGACATGCCAGCCTTCGGACTCAACGACGTGGAACTAACTCGACGTTACCTCCAGAAAGCCCACCTCTTCAAAACGGGACAGGTGGCAGTGCCTCGACGGGCACTGGTGGACGACAATCTTGGCATCGCACTGGGCGCACCTGCGGCCAGTGGCTGGCGCAATTTTGCCCCGATGTTCACTGCTGACAGCGTGGCTTCACTCGACTATTTTTCAACGATGAAAAACGAGGGCTACCTGTGGTCATTTGGTGGCGGGAGTGGCAGTTTCACGAGCGCAAATGGTGTCGGTACAACCCAAGAATTTGCCAACGATACGCTCAAAAATATCTTCACAATGCTCTGCGGCAGCTACTTCGGAGACTGGGACAATCCCGATGCGTTCCTACGTGCCCCGCTTGCCTCGCCGGGTTGGACGTTGACCAGCAGTTGGGCTGGCAACCCGCCATTTACCCTGCACCGGATGGCGATGGGCGAGCCGATTGGCCTTGGTTTGCTGCGTACCCAAAATGCCACTGAAGCGGATTATTACCCTGGCCCTCAGCTAGTCCACACGGCGCTGATGGGCGACCCGACCTTACGGCTGCATCCGGTGAAACCTGTTGAAAATTTGACAGCAACCGTTCAGGGGCAAGGGTTTGAACTGCATTGGTCGCCCCCGGCGGGCGAGGTGATTTCGCATTATTTAGTTTACCGGTTCGACAGTTTGGCAGCGGATTTTGTCAATATCAGCCAAGTGGTTTTGGACACTTTTTTTGTGGATGCGGTTGGGCCTTTGGAGGATAGACTTTACATGGTGCGGGCGGTAAAATGGGAGACTTCGGGTAGCGGCTCGTACTGGAATTTGAGTTTGGGGAGCTTTGTGGAAACGATTGACCCGTGTGCTGGCCAGAATATTTTGGAGGAGCAATTTGTCTCCATTTGCGAAGGCCAAACTTTTGAATGGAATGGGTCAACTTACACACAATCAGGTATTTATGAACAAATCTTTCCTTCTGTGAGCGGGTGCGACAGTTTGGTCAGGGTATTTCTCGATGTAGAGTACTCGCCAATTGTTTCAACGATTCTCACGATTTGTGAAGGAGAGAACATCATGATTGGAGACAGCGTATTGATGGAACCTGGCAACCATGAAATCATCCTGACCGACTCACTGGGCTGTATTCAGCATTGGGGGGTTCTTCTGATTGTCAAAGCGAATTATGAAATAGAAATTGACTCGAATTACATTCCCCCCATCGTCATTGGCGGCGTTTCGCATTCGGATGATTTTACTTTTTCCTTTACTTTTTCTTCGGTAGATGGTTGCGACAGCATTGTCAATTACAATTTCCATCCATTGGTCGGTTCGAGCGAGGAGGTTGCGGAGCAATGCATTAACGTTTTTCCAAACCCATCCAACGGTCATTTTATCATCGAAAACAAAATGCCGAGTGAGCCGCTTGACGTGGAAGTTTGGGATAGGGTAGGGCGGCTGGTTTTTGCCGAAAAAACAAAAGTGGTGGAGCGGAGCAAATTCGATATAAGCGAATTGCCGAGCGGCGTTTACTGGCTGAAAATCAGGCTGTTAGGTGAAATTTTTGCGAAGCGGATAGTTTTGATGAGGTAGTCTTTTCAGTGTGAAAACAAAGAAGCCATGTTAGCATCATATACTAACATGGCTTTTGATTTTAGCTTCACAAAAAGGGTTTAGAAAGAAATCCGATCAATATCAATTCCAGAGCCTCGTAATGTTGAACCCAATCAAGAAGTCGCTGTTTTGGTTCTTGACGGTATTCATTTGAGGCACTAAACTTTTGTAATTGCCTACAAAAATCTGGAAGGCGTGAGAGCTTGAAACCATTTCAAGACCAAATCCAAAACTTGGTTCTGGCTCGTTAATATCATGATTGGATAATGGGAAATCATAGCTTGAAATAACTGACATTACATCTGTCACCTTCACCCTGAGTAAAGCAGACATGCCGAATTGCTTGTTTTTCATCCTGCCGATAAATTCATTTTCAGCAGTATAAAAATGGTCTGGGTAATTGAAATAGGAGAAATCACCTGCAACCTGAACCGAGATGTGGTCATTGAGTTTCCTTGCAACCATCAACTGGTTGAAGTAAGACCATCTATCCAGCGATTCATTGTATTGTGTGCTTTTCATTTCTCTTGTGTCAACCCCAGCAACACCTAAGTAAGTTACGCTTACAGGAGAGCCACCACTCCGGCCCTGTTTCAACAGCGCATACTTGGCCAGAAAGTCCCACATTTTTCTTTCCTTGGTAAAGCCGAAGCCCACCATAAGATTTTCTACTGGCGTATAATTTAGCCCCATGCGGATATTGGATGGGGAAAAAATGCCGTAGAATTCATCGTATCCGGTATTGAAGTTGCCAAAACGGTGCTGGAAATCCCATTCGAAAGTACCTTGAATTGGAACAAGAACTGTTTGGTCGTCAATCAGCCAAATGCTTTCGAACATGTTTTTTACGGGCCGAGTATCCTTCACTGGCTCACTTTCTTCCTGAGCGTTTATTGAATATACCGACAAGAATAATACTGCCAATAAAAGCAGGACTTGCTTGCTGTTTCGAGTTATCCGTTTCATTTAAGGAAGATTTTAAAAAGCTTTAAAGATGAAATAAGAAAGGTGGCCTCAACCTTGAAGCCACCTTTCATGGCTAGCTAATCGTGGTTCTCTTTTCGATTCAAAGGTTGAAAGTAAATCAATTAAGAACCCGAATTTGAACTTAGATACCTATCTCCTAAGGAAGAGCAGCTATCGAATTTATCAAGAGTGCCTTGGCATATTTATAGTTGTGTACGCCACGGCTATTGTCTTCTTGTACGAATTTGTAGTTGTAAAATGCACCGGCTTCATGTCCTTCGAATTCTTGTGGAACAATGGCTAAGTCTGTCGTTGCATTTAATAGACCTCTGTCAACCAACTTTGTTTTGAGTTGAGCTAACAATCCTTCAATCTCTGCTTGCTTTTCATCAACCAAAGTGACCAGGTCACCTGCGACTGGGTGGCAAGCAACGCAAGCGGCTGTGTTGATATCACCTTCTTCACTGATAACCCTAAACGTGTGTCCACCAGAGTTAGTAGCTTGTGCTGTGCCCATGTGACAAACGATACAAGCATTTTTGTCGCTATTTGCCAGCAATGCGGTGTGTGCTGAATTTACGTAAGGCTCTGGACCTGTTAATTCATAGCCGTTAAGGCCAGGTAGCATTACACCTTGTGGGCCGTGGTGAGGGCCGTACCTCGAACTTGTGATGGTAATTGTTCCACCTGTAGCGGGGCTTGGCAGTGCTGGAGAAACAACCCTTGATTGGTGGCAACTGATACAAAGGTTAGCTTTTCCCAAGTCCACCGTTTGACCACCTTCCCATAAGGTAACGGGTTCGGATTGGGTAAGCGCCCAATCTTCTTGTGTGTAAGATTGGTGAATTTTGTGGCAGGTGTAGCAGTTTTGTGGCAGTGGGTCATTGATGGCCTCAGCAGTGGTCGCAGCTCCTGTAGCGATGCGCTCCAAGAATCCTTGGCTGGTGTGGCAAACAGCACAGGAAGTTGCGTTCCTGTCATAGTGTCCTCCAGTTGCGTGACCAGAATGCTCCCATTGGAACATTTTAGCGGTGATCAATTGAGAGTTGCTGTGGCATTCCAAGCATTGCTCTGCTCCGTTTGCACCTGTTGCACCTTGAGGGCCGACTCCACCAGTAGGTCCAGCTGGACCTGCCAAACCTTCATCCCCTTTGCAGGAAGAGAAACCCATGAAGAGTGCTAAACACAAGATACTTAAAATTGAATTCTGTAATTTCATGATGTTGGTGGTTTTGATTTAATATAATGGAATGTGTTTTATTCCCTTTGTCATTACGCTGTAAAATTCCTTCAAATAAGGGCATTCGTGCATGACTAACCTCATTGGAAGGGGTGACATTTGTCACAGTTTTGTCAGGTGGCGTAAAGGTAAAAATGACTATCATGGCAAAAAATAATCAGGCATCTTTTTCAAAAAAATAATCAGTTATTTGAATAAACATGAAGGCTGTCATTGGCTGTAGGCAAGTAACCCATACCCAAATAGGTGAATATTACTGCTAAAACGCCGATGATTACCACCCAGGATAACTTTCGCTTGTCCATGGAGGCTATGTTGCGGAAATGTAGGTACGCCGCAAAAACCAGCCAAGTAATCAATGCCCAATTCTCCTTGGGATCCCATGCCCAGTAATTGGACCAGGCGCTTTGTCCCCACCATGCGCCCAGCAACAAACCTAATGTCAGAAACAAGAAGCCTAGTTTTGTTATTTGATAGGTGAAATCACTAAAATCAATTCTTGATTGCAGCCCTAAACTATGGTGAGATGCCATGCCTTTTGGTAGAATAAGATAAAGCACAGCACCGAGCCCAGCCACAAACAGTGCCCCATAAGCCACGAAATAAGAAATTACGTGCGGGATGAACATCCAGGTTTGCAATGCTGGTGGCAATGCAATTATTTCCACGTCTCTTTTTGTCAAGGAGTAAAGGAAGATGGCCAGTATGCTGAAGGAGGATAAAACGCCTACTAGCCTTATTTTGAAGCGCCATTCGGCCACCAAACTAATTAAGGATACTGTCCAAACAGCAAATATCAAGGACTCATAAAGGCTTTTAAATGGTGGCCTTCCAGCCTCTATCCAACGGTCTGCTACCAAGGCGGTACAAATGAGGAAGGCAATGCCAAAGCATGCCAATGATACTTGGCCAGCCCATTTCTTTTTTACAAATAACCCCAACAGGTAAACTCCGAAAACCAGCAAATAGGCATAGAAACTTGATTTGAACAATTGCGAAGTATAATAGAAACTTTCTTGCATGGCATTTGATTAAAAGATTTGCTAAATAATCACAGTAAAACCGCATTGGTACTACGATTCCAACGTCCTCCTGAGGTAAAACATGTGTGCGACCCCAGCAACCAATAAAAAGAATCCAAGGTAGATTACCATCAATCCAGGCTCATGGCTCACGCCAATGCCAGAGTAGGTTGGTTTGGCGGGGTCATAGTCGCTTTGGTAAAATCGGTAGCCATCGTAAAGCATCGGTTCGTTCACTTTCAAGGACTGTTTTTTTACAATTTCTCCGGCTTTGTTTACCACGGAAAGTTCACTTTTAAAATACTTGGTTTCCTTGTCTTTAAGCGATTCCAAGGCAATAAAATGAACGGTGCCCGGGACCATGTACATGGCAGTTTTGTCCTGTAGGGAGGATGGGTAGATAAAGGAAATCTGGGCTGGGCCTCCGCTTTTCCAGGCTTCGATTTTGGCGACCGGTCTTTTAAGTTCCTCACTTTTTGAGGAGGGCAAAGATTTTAGATAGCCTACGGCAGGCATCAAGAATCGAACGGAAAACCCGATGCTGTCGCCTTCTTTCGTTGCGTAAAACGATTTTGTTTTCAATGGTTCAACTGAAATAAGACCATTCGTTACGAAGTATATTTTTTTATTTTTTCCTTCGAAAATTATTCGATTCTCCTTGGCCAATTCTGCGTTGACTTTCTTTGATTCTATTTCATTTTTTAACTCATTTGGCAATTCCCAAAAGAACTCAAGTGATGCACCTAAATTGACGACATCTCCCAGTTTGTTTTTTCCAGGCTTGTTTGTTCGCAATTGGACAAAGGCATCGCCCTCACTTGTCTTTAGGTCAATCAAGATGCCTGGGTCGTTGGCTGCTATGGTATCCGTTTGGGTTGGGTACTCGTAATCAAATTCAAAATCAGGGTAGAATTCGGCCATGCGGAAATACATGTCCGTGCCATAAATGCGGTGTATTTTACCTTTTTCTAAAGGTAGAGACGCAACGATTTTTGGTGGTTTTGGGTCGTTACTTCCCCCATGAGATGCCTCTACTGCATGGCCTAGGGTATCTCGTTTCCACAGCTGAATCCGATAGTCGGGTTGGTATTTCTCAAAATCAAATTCGTCGAGCCGAATACTGAAATCAAGTACCGTACTGTCACTGTAGAATCCGGTATTTCCTTTATAAATTTGGACGGTATTTGCCTGTTGTCCCTCTTCCAATTTGATTATGCCACGGAACCCCAGAAAATAGTCAACCCAGAAGCCGAACAAAATAAGTATTGGGCTTAGATGCGCTAAATGGAATCCAACATGCTGGACATCAATTTTTTTTCTGGCACTAGCTTTAACCAAGCCTACAGCAAGAAGTATGAAAAATGAAACATACCACCAGCTATGGAAGAGGTCGTCCAAATGGAGAAATCCCACCAATTTATCTGTGAATGAAAGGTTGAGGTTGTCTGATTGTTGGGGTATAAAAGTCCCTAGTGCTGTGGCAAAAGCAATCGCAATTAAATTGGTGACATTAAAAGGCGGGGTGTCAACAATTTTAAATAACGATTTGCCAAACATAGCCAGGGCTCCAACAAAAACAACTACCCCAGCCAATAACCCTAACCAATGTGCTAGATACTTGTGACTTATCCAACCATAAATGTTTTGAGAAAGGATGCCAGCCAATACGACGAGCAATAACAATAGTGCAGCATTTTTAATGGCTTGCCAGTCCGAAATATGCAGACTGCTGCCAAAGTCAGGAGCTTTATTCTTTAGTTCTTCCATGTGATTCGGTGTTACTTTTTGATAGGTAATTTCATGAAATTTCCCGTAGCAATGATATCCATAAGGCCAAGGTGCAATGGTGAGATAAATCACCATAATTTTTAACCTTTATCATTTATTTGGTAAGGTTCAATTCAGCTTTTATCGGCTTTTATGCGGATGAGTATTTGGTGCAATAGAAAAAGGCGACAGATAAAATCCATCGCCTTTCTCTTTCACTAATCTAAAAAATAATTACTTCTGGAAACCTTGACTATTTGAATTCCCGCATGTAATGAACCAATTGCCAGATATCCTCTGCGTCTGGTATTTTCTTTTTGTAGGTCGGCATATCGTCACGGCCTTCGAAAGTTTTGTAGAACATAGCACCGTCGGATTGTTTTTGGAAAGTAGCAGTTGAAAAGTCACCTGCTTCGGTGTCCAACTGTGCAGCTTTTGGTCCATCTCCCAAACCGTCTTTACCGTGGCATGACTTGCAGTGCTTATTCCAAAGTGCAGCAGCAACTTTTTTGTCATATTTCACAGTATTTTCCATTTTCTTGTACTTGTCAGGTACAGGCCAAGGTTTAGTCTGTAAGTCGGTAGTCACGAATGCCATACCAACGAGGGCGGCCGAGATGAGCATTAAAACTGAAAAAATCTTACTTTTCATATCGAATGATTTTATTGTGAATTAAAAGAAAGCTATTCTTTAGAAGCTTGTTTTCAAGTGCAAAGGAACAGGCTTTCCAAGTTCTGTTGACGGACATTAATCCCGAAAGTAACTGATTATTATCATTTTCCTTGTCACTTTTTTTCTGAATCGCCAAAATTAGCTTGCTTTCTTTAGTTGAGAGAGTTTATACAGTACAACTGCATAATGCCCCCAAACAGCGGCCATCATTACAAAGAAGGTAATCACCATCCAATTCGGAGGGTTGGGGCTCCAAAGTGATTTTGGCAATTCACTAATCTTGTAAGAAATTGGCCTTCCCCAAGGTTGTACAGTTGCGGCTGCGATGTTTCCGTATTCCTCATAATCTTCAATCAGCGCAGTGATGAATAGGTTGCCCAAGTCATCGCCAGCCAAGTCGGTAGGGAAGTCAATATCCACATTGCCTTCTTCATCGGTCGTGCCTTCTCCAACTTTCAGTCGGCCCACCATCCTTTTCACATAAATCACTACGTCAGCCTCAGCTATGGGCGTTTCACCATCAGCAGAAGGTGCCGTAACATTCAATGAAATGGTGATAGTACTATCTTCTTTAACCGGCGTCAATTTCATGCTGGCCCTCACGATATTGGCATCGCCATCACTTTCTTCCAGCTCATCGTTTCCCGCAAACCTGGCGGCGAATGCAAGGTATCCATCAGCGTTGAGCGCCATCGCTTTCGCACTGATTCTTAATTTTGCGATGCCTTTAGCATTGGTCACCATCTCGCCCAACGCCTTCTCATCTTCATCGCCTACGGCGAAAAAACTGACTTTCTCATTTGGAACTGCTGACCACGACTTGTCCATTTTGGCCCTTAACAACCCTTGAAGTTCTACGGTGTCCCCCAAGTATTGGGTGGTGCTCAAGCTCATTTTCGAGCTGAACTTTTCAGGCTCTTCAGTTTCAGCCTCGGCAGCGTCATCGGCTTCGGCAGCCTCTTCGGTTGGTTCCTCAGTTGCAGGCGGGGTTTGTGCAAAAAGATTACTCGGAGTTAGCCAAAGGATGAGCAACAATGCAAAAGCCATTTTGCCAAAGGATGTCAGTAGTTGATTTATATTAGAAACCATGACAGTTATTTTTTTGATTATTTCAAATAGGTCCAAGATGTTTTATCTACTTCATGCCTTTTCATCATCTATATAATCAGAAGTAGGCACGATGGTCACCAATTTTGACGATATGATAAAAATGAGAAGGAATGTAGCGATGCCTGCAAATGTCAATGCCCATTCCTGCCATGTGGCAGCGTAGTGGACGTACTCCATTCTTGTATCTTGCACCGGGAGCAATGGCGTTTCCAGTGTTGGCACTACAATCAGATAGCGTTTTACCCACATAGCAAAAACCATCAACAATGCGGAGAAAGCTATCGGCCCTGGCTTACGCAATTTGGGTAAGGCTACAACTAGAATTGGCAGGACGATGGCGAAAATGTTGGAGAATAAAAACCACCAACCGTACTCGTTTGTGTTAAATAGTTTGGACAATACCTCTGAGTCCCATTTTTCGGATCCATACCATCCAGTTAGGTATTCTGAAAAACTGAAATACCCATAGCCAGCTGCCAGTACCAGCATGATGAAACCCATGTAGGTAAAATGCTTGTCGGTTAGGTATTCTTTCAAATTATACAGCCTTCTGAAAGTCCACATAATGATGATGATAACACCAACGCCGGTGAGTATGGAGGCAATTACGAAGTAGGGGCCAAAAATGGAACTATGCCATCCTGGCCGTAGCGTCATGCCGAATATCCATGAAAGCACAGAGGAGATGATGACTACCAACGGAATCATCACGATGGCCAATAGCCTGGTTGCTGATTTCAGTTGCTTTTTCTGTACTCCCGTACCCTTGTAACCAAGCGATAGCGTTTTGTAAAGTTTCCTTTTCCAGTTTGGGATGTTGAGGAAATCCGCATCACTGTACAAAGAAAAATCCCTGATCAATGTCAAGTACAAATAAAGCACTGCTCCTACCAAATAGGTGCAAATGGCCATCACGTCCCAAGTGATGGGAGACTGAAGACGGGGATAAAGGAACAAGTGGTGCATCCGGTCGAATCGCCCGATGCAAAGCAAGATGAATACCGGGCCTATCAACCCCGCTGCGATGGTAACCAGCCCCGCAATTCGCACAATTGGCCTCCGCCAAGGAACTTTAAAAACATAGAGCACACCAGACAAAATGGCCCCGGCATAACTGATACCAATAAAGAAAATGAAATTGGCGATGTACAACCCCCAAATGACGTTGTCCCTCATGCCTGTGACGACGTGGCCAATAGCAATTTGTTGGTACAATGCTACACCCCCTGCAGCTATGAACATCAACAAAATGACTATCCAAACCTTGGTGCTGAGACTTGTTTTTTCGATTTGCGGAGCAAAATATTTGAGTCTTTCGCTGGCTGAAATGGAAGCTTTCATAATTATTAGCAGTTGTTTGTTGTTGGTTGATTATTGCCTTCCGTTACTCAATTTAGCAAGGGAATACTATCAAAAAGCAACAGCTTACATGACATCATTGAACCTATCCTTGATATTATCTGGCAAGTCGTCAAGACCGCGCTCAACCGGGAATAACCGGTCGTTTGGTGGTAGGTACCAAACCCGGGGTTGAGTACCTAGGTCTTCCATGAAACGGTAGCCTGCCTTGTCTTTTATCAATTGTGAGAACCTGACTGTTTCTTCTCCATTGGACACCACGTCTTCATTCTCATCACCAAAATAGAACACACCATTTGGGCAGGCGGTGACGCAATCGGGAAGTTCGCCTGCACGAACCATGTCTGGACAGAAGTCGCATTTTTCGACGGTACCAACTTGGCTTGGAACACTGGTTTCTGGAGAGTAACAAAGACCGGCGATATCTTCGGGCAGGTCTGGTTCGCTCCAGTTGAAAACCCGGGTAGAATATGGGCAGGCAGCCATGCAAAACTTGCAGCCGATGCACCGGTCGCTATCAATCAGTACCAATCCGTCCTGGCGCTTGAAAGTAGCATCTACTGGGCAAACTTTCACACAAGGTGGGTTGTCACAATGAAAGCAGGTTTTTGGAAACCAATACGGCGCCGATTCTGGGTTGTCCATCATCAGTTTCACTTGGAGCCACTCTTTTTCTTCTGGCAAGTGGTGCATTTTCTGACATGCCGAAACACACTTTCGGGCGTTACTGCATTTTGCAAGGTCAATCACCATCACGAATTTGCGGCCAGGGATGCCGAGTCGAGCTTCCTCGGTTGATACGCCCACAGTTTTGTGTACGGGTCTTAGGTGTTTGGAATCTACCTCGACCAATTTTCCATCGGGCGAGAGCAGCTTCACCTTTTTCCCCGCTTCTTCTTTGTTGCCACAGGAACAAATGGCACTCCCACATGCTGCAGCGGCAGCTCCCAAAACAGTGAGTTTTATGAAGTCTCTTCTTTCATTCCCGTGCGTATTGTCAGAATTTTGCATGGTTGTCTTTTTGAAAATTTGGCAAAAAAAAAGTACTGGAAACTAGTGGTTATACTATCTCCTAGTGGTTGCTATTTCACCTGATTTGTCCAATCAAGTATTGTTTTATTGGTTGCCTTGTGCTCGGTGCTCATTGCATCCAGCACAGCTTTGTCCACTTCCACCAATTGGCCATCTGGCGTGAGCATTTTTACAGTTTCTCCACTTTCTAATGGTGTTTTTGCTTCAGCCTTTCCAGCCAGCAAACTGGCACCGCCCAATAAACCAAGGGAAAGAAATTTGCGGCGGGAGGGTTTATCATTCTTCATGTTGCTCATTTTGAAAACATTTGCATGGAAAAGGGTTGGGGATTAGATAAATGCCCCAACCCTTTCTTGGTTATAAATTCCACCAACGGATGATATTGAAACCAATAAGAATTTCGCTATCGCCGAAGTTGTTTTTGTTGAAAACGTTGTTCTGCTGAGGAATAATATTGTAGTAGTTTCCTGCAAAAATCTGGAACTGGTGAGAGCTTGACGTCATCTCAATACCAAAGGAAATATTTGGGTTTGGATTGTTCCGCTTGTGTTCGGTTATTGGTTGGTCATAGTTGCCAATGATATTCAGCCATGGTCCAACTTTGTATCGTCCTGCTACTGAGACTGCGACATGGTCGTTTTTCATTATGCCCTCAATTTCCTTGTCAGAATTGATGTAGGCTTCTACCGTGTTAAAATGTGATAAGCTGCCAGCAACCTGTAATGAGAATTTGTCAGTAACTTTTCTGGCTAAAATGAGCTGATGGAAGTAGGAGAATCGGTCTGAATCATTCAAATAGGGCGTTTTTTCCTTGTCTCTTGTATCAATTGCCATATTGCCATAATAGGTCAGACTAATTGGCGACCCTCCAATTCGGGCTTGTTCTAATATGGCATATTTGACATTCATATCCCATGTTAGGTTAAATTTTGTGAGGCCGAAACCCACCATTAATTTATCAACGGGTACGTAACTAAAACCCAAACGAATATTTGAAGGGGCATATAGGCCAAAAAAATTATCGTATCCGTCAATTACGCCAAACCTGTGAAGGATGTCAAATCCAAAAGTACCTTTCACAGGAACCAAAACTGATTGGTTGTCTAACAACCAGCTGCTTTCAAACATATTTCGCACGGGGCGCAAGTCTTTGCTGCTCTCCTCCTCTTGTCCATAAAGCGTTGTACCCAAGAGCAGGATATTTACAACCACCAGCGCACGAAAGAATATTTTAAGATGCTTTTTCATAATTAGATTATTTACTGGTTAGGTTAATTGTTTTGAGCGCCCTGTTTTATCCAGGCCAAAACCTTTGCATTGTAGGCAGGGTTGGCACCAGTGATAGGCATTGGAATGCCTTTGTTGCCTTTCATCCATTGGTAGAGTCCACTGTTTTCAGGTACCGCTGTATCAATATACCCACCACCAATTAACGCATCATATGCCTTTGCAGGAGTTAGGTCTGGAGGAGTACCACCAGTATTATGGCATCCCGCAGCACTACAACTAGAATTGAAAATTGGTAGGATATCAGTGCTGAATTTGGCGTCTGTTAAAGCGCCATCATCTTGAACTTTCAAGTCTTCAGGCAACACTTCGTCATAATAACAGCTCCCCATGAACATTAGAACCATCCCAATCAAGGCTGCGCTTGCGATGACTTTTATATTTTTCATAATGGAATATTTTTAGATTGAAAGAAGCCGGCCCGAAGGCCGGCATTGCGATAATTTATTTCTCAAACTTTAGCAAAAGATTTGCCTTTATGGCGTGAGCAATGGCTGCATTGTCCATGATGCCGATACCGAAATACTGGTCGGACAAATCGGCGAAGTTGATGTCCACATTTTCAGCGTCTCCAGTGTTAAGTTTGCGTTGTATCTCAAGTATCCAACCCGAACCAGTGTATTGGAATTTGGCAGTAATGTCGCCTCGGTTACCAGTTACTCTTTCAGTGTAAATACTAGGTATGCCCTTTGGCCCGGATATACTTCCATCTTGGAGGTATCCTCCGTCAACATTTGGGTCAATCACGCCACCATCATAAGTCAACCTGCCTTCCGCATCCACAGCCGTGATGAGCTTGGCGGTACCGTTGTCGATTTCAGTTTTGGTAATCCAGTAGTAGTATTCCCTCCCAGGAATGAAGTATTTAGGAACCTTCACCATGTCAGTTGTACCAGTGATAGCCAAAGATTGGTTGTTATCTGTATAACTTCCGCTGATTTTTGGGTCGCTTTTGCGGCCATTCGGAGTAGTATTGTCTTGGTATTGGTCGTCCATAACTCCCCAAACACCTTCCCTAACACTTTTCCAGTGCCACATGTCTATCTTCTCATCTGCTGCATTGGTGTAGTGCCTTGCAAGGCCGTCAGCTGCGCTTAGTCCGGTGTGGCAAGTGGCATAGCACGAAGTTTTATCCCAATCAGCCACAGAGTTATTTACATTCCAAAGAATTGCAAGTTTGTCCTCATAAAATGCCTGTCGGGTCATTTGACCGGAAGCGTTGAAGGTTGGCCACCTGCTTTCCTCTTCCCACCTTTTTGCTTCACTGTCGAAGAACCAAGTTTCCCGGTCTTGTGAGTTGTCTTTGTCGTTCCACTCAACCAATAAGTAGATGTTTTCTGTGTCGTAGAGTGACCTCATTGTGAAATTGTAAGAGTCCCCAACATAACCTTTGAAAACATCTTGTCCCGGATCCGGCACAGTGGCGGTTCCAATTAATTTTTTCGCACTATCCCAAACTGCATCAATAGTTCCATCAACTGTAGGTGCTGTCGTTACTTTTTTGGAAAGAAGCTCGGTGTCATTTATTGTTGCCTCAGGAATGAATTCGTCCAAGTCTTGATCATCGTGGGTACAACTGCCGAAGTACATAGTCACACCCATGATTGAAAAGATGATGAATGTAAACCAAAAATTACGATGTTGCTTTTTCATTTTTTGAAAATTTTGATTGTTTAATGCAAATTAGAAATCCACCTGCTTTGCAGGTGGTTATGTTCTTTCGGCTTTGCCTTAAAAATAGCACGTTTTCAAGTCATGAGGGCCGTTAGGAACACGTATTGAGGGCAGGCCCCCTATGGGGGCTTTTCAAA
>JAIPBL010000147.1 GCA_021739645.1 Saprospiraceae bacterium | reverse complement strand
TCGCCAACAAGCTGCATTTATGTCAGAATAATGCTTGAAGCCTGTATTTTGTTGGAAGATGTCAGCCGAAGCGTAAAAGAAATTGCATCGGATTTGGGTTTTGACGACCCAATTTACTTTTCCCGGTTTTTCAAGAAGCAAGGTGGTATCCCGCCAGATACCTACCGTGGGATTGCCTCAAAATTGGATTGATTTCCCGAATCGTCCTGTTCTTTTCCCGAATCGTGCAAGGTTTTTCCCGAATCGTCCTATACTTAACACTTTTATCGGGCGCAACTTTGCAGGGTCAAACTTGATTGAATAAATGGCAAGCAGCCGTGAATTGATTTATTGATTTTTAATCAAAAAAAAGGTTGGTGCCATTCTGTTTGTTCAAAATTGACACCAACCACAATGTTAAATGTAAATCTCAAAATTATGAAAAAAAAGTTAGAACCTCCCCGTTTTGAGAAGGGATTTTTCGGAATCCTGCTCCTCATCCTTGCACTTGCCATCAGCAACAGTAGCTGTAGAAAGGAAGTGCTGACAAATTCGGCAAAAGATGCCAGCGATGTCCATGCACAAAACCCGGCAACAACGGATGCTGTTACGTCCCGCTCTGATTTTACGCCCACAGCAAGCATTTCCTACCAAAGCGGTATGCTGGTGTTTGCCACGCACGCTGACCTTGACATGACTTTGAAGGAAATCAACGACGCAGATGCATCTTCCGTTGATGCTTGGGAATCTTCAATCGGGTTTACTTCACAGCGAAGGTTGTTCAACCAGATAGTGAGTGCAGAGGATGCCATAGATGATTACTACTGGAGCCTGTCCCCTTCACAGCAAGAACAAGCCTTGAGCCAAGACCCAGTCCACTCCACAATTTTCAACGACAAACTTGCTTCAGGCTTCATCAAGAATGTCACCGACCCCAATGATGCTTCGGTATATTGGGATTATGGCAGCGTATCTCCGGAAAAATCAGCAGTTTTGAGCGAAACCGGCTTCGTTAAAGCGGAAGGACAGATTTTCCAATTTACGAACGGAAACCTAATCAAGATAATTAAGGACGGCGATTTCAATAAGATTTCGCAGTTGGCGAATTACGACTCTGAATACTCTGACGGCACGTTTTCAATTGCTACCCCGGCTTGTCCGAATGACCCTGGGTGCTTGAACCTTGACTTCTCCAAGACTAACAGTTGGAAGTCGGCTGGAAACGACAAGCGGGTAAAAGTAACCGTCGAGGGTACAGCATGTGCAAATTGGGCACTATCGTATGGAGATTGCGCCTTTAAACCACATGGAACGCAGTGCAAGTTCCTTGTACGTACCCAAGCGCAGAAAAAGAACTTCTGGGGGAAGTGGAAGTATCAGAGCAGCTTTTCACCAAGCCTGACCATTGCTTCCGCCACTTGGAAATACCAGTATAGTCTGTTCAATGATGGATGTTCTGGTAGCTTCACCACAACAGACAATGCAGGACTTATTGGGTCGTACCCTACTCCAACGTACACAACATTTGTGCCTGCAACCAATAATGGATACTTCCATTTAAATCCTTCTACATCAGGATATTGGGTTTGGCAAAGCCCGAACAAGAAGTACATCCAATGTACGGTTGACGTTTATGAGTACAATATTCCGGCTTCATACTCATTGTATGGACCAAGTGATTGGAATTTGGTGAGACCTTAATTGAATTAAAAGGGTATGCCGAGAAATATCGGCATACCCTTTTGTTCATAAAAACGACAAGATGAAATTTGCATTCTTAACGCTGATTAACTTAGTTGCGATAGTTGCCATTGCTCAGAAAGAACATGATTTTGGAATACTTGTGAGAGGCAACCTTGCTACTCAGACAACTTATGACCCATCCAAGCCTGAAGATGGAACGTTTCAATGGAACAATCTTTCAACATTTGGCATAGGTGCTTATGCAAGCAGAGAAATAAAGGGAGCATTTAATTTGTGCACAAAATTGATGTATTTGCAAAAAGGCTTCCGAGAATTTGCCGACTATGGAATAGTAGGTACTCCAATCTTTGAAAAAGGAACATTTCAAAATACTTTTAACTATATTTCAATTGATTTATTAGGCAAGTTCTACTTGTCAAAGAAAAGCAATAGACCCTATGCTTATGCTGGGTTACAAGGTTCATTTCTAATTTCTACTAAAATTGAAAGCGACATTTATCCAAACAATGAATTCTACCCGTTGTCAGAATACGGAGACTATAATTTTAACAGCAACAGTTGGATATTGGGCTTGGGCTTGGACATTAACCGAATTTTGAGCATTGATGCTGAAGTGAACAGAGATTTTACACCAGTGGTCAAAAAAGATGATTTATTGATAAAAAACTGGCTTTGGTCACTGTCAATGCAGGTTTCACTCTACAATATCTTGAAGAAAAAATGAGAAAAGCAGAACCTGAAACTTGAAAAAATATTGCTCACAATTTTCGCCGTTTGCCATTGCTTTGGAAGCATTGGCATTTGTTTTTTAGGGAATCCAATATTGATTATAGGACACTCTTCGCAGAAAATGTTAAACATGGACATCCGCCCGCACCAGCCGTTCACCGTAGTAAGAGAGCATTAAAAAATAAAACCCAACGAGACATAAGCACACAACGCAGCCCTCGAAACGATGAAATAAATGCCGCTAACAAAGGATGTACGCCTATGCCGCCGAAGCCCAACCCGCAAGCTCAACGCACGGCGGCACAGCGTACATCCAACCGTCAGATTGTGAAAAAAGTCCCCCCAAGCTTTTATTTTCGGGAAATCGATCTATCTTTACCCTATCAAAACCACCAACCAACATGGCAAGAAAAACAAAGGAATCCCGGCTGCAATATGGCCTATTCGCCACCCCGCTGGAAGAGATGATAGCCCCGGACAACCCGGTTCGGGTGGTGGATGCCTTCGTGGACGCCATGGACCTGGCCTCCTTCGGCTTCAAGGCTGTTGCCCCCAGCCACATGGGCGCCGCCTCCTACGACCCCTCCGACCTGCTCAAGATATACTTCTACGGCTACTTCAACCGGGTGCGCTCCTCCCGCTGCCTGGAGCGGGAGTGCGCCCGCAACGTGGAAATGATGTGGCTCACCGGGCGGCTCACGCCCTGTTACCACACCATCTCCACCTTCCGCACGTACAAGGAAGAGGACAAGGACGGCAAGGTGCTTCACGACCACCGCCGGGCGCTCGTGGCCGTGTTCAGGAGCTTCAACCGCTTCCTCGACCGCCAAGGGCTGTTCGGCAAGGAGACCTTCGCCGTGGACGGCACGAAGATGGCCGCCCAGAACTCCAAGAAAAAGCACATCAGCGAGGACAAGATTGCCCGGAAGCTCCAGCGCTTAGACGGCCGCATCGCCGAGTACCTCGAAGAGCTGGAGGCCGCCGACCGGGAGGCCGCCCCCACCGAGAAAAAGGGCGCAGTCCAAAAGGCCATCCAGGAGCTGGAGGCCAACAAGGAGGCCGTCCTCCAGCTCGGCGACATGCTGCAGGCCGCCCAGAACGAGGACCCCACCGTCACGCAGGTATCGCTGACGGACCCCGATGCCCGGATGCTGCCCATCAACAACGAGGGCATGATGATGGTGGCCTACAACGTGCAGTCCACGGTGGACGCCCAGCACTGCCTCATCGCCGACTTCTCGGTGGAGAACCAAAAGGACAACTACCTGCTGGCCCCCATGGGCGCCAGCGTCAAGGAGGCGCTATCCATCGAGGGCGACATCGACCTGCTGGCCGACAAGGGCTACCACAGCGGCAAGGGCCTGCAGGCATGCGCCGAGGGCGGCATCACCACCTACGTCGCCTTCCCCGAGCAGGCCTACGGCGACCGCCCCAAGGGCTTCCAGAAGCCGGACTTCAAATATGACGAAGGGAAGGACGTGTACCTGTGCCCGGCCAAAAAGGAACTGGCCACCTCCGGCACCTGGCACGGGAAGCTGGGCCGCCAGAAGCACCCGCAGGGCAGGTACAAGCTGTACCGGAGCCCCTTCACCGTGTGCTCGGCCTGCCCGTTCCGTGACAAGTGCCTCTCCAAATCGAACATCGAGAACCGCCACGGGCGCACCATCGAGCGCAGCGAGCACGAGCGGGCCGTCCTGGACAACCGGGAGCGGCTGCTGCTGGACCGTGACAAGTACAAGCGGCGGCAGGCCATCGTGGAGCACCCGTTCGGCACGATAAAGCGGAGCTGGGGCTGCTACTACACCCTGCTGAAGCGGAAGGACAAGGTGGCCGGTGAGATGGCCATCGTGTTTGCCACGTACAATTTGAGGCGGGTCATCAACATCATGGGCACAACGGAGTTGATAAATGCCCTGAAAGGGCTTTTATTGCCAAAAAAGGCCCGTATATATCAGTTTTGCGGCGCTTTGTTTATTCGCCATAAAGTAATGGCCATTAATTGTGCGCCCCGCAGGATGGATTTAATGGCTTTGTGCGCTGCTGCATGAAGCTGGTTTATAATTTGAATCGGGCTGGGGGAGTTTTTTCACGGTCTGCGTTAGCGGCAACCGGAAGATAAAAAATAAAATTAATAAAAAATTAAAATATAAAAATTAAATTTAAATAACAAACCCAAAACTGCTCCTTTTATGGACAACCACAACAAACCTACTTCAAGCGAAGACGCCAATCCAAACACGTTACTGTCATTAAAGGAAACCGTTTCAAACGAATGGCAACGGATATTAGATAGAAGCCAGAATGACAAAACCCGTTTGGGTCTCGTTGCAAACAAATTCATCCAAAAGATAGAAACCTACCATCGCACACAGCATTCTCCCAAGTTTTATGCTGCCGAACTGAACATGGGCAAAAGTAACCTCAGAAAAATTTGCCAGCGTTCAATCGACGTTTCGCCAACAAGCTGCATTTATGTCAGAATAATGCTTGAAGCCTGTATTTTGTTGGAAGATGTCAGCCGAAGCGTAAAAGAAATTGCATCGGATTTGGGTTTTGACGACCCAATTTACTTTTCCCGGTTTTTCAAGAAGC
>JAIPBL010000146.1 GCA_021739645.1 Saprospiraceae bacterium | reverse complement strand
AAAGTCCGCTTTGGCAGCGCAGGCGTTGGCAATTCGGCAGAAACCTAGTGCCTGCTTCCCTGGAACACAAAAGCGCCGAAGTGGACTTCGGCGATACTGGCTCGGTGGGCTTAGGCAGCACTCACAACCCCTGGCGCCTCGCCCCGCAAAAACTGCAGCGCCGCCTCATTGAACCGCTGCCATTGCTCGATATTGCAGATATGTCCGCACTTCTCGATGACCACCAGCGTGGCCTTTTCCTGCTTCGCAACAAAACGGCGGGCGGCCTTGTAGAACACATGGTCTTCAGCGCCCATGACCACGAGGCTCAGTTTTTTCATTTGACGGTGGAAATATTCATCCAGCACCTGAAAGAACTCGCCGTACAGCCCGACCCATTTCATGTACTCCGCTTGCGTGAGCCGCTTGGCTTGTTGGCGGTAGAGCCGCCTCGATTTTTCGTGGTTCTTTTTGGGTAAAATAATGAGCGAAAAAATGGCGTAGATGTACTTGTAGGGCAGCAGCAGGTTCATCAATTGCGAAGCATTCACCAGTGCCCGCATCTTCAAGGTAGCCCGGAAAACGCCGCCCGCCATCACCATCCGGTCTATCAGTTCGGGCCGCTTTTGGTCGAGGCGCTGCAAAATCGCACTGCCCAAAGAGAGTGAGAGAAAATGCGCCTTTTCAATGCCGAGGTGGTCCACCACTTCCAATATGTCGTCGCATACGATGTCGAAATTATAGCTGGAAAAGGCAGGGTTCATGTCCTTGGAGAGGCCGTGGTCACGGAGGTCGAGGAGGAGCAGGTTGAAAAACGGCTTGAACGCCTCCGTCTGGTAGCGCCAAGTAGCGATGGCCCCGCCCGCCCCGTGGACAAAAACCAGCCATGGAGTTTCTTCGGACAGTTCGTAGGTTTGAAAATGCAGCATTCAGATTTTATTTGTGAAACGACACAACAAGCGACGGCAAATAATGTTATCACCCCATGACAATGAATCGAGACAACCGACTGACAAGCCTGCGCCCCGACATCACAGCAAACATAGAAGAAAACCCCGAGAACAGCCCGGGGCATTTCCAGAATGCCACCCTGCGGCCCATTCTAAAAGTGCAAAATGAATTGCTACTGCAAATCTTCAAGCATTATCTCCAAAAGTCGAAGGGCAGCTTCTTCCAATTACCCGCACCCAAGCAACTGGAATTTATTGGCAACAGCATCCGAAGCGACCTCCGCTTCCGCAATATGTTGACGGGCACTATCATTGGCCATTTCACCGAGCAGGAATGGGAAGTTTTTGCCCCACAGGAGCAAGAAATTACCCGCCGTATCGCCGATATGTTGATCAAGCGTTTTAGCGATCAAATTGACACGTTGCTGGCCTGACCGCCAATTTTTCTATTGGCAAAAATCCCTTTCCCTACTGGCGTTATACCGCCATCCAGCCCAAGTTAATTCTAAAAAAATTTGGTCTTTGAATTGAATCATTTGATTTAGATTTGAGCAGTTTTTTCACCTCAACTTCTATCAAATGAAAACCTGGTTGTTTTGGATTGGGGCAGGCATTGACATCATCGGTTTGGGCATCATCATTTTCATTATGCTCGATGACCAACTCAAAGGCCGCACCGCCTCCAACAACCCTACCCTGTTCGGCATCACCCTCCTCGCCACCGCCCTCGTCGTTGGCGCATTCATCCTGAAACATTTTGGCAAAACTGGGCTTGCCAACGCACTCCTTTGGATACCCGCCACGCCGCTCGGCTTGTATGGCTTGTTCATCCTGCTATTCATCATTTTGAAACCGGACATGAAATAGACCATTACCACACCATGCTACAATTCAACGACAACACCATCCTGCAAACGGGTGAAGGTTTTGAAAAAAACTGGAGCATCCCCGAACTACTGGAAACCTATGACCCGCTGCCCGGCGAGCCACTGGCCGACCGCAACAACGCCTTTCAACAAATTCGCTACGCCGCCGAGGAAATGTACAGCGAGCTATCCCCCGCCGCCCTGCTGCGCTATGATTTTTGGAAAAACCTATTGCCAAAGCGAATACCTGAACAGCGATACGAGTACACAACCAAAGTGACCGACACCTACAAATGGGAACTGTTATTGAACTCGGAAGGATTGTACTTCAAGGATATTTCGGGAGAATACGGATCGGCAGGAACGGTGTACCCGCAATTTCTCAGCGACTTCTGGTTTTGCGGGCCACTGTTGCCGCTGCCCGATTTGGACACCCGGAAATGGGTGATTTCACATATCCGCAACGCCTTTGTTCAAGTTGGCGGACCAGCTTACGACGGCCATTTTAAGCTCTTCGAATACCCTGCCCCGCAGATTTCTCCGCAGGTATGGGAAAAAGGCGACCACGTGGCGAGCGACTTCGTGACGCTTCGGGATTATGGCGTGGAGTACGGCAGGCAAAACTGGCACGACGGGCTGGTGTACCTCAACTTCCTGTCGTTCGAACATTTCCTGACCCGCCCCGACCATCTACCACCAATCCTCACACCAGAAATCAGGCAGGGCATCCACCAGCACCTTTTGGGAGAAGCAAGGATGGCGCCTATGCCCGGCCATGAAATTGCGCAATACCCTACCAAAATGACGCATACCCAGCCCGTGGAAGTCAAGAAACAGCCCGAGCCAGTTTCCATGGTCGTTCCGGCTGGCAACGAGGAATCGAAGCGCCTTTTCATGGAAAACGGCGGCAGGACGCATTACATCCACTTGGACGGCGATGTTTATAACGCTACGCCTGAGGAGGAGGAAGCTTGGCGAAAAGAGTTGATTGAAAACTATACCCAGCGGCTAAAAGAAGAAACAAACGAGACAACGCTGGCCCAACTCGTCAGTACGCTGCTGTACAACAATGCCGTCAACGTAAAAGAAATGCTGCTGGAACGTGCCGCCACTGCCAATGACCGTGACAAACAAACCATCGCCATCGTACTTGGCCGACACTTCGACGATGAAGATAGCGTGAACCTGCTGGTTTCTCTTTTAGACCAGGAACCAGCGGACTACTGGCGGGATTTTGTTTTCAATTCCCTTTTCCACATGTTCAAAAACCCAACAGCAAAGCGTTTCATCATCCAGTGCCTGAAAGGCGACAATGAGGCTTATTTCAAAAAAGCCGTGGACGTGGTGCAGATGTGGGGCTATTTTGGTGACAACAAGCTGCTGGACACTGAGCTGCTGCTACACCTGAGCTGGGCGGACAAAACCGCTAACAAGGAAGGATTTCACAACAGCCTCCAAAAGGCCATTTCTATCATCCAAAACAATTAACCGATTCATCTTATGAACCTCATCGGAAACATCCTGCTGGGGGTGACGACCCTCATTTATTTCGGCCTTCTTTCCCTCGTTTACGGCTCACACAACCGTTCCGGCGATGCGGGGGTGGGGTATGCTTTCACGTTGGTGCTCTCCAACGTGGGCTTCATCGTATGCCTCGCCATTGTGACCGCCATCATCGGCTCGAAAGGCGGGTTCTCGTGGGTAGGCACCTACGGCGGCTTGCCGCGGTTCGTGTGGGTTTCGGCAGGGTTCATTTTGGCAATGACCGGCATTTTTTTCTTTACCGTTCAGGAAGGACTGGGGGCGCTGGCAGCAATTGTCCGGCAAATAGCTCCAGGTTTGCTTCCGCTGCTGGTGATTGTGGGCGCTGCCGTGCTGCTCAACGATGGCTGGCGGGCAACCGTGCCGCCCCTGATCTTCAAGCTGCCCATCCTGGTAACCGTCGGCGCCGGTGCGGTAGTCTTGCTGGTGCTGATGGGCGCCAAATTCACCCAATCAGCCGAGAACGCAAAAGCTGCCTCGGAAGCTGGATCAAGCCGGCATCAAAACGACCTGGCCAATATTGACTCCATCGACGTGATGAAGGAAATCGTGTTCCTCTTTGTTTATACCGACGCCAACCAAGACCCCGAATTGCGGGAGCGGGCCATTGCCAGCATCAAATCCCGCCCCGACTGGCAGGAAGAACTCGTGCGGCGAATCCAGACCGATTGGGCGCCGGAGGTCTTCACTTTCCTCGCTTCCAACGAGGTGGACGACAAAATCCTGTTCCCTGAAGCGGTGAAACAAGGTGCTTTGATACAAGCCCGGCTAATCAGGGAGGACATTCGCAAGTGCCGGGATGGCTACGACTTGTACGCTGGCAAATTTTCTTGGGAAGTGGAAAGGGTGCTGCGCAGCGTGGACAAATTCGAGGGGATGGGTGTGGACTACCGCCCGGCGGTGCAGGAATTGCGGGCGGCTTTGGATGAACGCACCGATTTTGAAAAACCGAAACTCGCGGTAAAGGACATGCTGGACAAGTGGCTGAAGAAGCATTGGAGCAATTAGGCTGCTGTACTTTGCCGCCATTCTGGCAATTCCTTTTTTTGCAAAACTTCATTTAGGAACCAAACCAATGGGAGGTTTCGTAATCAGCAGCCGGACTTTTCATCTTCACCAAACCTTGGCCAGCGCACATGAGCAATAGAACCAATCATACCTACCAAGCCTTCCTGCACCAGTTTATCAAAGATGTTTTGGTGGTTTGCCCCAATTGCGAAGGCAAAGCTATCGTGAAAACGGGCGAGCTGATTTATCCGAGATGCGATGTGAAGGAGGTCAGGGTGATTTGCCTCAAATGCGGCTACAACAAACAACTGGAACACGCTGCAGGCAAGGGCAAATACCTCGTTTCAGGTGCCCCGATTGACCCATTTTTCCAACTGCCCGTGTGGTTGCAGGGCGATTTTGGCGACCATTTGCTCTGGGCTTACAACATGGAGCACCTCCAATTCCTGGAGCAGCACATCCGGGCGGATCTGCGGGAGCGCAACGGGCAGGAAACCTACAACAGCAGCCTCGGCAGTCGCCTGCCCAAGTGGATGACGGCGAAAAAGAATCGGGAAGCCGTGCTAAAAGTGATTGAAAAACTGAAGGGAGTGTTCAATTAACTGTGTCAAAAACTTTGATTAAAGCGATGAGGGTTATTCCGTCCCTGTAAAAAAAGAACACTTTAAAGTTCTTTTTTACGGGGATGGAAATAACCCGGTCATTGATTCAGGTACGGCACT
>JAIPBL010000061.1 GCA_021739645.1 Saprospiraceae bacterium | reverse complement strand
AACATCGGTCAGCCCAATAAATTGGGCGACCACAAAGCCTGAATTTATGGATTTCATACTGCCCAACTTCGCCAGTTTTGATACTTGGATGAGCCTCCTGACGCTCACGTTCTTGGAGATTGTCCTCGGCATTGACAACATCATTTTCATCTCCATAGCCGCCAACAAACTGCCCCGTGACCAACAGAAAAGAGCAGCAAACATTGGCCTTTTGTTGGCTATGGTGCTCCGGATCGTCCTCTTGTTCGGCATCTCGGTGTTGGTGGCCATGAGCGAAAACTGGATTGAGTTTGACAATGCCTTCGTTCATGGCGGGTTATCAGGACAGAGCATTATCTTGATACTTGGGGGCCTGTTTTTGCTCTATAAAAGCACCTCCGAAATACATCACAAACTGGAAGGTGAGCCTGTCCACAGCGACGAGAAGAAAAAAGGCATGGCCACCATGCAAAGTGTCATCCTCCAAATCACCGTCATCAACATCGTTTTTTCCTTCGACTCCATCCTGACGGCTGTGGGTATGACAAACGGTGTGCATGGGGCATTGGTAATCATGATTGTGGCGGTGATAATTTCTGTGTTAATCATGATGCTGTTCGCAGTCCCTGTTGGACGATTCGTTGACGAACACCCGACCATCCAGATGCTCGGCCTGGCATTTTTGATTATGATTGGCTTCATGCTCATCGTGGAAGGTGCACACCTCGGGCATCTTGTGATTTTGGGCAGCGAAGTCGGCACGGTGCCGAAAGGCTACCTTTATTTTGCCATTGCCTTCTCACTTTTTGTTGAGTTCCTCAATATGCGGTTGCGCAAAAAAGAACAACCAGTTCAGCTTCATGGTGCTGGTGAGCAGGCCAAAGCGGATGGTTTGATGAAAGAAGGTGATAAGTTATTTGACGGAGAAATCATTTAAGAAAACTCAATCAGGCGGGTCAAAACCCGCCTTTTTTTTATGAAAAAACAAACAATTATTCTTGCAGGGTTCGCACTGCTATTTGGCGCTTGCCAACCCGAAAACCAGACCGTTGCATATCTCACCGTCGAGGGCAAAACGATGGGCACTTACTACAAGGTAACGTATCAGGACAGCCTAGAACGGGATTTTTCCCATGCTGTTGACTCGTTGTTGATTGCCATCAACCACGAAATTTCAACGTATGAACCAAATTCCACGGTGTCAAGATTTAATCAAGCCGACAGCAGTTTCTCTCTTGGCTTGAATTTCAAGGATTATTCAAATTGCGTGGCAAATCCTGGCACCTGTGGGCAGGTTAAAAACTACCATTTTTTCAAAAATTTATTGGTGGCGAGAGTGGTCAATCAGCGCACTAGCCAAGCCTTTGACCCCACCATCATGCCGCTCGTCAACTACTGGGGATTCGGCTACACGCCACACAAGCCAGTCGAGAAAGCGGATAGCTTTAAAGTGGATTCTTTGCTGCAATACGTTGGTTTTCAAAAAGTTACACAATCTGATAGCAGTGGTTTTGTGTTGCTCCGCAAAACTCAGCCGGGCGTTCAACTTGACTTCGGCGGCACTGGCCAAGGGTATGGAATTGACGCCGTGGCCGTGTTCCTGGAACTAAAAGGCATCAAAAACTATCTCGTGGACATCGGTGGAGAGAGCAGGGCCAGGGGCAAAAACCCCAAGGACGACTGGTGGACGATAGGCATCAATACCCCAAAATCGGAGGCGGAAATCACCGATTTTACCCGTATCATAAAATTGGAAAACATGTCAGTTTCGACCTCCGGAAGCTACCGGAATTTTTATGAAGTAGATGGCGTAAAATACAGCCATTTCATTGACCCCCGCACAGGATACCCCAAGCGCAGCAACCTGCTCAGTGCCTCTGTTTTCGGGGTGGACTGCCTCGAACCGGATGCCCTCGCCACAGGGTTTATGGTACTTGGGCTGGACGAAGCCTACGAACTAGCCTCTCACCTCGAAGGCATAGAAGCGATGTTTATTTACAGCGATGAAAATGGTGACTTACAGGTGAAGAGTACCTCGGGAGTGGCGAAGATGTTGGTGGAGTAATTGCTTCAATGTTTCATTGCTTGATTGTTGCCTCTTACGACAACCATGAACCCGTGAAGCCATGAATCAACACCCACTTTTACAACCAACCAAAATCAATCTATCAGAATTGGCCTCATCGAAAGGTGAAAGTTCGTGACAACCAAAGGTTTTGGCGATTTTGAGACCAGCTTTGGTGAACATTTTTTCAAAGTCTTCGAGGGTAAATGCCCGCACTCGCTCCGTGAAGTCAAAATGCTCGCCCTTGTCCTCAAATTGGATGTTTTTCAAAATATAGCCCTGTGCATCTACACTTCTTTGAATGCGAAAATTGACAGCGCCGACCAATTTTTCTTCCTCGTGTCGCAAGTTGCGAATGACTTTATTCGAGTTGAAAAAATCGAGGACAAACTTGCCTTCTGGTCTCAGTCCTTTGGCAATGTTGACGACTGTTTTTAGGTGGTCTTTCTCCGTTTCAAAATAACCGAAGCTGGTAAAAAAGTTGAAGATATAGTCGAAGTAATTGATTCGGTAAGGCAGTCGCATATCGTGCTGAAAGAAGGTAAGGTGCTCATTTTCAAACTGTTGTGCAAAGCGGATGCTTTCTTCAGCAATATCAAGCCCCGTCACGCAATAACCTTTTTTTGCAAGGTATCGGGAGTAGCGCCCCTTGCCACAGGCAAGGTCCAGAATGGTGGAATGGCTTTGCGGGTTCAGTTCTTCAAGCAGCCGGTCAATGAAGTTTTCTGCCTCGTTTTCGTCCCTGTTTTTATACAGCAAATGGTAGTAAGGCGAGTTAAACCAATCCTTGAACCACTCTTTCTTTGAGGTCGCCTCCATCGTAGCTTGTTCCTGCATCATTTCTATCATGCTGCAAAGATAGGTACTACCGCAAAAGATTTTTCTACATTTGCAAACAGGGTTAAAGCAAACTGACAATAATATTTATGAGAATTTATTTGGACAATGCGGCAACTACGCCGCTCCTGCCTGAGGTCATTGAAGCTATGAGCGGAGTTATGCGGGAGCATTACGGCAACCCATCGAGCATCCATGCCGAGGGAAGGGCCATGCGGGCGGTCATTGAGGAATCAAGAAAAACGGTGGCAAAGCTCATTGGAGCGAGTATCGGTGAAATATTCTTCACCAGCGGGGGCACCGAGAGCAGCAACATGGCCCTGAAATGTGCTGTGCGAGACCTCGGTGTGCAGCGCATTATCAGCTCACCAACTGAACACCACTGCGTGTCGCACCCCCTCGAAATACTTGAACATCAAGGAGTTAAGTTGGAAATGCTTCGTGTGGATGAAAAAGGGCGACTGGATTACGAACAACTTGAGGAACTGCTTCAAAGCGACCAAAGTGGCCGCACACTGGTCAGCCTGATGCATGCCAACAACGAAATTGGCACAATGAGCGATATGGAGCGAATCAGCCGGCTTTGTGAGAATTACGGGGCACTGTACCACTCCGATACCGTTCAGACGATGGGGCATTTCCCATTCGATGTTTCGAAAATTAAAATCCACTTCCTAACAGGCGGTGCGCACAAGTTTCATGGCCCGAAAGGGGTGGGGTTTATTTACATCAACCATGAGGCCAAGCTCAAGCCGTTTATTGATGGCGGCGGTCAGGAGCGCAACATGCGGGGCGGCACTGAGAATGCTTATGGCATTGTTGGGATGGCAAAAGCATTGAGCTTGGCTTGTGGAAACATGGCCGAACGCCGTGGCTATATCGAAGATTTGCGCCAGTACCTGATAGAACAACTCTTGGAAAATTTCGAGGATATTCAATTCAATGGAGACATAGAAGGCAACAACCTCTACACCGTACTCAGTGTTTCGTTTCCTGCTTCGGCTAAATCGGAATTGCTGCTCCTGCAACTAGACATCGCAGGGGTGAGCGCTTCTGGAGGAAGTGCCTGTAGCTCTGGTGCGGAGGTTGGCTCCCACGTACTCGCAGCCATAGGTGCTGACCCTGGCCGAAAAACAATCCGTTTTTCCTTTTCACATTTGAATACAAAAGACGAGATTGAAGTTCTTGTTGGTAAGCTGAAAACTATCGTGGAGCTGCGGAAAATGGAAGCGGTTGCCTGAATGAATCTAGGGGTTAGCGCTGTGAGTTGTTTAGGTCTGGCTTAGGCATTGAACCCAGCGACCCAACCCAATGATTTTCAAAATGAAGCATAAATAGCAAATTGCCACGTCCATCTTGAGTTTTTAAACTAAATACACTATAAATGCCAAGCACTAAAATTGCCGGAATCGGCTTCTATGTTCCAGAGAAAGTAGTGACCAATTTCGACCTGATGAAACACATGGACACTTCCGATGATTGGATTCAGGAACGAAGCGGCATTGTGGAGCGGCGCTATGCCAAACGGCATGAGGAAACGACTACAACAGTTGGAGCCAGGGCTGCCGAAATTGCCATCCAACGTGCAGGCATCACCAAGGAAGACGTTGACTTCATCATCTTCGCAACCCTGAGCCCTGATTATTTCTTTCCAGGATGTGGCGTGCTTTTGCAGCGGGAACTTGGCATCACCCATACCGAAATAGGAGCACTCGACATCCGCAACCAATGCTCTGGGTTTGTCTATGGCCTTACGGTAGCCGACCAGTTTATTCGCTCCGGCATGTACAAAAATATCTTGCTCGTAGGTGCGGAAGTGCACTCGATGGGGCTCGATTTTTCGACTCGTGGGCGCAATGTGACAGTGCTTTTTGGTGACGGCGGTGGTGCGGTTTTACTACAGCCCACTGAGGAGGTAGGGCAGGGGATTTTAACCTCGAAACTGCACTCCGATGGCACACATGCCGAGCAGTTGGCTTTCATAAACCCTGGCTGCCATAGTGGCTACCATGATAAGGAAACCGACTTTGGATATAATGAGAACCAAGAATTTGGAGGGTTATTTTTGACCCAAAAAATGATGGATAATTCAATGACCTATCCAGAAATGGATGGCCAACTGGTCTTTAAAGCAGCAGTCACAAAGTTTCCGGAAGTCATTAAAGAAGTACTTGATGACCAGGGTCTAACTACAGCCGATATTGACTTGTTCATACCGCACCAAGCTAATTTGCGCATCAGCCAGTTCGTGCAGCGGCGACTTGGTTTGCCAGACGATAAGGTTTGGAATAATATCCAGCGATATGGAAATACAACTGCTGCCACTATTCCCATTGCACTATGTGAGGCTTGGGAGGCTGGTAAAGTGAAAAAAGGCGACCTGATTTGTATTGCCGCTTTTGGAAGTGGGTTTACTTGGGGGGCATCTCTTATTCGGTGGTGATTAAAGAAACATCGGAAGCGAATAGATGCTTCCGATGCGCTTAGGGTGAGGGCCTAACACTAATACAGAAAGGCTTACCAGTGTGTTAATCCAAGAAGTTAATTTATAATGATTCCAATTGAGTGGCACTACTGCTGTACACCTTCGCACTAAATTTCTGTTGGCGATACATATAGCACAACATATACTACCCAATTGTCCATACAGCATTCAACACATTGAGATTGTGGAAGGCATTCCGAATTGGCTTTGGCCAAAAGTATGCTATATTGTTCTTCAAGAATGAGGTTATACTCGGCGCCAATAGTTTTTGTGCATTTTCAGTTTTGTGAACTGACCCTAAACTCAACATCGAAGGGTGTTTTGACTGATTCACGCTTTTAGGATTTGCACAAAACCTATTGGCGTCGAGTATGGTTAATCACGAGGGTGTCGAAAACGCTGAATTACAACAAATCTATTCTGTTAGTGTATAATGCCAAGGTGCATTTCACGCAGGATGAGGATAGAAAAAAAGAAGAATCCGTTTATTGAAAAACGAAATGAATAGCGCAAATCTATGCTTATTTTAGTTCGTGCTTCTCCACGCTATTCGTCAAAGAACCAAATTTATTTCATAGCTTTTGAGGCATGCTTCAATCCGGCAATTTGACATTTACCGTAGAAGTTTTTAGAAAAATCGGCAAATGGTTGGTTAACCAACCATTTGCCGAAAATGTCTCATCACATTTAGGAATTATTCCTTCTTAAAAAACTTACTGGCAAACCGCTTGTCGCCGACCGACATTTCCAATAAATACAAACCGCTTCGAGGAATTAACGCCTCCAAATTTAGAAATGAGGTGTGTTCACCCGGTGGCTGCTCACCCTCAAAAACGTTTGCAATTACTTGTCCTTGTAGGTCTAAAATTCGCATTTTGACCGGATAAGGATTGCTCAGTTCGTAGTTTACTTTCATTTGGCTAGTCGCTGGATTTGGGCCAATTGTTATCTTGAACTGTTTGGCCAACCTGTCAGCCAAGGAAGCCAAGATGTCTCCGTCCAATTGTTCAAAATAGGACATTGGCTTGACTGCGTAAACAAAGCCATTGTTGTCATACCGGATATTACGGATGCCAGGGTGGTCGAAAGCCATGGTTTGTTCACCCGGTAGCCACATGTCAGTGCCAAGGGTTATGCTTGCCATTGCGCTATCCAGTTCTTCCACGATGGCGAAGGTGCCTGGTGGCGTACTTGCCCTAATAACCATTTCTACGTTGTCATCAATGTTTAGCCCAGAATTGATAACCTCGGAAATATAGCCTGACCAGTTTGGATAGTTGGGGAATTCCGTGTTCCATGCATTATCGGCGCCAACAGTGTTGTCCCAAGCGTTGAAATTTGGGTAAGAAGTGTTTGTGCCTTCGTACACAAATGCGATGTAGGTTGGGCTTGTAAAAGCTCCATACCAAGAAGAAAGGGCGCAACTGCAAAATGTGTTTGGCGTTTCTGTGTGCAATTTCAAATTGCTTAGACGGATTTCGACCTGTGTAAAGTCGGGGGCATAGTTACAAGTGACAGTGATGACCGTGTCAGGGTCAATACATGCCTTAGTTTCTTGCAAATAGCCAAGGCAGAGAAATAAAAGCATAAATGCTTTAAATTTCGAGTACGAGGTAAAATTTTTCATGATAGAATATATTTAGTGTTAAAAAAACTATGAAATTATGCAATGGATATGCACCTCAATGAGGTGGTAGCTCATTGCATTATCTTATTATTCATCTTTTTGAATTAAATTGTTAAAGGCCTATGGATATGCTAATGCTATGGTGGTTTTTCCGTTTGTTATGTCAATATATTCTCCTTCGATATTCCATATCCTACAGGTAAATTTGAGCGTGACTTTTTTGGTTTTATCTCCTTTTTCGTTATTGTCATAATCTTTTACTTCTATGATATTGACAGACGAATTGCTGGGCTGTGGCCCAAGAAAGGAGCTATAAAAATTGCCATTTCCGTTTGTATATTCAACCTTGATTTTGGAAAACTGGAGACTATCGCCATAGAGAATACTGTCAATGAATGTGACGGAGGTTGTGTCAGGAATTAACAAGGAATTGTTGAAACGAGCCATGCAAATCTGGGGAAGAGAAGCGCCTTGGAGCAAGGTTGAAATCGAACTGCTTACGGTACATCCATTTGCATCTGTTACCGTTACTGCGGCAGAAATTATTGACAGTGAATCACTAATAACATAAAAGGAGTCAACAGAATTATTGTTCCAAGCATAATCAAAAGGATATGCGCCAATTGGTAAAACGTTAAGGATATAACCACTGTCAAAATTAATAGGATTAAAATATGGAAGTATTTCTATGCTGATATCGCAATCCGTGTTTTGGCCATCTAGATTCAATGCTTTTGTCATTGTTGAAACACAGGTATTATTTGGACTTGCTATCGTTAATTTAACTGGCTGATTTGGTAACATGCCATATTGGTGAGGAATTGTTTGCATCGAAGTATTTGAATTCGTTGAATCGCCGAAATCCCAGGTATATGTCACAGGAATGTTCGGTAAAATGCTGCCGGATGCATCGAAAATAGTGTTCCATCCGGTTGTATCAACCACAGTTTTCCAAATTGTATCAATTCCACTATTAGAAGCAAAGGATAAATCCAAGTCCAGCGCCTGTTTTATCGAAGGTGTTCCCGTTGGGACTTGCTGGAAATCACGTATTCTTACTGTGAGTGTCTCACCAAATGTGCCATCATCTTTTGCGAAGCTGCCCGAAAACTCATACACGTTTAAAGCGTCTTTCTCAAACGACGAAAACATATAGTACCCTTCCAACCCTGCCTGCCAAAGGTGCTGGTCACCATCCAAATCAACAGTGGCTGTGAATACCGGACTGCCGTCCATTGGCTCAAGGTCAATCTTGCGGCAACTGGCCAGTAAGGCCATGATTATCAATGTATTATAAAGAAATATCCGTTTCATTTTTGTTAATTGAAAAGATAAACCACTTGTGCTCCAACATGGAATTTCTCGGTCTCTTTGAGCAAGAAGCTACCAACTGGTGGCTCGAAGTTTTTGTCCAAAACCGCTCCCATCCTATAATTCGCTGACAAGCCCAGCGACCAGTTGCCAACCAAGTTGTAGCTATAACTCAATTGTAACATCGGTACAAAACGGCGGTAGCCATTGGTTGTCACCCAGCCTTTTTTGTCAGCTTTGAACACCTTCACGGGCGGTTCCCCCGTCTTTTGATAGTTGCTCGTCTTACCATGTACTCCAGTCAAGAAATCTAGCAATACCCCCGCTTCGAGTTGGTGGCGGTTGTGGTGCCAGCCCAGCATCACTGGTAGGCTGAGGTAGTGTAGGGAGGTTGGCCGCAGCTCCAAGGAATCTTGCTCCAAGCCGAATCGGTAGTTGCGTTGCGAGGCTGATTTGGTGGCGGAAAACGTGCCCACCCGTTTAAAATACTGTAAGCCACTACTGAAATGCCAATCTCCCCCCAAATCATATAGTAGCACCAGCCCTGCCCGTTGGCCAATGAATGCAACTTCGCCACTGTCCCGTTTAGGCATTAGCATTTGCGAAGCCATAAGTCCGAAATGGAGCCTACGAAGGTTCATTACGTCAATTTTTTGGACTTTGGTGTTGAGGTCTTTTTGCTGGAAAACACCGATGACAGAGTAGGGTAATTGTAAAAGAACCCCTGGTGTTTGTTGTTTTTCAATCGTTGACATTCCAACCTGAGAATTCATTGTTTCCATTGGTGTTGTGGCAGGTACCGAAGCTGCTTTTTCAGAACTTTCAAATCCTGAATTAAAGGTGCCTGCATTGGCTGATTTTTCACTGAGTGGTTGTCGAATTGAATTGAGAGAGCGTGTTTTGCTGTTATTAATTCGCTGGTTATCAGTTGTTTGAATTGCAGGGCGGTTCTTTTTAACTTGAATGCCTGTTTCATTTTTCCGTTCTAAAATTTGGTTTATACTACCTGTCGTGGCACCACCTGATAAGGTATTTTCATTTGCCACAGTTGTCGTTTCATCTCCTGTTTTTACCGTATTTTTCTTTTCAAAATCAGTTGTATTTACCTCGCTTTTTAACGGTGGATTATTGGCCATTCCCGATGCGAGATTTGACGTGTTTGTGCCATCATTTTTACCAAAAACCAACCAAGCCAAAAGTGCCAACACAAGGACACCCAGCCCGCTTCCAAACCACCAGTATCCCACCCTCCGCTTGCGAAGACGATACTGTTCGTCGAGCAGCTTTTCAGCGCCAAGCCAATATTCTTCCTTCATTTCGAACTTGCTGTCGTGCAAGTTGTCACGGAAGTATTTGTCAAGATTATTTTCCATATCAACTACTGTTGAATTACTTTTTTTCTTTTACCAAATGTGCTGACCCCGTTTGCACCAGCATTTCCCGAAGCCGTCCACGGGCAAAAGACAAATGCCATTTTGAGGTCCCGTCGCTGATGCCAAGCAGCTCCCCGATTTCAAGGTGCCCATAGCCGTCAATGGCAAATAAATTGAACACCTTTTGGCTCATGGGCGGCAGTGCCCGTATCATCGCTTCCAATTGCCCAGCTTCAAATTGCAGGTCAGCGGTGTTGAAATCCACCAGCCCATTGTGGTTGTTGGTGTCCATAAAGTCTTGATTTTCAATGAGTTCATGTACTTTTCGGTTTTTTCGGAAGTCGTCAATCAGCGTGTTTATCATAATCCGTCGAATCCAAGCTTCAAATGGCGTATCGGGGCTGTATCGGTTCAGATTGTTTATGATTTTCAGAAAACCCTCATTCACCATGGCCACCGCTTCCTCCTCCGAACGCCTGTACCGTACGCACACGCTCATCAGTACGCTGAAGCAGCGCTTGTAGAGCTGGAACTGTGCCCTGCGGTCACCGTTGGCGGCGTCGTGAAGGAGTTGGTTGTTGACCATTTTGAGAATGGAAAATGGAGAATTTGAAAGTTGAGAATGTAGCAATTCTCCATTTTCAAATCCTCCATTCTCAATTTTACTGTTTCACAACTTTAGCGGCTAATACCTCCTTTCCAGTGTTTACTTGAAGGATGTAAAGACCAGTTGGGAAACTGCTGAGGTCGAGCTTGACAAGCTGTCCGCCTTTTACAACTTGTTGGTTTTCAGAGAAAACCGTTGTCCCGTCGAGCCTTTTTAGCTGGATGGCAGCCCCAAAATTGTTGCTTGCTTCGAGGTGCAGGTTCAGGCTGCCGGAAGTTGGATTTGGCGATACCTCCAGGCCGCTGCCGCTCAAAAGATCGTTGATGCCGAGCACGATGCCATCGCTGGTCACTTGGAAGTCGTTCCCAGTTGATGTCGGGTTGTTTGGGCCCAAAGTTACCCAACGCTCCACTTGCTCAATTCCCACGATTTCCACTTCCAGTTTGTATGTACCAAATGGAAGTCCACCAAAACTGTACTGACCGATATCGTCAGTTAGCGTGTGCGTGATGGGCTGCTCGTTGCTGTCGAAAAGCAGGACACTGGTGTTCGGGCGAGGGTCGCCGCCACGGTTGTTCTCGTCGTTGGCGGTGAAGCCGTCACCTTCGGTCACCGTCCCGTTGATGTTGCCGGAGCCGCCTGTGAAGTTTGACCCGTCGTTGAGGATGATTTGGTAAAGGCCCGAACCGGAAGATGGGAGCGTAATCAAGTCCGCATTGTCCCAGTGCACTGTGCTGAAATGGTAGGTTGGCATGTAATCACTTGCACCAGGGGAATTGGGGTCAAGTGTTGCTTTCACAATGTATTGGCCAGCATCGTTTTGTTGGCCAAAGTCATAAAAATTCGACCAACCGTTCGGGTTGCTCTGGATGTCGGTCGTGCCGAGCGATTCCCAAGTGTTGCTGATTTGGTCATTGAAAAACAATTCAACGGTGCCCTGCATGATTTGGGCATTGAGCGAATCCGGAAAATAGAGATAGCCGCTGATGGTGAAATTGGTTGGGATAGAAAAGTTGTAACAAGCAGTAGCAGTGCAGCCCCCACCTTGGATAGTCACGCAGTAGTTGCCGGGGCTTGTTGGGAAAATCACCGAACTGGTCTCGCCAGTACTCCAGAGGTAGCTGATGATGTTGGCAGGAGCTGAAGCAATGGCGTAAAGCGCATCAACACCAATTGTATCGGATTCAAAAATCCAGACGGAACAAGGGTTGTTGTTGCCCCAGACACAATCCGTTGATTCACAGCCATCTGCGTCGGTAACGGTCACACAATAGTCACCGAAGTAGGCAGGGTTTAGTGGAATTGACTGCGTGTTTCCGCTGGGCTGCCACTGGTAGGTGAAGGGAGCTGTACCGCTGGCATTGGCAGTGAACATGCCACCAGCACCAGTCGAGTCGAATGTGATAACCACACTGCAACTGTCGAAAGTAGCGCCCCACCAGTAGCAGTCAGACGAAACGCAGCCGGCTGCATCCGTAACGCTTACGCAATAACTACCGGGGGCATTCGGTTGAATAAACTGGCTGTTACTGCCATTGCTCCAAAGATAGGCGAAAGGAGCAGTGCCAATTGGCGTTGCTGAAAGACCACTGTTCGGGTTTGCACTGATGGTTACCGAGCAGCTTTGATTGTTAAACAGGCAACTTGTCGCTTCGCAACCCGTGACGTCGGTCACAGTGACACAGTAGTTGATGTTCCAAGAAGTTACCACAATAGTTTCCGTGTTTTCGCCGGTGTTCCATGCATAGCTGAATGGTGCTGTGCCAGTATGATATGCAATCAAAATGACGTCCCCAGAATTGGTGGAGTCAAGGCCAATTGCAACGCTGCAAATGCTGTCGATGCTTAGGTTTTTGAGATTGAGTTCGAGCGAGTTGTTTGCCTTGGCGCTAATGGCCATCAGGCAAACAAGTAGGAGTTGAAAAATTTTCTTCATGTTGAAATTAATTGTATTGTTAAATGATGTTCTATTTCAGAATCGAATTCGTTTCATCCATAATCACGAAGGTAAGCTGGGCAAGGTTGGGTTTCAGGCAAAAAATTATGCTTTTATTGTTGAATTGCTGTATTGTTTCCTTGTTTTGCCCTGTAATTCCCCAATTCCTTAATTCCTCAATTCCTCAATATCCATGCAACCACTCGCCGAACGACTCCGCCCCACATCCCTCGATGAATACGTCGGACAGGCACATGTTGTTGGACCAAATGCCATTCTCCGGCAAAGCATTGAAAGTGGGAAACTGCCGTCCATGCTACTTTGGGGACCACCGGGGGTGGGCAAAACGACGTTGGCCAGCATCATTTCCCACCAGCTCAAGCGGCCATTTTACACGCTCAGTGCGGTCAACTCCGGGGTAAAGGATGTGCGGGAGGCTATCGAAAAGGCGCAGGGCCAAAAGTTCTTCAGTACCGCCAACCCAATTTTGTTCATTGATGAAATACACCGTTTCAGCAAGTCGCAGCAGGATTCGCTGCTGGGAGCCGTGGAAAAGGGCATCGTGACGCTCATTGGTGCCACGACAGAAAACCCCAGTTTCGAGGTCATCTCAGCTTTGCTCTCCCGATGTCAGGTGTACGTGCTCAAACACCTCGAAAAGGAAGAACTCAAACAAATTGTCAAGGTGGCGCTGGAGAAGGACGAATACCTCCGGGAAAAAGACATTGAAATAGCGGAGTACGAGGCGCTGCTGATGTTTTCCGGTGGCGATGCCCGTAAACTGCTCAATGTGTTGGAGCTGGTCACCAATTTGGCGAAGCCAGCCGAAAAGTTCTCCATCACGAACGAGCTGGTCGAAAATGCCATCCAGACCAACCTGGCCATTTATGATAAAACGGGCGAGATGCACTACGACATTGCCAGCGCATTTATCAAAAGCATGCGGGGCAGCGACCCCAACGCCGCTGTTTATTGGCTGGCCCGCATGATTGAGGGTGGGGAAGATGTCGAATTCATTGCCCGCCGCATGATAATCCTCGCCTCGGAAGACATTGGTCTCGCCAACCCGAACGCCCTGCTCATGGCCACCACCTGCTGGGACGCCTGTCGGGCGGTGGGTTTCCCCGAAGCCCGCATCATCCTCTCACAATGCGCCATTTATTTGGCCACCTCGCCCAAGAGCAATTCTGCCTACATGGCCATCAAACAGGCACAACAATTGGTGCGGGAAACGGGAACACTATCTGTGCCGCTGCACATCCGCAACGCACCCACCAAGCTCATGAAGGACCTCGACTACGGTAAGGGCTACCAGTACGCCCATGATTTTGAGAAAAACTTTGTGCCACAAGAATTTTTGCCGGAAGAAATCCAGGGTAAACGGCTTTATGAGCCAAGCCGCAACGCAAGTGAAGACCGCCTTCGTCAATGGCTGAAAGAGCGATGGAAAGAAAAGTATGGATTCTGATGAATGACTTTAAGTGTCTGCAAGCTGGGAAATACGAAAGCACGGACTAGCAGTCCGCGTTACCTTACCATCAGCTTCCCGCTCCCCTTTTCCGATACACTTTGCACGGAAGTAACACGGTCTGCTAGACCGTGCTTTCCCACTTCCCTTTTTCTGACAACTAAGACATTAGGTTTTAGAACATCCTTTCTGGCTTTGCTCTTTGAAGAAAATCCAACTTGTCAAAATTGAGTTGACTACCTATTTAGCCCGCAAGTCTAAATTCTGGTGCCTAAAGTCTATCATCTGAAAAATAGAATTGGCACAATGATTGTCAAAGTGGATTTGTTCTCCCCTGCAAGATTCCCCTCGATTGATATTCCCCCTAAGTGTTTTCAACAACTGTTGCAGCTAGTTATTGCTGCAAAGTAAGAACGTGAACAGCATAAGAACAGCACCCTATGTTCCCACTATGCCTTCCAAAGCCCGGCTTTGCCCAGCTTCTTACCGAACGTTGAAAAGGAACTGTTTTCACAAACTTGATTGCCTTCGGCAATTCAAAATATAATCCGGCAAAGGCTGGACAGAATTTTTTGGTCTCACAAAAGAGAAACTGGTCTCACTCCATCTTGAATCATTTGCACCAAAATTCTGAAAAAAACTAAAGCGAATGCGCCTTTTGATAAAGGCAAATCGCCTAAGAAAAATTTTGGGTTTATAGTGTTTTTTCGGGCAGCCTTCTCGTCCAGACCTCGTGTCTGGACGAAAATGCCCTTTAACTCACAGCCCTTTGTTCCTTTTCCCCCTTCCCTGAAAGTGATATTTCACAATTTTAGTCCACATACAAAATTTATTAAACTCACGAAAATTATGTACAGATCCAACATTTACCCTAAGATGATACTCCTTGTGTCGTTTTTTGTGTTGGCGTTAAACTCAGTCTTTGCTCAACCAGCGATGGAGTTAAAACTACAACTTTTAGATGCAGACAAATGGGGTGTTTATGTAAGGCCTATAGGTGTCACACCTGGGCCTTTAACTATTACTGGTACTGCCCAGGTGACGGTGGTCATGCCGAAAGACTTTGCCTGGACGGGGCTTCAAAGCGTAAGCGGTACATGGGCCTCAAACGCTACTGTAAATGGGCCGACGGAAAACCCTACTGCAAAGTATGTTTCCTTCGGTTTGACGACCGACTTTCCTCATATTGACTATGTAGCAGGTGATGAAACCCTGCTATTTACTTTTTTGAGGACTGATCCTTGTCCTGACACCATGTATATTATTGACAACAACACCGACCCATTTGCTGTCATACCAAACTCGCAGAACTCCAATCCGGGGAACGAGTTTTCGGTATTTGACCCGACAGGCGGTCTGTACGAGTGGCTTGGGATTTACTCTCCCTCGGCATGGAGTTGTCACGATTGCGACGGTGACGGCATACTCAACGGATTTGAGGACACGGACGGTGACGGCGTCTATGATGCTACCGTCGAAGACGCAAACGGTAATGGTGTCTTAGATCCAGGTGAGGACCTTGACGGTGACGGCTATCTTGACCCAGACGTTTCCGCAATATGCGATCCCTGCGACCCTTTCCATCCTGAAGCAGCAGCCCTTGAACTCATCGGTGGCGCTGACGTCATTTGTGCAGGTGACGTAGGTGATACGGCTTGGTTCAAGGTAACCATTGAAGGTGGTTGGCCGCCTTATACCGTAAACTATACAGATGGCACTACAGCATTCTCAGAACCTTTATATTATAGTGGTGATTCAATCTGGTTTATACCAACGGCTTCAGTCGTACTCGATATCACCAGCATTGTTGACTCTTTCAACTGTTTGCTGGATACGGCATTGACAGGTGGATTGGTCATTTCGGTGCATGGTCCGATTTCCATAACTGATGAGCCAGATGATGTAGTTGAGTGTTCCGGAAATTCAACTCAATTCTGCGTGGCTACTCAGAACCTCGGTGATGGTGATACTTACAAGAAATGGCAGCAAAGTATAGACAACGGTGTTACTTGGGTAGACATCCAAGATGGCGGCGTTTTTGACAATACAGATTCGCTCTGCATGGACATTGCTAATGTGGCGAATAAACACAACTACCAATACCGCTGCAAGATATTCACAGATGTCTGTGATACGGTCTATTCTGCTGCGGCATTGCTGGAGGTGGAAGGGCCTATTACCATTTCTACGCATCCAGCTGATTTCACAAACTGTGAAACGGAAGATGCTGCTTTCACAGCCGCTTCGGTGAACGCTGGTGCAGTGGGCACAATGGTTTACCAGTGGCAAGAATCAGCTGATGGTGTAACTTGGAACGACATATCTGGTGCCACAGCAGGTGCTACACACTCTACCTTCACAACAACTACACTGAACCTTGCCGGTATTTCCGTCTCACTGGACGGTCATTACTACCGGATGAAAGTGAGCACAGGCGAGTGCGCCTTTGTTTACACCAACGCAGCTAGGCTCAACGTTTCAGGTGCTATCTCGGTAACGGATGACCCAGATAATATCTCAAACTGTGCCGGTAGCGAGGTTAATTTCATTGCTGCCTTCAATAACGCTGGTGCAAGCTACCCGCTCGACCCACAACAAACAGTGACAAGCCACATCTGGCAGATTGCTGACGCCAGCACTGGCCCGTGGGCTAACCTCACCAATGCTGGCCTCGTCTATACTGGAATTTCTGGTACGAATACAGGCGCAGGTGCCTCGGACACGCTTACCATTTCCAACGTTGTTGGTTTGAATGGAAAATGGTACCGCATCTGTTATACCACCGCAACTTGTTCGGTGCCTGTTTATTCAGCAGCTGCACAACTTCAGGTTAGCGGCAACGTTGCCTTCTCTGACGACCCAGATGATATCACGGTTTGCTCTGGCAGTGGTACTACATTCACAGCTGTTGCTGCTATTCCACAGGGTACTTTCTCCTTTGGTTGGCAGTATTCTGATGACAACGGTGCAAACTGGGTAGATATTGATTTCGTGGCAATGGCTGCTTTGTTCTCCCATTCGGAGACCGGTACTATCGCAGCAGGAACGGACGTACTGACGGTCACAAACGTGGCGACTATGTACGGTCGCCGCTTCCGGACTGTCGCCAATGCAACGGATTGTAACTCGGTTTACTCCAACTATGGTATCCTGAGCGTGGAAGGCCCGCTTTCCGTGAACACGCAGCCGACAGCGGTTGTGGAGTGTTCTGGAAACTCCACCGTTTTCAATGCCTCTTTTGACAACCCAGGTGTTGCAGGGAGTACCATTTACCGCTGGCAGTTAAGTATAGATGGTGGTACTTCATGGAACAACCTTTCCAATAACACCACCTATTCTGGTACAGCGACTACGCAGTTGGCTATCTTCAATGTAGCTGGCCTGCATGGATATTGCTACCGCCTTTCCGCAAGAACCAGCACTTGTGCGACCTTGTTCACCAACTCAGCTTGCTTGACTGTGGAAGGTCCAATTACCGTGACTACACAACCAACCACAGTTGACCTCTGCTCCAACGACGCTACTTCCTTCTTCTCAGATGCAACCGTAGGTACTGCGGGTACATTTGACTACCAGTGGCAAGTCACTTCTGACAACCTCAACTGGTCAGACATTGATGGCACAACAGATGGTGGTGTCTATTCAGGTGAAACGACTACAACGCTCAATGTAAGTGCTGTCGCTAACCTTTACAGCCGTTGCTACCGCTTGGCGTTCAGCACTGGTGAGTGTAACCGGGTATTCAGCAACGCTGCTTGCATGAATATTGACGGTCCGTTGTCATTCGGTGCACACCCAACCAGTATCACCCAGTGTTCTGGCGAGGCCATTATATTTGGTGCAGTTGCACTGACTGGATCACTCGAAGCTGATTCTCTTGCTCAGATACAGTACAACTGGCAGGAAAATACTGGCACAGGCTGGGTTGACCTCGTGAATGATACGCTTTACAACGGTATCAACACCGATACGATGAGTATCTCCTATACCACCAACATGGACGGTAACTGTTACCGCTTGAAAATCTGGACAGACAACTGTGATACCATTTACTCTAACCAGGCTTGTGTTGATGTAGAAGGCCCGATGCTTGTAACTGACGAGCCAGACAATATCACTGAATGTTCTGGTTCTGGTGTGACTTTCCAATCTACTGTCTCGCTCCAGAACGGTGACCCTAGTACTTTGATTTATCAGTGGGAGGTATCTGCGTACAACCAAGGTACGAGCACTTATGGGGCATATACGGATATTGTAAATGGTGGAGTTTATAGTGGTGCAACAACTACCACACTTGCCATTAGCGATGTGGCTGGTATGTACCAATGGCGATTCAGGATGCGATTCCGCACACCAAATTGTGATGCAAAATGGTCAAATTACGCTCAGATAACCGTTGAAGGCCCAATTGATTTTGCCGTGGGTGGCCAGCCAGTCTCTGTGGTAGAATGTTCCGGTAACGCAGCTAACTTCTCTGTGGTAACAACCAACACTGGCCAAGGTGCAATAACCTACCAATGGCAAGTTAGCACAACTGGCAGCGGTGGACCTTGGTTCAACCTCAACAACGGTTCTATCTACAACGGTACGAAAACAGCAAACTTGAGTCTCGCCAACGTGGCCGGATTTAACGGCTATTGCTACAAGTGTTTGATACAAACTACAGAATGTGCATCTGTTGAATCAGATGAGGCATGTCTGGCTGTTGAAGGTCCGATTAGCTTCACCGACCACCCGGATGACATTACCCAGTGTTCTGGCGAAGGTGTCACCTTCACGGGTGCTGCTGCCATCGCAGTCGGCAACGTAGGGACAATGACTTACCAGTGGCAGTGGTCAGACGACGCATCTTGCACCAACTACAGCGACATCGTTGCTGCTGGCGCAAATGGTTTTGCCGACTGGAATACGCCTACGCTTACCGTTGGTAACGTAGTAGGTATCGACGGCCGTTGTTTCCGTCTTGCGGTGAATACTGGTGAGTGTAACTATGTTTACTCTTTCCCAGCCAAGCTGAAAGTTGAAGGTCCATTGACCGTCACGACGAACCCTGTGGATTTCACCAACTGTTCTGACAAGGAGGCGCTTTTCTTCTCGAAAGCCTCGAACCCAAGCCTTGGAGGTCAAAGTGAAATCGTCAGGCAGTGGCAAGTAAGTTCTGATAACGGTGTCACTTGGATTGACATCATAGAACTTACGCAGACAATTAATGGCAACATCATCAACTTTGGTGGTTACAACTCTGACTCGCTGTTGATATCTCCAATCATTGGATTGAACGGCTACATGTTCCGCAACAATTTTTGGACATCATCTTGTAATCTTATCACAACGACAGCAGCAGTGCTCAACGTGGAAGGTCCAATCACCTTCACCGACCAACCGGACGACGTAACACTCTGTTCCAACGATGCAACATCTTTCACCATAGCCATTGCCAACTCGACTGGTGTTGGAGTGGTGAGTTACCAGTGGCAGAAATGGTCTGTCACCGGATGGCAAGACTTGGCTAACACAGGTGTTTATACCGGGGCATTTTCCCTTACGCTGAATATAAGCAATGTGACAGGTTTGTACAACAGCAAATTCCGTTGCAAAGTGAAAACAGTCAATTGTGATTGGGGCTACAGCGACTTGGCTAACCTCTTCGTGGAAGGTCCAATTACCATCGACCTACAGCCAGTAGATGCGAACATCTGCTCCAACAGGCCGCACTTGTTCAATACAACCATAACGAATCCTGGCTACGGTCAGATGACATACCGCTGGTGGTACAAAAAGCCAAGTGGCGTTTGGACGGCCTTTGTTACCAACTTAGGTAATTTGTCCACCCTTGGCGTGGTCAACCCAACTGACCCGTTGGCCAAGTGGCAGGGCGCTTATGGCCAAGACCTGAACCTTACGAACACAGATGGCCTGAATGGCTGGCAGTTCCGCCTCGCAATCACAATGCCGCATTGTGCTGGTGTTACCAACGAAGTAACGCTCACCGTACTTGACAAGTGCTTGTCTGGAGATTGCGACCTCGACAACGACGGCATCATCAACGACGATGACCCAGACGACGACAACGACCAATTGTCCGACTACTGGGAAGCTTGGATGACGGACAACAACCTCATCGTATCAACTACTGACTTTGCTGGAACAGGCCCATGGAACTACACGGTTGATGGTTCTGGCGTTACCTTGCCATACATCAGCTATAACCGTTGCTTAGTGGATACGGACGGTGACGGCCTGTATGACAACCAAGAAGATCCTGACGGTGACAACATCAACAACGGTGAAGAGACGGACAGTGACGGTATCTTCGATGGTAACCCACTCGATCCTTGTAACCCGATTCTTGGCCCTACTTGTATTGGTATCAACCTAGCAATCAAGGTTGGCTTGCAGGGTGCTCATATCGGTTTAACACCTACTGAACCACTCTCACGGGCTACGCTCAGGAGTTATGGAGTAAATCAAGAGCAACTCATACCAACGACAGAGCCTTTCACCGATATTTCGAATACCAACGGTTCTCCGTTCCTGCATAATGGACCAGACGGCGGCGGTACTGAGGTTATCACCGATCCGACAACTACGTTTGCAGTAAGCAACGAGGACGCAATTGTTGACTGGGTCTTCGTTGAGCTTCGCAGTTCGACATCGCTCGACAGTGTAGCTACCACTCGTGCAGGTCTCTTGCAGCGTGATGGTGATGTGGTTGATATGGATGGTGTAAGCAACTTGCGCTTCCCGTTTGCGGCTGCCAATACTTACTATGTATCTGTGCGACACAGGAACCACTTGGGCATAATGACGAACGAAGCACTTGACCTTAGCCCTGCGCTTCAGACGATAGACTTTACCGACATAGCGTTCCCTGTCAACGGAACCTATCCGACAGTAACAATTGGAGGCAAGCGGTACATGTGGGCTGGTGACCTGAACTCTGACGGGCGCACGGTTTACCAAGGCCCAGGAAACGACGTGCTAACGCTGTTCACGACAGTGCTGTACGATTCGGGTAATACCAGTCTCTTGGCCAACTTCATCAGTGATGGCTACTTGGAGGCAGACGTAAACTTGGACGGTAGGGCCATTTACCAAGGCCCGGCAAACGATAGGTCAATGCTCTTGTTGTACGCTATCCTCAGCCACCCGGCCAACGTCAACTTGATTTCTAACTACGTGATTTTGGAAATGTTGCCATAATGTGGACTACATGTGGGTGTGACTAGAGTTGCACCCACATAAGTTCTAATCTTGAATTTAGAACCTTGCGAAATGCTGAGGCCGTCCTTGAAAAAGGGCGGCCTTTTTAGTAACACGGACTGGCAGTCCGTGCTTTTGTGGCTAGTCCGTGTTACTAATACGCACCAAAATACCTCCTAAGGAACCATTCCAAACTCAGCATTCCCAGAATCAGGAAGAAAATCCACTTCAAATTTATAATCGAACGAGTGCGGGTGGAGGTAAAAATGACAGGCTTGATATCACGAGCCAAGAGCGAATCGCCTAGTGCTTCTAATTGGGTTTGGTAAAAAACAGCACCGCCAAATTCGCTGCTCAAGCGCCGCAGCATGGCATGGTCGGCAGTTGTTTCATACAGCTCCAACTGAATGGGCTGTACGCTGAACTGCCCATCGAATGTCAGGTTTTGGCCGTTGAAAGTTACGTTCCCACGAAATCGGTAGTTGCCAACCGGGAACACACCTGCATTGAGATTGTAGCCTTTTGTCGTCTTATTGAAAGTGTAATTAAACTCCTTGCGGTCGGCATTGGTAATAGTCAGGCGCACGTCCGGTTCGTTTACCAATTCAAAACTCTCGTTGTACAGCTCCCCGTCAAAAATAACTGGCTCGTTTTCGTTGAAAATATTTTTGCTGTTCGAAATGCGGAAGCGGCGTTTGTCGGACTTCACTGCCACGTATTGAAAGTTCTTGCCAATCAGTTCACTGAAAATATCGTGGTTTTGATGCTGCAAATAATCGAAAAGTCGCCAGCGCCAAATCCCCTCTGCCGTGAGTACGGCCATTTTTACACCATTGTCTTCGCCAAAAAGAAGCAGCGGATATTTGGTGTCCACTTTTCCAATCCGCTGATAGAGAAGTACTTGTGCATCGCCCCGTACTTGAAAATCGCCGAATGGTGCGGTAAGTGGATTGAAGGTCGGTAACGACCGGCTCAAGTTTTCATCAATCGTGAACAAGCTGAAATTGGGGTTGAAAATACCCGTTACGTCATTTGAATTCTGCTGGTCTCCCTGAATGGTGATAAGCGGCTGGACTTGGTTAAGCCGTGCAAGGTTCGTTTGCGACCCAACGATGAACATGCGGGGCGTCTTTTTCTGGTTCAGAACATTGAGTACCGCAGCGGCGTCGTTTCGGCTGCTGGGCAGGTTGTGCAGCACCACGAAATCGAAATCGGCCACGTTCACCTTCAGGTCGTTGATGTAACCGATGGTGATTTGGTAGTTTTTGTTTACTTCCAGCGTTTGCTTTAGCGCAGAGATGTCGGGGTGGGGGGCATTTGCCACGATGAGTAACTTCTGCCGGGCATCCAGCACGTCCACAAAAAATTCCCGGCTGTTGTTGGCGATGGATTTCTCACCACTCACCTGAGAAAGTGAAACTCGATACCGCTGTACCCCGGCCTCTTTGGCTTCCAGCACGATTTCTTTGGTGGTGAAAAAATCCGGGCTGTTGATGCTCAGGGAAATGGTTTGCAAATTGCGAACCTCATTGCCTTCCAGTTTCGAGATGGTGATATTGGTATTTGTGCCAGCGCAATTTCTGGCTGCAACGTCCATTTGGACGGTGAACTTGTCGCCGAGGTAGGCGATTTTGTTGTGAAAAACCCGTTTCAACACCAAATCTTTTTTCGCCGTGGTATCCCCAAGCGCCACGGTGAAAAAGGGTGCAGTCAGTTTTGCACCGGCATAAAGCGGGTTGCTACCTTCGTTGTAAATGCCATCGGTGGCCAACACAACAGCGCCCAAGTTTTGGTTGCCGTACAGGTCGGTCACTTCCTTCACCACATTTGAGATATTCGAGATTTTGTCCTTCATTTCGAAGTTTACTCCCTCTCGCACCTCGCTTCCGAAGCCGTATTCTTTCACTTCGTATTTCTTGGCGAGTTGGTCTTTCAGTTTCTCCCAACTAGCTTTGTAAGCCGCAAGTCCTTCACCCGTCAACACGGTGCCGACCGATTCGGATTCGTCTTGTGCCAGCACCACCACTGGTTTCTTGGTTTCGGTCAGAAGGGATTTTAGCAGTGGTTGTAACAACAAAATGGCGAGCAGCGTGGCAGATAGAAATCGCAGGACACCAAGCAGTTTGTGCAATTGGGGGTGCTGTTCTGTAAAGGTTTTGTCTTTAAAATAGAGCGTCAGCGCATAACCAACGCCAAGGGCGATACAGAGCAGCAAGTACCAGGTGGGATATTGAAGGCTAATATTTTGCATGTTATTTACGTGATGCGAGGTGTTTTTGGGCCGTGAAACAAATGGCAAATTTCATAAAACTGATGACATCTGGCCCAGAATTATTTTCAAGAGCGGCTTTATCTAACCCCAAAGAAACGAATTCACGGGCACAAGCCTCCAAACAGAAAAGAACGGTAGAAGGTTAACGGCGTTGCTTTTTTTGCAAAGTTTTTAAAGGTTATATTTTTGAAATCGCAACATTCGGCCTGCAATTCGCATTTAATTGTCTGCGTTTTACGCTTGTTTGACTTGGTTTTCTGACCAAAATATAGTTCACATAAATTAAATCGGCCCACCATTCTCTCTTGGAAGCCACCAGCAATTATGAAAAAAATCCTTGTTTCCCTTGCTTTTTCCTTGCTCGTTGTCTCAAAAATGAGTGCATCCTTCATGCTCCTTCCCATGGATGTCGAGCAAAAGAATCACCTCAAAGCTTACGGCATCACTTATTGGGTCATCTCCAACAATGTGGAGGCTTGGTGGCTGCTCAACTACCGTGGCGGCAGTTTTGCTTTTCCGCACACCACGATTTTTGAGAAGGAATGCAAAACCCGTGGCGTCAGCTACGAGGTGATTCCCGATGCGGCCTTCAACCATATTTTGGAACAAATTTCCCAGCCGGAGGTCAACATGGATGCTGTAAAACTGGAAAAAGCGCCCAAAATTGCAGTTTACACCCCCACCGATGCCTTCAAAAGTCAGCGGGGTGATGATATTCAGCCATGGGACGATGCCGTGACGCTTGTTCTTACCTACGCCGAAATTCCATTTGATAAAATTTATGACAATGAAGTATTGGCCGATAAACTGACCGAATACGACTGGCTTCACCTTCACCACGAGGATTTTACTGGGCAGTATGGCAAGTTTTACGCTGGCTACCATACCCAAGAGTGGTATCGGGAGAACCAGCGTTTGACAGAAGAAATTGCTGCCAAACACGACTTTCAGAAGGTATCGCAGCTAAAACTTGCCGTTGCGAAGCGAATAAAAGAATACGTGGCAGGTGGCGGCTTTATGTTCGCAATGTGTTCTGCAACAGATACTTATGACATTGCACTTGCCGCTGATGGCCTGGATATTTGCGACAAATACTATGACGGTGACGGCCCCGACCTCAGCGCCAATTCCAAGCTCGATTTCTCCAAAACCTTGGCATTTAAAGATTTTGAACTGGTGATGAACCCGTTGGAATACGAACATTCGAACATTGACAGCCACTACGGCCGAACCATTGACGCGGAGCAGGACTACTTCACGCTGTTTGATTTCTCGGCCAAGTGGGACCCAGTTCCAACGATGCTCACCCAATGCCAAACCCGCACGATTAAGGGATTTATGGGGCAATCTACTGCGTTCCAGAAGCAATATATCAAGTCCAACGTGCTGGTTTTGGGTGAAACGAAGCCCATGAAAGAAGCCCGCTACATCCACAGCCCATACGGTCAAGGCTTTTTCACCTTCTACGGTGGCCATGACCCCGAGGACTACCGTCACTATGTGCAAGACCCTGATACCGACCTCAACCTGCACCCGAATTCCCCTGGTTATCGGTTGATTTTGAACAATGTGCTGTTCCCTGCGGCGAGGAAGAAGGAGCGGAAGACGTAGGGAATGGAGAATTGAAAATGGAAAATGGAGAATTGGGTGATGCCTCAATTCTCCATTTTCATTTGTTGAAATTGCTAACTTGGCTGCCAGATTTAGCGATCATTTTTCAATTCAAAACAAGACAAAACCCATGCGACTCGACCTCCATTGGCCCGATTACGCAATCATCCTTCTCTACTTCTGCTTTGTAATTGGCGTGGGGTGGCTGGTGAAAAAAAAGGTCAAATCCTCCAACGATTTCTTGATGAGCGGGCGCTCCATCCCACTTTGGATTACGAGCTTGGCCTTTATTTCCGCCAACCTGGGGGCGCAGGAAGTCATCGGTATGTCCGCCAGCGGGGCGAAATACGGCCTGATGACCAGCCATTTTTACTGGATTGGTGCTGTTCCGGCAATGGTTTTTCTGGGTTTGATGATGATGCCGTTTTACTATGGTTCCAGGGCGAGGTCAGTGCCGGAGTACCTCAAGCTGCGTTTTGATGAAAAAACCCGCAGCCTAAACGCCATGACCTTTGCGGCCATGACGGTTTTTTCCTCCGGCATTTCGCTGTTCGTGTTAGCGAGGCTGCTCGAACTCATCCTCGGTTGGAACTTCGACCTCTCCGTGCTGCTGGCGGCGAGCATCGTGATGGGCTACATCCTCACAGGCGGCCTGACGAGTGCCGTTTATAACGAAGTACTTCAGTTTTTCCTTATCGTTTTGGGCATAGCGCCCGTGGTGGCCATCGGGCTTTATGAGGTAGGCGGCTGGGAAGGCATCACTGCAAAACTGGCTCCTGTGATGACTTCCACCTGGGCACACACGGGCGACGCCAAGGCCAATCCCATGGGCATTACCACCTTCGGACTCGTGGCGGGTAGTCTTTGCAGCAGTTTCGGTTATTGGTGTACAGATTTCTTAGTGGTGCAGCGGGCTATGATTGCCCGAAACTTATCGGATTCGCAGCGTACCCCCATCATTGCCGCCATCCCGAAAATGGTCATGCCCATCATCGTCATCGTGCCGGGATTGATAGCTATGGCATTGCCTTATTTTGCCCAAGATTTTTCTTTGCCTACGGCAAATGATGGCACCACTGATTACAACATGGCGCTGCCGTCGCTCATTGCCCACAACTATCCAACGGGTCTGCTGGGTGTGGGAATGACGGCGCTTCTGGCTTCGTTCATGTCGGGTATGGCGGGCAATGTGACGGCCTTCAATTCGGTCTGGACTTATGACATTTACCAGCCATTTTTCAAGAAGAACGCACCTGACAGCCACTACCTGTGGGTGGGCAAAATGACAACCGTTGTTGGCATCGCACTCTCGGTCGGGGTGGCCTACATGGCCGCCAACTTTAACAATATCAACGACTTCCTGCAAGTGGTGTTTAGCTTTGTGAATGCGCCGTTGTTCGCTACTTTCTTGCTTGGTATGTTCTGGAAACGCACGACCGGGCATGGGGCTTTTGCGGGTTTGTTGGCTGGAACTTTGGCGGCAGCCGCAGTTCACGGCCTTACGGTGGCTGAAGGCAAGGGCGGCTGGATTGCCGAGGCGGTACCATTGGAATCCGGCATTGCGCAAGCGTACCATATCGCATGGGTGGCTTTTTCGGCAAACTTAGTGGTGACGTGGTTGGTCAGTTTGGCCACCAAGCCGATGCCTAAAGAAAGCCTTCGAGGCTTGGTGCATGGCCTCTGGAAAGATGGCGAGCCGCCTAAAAAGTCAGCAGAGACTTGGTGGAAACGCCCGGTGGTGCTGGCCGTTTTGGTATTGCTGGCAGCCTTGATTTTGAACTTGATTTTTGCTTAAAACTTCAAAATGGAAAAACTCAACGACCTTCGTTTTATCATCGGCCTTTTCTTCACGATTGTGGGGGGGTTGCTAGTCGTACTTGCATTCGTGCTCAGTTACGACAAGGGTTTTGGAAAAAACATGAACCTGTATTCAGGATTGGCGATGCTCATTTTTGGGATATTCATGCTCTGGGCAAAAAGAAAGGCTTAAACTTTTTTGACCTTTGCAATGTCCTTTTTGTTTAAAAATTAAGGTTCTTGAACAATTCCCGTGGAATAGAAAAACCGTTAAAACGGTTTGCTTTATAACTGGTTGATAATCAACCCACGACTGAAGTCGTGGGTTAAAAAAATGGCCTGTTCGCAAGTCGTTTCAACGACTTTTCACGGGACTTGTCAAAGAACCAAAATTAATTCAAATTGAATGACCGCCAGCACCACCTTCACCATCCAAGAAAAAGAGGAAATCCGCAAGCTTTTTGGCTTGCCGCTGGAGCAACTTGAACTGGAAGCCTTCCGCAAAACCCACCGGGAACTTCGTTCCAAGTTTCATCCTGACAATTTTGAACACCTTGACAACGAGGCAGTTAAGGAAATGGCAACGGAAAAATTCCAAGTCATCGAATTGCTGGCGGGTAGGGTAGAGGCGTACCTGAGTGGTGAGAAGCCGGCTGCTCCAACCTATCAAACCAACGTCACCGACCACCTTCATCCCGATGCACTTTTTGTTGGCAAACGCCTAAAAATCGAAATCCTCACCGCCGACAAGGACTTGAAATATCACCTCTTTGGCACGTTCTACCGATGGCTCCAATTTGGCGACAGCTTCAAAATTCCCAACACGGGTGGCAGCATCGTCATTGACGAGGATTATGCCGGGCGGCGCATTGGGTTTCAGGAAAGCGTTCGGATGTACCTAACCTTTAGCGAGGCCGACTCCATTGAAGACATGGCGAATTGGCTTTTTGGTAAAATCGATGGACGAGCATCCAAGCTGCTCATATCTGGCGGGGCCGTTGAAATTGACCCGGAAAAAATCGTGAATGCCATTAAACAGGAAACGCTACTGCGGATTGGAACTGGCGTTTGAAATTGTAAAACCTTAATTTCCCAATTTCCCTACCTTGTCCATCATAATTCGGTAGTGGGTCAAATTGGTTGAAATTTCCATTAGACCTGACAGGTTTCAAAAACCTGTCAGGTCTTGCCCAACCCTTTTGGCCCACCACCAAAATTCAATAAAATGCCAAGTACAAACTCTCCCCGTCCCTACATCCTCGCCGAAACCAACTGGAAAGCCGTTAAATCCACCAAATTCGAGGCGGCGGTGTTGCCGTGGGGTGCCACGGAGGCTCACAACTATCACCTGCCTTTTGCCACCGACAACTACCAAAACGAGGCTATCACCGAAGCTGCTGCAAAGTTGGCTTGGGAGCGGGGTGCAAAAGTAATTGTGCTGCCAAACGTTCCATTCGGGGTGCAAACCGGACAACTAGACATCCCGCTTTGCATGAACGTTTTGCCTTCCACCCAGTTGGCCATTTTGAAAGACATCTGCGACGTGCTGGTGCGGGCCGGCATTCCTAAATTGGTCATCTTCAATGGCCATGGCGGCAACGACTTCAAGACGATGGTTCGGGAATTGTCTTTCCATTACCCCACACTTTTCACCTGTGCCCTCAACTGGTTCAAGGTGGAAAACAAAACGGGTTATTTCACCCATCTCGAAGGCGACCATGCCGACGAAATGGAGACTAGCGTGATGCTCGAAATTCAGCCAAACTTGGTGCTGTCACTGGATGAAGCTGGTGATGGTTTTGATAAAAAATGGAAGTTCAACGCCATGCGGGAAGGTTGGGTGAGTGCCCAACGGGAGTGGACGAAGGTGTCAAAAGATACGGGCGTCGGAAAGCCACAAAAGTCAACCGCTGAAAATGGCCGCCGATACTTGGATGCCGTGGTGACCAAGGTCAGTGATTTTTTTGTGGAGCTGGCGGAGACACCAAGGGAGGATTTTTATGAATGAAAACTAATTCAGTGCTGATTTGCCATCACTCATTTTCAATATTTTCTCACTGGATTGGCATAATAATCGGGCAGTTCTTTCCTTGCATTTAACAGAATACAGTAAGGTGTGCAGCCTCCCGTGTTGACCAAATCCTCCAGGAATGATGGCGAAGGCTCGGTATCTAGGGCTATGCCGGGGCCTTTTGATAAGTTGTTTACGAAGTAAACCCCAACAAATAGAACCAGCGTGGCCGCTATTGCGGTCAGCCAACGCATCGCCACAACCCTGCCATGCCGTTTCTTACCCTCGTCCAATCGGTGCTCCAATTTTTGCCACGAACGGGTAGAAGGTTGTACGGTAAGCTGTTCGCTACCTTCTCGAAATGCTGTGAAAATGTCTTTTTGAGCGTTCATTGCTTTTTTATTTTGGACTATTTCGAATCTATTGTTTCATACACTCCAATACTTTAATTCCCGACTATCCCCAACCGCTTTTTTACCAAATCCTCCATCCGGTTTTTCGCTAGAATCAACTGCGACTTGGAGGTGTTGATGCTGATGCCCAGTTCTTCGGCGATTTCCCGGTGCTTGTAGCCTTCCACCACGTAAAGGTTGAAGACGGTACGATATCCGGGCGGCAGTTCATCAAGCAAGCCAAGAATATTTTCCGACTCTAACTTTTCCACCACCGTTGGCGCTTCGCCGAGGTCAATGTTCGGATTAATTTCCTCGGTGTATTTGAAATGGTTCGCCTTGCGCAAGTGCATCAGGCTTTCATTAATCATGATGCGGCGCACCCATCCTTCGAAGCTGCCCTCGAAGTTGAACATGTCAATCTTCGTGAGCACCTTGAAAAACCCCTCGACCATTACGTCCTCCGCTTCTGTGAGGTCGTGAACGTATCGCCTGCATACACCGAGCATCACCGGCGCATGGCGCTCGTAGAGCAACTTTTGCGCTCGTCTATCCTGTTGTTTGCAGGCGGCTATTAGGTCTTTTTCAGTCAATCGTCAGTAGATAGTTCGTGCTGCCATGGCATCGTTTTCGATGGGAATTAACGACGACCGGACAAAGGTAAAGATGCAGTAAAATTCCTTTTTGGTGGAAACGATTTGCCATAAACATGGGATTGAAAACTTATCAAGCGGGTTAACCAGCCTTTTGATTTTGCCTTGTTTCCTATCTTTGCCAAACTTTTTGTGAAAATGCGAATTGAACACCTTGCAATCTGGGCTAAAAACATCGAAGCACTCCGGTCTTTTTACGAGGAATATTTCAACGGCAAGGCCGGTGAGCGTTATTTCAATCCTGCCAAAAATTTCCAATCTTATTTTCTCTCTTTTGAAAACGGCTGCCGCTTGGAGCTGATGCAAAAACGGGAAGTGCCTGACAATCAAAACGTTGGGGAAGCTACTGGACTGACGCATTTTGCGGTGTCCGTTGGCGGTGAAACGGCAGTGAACACCATGACGGAAACATTGCGGAGCAACGGCCACCGCATCGTTGGGGAACCCCGTTGGACTGGTGACGGTTACTACGAAAGCGTAGTGCTGGACCCGGAGGGGAATCGGATTGAGATTTGCGCTTGATTGTTAAATTGTTGTTTGGTCAATCCAGCGACGAACGGACAGTTTAGTTTTTCTAAAACTCCTTTAACTTTGAACGAATTAATCAATTAATATTCAGACGATTATGACTGCTGCAAATTTGACTGATAGAGAAATGCTAAAATCTGTGGTTTTGGAGGTTCTAAGGCAAGAACCTGCATTGCTTAAATCTGTGGTTAGGGAAGTTTTGGTTGAAAACAACATTGTTGTTTCAACAGAACAAGCTGCTCGAAGGAAAGAAATCGAAGCCATGATATTGGAAGACTTCGACGAAATCGGTGATGTTTATAAAGCGCTCGCCTGACATGAGATTGCTCACAAAAGACAACATAATTCATTTCAATGACCTGACCGTTCAAAAGCATGGGGGCAACTTTGTGCCACCCTGCAATTTTTTGAACGAAAGCTCAATTGACTTTATGCTCGAAGCAGTAAATGCTGAGTTGTTTGGCATGGAAATGTACCCAACAATTGCCGATAGGGCAGCATTTTATATGTTTAGCGTAGTCACAGGCCATGTTTTCCAAGATGGCAATAAGCGCACTGGACTTGGAGCAGCGCGTCTATTTTTAAGAATGAACGGCTATAAAATGAGGGTTGATTTAGGACAAATTGAAGCTACTGATGGAAAAATAATTCCCGAATTAGGCGATGATTACAAGTCAATCCTTTTCAATTTCACCCTCGAAATAGCCTCCGGCAAAATCACCCTTGACGAAGCCCGCCAATGGTTTGCCCAAAACACCCAATCACAATAACAATCCAGCAATCCAACCATAAATCAATGCAATTATCCAACAATCGCTACCAACTCACAAACGGCGTTGACCCGTTGGCCCTCGTCGAAAAGTACGGCACACCGCTGTACGTGTACGACACCGCCATCATCGAGCGGCAGTACAAACGGCTCGTCGAATCTTTTTCGGTGTCAAAACTCCGCATCAACTATGCCTGCAAGGCCAACACGAATATCAATATTCTCAAGGTGCTAAAAAACCTTGGCGCTGGCTTGGATGCCGTGTCTGTTCAAGAAGTGGAACTGGGCATTATGGCTGGGTTTGCACCGCAGGACATCACTTTCACCCCAAACTGTGTGGCACTGGACGAAATAAATGCTGCGCTGAAACACGGCGTCCGCATCAACATTGACAGCATCTCCATCCTCGAACAATTTGGGATGGAGCACCCCGATGTGCCAGTCGGCATCCGCATCAATCCGCATATCATGGCGGGCGGCAACGACAAAATCTCGACCGGCCACGTGGATTCCAAGTTTGGGATTTCAATTCATCAACTGCCGCATGTTTTCAAAGTTATCGAGACGACGGGTATCCGAATTGACGGACTGCACATGCACACAGGCAGCGACATCCTCGACGCAAACGTGTTCCTGATTGCTACCGATATTTTGATGAACGCAGCGAGCAATTTCAAGTACCTCGAATACATCGACTTTGGCAGCGGCTTCAAAGTGCCGTACAAAGACGGCGACATCGAAACCGATTTGGAGGAAGTTGGCGAGCGCATTTCGGAACGTTTCAACCAATTTTGCAAAGAGTATGGCCGGGAATTGACGATGGTTTTCGAGCCAGGCAAGTTCCTCGTGAGCCAAGCTGGCTATTTTTTCGTGCGGGCCAACGTGGTGAAACCGACCCCCTCCACGGTTTTCATTGGCGTGGATTCGGGCCTGAACCACCTCATTCGCCCCATGTTTTACAACAGCTACCACCGTATCGAGAACATCAGCGGCCCGGAAGGGAAGCCCCGAATTTACACGGTCGTCGGGTACATCTGCGAGACGGACACCTTCGGCACCAATCGCAAAATCGCCAATGTGGAAGAAGGCGATATCCTCTGCATGTTCAACGCCGGGGCATACGCCTTTTCAATGGCAAGCAATTACAACTCCCGTTTCCGGCCTGCGGAGGTGATGGTACATGGAGGAAAAGACTACCTTATCCGCAAACGGGAAACCATGCAGGACATTTTGCGTAATCAGGTGGAGGCAAATTTAGAGGAGCGGCTAGTGGAAGCTGGTTGATTCTCCTTTTTTGACCAAAATTTATCCAATCAACAGTTAAAGAAAATGACACACGGAAAGCAGTTTTTTATTCTTATTTTATTGACAATCAATCTGTTGGCTTGTAAAAATGAGCCTGCGGACACTACAACAGAAGCCAAAGCAGTAGCAGCGGAGGACATTCGTCAAAAAATAGACAGTTTGGCAATTGACCCCTCTCAGACTACCCAAATTGAAGCTCCAGCCTCGGCAAAACCTATCAGCACTATCAGCAAGGAGCAGATTTTATTGAAAGACGCCACCCAAATCGCACTGCCAAAAGAAGACGACAAATCGAGCATGGTGATTTTCTTCGCAACACCAGCTGCAAAATCGTCTGAATCAACGGCGCTTTCTACGGATGGCCTGATTCAATCCACCCGGCTTACCCGAACCCTTGCACAGGCGGGACTAACGATAATTTGGGTGGAAGGAAATACGGGCATGCAGACGGGGCTTGGCGTAGCAAAGGAAAACGCCGCCGAGTTCAACTTGATAGACCCTAAAACTGCTGGCGAGACGCTGAAAACCATCGTCCACAATTATATGGGTAAAAAAACCTTGGTGGTGGCCAGTCCGGCGGTGCTTTCAGAATTGTTGGTACAATTAGCTGGTAAAAAAGTGGTTGATGTTCCTGCGTCCTATTCGCCTGTCCTTTATTATGCCAAGGTTCGTGGCTTGGGCGATGCGGATATTATGGAACTCAGTTATTAAATTTTTTCCATCGTTCCTTAATGCCCTTCGGGCAATGTTTGCGTAAATTGTGGCTTGAAAAATCGGCTACAACACCGCCAACCTTGCACGAAGGGCATTCGTTTTTCGGGCATTTTTGAGCGTTGTTTTTCGTTAAAAATAAAATGCAACGACATGAATCCACTTTCCCTGCTTTCCTTCCTCCTGCTTTTCGCCTTTCAGAATCCAAGCAGTCATCCCGATAATTTTTCAGCAAAACAAGGCGTCGCAAGCCTCAAACCTAGCGACCCAGAAGGCATTGGCGTGGGTGCCAAAAAAATCACTGGCGCCAAAATGTACTTCGACGGCACAGGCAAAATGCTCCACAAAAAATGGACGTACTGGAAAGGGCCAAGGCTTTCGGCCAAACTTCCCGTCAAATGGCCACTGGTAAAAGACCCCGATGGCTCGGGAGTGGCAATGAGCGCCAAGGACCCCGACCCGAATGCCTCCAAGGGCCTCTACGGAAGCGCCGATTTGGTGACCAAAGATGAATTTTGCGACTTTCGGGCACATGTCGAGTTCTTGGTGCGAAAGCCCGGCGGCAACAGCGGTGTTTATCTCCAGAATCGCTACGAAATTCAAATCCTCGACGGCGACTCCACAACCCACGGCATGGCTGCCATTATCAACGAACAAGCTGCGCCCTACTACGTGTACAATGGGCCTGGCAAATGGAATGCCTACGATATCAACTTCCGTGCGGCAAGGTTCAAGGGTGGGCATTTGGTGGAGCAACCCAGGGTCACCATTTATTTTAATGGCGTGAAAATCCATGAAGACATGGAGATTCGGCAGGTTTGGGGAGGCCCCAACTCCGGTATTGACGGCGGCAACAACGATGGAAAGGGCATCACCGACAAGCCCGGCGGCCTCAAGTTGCAGTCCGAAGGGCACGAGGTGCTGTACCGAAATATTTGGATAAAGAAGCTGGACATGAAGTTTCCGGAAACAAATTTTTAAGGTAAAAAACCCGATGCGACTGCAAAATGGCCGTTCGTGACATACGGTTCAGCGAGACTTGATAGCACACGGAACTAAACGGAAGTTGCGGATTAGAACAGATTGAATCAGTAAAAAATCAGCAATGTCCGCCACAATCCGTGTGCTATTTTGCCTCAAGCTGCCGCACCAGGCATTTGTCTTTTTGAAAAAAAAATAGGCAACCAGTGTAACTTGCCATGATGTTGGCTCGTCCTCCAAAAACAATCTTGGTTCTTTGACAAATTCCGTGGAATGGAAAAATAAAGGGCGTAGCCCTATCCCCGTTTGTAGAAAATGGAATGCGTCATTTTTGGAGGGGCGTAGCCCCGGCACGATTGATTTCACAGCTTTTTCCGGGCCGGGGCTACGCCCCTCACGACTATTTCGGAGAAACTTTTCTACAAACGGGGGCAGAGCTACGCTCTTGCTTCCACGGAATTTGTCAAAGAACCACAATCTTCTACAAATCACCCGACTTTATGCCTATCAAATCACTGCCGTTTTTGCTATTTTTTTTGCTGATATCCATCGCTACTTTTTCGCAAGAAAACTTAATACTGACTGGTAAAATCTTGGATAAAAAGACCAAGCAGCCTGTGCCTTTTGTTCATATTGGCATCCCAGAAAAGGGCATCGGCACCACGAGTGCATTTGACGGCAGCTTTGAGTTCAAATTGCCGAAGGCGTTCGAAAACTCGCTGCTTACGGTCTCTTGCATGGGCTATGATACCTACTCGAAATCGGCTGCTAGCTTTAAAAACGGCTCAAATATCTACCTCGAAACTGCTGTGAACCAGCTCACAGAAGTAGTCGTGATGGATAAAAATGCCATCGTTGATATCATCCGCCGGGCGGTGAACAATATCCCAAAAAACTATCCAAGTGAACCATCCAACTTGCTGGCCTTTTACCGAGAGTCACTCACGGACGATAGTTTGCGTTATAAATACCTCGCAGAGGGCGTACTCAAAGTTTATAAATCCAGTTATAAAAAGGACAATGAAGGGCAGGTTGGTTTGGTACAAGGCCGGAAAATAAACCTGCAAGACCCGTTAGATACCTCGTTTAATTCTGGCCTAAGTTCAGGCCACATGGCTGCACATCGTTTTGATTTTGTAAAAAACCGGGAGGACTTTATTGACGAAGCATATTTTCCTTATTATAAATATTGGATAGAAAACATAACGACTTATAATGGCCGAACTGTCTATATCATTGGATTTGATAAAGAAAAAGAGCCGACTATAAGTGGGGATGGAAAAACTAAAAAGAAGAAGCGCAGTTTGGCAGATAGGTTAACCGGAAAAAAGAGAGGGGATAGTTCTGGAAGTGCTTCTGCCCGTATGAAAGGCCGCATTTTTATTGAAAAAGACTCGTATGCCTTTATACGTGCGGAGTTTGAATTTACCAAGGATGGGCTTCGAAAAATAATGAATTATCCATTGTATGCAGGCTCGTGGAAGGCAAATAAATATACCGTGAATTACCGCAAGCACGAAGGGAAATGGTATTTCAGCGATGCCCTTCGGGAAGGTGTGCGCAACAATGGTGGCATATATGCCAATGAGGTGAAAATCACGGAAATAAGCCCGGAAAAAGGCAACCAAATCCCATATTTGGAGCGGTTGGAGCGAGGCAATGAGTTCGTGCAGTTAACCGGAAAATATGATGACGATTTCTGGAAAAACTACAACGTGACACCCATGAGCGAGGGCCTTGCCGAAGGTATGCAGCAGTATAAAAATATGTTGAAAGCCCAAGAGGCATTCAGTGCGGAGAACTTAGCGGCCATTCAGCAAAAGCGGGATTCCATTGAGGCAGCTGAGTTACGCAAGCAAAAAGAAGAATTGGCGAAAACCCAGGAAATCACCCAAGAACAACTTGAAGACGTGGATTATGTGCCGGAAAGACTCCGAAAAGTGGACAATGTGAAGAAGAAATTCAACAGATTCAAAATGTCGTTTGGCCTAGGTACCCATCTAATATCAACAGGCTCTATTCCATTGACAATCAATTACTTCGATAATAAAGAAAACGAAATTTTGTCGCTCACAAACGACTTGAAACAACGGGATTTCGAGGTCATTGGTCGCTTGGAATTCGATGTGGCATTCCAAAAAAACTTCTTCATGCGCTTTGGCTGGGGCTTCGATTTTTGGAACAGCATTTACAAAGACAGAGCGATTGGGTTGGGTTTGCAGACCAATTTATCAAAACAACGACCCATTCTTATGCGTGCAGTGGCACAGTACAGCTACCTGCGCTACTACCGAAAACTGGGAAATGCGCAGAACGATTATGGGAAATTCAAGGTCGAAGGCGAACGTTTCAGGGGCGACGAAATTCGCCTCAGTTATGGCAGCCACAGCCACAATGTCAACCTCTCCGGTGAATTGGCCATCGAACTGAACCGCAACAGAGAACTTTACTTTCGTGGCACTTACCACTACTCATTTGCTAGCAAGCAGGATGTTTGGTTTAAAGAGACCAAACAGTTTTCTAGGAAAGACCACCGATTGCCCATCAGTAATTCACGGCTTCAAATTTTAAGCGATGACATACTTTATACAGGCCGCATCTCTTCCGGCGAAACTTGGTCTTTTACAGTGGGACTGCTTTTTAAATAGGTGAATTAACGTCGTCGAGGTTCAAAACCTCGACGACGTTTTGTCCTAAATTATTTCCCTCCCCACGGCGGCTGAAATCTTCCGCATATCTTCCATTAAGTTGGTAAATTGCTCAAAATCAAGCTGTTGCGCAGCATCGCTCTTCGCCGCCTTTGGGTTCGGATGAGTTTCAATCAGTAGTCCATCGCAGCCAAAAGCCACGCTCGCCTTCGCCAAATCTGGCACCCCATAAGCATAGCCCATCGCATGGCTTGGGTCGAGGATGACAGGACAATTCGTGTGTTGTTTCAACCACGCTGCTCCACAAAGGTCGAACGTGAAACGGGTTTTTGTCTCGAAAGTGCGGATGCCCCGCTCGCACAAAATCACCTCCGGATTGCCGCCAGAAAGGATGAACTCTGCCGCCTGAACAAACTCTTGGAGCGTTGTCCCGAAGCCCCGTTTCAACAAAATCGGCTTCCGAATCTCGCCGCAGCGCCGCAGGATGCTCTGGTCGTACATGGCCTTAGCGCCAATCTGTACGATATCCGTGTATTCAATCACTTCTTCGATATGTGAGCTGTCTTTTACCTCCGTGATGATGTTCAGGCCATATTGTCGGCGCACTTCGGCGAGCATTTTCAGGCCCTCCAAACCGAGTCCCTGAAACGTATAAGGCGAAGTGCGTGGCTTGTAACATCCTGCTCGCAAGGTGCTGATGTTCAATGATTTGAGCAACTTAGCCACCGACTCGATTTGTTCCCAACTTTCGATGGAACAGGGGCCAGCGATGACCACAGTATTCTTTGTATTTCCACCAATCTCCGTATTTCCCCATTTGATGCTGCGCAATTCGTTTTGGTAGCTTTTGCTGGCAAGTTGAATGTCGGAGTCCATCGGCCACGAGGCTTGGACGTGGGGTAGAACATTGTCCGGCACTGCTTTCAGCGCAAAAGGGGTGACGAGTACATGGTAATCTGCCTCCTTGAAAACGATGGCTTGGAGTTGTAGGCCGATTTCGTGAGCGGTGGTTTCGGCGACTGTATTTTTTAAATGGATAATCATTGTATAACTATTGTGGCCGCCCAATTTATTGGGCTGGCCGTTTGTTAGATAACGGCCAGCCC
>JAIPBL010000060.1 GCA_021739645.1 Saprospiraceae bacterium | reverse complement strand
GCTGACGCCTGAAAGGGAGTTTGACTTTGACCATAGTAATTGATGATTTTGCAACCACAAATTACTCGGCCAATTCCCATTCTTCAACCGATTGTCAATTTTTCAAAAATCCTCTTTTGGATTTCAAAACATACTCTAAAAGTCTTTTTCATGTTGTGAAACATTTAAAAGTGAGGAAAAAATAAAGATTAACTCGGCAGGAACAAGTAGGTAGGAGTCAGGGAAGACTATATCGTTGGTCGTCGGGGTTCGGCTGTTAAAGTAACGTGTGTATTCGTGTTTATCTTGGGCAGTGTGTGCACACACCGCCAGTGGTTTGGGCTTACATCATACTTAAATTACTACTATTAGGCAATAGTAGCGGGAATTTTTAAAACCACCAAGAAGCACCACAAAATTTAACACAAAATAGTCGGCAATCAAACAGAGAGCTTTCACTCCCCCAAAATCTCCTTCAACTTCGCCGTCAGTTGTTCGCCCCGCAGGTTTCGGGCGATAATTTTTCCGTCTTTGCCCACCAGCACCGTGTGGGGTATGGAGGTGACACCATAGAGTTGGGCTGCTGCGTTGCTCCAATATTTCAGGTCGGAGACGTGGTTCCAGACTAGTCCGTCGTCCTTGATAGCTTTCAACCAAGGTTCTTTCGATTTATCGAGGCTGACACCGAGCACGTCAAAGCCCTTTTTGTGATAATGGTTGTACAGTTCCACGACGTGTGGATTCTCCCGGCGGCAGGGGCCGCACCAGCTTGCCCAGAAGTCCACCAACATCACTTTCCCCCTAAAATCGGAGAGCTTGACGGGGTTGCCTTCGGTGTCGTTCATCGTGAAGTCGGGTGCCTCGCCACCGTTGACAAAGCTGCCGGACATCTTCAACAACTGGGCGACCTGAGCGGCGGCCTCCGGTTCTGTCTTTTGGTATTTTTCGAGGTAGCGCTGGGCATAGTTACCGAGCAGCGGGCTTTTGGCAGCTTGCAGGCCATTGATGATGCCGCCCATCGCCAGCATGTAGGTGCGGCTGTTGGAGGGTATCTGCGCCAGCATTTTATCCATAAAATCTTTCTGTACACCTTCTGGAAAACCTACACTGGAAAGCGTTTGGGTATAGCTTTTCATTTGCTCAAAAACCCAAGGCATGTAATTGTAATCGACATCTTTCCAATCCACAAACTGGAAGTATTTAGTGGCAAAATACTCCAGCTCCGTCATGTCGGCATTGCCGTGAATCTGGTAGCTGACGTAGGTATTGATGGCAGCTACTTTGTGGAGGTAGGGGTTTGTTTTTTTCAGAGAATCGAGGTAGTTCAGACGGCGCTTATCGAGGTCGGCAATTTTCAGGATGACAGCGTTCGTCATGTCCACATTGCCAGAGCGGTCGGCAGCCTGCATCTGTTGGAGCAAGGAGCTGAACTCACTTTTGTCGATGTTCAACCGGTTTTTCACCAATTCGTAATCCTTGTTGAGGTCGGAGTCGGGCAGTTGTGCACCTTGAAACTGGGCACAAGTCCCGTTCAGCGTCAGGTTGTTTTCCGTGCCGAGGATGATGGGCTTCATGTTCGCTGCATCCAGCCCGACGTAGTAGAAACGGGGCGTGGAGGCGGGCATCTTGAACTTATAAGTCGCCCAGTCGGTGGTTGGGGCAGTACTGGCTTTTTTGAAATTGATACCGTTGAACTCGTAGAGGTAAATGGAGTCGATTTTGTCACAGGCGTTCACGTTGCAAGTGAGCACAACCTCTTTTTCCGCCGCTGGCGAAATAAACGAGAGGAAAACCGTTGCGAACAGCGCAGTTAAAAACGTAAAGGCCAAAGACTTCATGGTTGAATTTTTAATTTGAAAAAGGAAGACTGAAACAGGTTTTGCTTCAAATTGCCAGCAAAAATAATGGAAAATAGGTGTAAAAACAATTGCGCTCGGCAGTCAATGAGGTTGTAGCAGCAACTGACTGCCAACTGCCCACTGTCGGACTGCGAACTTAATTGACCGCCTTGCCCCCTTTTAGCCGCAGAATCCGCTGTGTTTTGGCCGCCAATTCGTGGTCGTGGGTGACGAGCACGAGCGTGGTGCCAGCCTCCCGGTTCAGTTCGAAGAGCAAGCGCTCCACCACATCGTGGGTTTCGGGGTCGAGGTTGCCGGTCGGCTCGTCGGCGAAGAGGATTTTGGGGCTGTTGCTGAATGCCCGTGCCAGTGCCACCCGCTGCTGCTCCCCGCCGGAAAGCTGCGCTGGGTAGTGGTGGCTTCGGTCGGCGAGGCCCACCCGGTCGAGTAGTTCCATCGCTTTTTTGGCAGCGCCTTTCTGGCCTTGCAGTTCCATGGGCACCATCACGTTTTCGAGGGCGGTGAGGGTGGGTATGAGTTGGAAGTTTTGAAAAACAAAGCCCACGTGCTGGCTGCGCACTGCTGCCCGTTCGTCCTCGTCGAGGTCGTCGAGACGGATGCCGTTGAGCGTGACGGAGCCGCTGCTGGAGCGGTCGAGACCAGCGCAGAGGCCGAGCAGGGTCGTCTTGCCGCTACCCGATGGGCCAACGATGGCAAAGGTCTGCCCTGCTTCCAGCGTGAAGCTGACGTCTTCAAGCACGGTCAGCGATTTGCTGCCTGATTCATAAGTTTTCGTGAGCTGTTGGACTTCTAACATTTTCTAGTTGTGAGTTATGAGTTTCGAGTTTCGAGTTGGGGCTACGGTTGCTGTTAACGCAAAACTGCCTTAACAAGTTGAAAGTCACGCTAAAATCCGCTGAATATGTGGTTTCCTTCTACCGACTTCAGCGCCATGCGCCGGATGGATTGTTCCGTGCCTTCGGCAATCAACTCGGCCAGCGGCACCCAACGGATGTTTTTCACCTCTAAAGAATTGGCGTCAAAATCCATGCTCGCAGCCCGGAAAGCAAAGCGGAGGTCGTAGTGAAAATGGGTTGGTTCGTGCCCCCGCTCCGGGATTTCGTGCACGTCCACATCGAAAAAGCGGGACGAGAGCAGCGTCAAACCACTCAAGCCACATTCCTCCGTCGCCTCCCGCAATGCCGTGTCAGCCGCTGATGCATCCGTTTCGTCCACATGCCCACCGGGTTGAAGCCATCGGTCGAGCTTTTTGTGGTGGATGAGCAGGACGCTTTCGCCATCGGGACTGAGCACCCACGCAGAGCCGGTGATGTGCCCGGCGAGGTTGGAGCGCTGCCAAAAATCCAGGTTTTCCTTGACGAAATTGAAGGTGTCGTACCGGAATTTCAGCTCTTCCTTGAATGTCGGCTCATGCCGTTCCAGCATGGCCAAGAGGTGCTGGTTGTTTGTCATAAAATTTACGTCATCATTTTTTAAAAATCAAAACCGTACCGTCACCCCCAACAAAAAGTTGCGGCCAGCCTGTGGGTAGTAACCTGTCATGTTGTAGTAATTGCCAGATTCTCGCCTAACATAAGGGTCACTGGTTTGGCCAAAATCACTCTGTGCATAAAAACGGTACGTCCAGGCGTTGGAAGAATAGCGGGCGTTGAGCAGGTTTTGCACCAACAAATTGAAACTTAGTTCCCTGCAAAAATTGGGTCGAACGACGTACCGCAACTGTGCTTCCAAGGTGGCATAAGCATCCAACACCGTGTTTTCGTTGGAGGTGTTGTCAATGAACTGCTTGCCCACGTGCTTGCCAGCCAGCGCAATGGACAGCCCCAAGCCGTCCTTGACAAAACTTTGCGAAGCACCCCAAGTCAGCCTGCCGAAGGCCACCACGCTTGGGGAAAGGGCGATGCTGCTGGAACGCTGGAGCCGAGCGCCTTGCCCGCCCGTGTCCCAGTTGTCCACGAACTCCGTAAACTCCTTGATTTTGTTCCTGCTGAACGTGGCATTTGCGTCAGCGACAAAGTGCTGACTTAGCCAAGTTTTCCCTGTCAGTTCCACGCCCATGCGGTAGCTGCTCGGCACGTTGATGCGGATGGGTGCCCCGGTGTCGTTGATATTGCCCGTTAGCACCAATTGGTTACGGTAGTACATGTGGTAAAAATTGAGGCCAAAAGCGCCTTTCTCCGCCTTGTAATTCAGTCCAGCTTCCGTGTTGAAAAGCCGCTCTGGCTTTGGTGTCCGGTCACGGGGCGCATCTGTGAAATCGTCCCGGTTTGGCTCTTTCTGTGCCACGGCGAAGGAGGCGTAGAGCGAGGTGTTTTTGTTGGCTTCGTAAAAAAGCCCCGCCTTGGGGTTGAAGAACCGATAGTTGGCGGTATGGATATTGTAAATCGGGCCGTTTACCACGTAGGGTTGATCGTTCGTTGCGTAATAATCTACCCCACGGCCCTGGAAGTCGAGGAAGATGTTGCACCGATTTGTCAGGCCATATTGCAGTTTCAAAAAAGCGCTGGCATCAGTCTTTTCACCAACTCCGTCGTAATAACGGTGACCGGGAGGAAAGGTGTATTCCGTTTGAATAATATCAACGACGGTACCATAGTGATTGCCGAGGTAGCGGTTTACTGCCACACCAATCGTGGCCTCCATCCGCTTGTCGTTGCTTGTGAAATTAGCGGAGCCAACGCCACCAAAAAAATGGTTGTCGAGCCAGCGGCGGCGTATCAAATGTATGAGGTGGTTAACCCCGTTCGGCAGTATCCACCCATAATCTGAGTTGTGCTGGTTCGCTTTGTACTCCTCATAAAACCCAATCCCCCTCGTGTAATGCCCCGTCAAATTGAAATGCCAATTGCGGTTAAGTTCCTGATTGTAAATGAGTTGCGTATGTGTCTGGCGGTAGTCGTCCACTTGGTTTTCATACGGCTTCCCTCCTGATTCCGTGCCAGCGGGGTTGTAGGTGCGCAGCGAGTCAATGCCGATGTACTGTGCCGGAAGGCCGTACCACGCCTGATAAGTCCGCTCGTCGCCGTGCAGCAAGATGCCCCGCAGCGTGAATTTTTTACCAATAAAAGCGGGCGAAAAGTAGGCCGAACGCAGCTTCGAACTTGCCCGGTCAATGTACCCATCGGAGTTGACGAGGCTGCCACGAGCGTCCACGGTGAAACCTGTTTTGAGCGACTTTGCGTCCTTTCCTATCAACCCTGAACCGAGTTTCAAGCTTACTTTCTGAGTGTTGAACGAACCGGCAGTGCCTGAAACCTCGGCATAAGGTTCAGCCTGCAACTCATTGGTATTCAAGTTGATAGAAGCACCGAACGCCCCGCCCCCATTGGTCGAAGTGCCCACGCCCCGCTGGATTTGGATGCTTTCGGTGGAGGCCGCCACATCCGGCAAATCCACCCAAAAGACGCCCTGCGACTCTGCATCGTTGAGCGGCACACCGTTGATGGTCACGTTGATGCGGCTGGCGTCCGTTCCCCGGATACGAATGCCCGTGTAGCCGATACCCGCCCCGGCATCGCTCGTCGCCACGACCGAGGGTGTGGCGTCGAGGAGGTAGGGCACGTCTTGGCCGAGGTTGCGGGTTTGGAGCGTTTCACCACTGATATTGGTGTAGGTGAAGGGCGATTTCCCCCCTGCCCGCACCGCCGTTACCGTCAGGGTTTGGAGCAGGTTTGCGGAGGGTTCCAGGGCAATTTTGAGCGGTTCGAGACTCGGTGTCTCCACGGTTTGTGTCACCTGTTCGAAGCCAACGAAGCTGACTCGTAGGGTGTAAACACCTGGCTTTAAAGGTGAAAGCTCAAAATTTCCCTGCTCATCAGCGATAGCTCCCTGCCGAGTTTCGAGCAGTAGCACGGTAGCACTGGGCAAAGGAACGCCCTCGGCATCGGTGATTTTACCCGTGATTTTTTGTGAAAAAAGGAAGGTGGAAAACAGCAGGGCGATACCTGCCAGAAGTAACTTTTGCATCGTGTAATTTTTAGTGAAAAAATTCCACCAAACAGCTTGCCCGGTGGCACGATGGGTTACCAATCTTGAATGAAGTGCTGCCTAAATACAGGACTTTTCTTCATTTCCCTACCTGGCATTACCCGGGCAGGTTCGATGGGTATGATCTCAGTCCCTACATTATGTTGGAACACCCCAAATGAGACAGTGCAAAGGTAAGCACTAGATTTTAGACACAAAGTTTTTTCATAACGTCTTGGAAGTGAATGGAATTGGAAATAACTGTCGGCTGTTTACATTTTGGAGAAAAAAGATGTAGGTACACTTAAATAATTATTGATATTTGGTCAGCTTACTTTAATATTGCTAAAACGAAATGCCTCCTTTAAGCCTGCCCTATTTGGTATCAAAAATTATTGCTTAAATGCGCTAATTCTCACTTCAATATACACTAACCACATCCTGTTATGAAAAGCAAACTCAAATCAGTTTACGTATTTTTCTTTGTTCTGCTGGCAGCGTATTTCCAACTGTCCTATTCCACTGACCCCCCTAATGGCTACACTGGAGCACCTCCCACCAATAATACTTGTAGCAATTGCCACTCAGGTGGAACAGGCACGGGGATGGTGACCATCATCGGACTGCCCTCCACGGTGGCCCCAAACACGGTATATCCCCTCACCATTACCATCACCCGAACAAATAATGCCCCACAGGCTGCTGGTTTTCAGCTCGTTGCACAACAAATTGGCAACAATAGCAATGCCGGAACACTGACCAACCCAGGCCCTAATTCAACGGTGCAGTTAGATGGGGGTAAATATTATTTTGAGCAAACATCGCCCCAGGGGTTCACAAACGACATGGTTTCTTTCACGGTGAATTGGACGGCTCCTACCTCCTCCAACGGTGATATCCGGCTTTACACAGCGGCCAATCTGGTCAACTTGAACGGTAATAACTCAGGCGATGTCGTTGTGACCTCGACCGCCACTACAACGCTGGTCGGCGGCGGTGGCCCAATCACCGTATCAGTTTCAGGTACCAACGTAAACTGCTTTGGCGGAAACAATGGCTCGGCCACGGCCATGGCCTCTGGCGGCGGCGGCCCACCCTACACCTTCATGTGGTCAAACGGCGGCTCCGGTGCCACCATCAACAACCTCACGGCGGGCACCTACACGGTCAGCGTGACGAACGGAGTGGGTGGGTCTGGCACTGGCTCAGTGATGATCACCCAGCCGACACAACTTTCGGTATCCATTGTGAATCAAAACAACATTACCTGCATAAACCCAATCGGCTCAGCTACGGCACTGGCAAATGGCGGTACGCCATCGTACACCTACACTTGGTCGAACGGACAGTCAGGTCCAACAGCGAATTTGAATGCTGGCACACATACTGTTTCGGTAACGGATGGCAACGCTTGCATTGCCACTACTACTGTCAATATCAATTCAAACACAACGCCTCCAGCAGCAGAGGCAGGGCCTCCGGCTGTCATCACCTGCACGACACCCAACCCAATGTTGAACGGTGCGGGGTCGTCAACAGGTGGCAATTTTTCCTATCTCTGGACGACTATCAGCGGTATCATTATTAGCGGGGCGACGACACTTACTCCAACAGTCGGAGGAGCGGGAAGCTACACCCTCACTGTCACCAACTCAACCAACGGCTGCACGGCCAGCGACCTGACCACCGTTTCGGTGAACAACTCGCCACCCACCTCCAATGCGGGGTCGGACGGGCTGCTCAACTGCACCACCACCAGCCTTATATTGAATGGAAATTCGTCTTCGCAAGGCGGGAATTTCACCTACCTCTGGACCACCGCCAATGGCAATATCGTCAGCGGGGAAACCACACTCATGCCCTCCGTGGACGAGCCTGGCAGCTATTGCCTGAAGGTGACGAACACCCTCAACGGCTGCACGGCCACCGATTGCGCAAGCGTCACCGAAAACGTAACACCACCACTGGCAAATGCAGGCAGTGCATCGCCGCTCACCTGCACCACCTCGGAGGTGACGCTCAATGGCTCGGCCTCCTCACAAGGCTCCAACTTCAGCTACTTGTGGACAACAACCAGCGGCAATATCGTCAGTGGCGCCACATCGCTCATGCCCGTGGTGAACGTGGCAGCGGCATACACACTCATCGTCACCAACTCGAACAATGGGTGCACCGCAAGCTCCAGCGTGACGGTTGGCTCCAACACTACGCCGCCCACGGCCAGTGCTGGCCCCGACAGGGCGCTCAATTGCAACAATACGTCAGTTGTACTCAACGGTTCTGGCTCATCACAAGGCCCGAATTTCAGCTACAACTGGACCGGCCCTGGCATTCAATCAGGCGAAAACACGCCGAATCCGACAGTCAATGCAGCGGGCAGCTATGCCATTTTGGTTACGAATACCAATAATGGATGTACCATGACCGACACGGCTATCGTCACGCAGACCTCGGCACTCATTGCTGCAATTACTGCTTCGCAAAACGTGGCCTGTAACGGCGCCAACACGGGTAGCGCCACTGCATCGGCCAGTGGCGGCACTGGGCCTTATGCCTACGCTTGGTCAAACAACGCCAATACGCCCCAAATCACAAACATTGCCGCAGGCACCTATACCGTTTCCATCACGGATGCGGACGACTGCGTTGATACGGCCAGCGTGGTTATCACCCAACCGCCTGTCCTCAACCCTAATGCCTCGGCCACCGGGGAAACTTCCGTTGGGGAAAACGATGGTACTGCCACCGCTAGTCCCTCGGGAGGCGTGCCAGGCTATTCTTATGCTTGGAGCAACGGCGCTACTACGCAAACCATCACGGGCCTTACCCCTGGCAACTACATGGTCTCCGTCACCGATACGAACAATTGCACCGCCAGCCAAACCGTCACGGTCGCTAGCTTTAGCTGCGCTGGTGTTGGCGTTAACCTAGCGGCCATCAACCCGAGTTGCAACGGCGGCTCGGATGGTTCGGCTACTGCTACGGTTAGCGGTAGCATGGGGCCCTATGAATTTACCTGGCCCAACGGTGACACAACCAGCAGCATCGTCAATCTAACCGCAGGGAACTACACGGTCTCCATACTTGACGCAAACGGATGCGATGTTACGGGGAACGTGTCACTCGTTTCGCCAACGGCTATCAATCTCACCGTACAACAAACCAACGTAGCCTGCCACGGCGACAGCACCGGCATGGCCACGGTCAATGCTTCGGGTGGAACACCGGGCTATGAATATGCATGGCCAAATGGTGGTGGTGGTGCTTCGCAAAACGGCCTCCCGGCAGGCACGTACACCGTGAGCGTCAGCGATGCGAACGACTGCTTGGCCACGATTCAGGTCGTCATATCACAACCACCAATCCTCACAGGAACATTGTCCGCCTCCGGCGAATCGGGTGTAGGGGCAAATGACGGCACAGCTTCCGTAGCTGTATCGGGTGGTGTGGCGCCTTACACGTATTTATGGAACAATAATGCCACCACATCGGCCATCACGGGTTTGGCGCCGGGGAGCTATTGCGTGAGCGCTATGGACGCCAACGGCTGCACGTTCACGGGCTGCGAAACGGTGATAGCATTCGGCTGCACCGGCCAGACGCTGACGTTTTCAAGTGAAAATGTGTTGTGTGCTGGGGCCGATGATGGGACTGCCCAAGTAACTGCCACTGGCTTCGCCGACCCGCTGACTTTTGCTTGGTCGAACGGTGAAAATGGCAGTTCGGTCGGCAACCTGACTGCTGGTGATTATACCGTGAGCGTGACGGACGCCAATGGCTGCCAGTCGAGCGAGAGCATCGAAATCACAGAGCCGGTCTTGCTTTCAGTTGAAATTTTGACCCAAAACAACCTCGAATGTGCGGGCGGAAATGACGGACTGCTGTCTGTGGGCGGCATTGGTGGCACACCCGGGTATGCTTTCTCCTGGTCAAATGGGGAAACAACACCGACTATTTCAGACTTGACAGCGGGCGTTTACGAAGTAAATGTCAGCGATGACAACGATTGCGCCGCTAGCATGAGCTATGAGATAATGGTGCTGCCAGATACGGAAGCTCCCATGGCAATGGCCATGGATATTTCGGTCGGCCTGAACCTGTCCGGCACGGTTTCTATTTCACCTGCGATGGTAGATGGAGGCAGTTCGGACAACTGCGGCATCGCAAGTATGGCAATTGACGTCATGGATTTTGGCTGTGACCAAGTGGGCGAAAATACCGTGATGCTGACCGTGACGGATGCAGCCGGAAATACAGCAACTGCCACAGCAACCGTCGTGGTTTTGGATGAAACCGCTCCAGTGATTGTTTGCCCACAAAACATGACCGTGGACAACGGCTCGTGTGCGCCCATTGTTGACTACATATTGCCTACGGCAACTGATAACTGCGGCAACCCAACGCCGATGCTAGTGACCGGCCCGGAGACCGGAACGACATTTCCTAGTGGCGCAACAACCGTGACATGGGCCGCTGACGATGGCAATGGTAACTCGGCCACTTGTTCCTTCACGGTGACGGTTATCGGTAATTTTTCAGTTGGAACCAGCTTCGCAATGCCTGCTTGTCAAGGTGACAGCAACGGCACTGCCACGGCCACACCCATTGGCGGAACGCCACCGTACAATTACGCCTGGAGCGACCCAACCAACCAAACCACACAGACTGCGACTGGCCTTCCATCTGGCACCTACAACGTCAGTGTGATGGATTCACAGGGTTGCCAAGCCGTAGAAACAGTCCAAGTGACAGAACCAACTACCGTGTCAATTGAAGTAGATGCTATGCAAAATGCTAGCGGCGGCCCTAGTGGATTCATCGAGGTGACTGTCAGCGGCGGTGCAGGAAACTATTCCTACGAGTGGCTGCTGAACGGCGTTTTCTACTCTAATCTGGAAGACATTAACGGGCTGGGGGCTGGGGAGTACCTACTAATAGCCACCGACCAAAACGGCTGTGCACAATCATTGACTGTAGCCATTGAGCTGCTGGACGCCAGTGAAGAATTGACTTTGGAGCGCCGCATCACGCTCGCCCCAAACCCAAGCACAGGGCGGGTTTTCGTTGACTTTGACTTAGGCCAAGAACTTCCAGCAACCCTCCAAGTTTTTGACCTCTCTGGCAAGGCGATATTGCCTTTCCAGACGGTATTCGTTTCTTCCAAGTCTATTGAACTAGACCTTGGCGGCGCTGCGCCCGGTGTTTACTTCTTGCGGATAATCGTGGATGAAACAGTGGTGATAAAACGGATGGTAGTAGGTAGGTAATAGCGTCTCAAATTTTGGGGCATCGTATTTTATGAAAAAGAAAACGGACTGAAGCTTCCGCCTTCAGTCCGTTTTCTTTTTCAAACCGACAGGTATCCGCCGGATAGGTTGAATAGCTTCGTAAAACCCATTTTATGCATCATCCTGCACGCATTGGCACTTCGGACGCCGCTCCGGCAATAAATGAAATAGGGTTTTTCCTTGTCGAGCTTACTCACTGTTGCCGCAAAACCAGGGTCATAGAAGTCAATAATTTTGGCACCTTTCAGTTTGCCCGCAGCTACCTCGCCGGGGGTACGCACGTCCAATAGGACGGCGTCGGGCGTGTTTTTGAGTTGGCTCAAAAAATCGGTGGCTGGGAGGTTTTCGTAAGCATCGTTCTTAAACAGGGATTTTAAAATATTTAGCATGGAAATGTGGGATGATTGTCACTTGGCACGTTGAAAGACTGCAAAAAAAAAAGGGTAGCCGAAGCTACCCTGAATAACCCTAAAAAACCAAATGAAAACAATTTATCTTAAACGCAAGTAGCGCTGAATTTTTTGATATAATGTGTGTGCAAAGATGAATTAAACTTCTCTACTTTACAAATGAAACCAGAGAATTTTGATGAAAGTCATCCTATAATATAGGAATTGATGTCTTCTACCACAACTTCTTTTTCCTTTTGCCTTCTTAATGTGTTTGGGCAAACATAGTCTGTCATTTCAAACTTGCCCGATTCTTGTATCGCCGTGAATCCACCTTTCACATCCACGACATCCATGAAGCCCCGTGATTTCAAAATCGAAGCCGCAATCATGGAGCGGTAGCCGCCCGCACAGTGAATAAAGTACTTCTTCTGTTTGTCAAGGTCGCCCATGTACTCGTTGATAAAATCGAGCGGCACACTTTCCACATCCTTGATGTGCTCTGCAGCAAATTCGCTTGGCTTGCGCACGTCCAACACGTTTTTGGATTCATATTTTTCCAAATGGACAGCCAATTCATTGGCCGAAATGGACTCAAAACTGTCCACTTCCATACCAGCAGTTTTCCATGCCTCAAAACCGCCGGCCAAGTAGCCCAATACATTGTCGAAGCCAACCCGGCTGAGGCGAGTGATAGCTTCTTCTTCCCTGCCAGGCTCCACGATGAGCAGCAGCGGAAGGTTAACGTCGGCCACCAATGCTCCTGCCCATGGGGCAAACTGCCCATCGAGGCCGATGAATATTGAGTTGGGGATAAACCCTTGATAAAAAACATTTTCGTGGCGCACATCCAGCATCAGCGCTCCAGTAGCGTTCACTGCCTCCTCGAATGCTCTCGGCGACAGTGCTTGGGCACTCCGCTTCATCACCGCTTCAAAGCTTTCATAGCCCTCTTTGTTCAATCGGACGTTTTCGGGAAAATATCTTGGCGGCGCCAAAAGGCCATCTGTCACTTCATGCACAAACTCAGCTTTGGTCATATTGGCACGGAGTGCGTAGTTATTAGCCTTCTGAGCGCCGATAGTCGATACCGTCTCCTTCGACATGTTTTTTCCACAGGCAGAACCTGCTCCGTGCGCTGGGTAAACCGTCACTTCGTCGGGCAGGGTCATCACCTTGTTGCGCAGGCTATCGTAAAGATGGCCAGCGAGGTCGGCCATGGTCAGGGTTGATTTTTGTGCCAAATCAGGCCGTCCTACATCGCCAATAAACAGGGTATCACCTGAAAAAATGGCGCTTTCCTTGCCGTTTTCATCAAACAGAAGGTAGCAGGTGCTCTCCATCGTATGGCCGGGGGTATGCAGCACTTTGATGCTGATATTGCCCACTTTCAGTACCTCACCATCAGTGGCGATATGCGCCTCAAAGCCAGTTTTTGCGTTTGGGCCGTACACGATTTTTGCGCCCGTTTCTTTTGCAAGGTCAATGTGACCAGAAACGAAATCGGCGTGAAAGTGGGTTTCGAGTACATACTTGATTTTGGCTCCGTCCTGTTTAGCCCGTTCAAGGTAGGGCTGCACTTCCCGAAGTGGGTCGATTACCACGGCTTCGCCATTGCTTTCGATATAATAGGCGCCTTGTGCCAAACAGCCAGTATAGATTTGTTCGATTTTCATGTTGACCAATTTAATTTTTGTAAATAATGATGCAAAGATGATAAAAATCACTGCTGCCGTTCAGGTGCAAAAGTCACAATTCTATGATTTGTTTTTTGAAAGCTATTTTGCAAAATTATTTTAACATCAATTCAATTCGGTTGCGATGGGTTTTTATCCTGCCCATGCCTTCCAGCTTCTTGAGTAAGCGGGTCACTACCTCTCGTGAGGTGTTCAACTCAAGTGCCAGTTCCTGATGGGTAGCGTAAACGTATCGCTTTTCTTGAAGTCCCGCCTTTTTTTTGAGTAAACGCCATAGGCGCTCGTCCATCTTGCGGAAAGCCAAGCTGTCCACCGCTTCGAGCATATCCTCGAAACGGCGCTGGTAGGCTTGAAACACGAAGGTTTTCCAAGAAGGGTACAGGGTCATCCAAACATCGAGCTTGTCCACGGGTACGAGCATCATCTCGGTGGATTCCTCGGCCACGGCCCGCACGTTGCTGGGGCGGTTGGCCGTGCAGCAAGTGAGCGACATGGCGCAGGTGTCCCCTTTTGTGAGAAAATAAAGGAAAGTCTCGTTGCCCTTTTCGTCCTGCCGCATAATTTTCAGGCTGCCCGAAAGAATGATGGGGATGGAGCGCACAAACATACCGGGGCGCATCAATTCCTCCCCTGGGTTGAGTTTCTTCAGTGTCCCCGCCTTTTCGATTTCTTCGACTAGCCTCGGTTCAAAATCGTTAAATAGGTTCGTTTCCATTGTTTGATTTTTGGATTGCATGATGGTTTCATTGCTCAATGGTTCGGTAAAATCATAAACTTCGTAACAAGAAAACCATAACACAGCGAAACACCGAAGCCATTAATTCGGCAACTTATCCCGAAACTTGCCATAAACCCAAGTGCCGGCGACAGCACTCAAAATGGTGATGGAAATGACGCCAACACCTGAGCCAAGTTGCGCAAGTAATGGGCCCGGGCAAGCACCTGTAATGGCCCATCCAAGTCCGAAAATAAGCCCACCAATGACTTGGCCTTTGGTAAACCTTTTGTCCTGAAATTCAATGGCATCACCATGTATCGTCTTGATTTTCAGCTTCTTAATCAATAAAATAGATATAATTCCAACCACTACCGCCGTGCCAATGACGCCGTACATGTGGAAGGATTCCAGCCGAAACATCTCCTGAATCCGAAACCAAGAAATCACCTCCGACTTCACCAGTATTAGTCCGAAGAAAATTCCTGCCAGCATGAATTTCAGGTTGCGCAAGAAGGACATATCCTTCTCGCCGCCATTAACAGTTTGGGCATCTAGGGACCGAACTTCAAAGTCCGTGTTCATCGTTTCTGCGATGTTGGCTGTTGCGCCCGATTTTATCTTGCTCATTGCTTAGATTTTTAAAGTTTTAACAAAAACGGTACGATTAGATTGGCCGAGATAAACCCACCAACCATGAAGCAGATGGTAGCCACCAACGATGGCAATTGAAGATTGGCAAGGCCGCTGATGGCATGGCCGCTAGTACACCCACCTGCATAGCGTGTACCAAAGCCCACCAAGAATCCACCAACCACGATGAACAAAAAGCCCTTGATAGTCAGCAGGCTGTGCCAGTTGAATAGCTGATTGGGCACTAGGTTAGTATAGTCGTCAATTCCGAACTGAGCCAAGTCAGAAACCAATGTTGGCGCTACTTTCACTTGCTCGGGGTCATGCAAATAAGTGACGGCCAGAAAGCCGCCGAGGATGATGCCCACGGCAAAGAAAATGTTCCATATCTCCTTTTTCCAATCGTATTTAAAGAAAGAAATATCAGCGGGGAAACAAGCGGCGCAAATATGCCGAAGGTTGGCGGAGATGCCAAAACTCTTGTTGCCCAAAATCAGTAGTAGCGGCACAATCAGGCCAATCAATATGCCTGCTGTTGACCAGTGCCAAGGTTGTCTTATTAGTTCTAACATGATTGATAAACGTTTTTAGTTTAATGAATTAGCCCTAAAGTGAGCTGTCAGTCTGCAGTCCAAGCCCTATAACCACCTTTTAAGTTGTATAAATTCTTAAAGCCTTTTTGAGCCATCAATGCACAAGCTTGTCCGCTTCGATTACCGCTGCGGCAGTAAACCAAGTATGTTTTCTCCTTGTCCAGTTTCTCAATTTCAGCTTCGAAATTGTCCGCTTCAAAATCCAGTTGGCCGGCTCCTTCAATCATGCCAAGTGAGGTTGTTTCTTCCGGTGTGCGCACATCTAGCAGTACAGTGCCTGGCTCGGCTATTTTGGCTTTGAAATCGTTGACTTCCAGGTCGGTGTACCCTTGAGGTTCCGTCTGGGATGTGCACGATGTAAGGCTAGCGAAAGTCAGGAACAAAAGGATGAAAAATTGCTTCATGTTAGTATTTTCAGAAAAGATTAGTCAGTTCTCAAGCTTTTTTCTTGGGGTCTCAAAAGTAACCGTTTTAAAATAATATTCTCTTATTGCTCAAACACAATACTCCACATTCCCCGAAGTTCACCGGGTTTGTAGCCAACGGCCTCATCTTTTGGATACAGTTTTTTAATGATGGCATAGTCGGCTTCGGCAATGTCCGTTCCCACTGTTCCGTGGCATTTCATGCAAAGTGGTTGGAGGATGATTGGTGCCGCAAAGGCCACTTTATTGTTGTCCAGTATTTTCAACCTAGGCATTGCCTTTTCTCCCTTGGCGGTCGATTGTTGAAATCCCGCCAAAATTTCAGCTTCCCATTCCGACGGTGCATCAAGTGGATTTCGAGGCTTCTGGCTGGTGCGCCGAATGGTAGCATTGTTTGCCTTCGAGAGGCTGTCAACCAGCGGCATGGCTGCCAAATTACAATATTGCACAGCACCCTCCACGCCGCCCTCCTCCATGGCTGTGGCCAGTTTGCCGCTCAGTGCTGCGAAAGTGGATTCAGCTATGGCCTTGCCTTTTTCCAAATAGGCTTTTTCCTCGTCAGGAGTGAGCTGTTGCCCACCAGATTTGTCGCTTGTGCATTGTGCCAAAAACAGTACCATGAACAAAATTGCAACCGATGATAAAGCCTTCATTTTTATCTTATTTTTAGACAAAACCCAAACCCTAATCTGTGCTAGTTTTCCTGCCTTTTATCATGCAAGTGAAGCAGCCCAGTTGGGGTGAATTTTTTCATTTCGATACAATTTTTTGTTTTGCAGGGGCAAAGTAATTGCTAATTCCAATTCAAACCTGTGATGTTTATCACCAAGGCTGTTTTACTCTTCCACCGCCACACCCGCCCCCTGCGCCGACACGTAGTATGCCCCTTTCGACACGATTTTAGCGCCTTCGGGCAATGCCCCCGACAGTGTTACTAACACAAAGCCGTTGGCCGAGCCGCCCTTTTCCACCTTTATTTTATTGAAAAAATGGCCTTCTGCATTTTCTTTCTCGAGGTAATAGATAAAGTCCTCCTCGCCCTCCTGTACCACCGCCACTTCCGGCAGCGCGTCCGAGCCGCCCTTGTCCGAGGTCGCGATGCGAGCCTCCAAAAATGCGCCGCTCACGAAGTTGGTTTGTGCCGCTGGACTCCCCTGCAATTTGGCGTGAACCCGCACCGCCCGTTTCTCTGGGTCGAGCGTTTTGTCAAGGCTGTAAATCACTGCCGGATAGGTTTTCGATGCATCAGCCGGGAAAACGAGCTGCACCTGTTGGCCATTTTTCACCTTCAGAATATCCTTTTCATATACCCAAAGGTCGGCGTGGAGTTGGCTCATGTCCATCACTTCGCAAACGAGCGTGCCCGGCTGCACCGCTGCTCCAACATTCGTGTGGATGGCCGTAACGATGCCGCTCACCGGCGCTGTGAGCGTGAGCTGGGTGCTCAAATTTGCAGCCGTCAGCTTGTCGGGGTTGATTTGGTACTGCCGCAATTTGGCGGCCAGCACAGCGGCGGTCGTCTTCGCTGCCCGCAAGTCGGCATCGGCCTTTTGGAAGTTTTTGGAGGCCGTAGCGTCGGCATCTTTCAGCGATTTGTAGCGGTCAAATTCCGATTGCAGGAACACCAGCCGGTCTTTGTTTTCCAAAAACTGCTGCTGCATATCCAACAAGTCCGGCTTACGAACAATGGCCAACACCTGGCCCTTGCGTACGTTGGCGTTCAGCGACGTGCGCAAGTCGGCGAGGATACCGTCGGAAAAGGCCGTCACCGCCGCCGTATGTTCTTGATGAACAACGAGTTGTGCGTTCACCCGAAGGTCATCCGAGATATTCCGCTTAGTCAAAACGGCGTATTCGATATCCGCCAGTTTCATTTGTTCCGGGGAGAGATGTGCGAAGCCGTCCACACCTTGAGGGGCGGTGTAGGTGTGGTCGTGGTTGTGGTCTGCGCCAGCTTCGTGCGAGTGGTTGGCATCGCCACATGACCAAAGTAAGGATAGAATGGAAAGGAAAAGGATGGTATTTTTCATTGTAAATAATTGATTGTCAAATTTTTAACGTCGGCGAGGTTTTGAACCCCCCCTACGTTTGATTTAATTACTGCCCGGTTAGTGCCTCCAACTCAATTATCGTCTGGTTCAGCCCCAACAAATTCTCTAAATGCTGCACCTCGATGCCCGCCGCCTGCTCCAGCAACTGCACAAAATCAGCATAGCTCAGTTCGCCCTGTGAGTAGTTCAACTCGCCCGTGCGGAGCAATTCCGCCGCCAGCACTTTCCCATCGGCATTGTAGTATTCCAGTAAAATCAGGTACTTCTCCTGCTCGTGGAGGAGGTGGCCAAGTTCGTTTTGCTGGGCCAGAAGGGCAGTCCGAAACGCTGCATTGGCTGCTTCAATTCCGATTTCCGCTGCCTCCGATTGCGCCCTGAGCGACTTTTTGAACAGCGGTACGTTCAGCCCCAACTGCCAGCCGGGATAGATGTCGCCATTGCCGAGGTACTGCCCGAACACCCCTGCCGAGGCAGTTGGGGCAAATTTCGCCTTCGTCAATTCCTGCTCCGAGCGGGCCACTTCGATGGCGCTTTTGCTGTATTTCGCCATCGTCGAAGTCTGCAAAAGCGTGGTGTCTGCAATGGAAAACACACCCTCGTGCAGGCGCTCCACCACAGGCTGGACCGCCTCGCCCAGTCCCAGTATTTGCCCCAAAACAATGCGGTCGAACTCGATTTCGTGATAGACCGTTCGGGCATCCAACCGGATTTGGGCGGCCTTGTCCTGCGCCGCCAGCTTCTCCGCCAGCGACACATCGCCTGTCCGGTAGCGAGCATCAGCCGCCTTGGCTACACGTTGATAAACGCTGTCGAGGTGGCTGTAGAGCGCCGATTTGCCGTCGAGGTAGCTCAGGTGGTGGTAGATTTCACGCACCTGTTTCACAACCTCTTGCCTTGTCAAACCCTGCCGTGCTTCGGCCTGCCTTTGCAGGCTGGCGTGGAGGCCACGGTTGGCACGGGTCGTTTTTCCCGAAGGGAAATTTTGCTGAATGCCCAAGTTCGTAGTTCCGAACAGACCCAAATCGGGGTCGGCAGTGACACTGTGGAAAAACTGTGAATGTTCCCACATCGTACCGGCATTTTTCAGCACCTCCTGCTGCCGAATGTACTGGCTCGTGGCCTCCATCGCCGGGTGGGTTTTGAGCGCCATTTCGATGGCTTGCTGCTCGGTGAGGATGGTTTGGGCAGTGCCCATTTGGCACAGCCCAACCAATACCAAGGCATAGATGTTTCTATAAAAAGCCATAAATTTGTTTTCTAAAATCTTCCGCATGGAAATTACAGTTAGTGATATTTTAAAAAGCCCCGGCGCTGTGATGCTTTACCAGCAAATGCAAACTGCATTGACTGAGGAAGCCCGTCGCCGGGAGGAGTTTCGGGAATGGCTCACGGAGGATGTCAAAGCTGAGTTCATCAATGGTGAAGTCGTTTTACATTCTCCGGTGAAGCGGGGGCATTACCTCATTAGCGATAGACTCAATAACCTTTTGAGAAACTTTGTCCTCTTAAAGAAACTGGGTACAACAGCTGTTGAAAAAGCGCTTATTGCCTTGACCCGAAACGATTATGAGCCTGATATTTCATTCTGGGGCAATGAGAAAGCCGCTGCTTTCAACGACAATACCATGCTCCACCCCGCTCCTGATTTTATCGTCGAAATCCTTTCGCCCAGCACTAAAAAGCACGACCGGGAAACCAAATTCGAGGACTACGCCCTGCACGGCATCCGGGAATACTGGATTATTGACCCCGATATACAATGCGTTGAGCAGTATGCCCTCTTGGTTCCGACCGATACTACTTATTTGCCCTACGGCAAATTTTTCCCGGGCGAAGACATCAAAAGCATCGTCCTGCCTGAGTTTGAAATACCCATCGCCGCCATTTTTGATGAAAAAGCCAACTTTGAGGCTTTGAAAAAAATGATGGGGTGATTTTGGGTTTATAAAAGTTGATATGTTGATAAGGGTTGATAGCCAGTGGGTTATCAACTTTTATCAACCCTCATCAACTTTTTTTTTCCTGAAAAACATCGCATACAACACCGGCAAAACCACCAGCGTCAGCAACGTCGAAGTAACCAACCCACCAATGACCACCGTGGCCAAAGGCCGCTGCACCTCCGCACCCGCTCCGGCTGATATTGCCATCGGCAAAAAACCGAGCGAAGCCACTGCCGCTGTCATCAGCACAGGACGCAGGCGCACCAGCGCACCCCGCACGATGCGTTCGTTCACGTTGGCCACGCCCTCCTTCTCCAGTTGGTTGAAATACGCAATCAGCACGATGCCGTTCAGCACCGCCACCCCGAACAGGGCGATGAACCCCACTCCCGCCGAGATGCTGAACGGCATGTCCCGCAGCAGCAGTGCAAACACGCCCCCAATGGCCGACATGGGGATAGCAGTAAATATCAACACGCTCTCTTTCAACGAGTTAAAGGCAAAATACAGCAGTCCAAAAATGAGCAACAACGCCACCGGGACGGCGATGCTGAGGCGTGCTTTTGCGGCTTTCAGGTTCTCAAATTGGCCACCATAAGTGAAAAAATAGCCGCTCGGCAGTTTCAATTTTCCCTCCAACGCCTGTTGCACATCCGCAATAGCACTCTCCACGTCCCGTCCCCGCACGTTGGCGCTGACAACGATGCGGCGGCGGCCATCGTCCCGGCTGATTTGCGCAGCGCCGGGACGGTAGTTCACATCAGCCACTTCGGACAGCGGAATGAGCTGACCGGCAGGGGTGGCGATGGGCAGTTGGCGGACGTCCTCGATGTCCGCACGGTGGTCGGCAGCGAGGCGTACCACGAGGTCGAAGCGGCGCTCGTCCTCGAAAATTGCACCGGCAGCCGTACCTGCGAAGGCCGTGCGGAGCGCCTCGTTCACGTCTTTGACATGGAGGCCATATCGGGCGATTTTGGCATAGTCGAAGCGGGCGACGATTTGTGGAAGGCCCTCTATTTGCTCTACTTTCAGGTCTTGCAGGCCGGGGATTTCTTTGATGAGATTTTCGACCCGGTGCCCCGCACGGGCGAGGCTGTCGAGGTTGTCGCCAAAAATTTTGACGGCAATATCGCTGCGCACCCCAGTCATCATTTCATCGAACCGCATCTTGATGGGCTGCGTGAACTCGAAAGCCATGCCGGGCACTTGATAGACTTTTTCCTCAATCATTTCGACGAGTTGCTCCTTTGTTTCTGCCTTCGTCCAACCTTCCATTGGTTTCAATAAAATGACGTTGTCGGCGGTTTCGGGCGCCATCGGGTCGGTCGGGATTTCGGCGCTGCCGATTTTTGAGATGACTTGCTCCACCTCGTCCGGGAAGTTTTCGAGAATGATTTTTTGTGCCAACCGATGGCTTTCCAGCGTTTGCGTGAGCGAAGTGCCGGGCTTACAGAAGCCGTGCATCATCAGGTCGCCCTCGTCGAGGGTGGGGATGAACTCGCCGCCCATTCTGGAAAAAAGAAAAACGGACAGGGCAAAGACGGCGACCGTTGCGCCCAGTACCAGTTTTTTCCAATTCAGCGCGAAGTTGAGCGCAGGCAAATAGCGCCTTTGAAAAAAGCCAATGATGCGGTCGGCGAAGGTCTTTTCTGCCTTCAGTTTTTTGCTCAAAAACGCTGCGCTCACGGCTGGCACATACGTCAACGACAAAAGCAGCGCCCCGATGAGCGCAAAGCTGACGGTCTGTGCCATCGGCTTGAACATCTTGCCCTCCACGCCGGTGAGCGAGAGGATGGGGAGGTAAACGATGAGGATGATGATGACCCCGAAGACGCTGGAACGCATGATTTTACTGGAAGAAAAGCGCACGGCTTCGTCCATGTCACCCTGCGAAAGTTGGATGGTGGCATAGCCGCCGTCCTCCTGTCTTTTTTGATGAAAAACCTTTTCGTGGAGGAAATGCAGCGTCGCCTCCACGATGATCACCGCCCCGTCCACAATCAACCCGAAGTCAATGGCCCCGAGCGACATGAGGTTGGCGCTAACGCCCGTGAGCTGCATCATGCCCAGCGCAAAAAGCATCGAAAGCGGAATGACCGAGGCGATGAGCAGCCCTGCACGGAAGTTGCCGACGAGCAAAACGAGGATGAAAATGACGATGAGCGCTCCTTCGATAAGGTTGTTCCGAACCGTGGCGATGGTGCGGTCCACCAGTTTTTCCCTGTCTAAAAAGGTGGTGATGGTGATGCCTTCTGGCAATGACGACTGGATTTGGCCAATGCGGGCTTTCACCCCCTGAATAACACTCGCTGCATTTTCGCCCTTGAGCATCATCACGATCCCGAGCACGATTTCGCCCTCGCCGTTGTGGCTGACGGCGCCGTAGCGCATGGCGCTCCCGATACCCACCTCGCCGATGTCGCCTATTTTGATGGGTGTACCGCCCTCCGATTTCACCACAATTTGGCGGATGTCATCGAGCGATTTGGCCAAGCCCTCACTACGGATGAAATAGGCGTTGGCGTTCTTCTCGATGTAGGCCCCGCCTGTGTTTTCGTTGGCGTTTTCGAGCGCAGCGAAGACCTCACCGATGCCGATGCCGAAGGCTTTGAGGCGGGCGGGCGTGACGGCCACTTCGTACTGTTTGAGGTAGCCGCCGAAGCTGTTGATTTCTACCACGCCGGGGATGCCCATGAGCTGGCGCTTCACAATCCAGTCTTGGATGCTGCGCAATTCGGTGGGTGAATAGCGGTCTTCGTAGCCGGGTTTCGGCTCGATTCGGTAGTGCAGGATTTCACCCAAACCGGTAGAAACAGGCGCCAATTCAGGCGTTCCGAAGCCAGCGGGGATTTGCTCCTCGGCCATTTTCAGCTTCTCGTTGACGAGCTGGCGGATGAGGTATTTGTCAATGTCTTCATCGAAAACGACCGTCACCACGCTCAACCCAAATCGGCTGATGCTCCGCAATTCGATGACGCCGGGGATGCTCCGCACGGCGTTTTCGATGGGGTAGGTGACGAACTGCTCCACCTCCGGCGTAGCCAAAGTCGGGCAGACCGTGAGCACCTGCGCCTGGTTGTTGGTGATGTCAGGGATGGCATCTATAGGCAGCCGGGTGAAGGCGAAGATGCCCCAGACGATGAGCGCCAAGGTGCCGAGGGCGACGATGACCTTGTTTTTTATGGAAAAATTGATGATAGAATCCAGCATGAGCTTGATTTACGAATGACGATTTACGATTTACGATTGGGGCGCTCAGGAATGAGCAAACGGAAGGCTTGATTTACAAGGATGAATCGTGATAATTAGCTGACGTGCAGTATTTTGAAATTAACTCAAAATGTGCGGTCAGGCGCAATCGTAAATCCAAAATCGTAAATCGTAAATCAGACGGCTCTTGGCGGCTGCCAGATGTCTTGCGGAAGGGAAAAGGAATAGGATTGGTCAGCGAAAACTGACTTGTTTTGAGCAGTTGTCGGGACGGGTTTTACCGTTAATATTGCCGAAGGCAACACCGCCGGAACGGGCGCATGCAAGTGGTTGCAAACTTCCTTACCGGGCAGTTTTGAGTGGTCATGGTCGCCTTGGTGCTTGGTGAATTCTTCGCCGTAGTGCATTTTGTAAAAATCCAAAAACGTCAGTCCGGGCGATTCCGCTTGGTGCTCCTGAAAGTGCTGGAGCAAGGCGGAGAACTTCACCAAATCCTCCCGAACCTGAGCAGGCAGCAGGGCACTGAACAGGAAAAGTGAAAGGAGTATGGTGGCAGTTACTTTTTTCATTTGAAGTGCAAAACTAATCATCTGATTAGTTTTTGGAAAAAAATCCCGCGTCTGATGAGGTTTATGAGCCAAAATAACACCGGAGCGGGATAAAAGTTGCGTCAATTATTTGGCGCCCCGCCTTCTATCCAAATGCGGAGAACATCAATCTCGCACTGCGGCATTTTGGCGGTGCCAGCAGGATAGGGCATGGGCTTGTAACCAGTGTCATGGTTGACGGAGCCGAGCAACTTGCCGTTCAGGGAATTGACATTTTGAATGTACTCATCAGGCAGTACATCCCAAAAAAGTCAACTTCGATGGTTTTTCTGATAAATATATTCAATGGGTAGAGGATGAATTAAACAGCAGATCTCATAAAAGATTTGGGTTTCATTCGCCCAAGGAAATAGTTAACCAAAAAGTTACATTTGTGACTTGAATCTAAGTTTATAAAAACCTAAAAGCGACGCCAGCTTGCCAACTGGACCATCGTCCAATACCAGCCTGTTTATCGATTTTAAAGTCCCAAAAACCGCCTGCTTGTAGGTACCAGTTTTTATAGAGGGAATAGCGAATGCCAAGATTTAAGTTACCATAGGACAATGGCTTTGGAAGGGCTGGCACGTATATTTCCTCACTGATTTCATCGCCCGAAATTGGGTTGATGTACTCCACTTCACATAAATAAGCGGGGTTCCATTGGGCTGTCCACCCAGCCCCAACCCAAGGGTTTAGTTTGCTTTTTGTAGCAAAATACCAACGCATACCGACAGCAAGTTGGAGGATGTTTTTTGCATCCTCGTCTGCTTCAAAATACTTTAACTCGTATTCTTCTGGTGGTTCGAAATGAGGCAATCCCAAATCTGAATATTCATCGAAACCTTTGAAGTAAGTACCCCCATAAGTTCCGATGAGGGTCAATGCAAGGTGCTCTGAGAAGCCTATTTCACTAGCAATTGAAACTACTTTTCCACTGGTGTTCTTCAGTTCGGAAGATTTCGGATTTAATGTGCCCGCCCCGATTCCCAACCCAAACGAACGTGGTATCAGTGGAAATGCCGTTTTGTTTTCCTTCGCCGGAACGATGGCAAAGTCCTCCTTCTTCCGCAAAACAGGCTGACGGAGCAAGTACAACAGCGGCCTCATTTCCAAGCTCGGCACCGCATCGGGCACTGGCTGCCGCCTATTATTTTCAACAATAAATAAGTCGTTTTCTTTTGGCAAAATTGGCCTGCCTGCCACCGTTGAACTGCCCGGTGCGGCGTCAGCACCAGCGGTTGTGGTTGTGGTTGTGGTTGTGGTTATTTGATGGGGTGGTTGAACTTGGCCGTTTTCCCCAGTTGGGTTCAACAGTGTACTGGTTGGCGTAGCGGCGCCTCCGGTAGTTGTTTTTTTGGTAAAAAATGCGGCATCGGCCCTGTCTTGCGAAGCAAGATTATGGCCAAAACGGCTTGCCTCCATGCGGTTCACGACCACCGTTCGGTAAATCGTATCGTATTCAAAAACAACGGTTTTTTCAAAAACGGTGTCCCTCAACGTGATAGACTCCTGAGGTACGGCAGGCTGCTCCGAGCGCAGTGCAGCCACCTTGTCGTCGGTTTTTTTCAAAAGGAAAAGCCAGCCAAGATTGGAGAGCAGCAGCAGCCCCGTTAGGCCCCAAAGCCAGCCTAGCGGCAGCACCCGCCAGCGCTTGCGGTCGTGCGCATCGAGGCGGGTTTGGAGTACTTGCCAATCGTCGCCACTGAAATCCGGCGGCGGAGATGCACCTCGCATTTTTTCAGAAAAAAGCCGAAAAAAGTCTGGCTGTTTCATGTGTTTTTGATTTTAGGTGCGGGCTGTTTCATCAACTCTTTCAGTTTTGCCCTGGCCTTGAACAAGTTCGATTTCGAGGTGCCGACCGAGATGCCGAGCATTCCAGCAATTTCGTGGTGCTCGTATCCTTCGATGGCAAACATGTTGATGGCCAAGCGGTACGATGGCGGTAGCTGCTGTACCGTAGCCAACAGCTCGTCGGAAGAGAGTTTGTCGAGCACATCGCAGCCGTCGTCATGGGCAATTTGTTCGGCCACTGCGAGGTCGTCGAGTGGCAAATTGCTTCGCTGGTACTTTCGGAAGTGGTCAATGGCGCTGTAAACCACCACTTTGCGGAGCCAAGCCTGAAAGGGCTGCGCCGAATCGTAGTTTTCTATTTTCGTGAAAACCCTGAAAAAAGCATCGTTGACGACCTCCCGCCCGGCATCCGTCGTGGCCACATAGCGCCGCCCTACTGACAGGGCAAAAGGGTAGTACAATTCGTACAGCGCATGTTGCGACACCCGGTCTCGGCAGCGACAACCTTCGATGATTTGGTTCAGTTTTGTGCTATTCATGCCGGCTACTTAGGAGTGTTTTCGGAGAATAAAATGAAAAGGTTGCCCGACGGGGAAAAATGGTTGCTTAGCGTTCACGGAAGTGGCTTCTAAATTTAGGGAAATAGTTATTTGGGGAAATATATTGAGCAACTGCTGAAAGGTTCGCAGCCAATTCCACCGCTACGCTGTTGCCAACGGCGGTGAATAATCCAATAAAACCGCTACTGGATGAGCAATAACTTTGCATCCTCAATCCCCGTCAACTTATGGGTGGCATGGGCCGGAATGCGCACAAAATCCAGTGCTGCGGACAGGTTTTCCGTCCTGTCCTTTTCTTCGTAAACCGCCTTTCCAGACAGCAGCACCAGCATGGCGTTGGTCATGCTTTGGTGCTCTTTCAGAACGGCATCTTTTTTAATGGAGATAAGGGTTGCCGAGGCTTTTTCTTTCAGGACGTTTTGGGTCGAAACCCCCTTTTCGGTGGCGGTCTGCAATTCGAGTAAGTTCATTTGAAATAGCTTTGAAAATCAGCGAGACGCAGCCTCAACTGACTTGTTTTTAGAAATATAGTACCAGGATATTCCGGAAAACAAAAGGGTTATTGAAATGCGGAACAGCATAGCTTTGACTGTTCCCATCTCAAAAATCCCCCCTGAATTTATATGCCACAATAACCCCAGAAAACTCACCACAAGAATTCCAACAGCAGCAATCAGCAACCGGGTTGTCCATCTCTTTTGGGTGAATAACCCGTAGGCTGCAACCAGGTACAAAAAGCCGCAGATAAAATTCAGAACCACTACGAACAATACGTAGTTGCCTTCCTTGGCCCGTATTCCAAACAAGTCGAAAATGACGGAGCCGCTCATAAATAGCGTGAGCAATGCAAATAGTCCAATTGCAAAGGCCGCTGTTTTTAAGATGATGTTTTTCATAAACAGACAGATTGGTTGTGTTTGGCAACAAAAAACCAGCTACTGGCCATTGTCGCCCCGCCTTTTACAGGTAATTAATTTTAACGGTCACCTTCAAGTCATTTTGAACGCCAATAGATGCCTTCTCGAATTTTGGTCTGTTGAACGGGCTGATAGATTGATAATTGGAAAGCCCAATCCCTTCTTCCGGCAAAACCAAGCCTTTGTCAATCTTGCCATTTTTGTTTTCATCATGTAAAACATGCACCACGTACCTCCCCGTTGGAAGGTTTTCAAAGGTTGCGGTCGAAGAAAAACTTGTGATTTCGCTCTTCAAAATAGCGTAACTGTTCTGGAATTCTTTGCCCCGAACCGGAAGGGCTTTATCGTACAAAGCAAATTGGACAATGCCTTTTGAATTGCGCAAACCATTCACCTCGACCGTCAACGAACAAGTCTTTTCATTTGGAAATGAAAAAGAAGAAAGCAGCAACATTGCCAGAAACACCTGTGTGATTTTGATTGAATTTTTCATTGTACTCGTTTTTTGACAAAAATTGTTTGTGAACAATCGTTCATAAAATTATCGGCTGGCGACCTTTGCCATGGGAGGAGCAATTTTTATCAGGCCGCTTGAAAGCCACGGTCACGCCACTTCCCAATCCGCTCCCCGACCGCATCCACCGCATAATACACCACCGGCACGAGGAACACCGTGAGCAGCATCGAGCTGGTCAGCCCGCCGATGAGCGCCCAGGCAAGCCCGTTTTTCCACTCCGATGCTGTGCCCGTTGCCAATGCAATGGGCAACATGCCGAAGACCATGGCGATGGTGGTCATCATAATCGGTCGCAGACGTATTTTCCCGGCTTCCACCAGCGCTTCCCGGAAATGAATTCCCGTGGCTTTTAGCTGGTTGGTGAAATCCACGATGAGGATGGCGTTTTTCGCCACCAAACCCAGCAGCATAAGCAAGCCCAGCAAAGAGAAAATGCTCAGGTTGGAGATGGTCAGGTTAAGGGCGAGGAAAGCCCCGATAACCGCCACCGGGATGGAAAACAATACCACAAATGGATACACGAAATTGTCGTACAAAGCGACCATGATAAGGTAAACCAAAATCAGCGAGGCAATCATCGCCAAACCCATTGCGCCGAAACTGTCCATCTGCCGCTTCACGTCGCTGCCCCATACCAGGCCCATGCCTTGCGGCAACGGGTTTTGTTCGAGGTAGGCGAGCACATCGTCGGCCACGCTGCCCGAACCTCTGCCCAAAGCATCGGCGGTGAGAGTGACGGCACTCCTTCGGTCATGGCGTTCGAGCCTCGATGGAGCAATCTTGCGATTGACGGCGGCAAATTCTTCGAGCAAAACTGACTGCCCCATTGAAGTTGGAAACAGTACGCCTTTCACATCTTCCGCATTCTTTCGTTCAAAATTATCTAAAGAAACGAGCAAGGGATATTCCGTGCCATTTTCCGTCAGGGTAGCATTGTCGTTGCCAGCGAAGGCATTGCGGAGCGTTGCCCCCACGATGGCGGTGTTCAGTCCAAGACGGGCCATTTTCTCCCGGTCGAGAGAGACGTTCACCTCCGGGCTGCCCTCTTCGATGGACAAACGCACGTTATTGGCGCCGGGAATGGCGGTAAGCGCCCCTTTCAATTCCTGCGCCGTCTGCATCACTTCCGGGAAATCCTCTCCGCTGAGTGTAATTTCAACGGGTGCAGAACGGGGCACCAGGCCGAGGGCAGACATGGTGAAATCCACCCCGGCATATTGCTGCTGCAATTCCTCCCGGATGCGGCGCATGTACTGTTCGGTGGAAACGCCGCCCCGTTCTTTTTTAGGCAAAAGCGTGACCGTCAGTTCAGTTTTGTTTTCTGCTCCCAAACCGATGCTTCCGATGCCAGTGCTGGGCCCTCCGACATTGGAGAATACGGTGGCCACTTCCGGCTGCCCGAGCAGGTAATTTTCCGCTTCCCGGCTCACGAGGTTGTTGCGGGCAAGGGTGGCACTTTTATCAAATTCAAGGTAGAGCAGGAATTTCCCCTGGTCGCCGGTGGCAATTAATTCCTTGCCAGTGATGCCCTGTTTTACCATAGCGCCTGTGGCGGCAAAAAGCAGCAGGATGAAGCCGGTGAAAATCAGTTTGTGGCTCAACACCCACTTCAATTGCACCCCGTACCAACCGGTCAGTGCATCCAACTGCCGCTCGAACCAGAGGAGGAAACGCTGGAACAAGTTGCTGCGGTCAAGATGCTCTACCTTGCCCAGCCGGGAAGCCAGCCAGGGAGTGAGTGTGAAACTAACCAGCAAACTGGTCAGGGTGGACACGACCACTACCACCGAAAACTGCTTGAGGATGTCGGCAACGGTCACGTTCAAAAACGTCACGGGCAGGAACACCACCACGTCCACGAGCGTGATGCTCAGGGCGGCGAAACCAATTTCGTTCCGCCCCTCGATGGCGGCAGTCACTTTGTCTTTCCCTTTTTCGAGGAACCGCTGGATGTTTTCCAACACCACGATACTATCGTCCACCAGGATGCCGATGACCAGCGACATGGCGAGCAGCGTCATCAGGTTGAGCGTGTAACCGAATAGCCACATGATGCTGAAAGTAGTCACCAAAGAAGTCGGGATGGCGACCAGCACGATGAGCGAATTGCGGATGCTGTGGAGGAAAAGCAGCATGATGGTCGCCACCAGCAGGATGGCCAGTCCGAGGTCTTTTACCACGGAGTCCACGGCGGCGATGGTGTTGTCGGAGGTGTCGTCCCCAATGATGAACTGCACACCGTCGGCGGTGTTGGCGGCTTCGATTTCTTTCAACCTCGATTTCACGGCGGCAGATACGTCCACAGCATTGGCATCGCCCTGTTTTTTCAACAACATCCCGATGCCGTTTTGCCCGTTGTAGCGGCTGACGGATTGCATCTCCTGCACACCGTCCACCACCGTCGCCACGTCTCTCAGGTAAACCGGGCTGCCGTGGGGCGGGTTGGCCACCACGATGTTGTTCACATCCTTGACGCTGTTAAATTTCGCCGCCAATTTCACGTTGATTTGCTCGCTTTCGGAGCGCACCTTTCCGGCGGGCACGTCCAATCCTGCCCTGTTCACCGCCTCGCTCACCTGCAACAGGGACAGGCGGTAATGGCGCAATTTGCTCTTGTCCACCTTGATTTGGATTTCCCGTTGTTCGCCGCCGAGCAGCGTTATTTCGGCAACGCCTTTGATTTGTTGCAGCCCCGGCAGGTATTCGTCTTTCATTTTTTGGTAAAAAACAATCCCCGGCAAGTTGGACACTGCCGAAATCTGCATGATGGGCAGGTCGTTGGGCGAAATCTTGGACATCACCGGCGACTGCACATCTTCGGGCAGGGTACTCCGTATGTTTTCGATGTACCGCTGGGCATTCTGCATGGCGAGGTCGGGGTCGGTGCCATATTTCATCGTAACGATGATGACCGAGGCGTTTTCGAGCGACTTGGAGTCCACGTAGTCGATGTTTTCGAGGTTGGAGAGGGCGTCTTCCAGTTTTTTGGTCAACGAGCTTTCCACCTCCTCCGGCGATGCCCCAGGGTACATGGTGCGCACCGTGATGACTGGCTGCGCAAAGTCGGGCATCAGTTCGTAGCTGAGTTGTTTGAAAGCAAACAACCCGCCGAGGATGAACACGCCGAACAGCACGATGATGAGCGATGGGCGCTTGATGGCTATTTCTGTTAGAGACATGAGTTGAAATTTGAAAATTGAAAATCAGGTAGTCAATCGATAAAGTGTTGGTCTCATCTAACATCCCCGATTTCTCGGGGATGATAGATGTTTGTCAACACTTTAGCGAATAACTACCGAAAATCAGGAATTGGAATTTGGAAACTTCTCAATCCTCACTCCCGCACTCGCACCGGCGTACCATCTTGCAGGTTAATCAACCCTGAAGTGACCACCATTTCACCCGCCTCCAATCCTTCCAACACCCCGGAGTAGCGTTCTCCGGCAATGCCAAGTTTCACGTCACGCAGCTTTGCTTTGCCGTCTTTCACGACAAAAACCTGCGCTGCCTGCGCCGACCCTGTGAGGGCGGCAAGCGGAATGGTCAGCGCCTGCCCGGCTTCTTTTTCAGCGAAAATGACCGAGCCGTACATGCCCGCTTTCAGCGCATCAGGCTGCGGGTTTTTCACCAAAACCTGCACGGCGAAGTTGTGCGCCGCATCGCCTTTGGAAGCGACGAGACTTACCTGCCCGGTGAGCGTTTTCCCGGGAAGCGCATCCGCACCGGTGCTCACGTTTTGGCCTTTCCGAAAACCGGATAGTTCGTTTTCCGGTACGCTGATGGTCAGTTTCAGCGAGGAAATATCGGTGAGTTGCGCCAGGGGCATACCGGGTGCTATCACGGCGCCGGTTTCCACCATTTTCATCGTGACGATGCCGGGAAAAGGCGCCCGGATGGCGGTGCGGCTGATTTGCTCCAGCAATGTTTTGCGCTGCACCGCTGCCGCTTTCAGCGCCAGTTTTGTTTTTTCCAACTGCACCCCAGGCACAGCTTCTGCCGGGGTCAATACTTCGTAACGGCGAAGGTCATTGCGCTGCCCTTCGATTTGCACATCGAGGGCTTGCAACTGAAGCTGGAGCAAGGTGTCGTCGAGGCGGGCGACGACCTGCCCGGTCGTCACGAAGTTCCCTTCCGAGATGCCGAGCCACACAATTTTACCCTGTGCTTCCGACATGATTTTACCTTCCCGGAACGGCTCGAAGATGCCTGTGTAGCGCCTCTCGCCGCCGATGCTGCGCATCTGGACGGCTTCAGCTTCTACCAGCACAGCGAGGTTGGGGTCGTTGCGATACATGTTGGTTTCCACGGTTTCCTTGTTGCTTTTTAGCTTGAAGATTGTCAGCGCAATGAGGGCCACAATGGCTACAAGGGCGGCGATACGTTTTATGATTTTCATTTTTATTTTATTAGAAAATGATGTTACTCACTCGTCCCGGAGGGATGGCATCTTTGTAGAAATGCCCAGTAATATCCCTTTTCCGTTCCGTAGGAACGGCATCTTGAAAGCGTTAGATACCGTTCCTACGGAACGGAAACATGGGCTTTTGTGCGAATTCTACAAAGATGCCGTCCCTACGGGACGAGGGGCACAGCTTGTTTTTTTTAAAATCTCAGGTTGCCAGTGGTCCTTTTGTACTCAAGTTCTGCCTTGCGGAACTGCACCAATGCGGCGATGTAATCCTGCTGGGCTTCCCGAACGGTGTTATCGGTTAGCACGAGGTCGGTGACGGTTGCCAGACCTTCCGACAGCAGCAGTTGGGTTTTGTCAAAAATCCCCTGGGCCAGGGCGACATTGGCCTCAAATGTTTCAAGATTTTGCCGGGCTGTTTCGAGTTGCAATTGTGCGTTTGCTTTTTCCAGCGTATTTTTTTCGAGTAAAAACTCCTTGCGGAAGTTGGTCTTGATGATTTCCACGTCCTTTTGCTCCATCCGTTTTTTCGTCAGCGTACCATTGAAAATGGGTACGTTGGCCTGCATCCCCACAAAGCTGATGGGGTAAAAATCGAGGAAGCTGTTGCTGCCTGTTTTACCATAGCCGGTGTAGCCGTACAGCCCGTACACACCCACCGACGGGTACATCGCCGAACGGACGACCTGCTTTTCGCTTTCGAGCAGGCGTATTTGTTGCTCGGTCAAGGAAACGTCGAGTGGAGTACGTTCCACTGCCAGGACGGCGGGGGTTGTTGCCGTTTCGGTGACAACGGAAAGGGAGTCGGATTGCGGCGTTCCAGTGTAAAATTTCAGGGCATTGATGACGGAGGCAAATTGTGTCGTGACCGTTGAAAGCCGGGTTTCAGCGGAAGTTTTTTGAACCTTCAGCCGGTCGAGGTCAATGCCGCTGGCCAACTGCTGTTGCAGGAGCAGTTGCACCGCATCAATGCTTTTGTTCAAATTGACGATGTTGCCCTGTAAAAAAAGCTGCTGGTTCGCCAGTATTTGTGCATTGTAGTAGGTGCTGCTCACCTCCCAGATGATTTCTTCCCGCACTTTTTGCGCTTGCAGTTCTGCCATTTCCACCCCGTTGTCGGCAGCGGCGATGGCGCTACGTGCAGCCCGGTTGTAGAGCGGCAGGCTACCCTGCACATTTGCGCCGATGTTGTGGGGAACGCCAAACTCGGCTGCTTTGTAAGTGTCGGGCAGACCACCGAAGACAGTGGCGGGCAGGAGTTGGGTGGGCAGGTCGCCATAAAGTTTGTAATCCACCGTTCCGTTGAATTTGGGCAGCAGGTTGGCTTTGGCTTCCGCAATTTTGTGCTGCGCCAATATTGCGTCCTGTTGAGTTGCTTTCAGGTTGAGGTTGTGCCCGAGCGCCATTTCCACGCATTGGTCGAGCGTCAGTGCGGGTGCTTGCGCAGAGAGGTTGACAGCGACAGCTACGCTGAACAGGACCAATGATATGACGATATGATTTTTCATAAAATGAATGTTATTGAATGAGCAAAAGCACTGAATCTTCCAGCCCGGTGACTTTGTGGGTTACATGGGCGGGGATTCGCACAAAGTCCAATGGCTCGGATAGGGCTTCCCACCTTTCTTTTTCATCGTAAACCGCACTGCCTGAAAGCAGCACCAGCATGGCATTGGTCATACTTTGGTGTTCTTTCAAAACAGCGCCTTTTTTTATTTGCATCAGGGTAGCGGAGGCTTTTTCTTTCAGGACGTTTTGGGTAAAAACCTCCATTTCAGTGGGCGTCAGTAATTCGAGTAAGTTCATTGGAAATAGTTTTGATAGTCAGCGAGATGTTTTTCCAATTGACCGATAGCAGCCTGGCTTTCAGCGGCAGTTCCGCTGTCTATTTTTTCAAAAATTCCCTTCATGGGAAGCAGGAAATTGTGCAGTTGCTCGTGTGCTTCCCCCGTCATGGTGCATTGTTTGAAAATATTTTGGAAGCCGGTTTCCAGTTCTTCCCTCAGCGCTTTGCGGTCGCTGAGGGCTTCCGTTTTACCTTCATATTTTGCCAATATCGCCTGCATGTCGGCTATGCCCTGTGTGGTTTCAGAATTGGCTTGCCAGCGGTTGCCGTTGTCCAACAGCACTTGCGGGGAAGTGCCCTCATGGTGTTCATGCCCGCCGCAGGATTGTAGCAGCGGCAGGGCGAGTAAGAGGAATAAGATTAGATTTTTCATGTCTCAGTTTTTTTTGAAATGAGTAAAATAAGATTTTCCACGTGTTGGCTTCCGGCAATTTTCACATCGAAACCAAAGTCCGAAATGCGCCACCGGAGCATGAGCAAGCGGAACGAACCGATGAGGATATGGCTCAATTCTTCCGCCGGGATTTCGGTTGTGAAGTCCCCGCTTTTTTGCCCCTCATCCACGATGCTCCCGACAGCGTTGCGCATGACGGACATGAGTTGCATGATACCTTCGTACACCGCCGGGCTGTATTTGAGCATTCCATCCGAAAAAACTGCCGTCAGGAAGTGCGGATGCGCCGAACGGAAATCCAAATGGCTGCCGAAAAGCTGGCGGAGGCGTTCAGCAGGTGGTACGTCCGGTCCAGCGACAATGGCAGGCAGACGCTCTTTTATACGGTCATACAGATATTGCAACAGGGCTGCGATGATTTCTTCCTTGCTTCCGTAGTGGCGGTACAATGCCGACTCGGAAAAGCCCACCTTTTTCGCCAAGTTTTTGGTGGTCAAGCCGCCGATGCCCTGCTCGTTGAGGAGGGCGCCGGCGGCTTCAAGGATTTCTAATTGGCGGTCTTTGATTTCCATTTTATTCAAGTTGAAAGCGGTCAATTTGGCATTATCCGGTAGGCGAGTGCCCAAAGTCCGGGGTTTATTCAAAAATTATTTTTGTCGAAGCGGCATATTTTCCGTTCAACAGCACCTTCAAAAAGGCCATGCCTTTGACTGGGTTCTTCATTTCCACTTCCAAAGTGTTTTTCCCTTGCTGCAAACCTTCCAAACCTAAGTTGAGCAGCAGTTTTCCCGTGGTGTCCACCATGAAAATTTCCACGTTCCCCGCCTCCGGCGCATTCGCTTTGATACGAAAAACGCTGCTGTTGTTGGGGTTGGGCGAAACCGAGACGGTAAAATCGTGGTACCCGGGCATGATTGCCTCCCCGGTCGGTGTTGCGCCAGACTTGCTGAGGTAAACTTTATAGATGGTAGTTGCTGCGGAAGTCATGCCGGTGTCGTTAAAGGCAAATGGGTTCTGCGACGGACTTTCTATACCCCCGACGATGTACCCCAACAAGAAAGAATCTGTACTTATCGCCGAAAGGCGGACAATGCCCGGCGCTGCCTGCGGCAGTTCATCGTTGAATATCAACTCTGCACCCGCCCCGAGATAGCTTGGCATCTCGACGGGCAGCCGAGCCTCCAAGAGGCTACCGTCTGCCACCCTGCTGACCCTGCTGATGGTTTTCACAAACGGCACATTATCGTCCTGAACCAGGGTGGCCCCGTTGTAGTAATACTGGCTGATGCCCCCAAAAAAGAGGTTGTGCATGGCGTTTGCACCCTCGTCGAACAAGGCGGCATGGGCAGTGTGGTAGTTGCACAAATACTGGTTGAAACTATCCACAGGCACATGCCCGGCAGCGGTTATGTCAACCGGATAAAGAAAAGGCAAGTCCTCGTTTAGCTGAAAAACGCCTGAAAATATGGTGTAGCCAAACTCCCCGCCGGGATAAATCTGCGGCAGCAGGTTGTAGTCCCGACGGTGTAGGTTCAGCGGGTCGGAAATGACGGAATAATTGTTAAAAACCCAATTGCCGCCAATGTTTTCGAGGGTAAACTTACGAATGGCATCGGTGTAAGTCTGGACAAAAGTCGGGTGGTTCATCGGGTTGTACCTGCCGTCAAACCTTTGCCCGCCAACGAGATAAAACTCGTCCCCGATTTTGCCGAGGTAACCGCCTGTCACGGCAAAAACGTCGTCGGTTATCTGCTGAAAATTCCCTGCAATCGGTTCGCCGTTGATGATGTCCTCAATCAATCCGGGAACATTTACCGTGGTGAGGTTGGGAAAAGTGATGTGGTCGTTTGCGGAACTACTGAAAGCATAGCCACCAACTATCACGAGCAGGTCGCCGTCCTGGAAAAATTGCATATTGGTAGATTGCAACTGCTCTTGCAGCCCGGTGGGCAGAGCGTTGAGCGAGGCAGTCCACGCGCTCCCGGATTCCGGGTCAACTACCCGGATGGTAGTATTATTTTGCGAAGCCGGAAATGCACTGAACGGCTGCCGGGCATGGATGCCGTCCAGTCTGCCGCCGATGATGACCCATTTCCCGTCGTGCTGTCCATGTGCGTAAGAATGAATGCCAGCCAAACCGGGGATGGAGTAAGGTTCCAGCGTCACCGAATAAGGAAATTCCGCTTGCCCTGACAATGCGACTGCCAGGAAAAGTGGTAAGATAATTTGCACTAATTTAGTGGTCATGTTGGTGGATTTAGTTTGAATTGTTTGAAAAATATTTTCTCTGCTCACGCCTCGCTTGTCGGTTTCATTTTAAAAAAAGAAACACCCAGCCAAACTACGGCAGTCGTCATGGCGGCTGCGCCAATGAGTACGAAAATGGGTGGTGCGCCAAGATAGACCTCTGCCAAAATGCCCAGCGGCATCAGCAAACCCGTGAGGGCAAGCCAAGAAATGGCTTTTGCGCTGCGCAACCTGCCACCAAAATGAAGTAGCAGAAAGCCGATAACGATGTTCAGGAAAGCGAACAGGTTGCCGTGCACGTGCGCCAGCCTCGACTCAAAGTGTTTGCCCGTGGTGTACTGGGCTATCCATTCTTCCTTGCCGGGGGCAAAGTCACGGAGGTAGATGAGCAAAAAGCCGTAGGCCATGAAAAAACCCATGAGGAGGAAGCCGGTCGAAAGATTGTTTTTGCCTGTCATTGTAGTTTGATTTTAATGTTAGTGAATATTCACTTCGCAAAGATGCAAGCGTGGAAATGGTGCGGTCAGTGACCTTGGTCACATTGGAAGCTATTTTTTGAGGAACAGTTAATATTTATGCTGCGGCCCAACAAGGTTGTCAGGCCGCAGCATTAAATCAGGTACTAATCATCATCACTGTCTTCGCCAGCCTCGCCATTGACTTCGCCACCCTGCTCGCCGCCAGTGCCAGCTGCAGCCGCACCGCTCCTGATTTCACTGTGACGTATCTGTCCGCCAAGATAGCCCGTGCAGGCCATTGCCCCGAACACGACAAGCCCCAAAACGGTCGAAACCAGCACGAGCGGCTTGGACAAACTGTTTTTTGTTTTACCCAAAACCAGCGTCACGAGCGAGAGCAAACCGAGTGCTTCCATGAGCCAGATGGCCACGGTGGCCGCCTCTTCGTGTTGTTCGATAAGCCCTTCGGAAACGCCTGCGATGCCTTCGACGGACTCCTCGGCAGGTTCTCCAGTTAGGAAAACGGGAATGGCAATCAAAGCCATGGCAAACCAAGTCCAGAGTGCCGCTTTTTTAACTTGGTCGGATGCGGTGATATAGCCGTATAGCATCACCCCTACGCCCAATACTGTCCCGATAATCGGGAAGTGATTGAGCAACAAATGCAAATGTGTTGCGTCCATTGTTGATATTTTTAAGTGCTGAAAATCAGCAGTTTGTGAAATAAAATCAAATAAAAAGTGGGAATATCAACAGGATTTCGGCGGCTGCCAGATGTCGTAGAGGAGGAGGAGATAATAAGCCTGGTCGTTGAAGCTCGGGGCTATTTTCAAAAAAGGAAGTGCCTGGAAACAGACCAAAGTTGGTTGTGGCAAATCGGTAGGTGCGGGCGCATGCAGGTGGTGGTCGCCGCTTTTCATCGGCAGTTTGGAGTGGTCATGCTCCGAGCTATGTTGGGCGAAGTCTTTGCCGTAGTGAAGCTCTAGGTATTCAAGGGAACTGGTGGGAGCCTGCGATTTATGTACCTGATAGTGCTTCCAGAGTATTGGCAACCGTGTCAATTCCTCTTGCGTTTGGCCGGGCACGAGTGACCCGAACAAAAACAGAAAGAGGAGGGAATATGACAATGCCTGGTGTTTCACGAATAGCCGTTTTTTAGGTGCAAAAATCAGGAAACCCGGAAGATATGGCCATGATTTTTGTCATGCCCCAGCATAAGGTTTTGTTAAGAGTATGTTTTGAAATCCAAAAGAGGATTTTTGAAAAATTGACAATCGGTTGAAGAATGGGAATTGGCCGAGTAATTTGTGGTTGCAAAATCATCAATTACTATGGTCAAAGTCAAACTCCCTTTCAGGCGTCAG
>JAIPBL010000059.1 GCA_021739645.1 Saprospiraceae bacterium | reverse complement strand
TCGTTTGGCCTTCGGCCAAATTTTCCGAAACTGTGATGTTCACGAAACTGCCCGCCGGGTTCGGGGCGAGGGTGAAGCTTTGGCCTTCGGCCAATGTTTGCCCTTCGGAAAATTCGGCATCCCGGTCAACGGCCTCCGTCTGCGGAGCTGAGAGGCTGTCTTCCGTCGCCACGATGATGATGGTGCCGCCGGGCGTGGATGCGGCTTTGCAGCGCCAGGATTTTCGGGCATAGACGCCGCAGTACTCGAAGCTGCTGGACGTGAAACTGTTCGGGTCGAAGCCACTGAATTCGTTTGGCTCAAGTCCCATGGACTGGTAGTTTTCGAGGAGGTACAACGAGTCGGGGCAATCGCCCAGCTTGTCGAACTGGAAAAGCAGGGTGGCTTCCGTGGCGCTCAGGCCGAGGTTGGTGGCGTTGGGCGTCAGCTCGAAAGTCAGGAACTTGCGGCTGGGATTGCTGGGCAGACCGTACAGCGTGCTGACCAGCAACCACTCGCCCGTGGCGTTTTCCATGCCTCCGAAATCGAAGTTTTCCGGTGCGACAACGGTCACCCGTCCGCCAGTGGCCACGGCGTTTGCCGAAGGCAAATACCCATCGAACGGCTTGGCGAACACGCCCCAGCCGGAGGAATCGGGCAGGAGTTGTAGTTTGAGTTTCATGCAGCCAGTGCCAAGGGCGGAGTCTGCGCTGTTGAGGTCAGAAGCATCCAAGCCCAGGTCGAAAATGCCGTTGCCGTTGGTGTCTTCGAGGGCGTTGGGAATGCCATCGCCGTCGTTGTCGTGGCAGTCCCAGGCGGCCAGGGCGTAGTTGCCCGAATAGGTATAGAACGGGAATTGCGGTAGGCCGATGTCAATTACGGCAATATCATTTCCGAGGTTGTAGCCACCTGGACTTGGCATTGGGTCGGTTTGTTGGCTGTACAGGTGCAGGTCATTGGGACAATCAGCGGCTTTTCGGAAAGTGAAAAGCAGGGTTTCATGCCCGTTCTGGTAGTTGATTTGCGGCTGGTCTGATACCAGTCCGAACATCACGTATTTTTTGGTGGGGTTCTCTACTGGGCCATTGACCCCAGCATCTGCCGACCAAGTACCGCTCACGCTTTCCAACTGTGACCAAGCATAGTCTTTGGGCATCACCACCGTTACTTGGCTTGTGCCAGTGATGGTATTTACACTTGGGAAAAGCCCATCTTCAGGCTTGACATACACGCCCCAGTTATCTCCATCGGGCATGAGTTGCAGTTTGAAATTAAAGCCACCAGCCGAGCTTGCAAAGTCTGGGGTGTTTAGGTCGGAGGCATCGCCCGCATCGAAAATGCCATTACCGTTGGTGTCTTCGTGGGCGTTGAGGATGCCGTCGTTGTCGTTGTCGTGACAGTCCCAGGCGGCGGGGGCGTAATCATGACCATAAGTGTAAAAGCTGGCAGTCATCATGTCGAATACTTCAAAAATATTCCCTGGAGGGTTGAATGACCACCAACTATCATTGGGGTAAAGAATTAGTTGAGTGTTTTCATCCCAAAGTGAAATTTCATTTGGGCAATTCCCATCACCCTTAAATGTGAATAGAAGTGTTTCACTACTAGTTGCATAAATAACAGGAATTGATTCATCCAAAAGGGTGAAATACTGAATTCTATTTTCTGGAAGCTCTTCAACTCCATCGTAAGGGTATTGAGCCGCCCAATTTCCACTAACACTTACTAACGATGACCATTGATAACCAATAGGCATCACCAAAGTGACTTGTGCCCAACTTGTTATGGTCAAATTGCTCGGTGAAATAGAATCATCCGGCTTCACGTACACGCCCCAAGTTTGCCCGTCCGGCATGAGTTGGAGTTTTAGGTTCATCCCATTTTGTGAAAAAAGAAAGGTAGGAAAGAGGCTCAAGACGAGGAGCCAACGAAATTGAGTAGCAATTTTCATAAAAAATGGTTTTGAGGGGGGTGGTTATTAAGTTGGCAGTCCGACAGTTGGCAGTTTGCAGTCAGGGACGTGGAAGTACCACCTGACTGCCCACTGTCGAACTGTCGAACTTTATTGGACGATAATCTTCTCCCGCTGCACCAGCTTGCCGTCCACTTCGAGGGTGAGGAAGTAGATGCCCGGAATGGTCTGGCCGAGGTCGAGGCGGCGAACGGCTTCGCCCTCGATGGCGGTTTGGTAAAGCACTTGGCCTTGCAGGTTCCAGAGGCGGAGCGAGGACGTTTTTTCCAAAATATTTTCTTTGAAAGCCACCTTCAGTTCGTCCCGAACGGGGTTCGGTGCCACGCCGAAGAAGCTGGTAGGCTCTAGGTCCACGTTTGCCATTTTTCCAAAATCAACCTGCACGGCGCTTGGGTCGAGGTCAAGCTGCTGGCCAGTGGCCACGGTGCTGCCACTCGTCGGGGCCATCATGTTCGATGTCGGAGGGCATACCCACGCATCTTGGGGGGCGTTGCCGCAGAAGCGGAAAGGCACGTCCGGCCCGTTGCCCGCACCAAAACCAGTGAACAGGTTCTGGGAGAAGCCCGGTGGCACGATGTTGTCCATCAGCGACAGCGACTCGGGGCAGCCGCCCACCACCGAGAAACTGAACAAAAGCCGTTCGGAATTGGGCGTCAGTTCCAAGAAGTTCAGGTTGGGCGTCAGGTTGTATTCGAAGTAGATTTTGCCGGGGTCTTGCGCTGGGTTGAAAATCACTTTGCCGGGGTTCCACTTGCCACCGTTGAAGCTCGTCACTCCCTGGATTGTGAAGCCGACGGGTACCACCAACGTGACTTTTCCGCCTGTCGGCAATTGGTAGGGCGTCTCCGTGAAGCTGCTGTCCGTCTTTGCCCACACGCTCCAACCGATGTTGCCGTCGAGCTTTTTCACGGCCAGCGAAACGCAGTCGTTGTAGGCTGGAATTGGGTTGCAGACGGCATCGTCCTCCAGCGTCAGCACCGCCGAAGCCGAGTAGGCCGTACAGTTTTGCGAAGCAGCCACCAAACGGAACTGTGTGCCGTCCAAGCCTGTCGCTTCGGCCACGGTCAGTGTGGAAGTTTGTGTGCCAATGAAGGTGTTGCCTTCGGCAATGTCCGTCCAGACTTGACCAGTTGGGCTTGACTGCCATTGCAGCGACAATGTGCCGCTACCACCGTCCACTGCGATGGAGAACGATGCCGCCTCATCCGGGCAGACCGTTGCGCTCTCCGGCTGTTGGCTAAACAAAATCGGTGCTTCCACGGTCAGCACAGCTGGCTCGGAGTATTTTGCTCCGCAAATGCCCGTCGAAGCGCCGAGGCGGAACAAGCGGCCAGCGGTGGCGTTTTGCACGGTCAGCGTGCCCGTTTGTGTGCCAGCGTAGTTGTTGCCTTCGGCAACGTTTGCCCAGTCAAAGCCGTTGGTGCTGGACTGCCACTGGAGTTGAATATTGCCAGCACCCAGCACGTTTGCCGCAGCCGAGAAGCTGGCGCCAGAACCGGGGCAAATCGTCATTCCCGCAGGCTGTTCGCTGAAGGCGACCGGGCCTTCCACCGTCACAGTGGCGGCATCGGAGTTGGCTGCTTCGCAAATGCCCGTTGAGGCGCTGAGGCGGTATTGTAGGTTGCCCAATGCGGACAAGTCGCTGATAGTCAGGATGTTGCCGTTGGCGCCGTCAAAGTTCGAGTCGTTGTCGAGGTCTTGCCAGCTTTGGCCGCCATCGGCAGATGTTTGCCAGCGGTAGCTCACTTGCCCAGCGTAGTCGGCATCAATGGCGGCACTGGCAGTCAGCGTTGCAATTTCACCAGCGCATATCGCAGCGTTTTGTGGTTGCTGCGCAAAAACGGCCTTGTCTTCCACGACGAGGCAAGCCTCTGCGGAAGTGACAGCCGGGCAGCTTGCCGTGCGCACCAGCGCCCGGTAGCAGTAGCCGTTGCGGCCTTCGGTGTTTGCCAGGCAGAAAATCGGAGCCGAAGCGCCGGGCACGTTCGTCCAGGTGGCGCTGCCACTTGGGCGCTCCTGCCACTGGTAGCTTAGTTGGCCAGTGCCGAACAGTTCGGCCTGCACTTCGAAGCAGGCATCCTCGCCACGGCAAACTGCCATTGGGCTGACGATGGACAGTATTTCAATCGGGCCTTCCACCGTGATGGAGGCTGGCTGCGTGTAAAAGAAATCGCAACCGTCCACCTGCGCCCGGAGCCGATAGATGTCGCCATTGGCGTTGAAGTGAATGGCTTGCATGGTCAATGTCGGCGAGTCAATGCCGGAAATGCCCATTCCCGGCATACCGTCCCACCAAGTGAGGCCATCGTTGTGGCTGAGTTCCCAGGTGTAATTGATGTCGCCTGCGCCAAGGTTTGCAAAAGCGGCGCTGAACGTGACGGTTTCACCATCGCAAATTTTTGTATCAGTAGGATTGGCGCTCACTACCAGTGGGCCTTTCAAGTTCAAAGTGGCGGTTTGCGAGTTGACCGCTGCTGCATTTTGACCTTCTGCCACGGCCCTGAAGCGGTAGCCGTTCAAGCCAGTTCCTTCGTTGACGTGCAAGGTGCTGCAGCCATCGCTTGAACTGTTTACTTCGAAAAGCCCCGTCGTGGTGTTGATGGGCTGCCAAGCTGCTGTTTGGTTGGGGGAATATTCCCACCGGATGTCGAAGCTGCTGTTGGTGGCTGTGGCACACGCTTCAAACAAGGCGCTTTCCGAAGGGCAAATCAGTGCGCCCACGGGTTGCGTCGTGAACTGGAGCGCTCCCAAAATGGTGACTGGCACTTCGCCGTTGAGGCCGTTGGCTGCTGCTTCGCAACCGTCGTTGCCGGTCACGGCGATAATTTTGAAAACAGCGCCGTTGGCAGCGTCCACGTTGAACGGTGTGCCGCTCTGGTAGTTTTGGAGCGTGGAAGTGACACTGCCGTCCGTGTATTCTACTGTAAATGGTGCTTGTCCGCCCGCAATGTCCACGACGAGCGAAAGCTGGCCGGACGGGTTGTTGCCGCAGGCAGTGCCACCGCCTTGGCAGTGGAGTTGTGCGCCCGTTATTTCGAGGCAACTTGGGGCGGAGTTGTTGCAGAGGTCGGAAACGTCAATTGTCGGGTCATAGACGCCGTTGCCGTTGGTGTCTTCGAAGGCGTTCGGGATGCCATCACCGTCGCAGTCGTGGCAGTCCCAGGCAAATGGGGCGATGTTTTTCCCATAATTATAGGTAGAAAATGGGGCGGTGCCAAAATCGAGCACCGTGATTTCGTTGCCGGGATTGCTGTTTTCCGAGTTGGGCAATTGGTCAAAAGGGTCTATGCCGTTTTCGATGAGGTAAAATTCATCGGGGCAGTAATTGTTGGCTTTTCTGAACGTGAAAAGCAGGGTAGGAGCCGTAGCGGAATAGACAATTTGCGGGATGTCGTTCATCAGGCCGAACGAAATGTACGACTTGGTGGGGTTTTCGTCTGGCCCATTGATGACGGCATTGCTTGCCCAAAAACCACTCACGGGATTGAAGTCCACAATGGCAAAGTTGAGCGGAGCAACCAAGGTGATTTGGCCAGAACCAGTAATTGTATTGGCCGTAGGAGCTGTTCCAGTCTGCGGCGCAATATAAATGCCCCATTTCGTGCCATCGGGCATCAGTTGGATTTTGAAGTCGAGTTGTGCAGAAAGGGAAAAAGCGGAAAAGCTGCCTAGCAGCAGCAGTAGTAAACGTAGTGTTTTCATAATAGGATGAGTGAATTAAAATAAATTACGGGGGAATAAAAGCGGGGAAGTAGTGCTACAAGAACGCAAGGGTCGTGCCATTTGGCCGAATAAGAACCCCGATAGTGGTTTTGCTATTGGCAATTATTTGAATTCATTTGCCTTTCTTTGTAGGAATCTTGCCCAAATGGCCTGATATTTTGATAATAAATGAGCGCCAACTAATTGGTAATCAATCGGTTGGGAAAATATTTTTTGATAAGCTACACAATCGAACTTTAAAAGAAGGCATGGAGTATCAATTAGCAAAAGAAAAATTCCTCCAAGCATGGGGCACTGCCGGTAGCGATTGGGGAATCAGCCGAACAATGGCACAGATTCATGCCCTGTTGCTCATTGCGCCTGAGCCACTTTGCGTAAAGGATATCATGGAAGAGTTGCAAATTTCGATAGGCAACACGAACATGAACTTGCGTGCGCTGATGGACTGGGGGCTTGTGTTCAAGGAGCTGAAACCCGGCGAGCGGAAAGAGTTTTTCGTTGCAGAGAAGAACATGTGGGAAGTGGTGCGGAAGATTATTACTCAACGGAAACGGCGGGAACTAGAACCTGTGCTTAGGGTACTCGATGAGGTCTCAGCCGTGCAGGGCGAATCTGCGGAAATAAAGGAGTTTTTAATGGTTGTGCATGAAATCCGCCTATTTTCCAGCAAAGCCGACTCACTGCTCGAAACACTTTTGAAGGCCGATTCCGATTGGTTTGTCAAATCATTTTTGAAAATGGTCAAATAAGGATATTTGGCTTTGGATCGATAAAAAGGGTTGATTTTGTTGACATTTTATGGAAAAACGAAAGCTCAACGTTCTATTGCCTACAAATCCAGCAGAATCTATTGGTGTAAAATATCTGACATTTGAAGCACGTTTTGAAGCAGATATAACAATGGGAAGAAAATTGGAGCTAATTTTGTAAAAGGAAATTCGGTTGTGACAATTCGGCAATAATTTTTTTGATTTTAACAACCAAAATCCCTCCCAGTTTTCAGGAATCACTATCATTGCATTTCGTAAGTCCTGACGGTTAAAAAATATTCCCTCGTTTTTCAGGAATTTTAAACAGTTACATAATGAATTTCAAACATTTACTACTTGTCCTTCTCATCGGAACTGGATTCACTGCTTCTGCGCAAGATATCCACTTCTCCCAGTTTTACATGTCCCCCCTCAATCTCAATCCAGCCATGACTGGTTTGATGAATTGTAACATTCGCTTGACAGCCAACTATCGCAATCAGTGGGCAAGTGTGCTTAAAAGCAATGCTTACTCCACGTACAATGTCAGCTACGACCAAAAGATTCCAGTTGGCCGTTACGACAACTTCGGCATTGGCGGCACTTTTTGGGGTGACCAAGCTGGCGAGGCCAATTTTGCAACTACGACAGGCAAACTTTCCTTTTCGTACAGCAAACGGATGGCTGGTAGCCGCAAGGAAGCTCACTATTTGGTGTTTGGTGCCGAGGCGGGTCTTGCACAGCGGAGTATTGAATTTCTGAAATTGCGCTGGGGTACCCAACATGATGGCCAAGGTGGCTTCTGCAATGGTTGCCCATCGCTCGAAGATTCCAATTTCGACGATGACAATTTTCTTTTTGCCGATGCAGGAGCAGGCTTGCTTTGGTTCTCTGTTTTCGATGAGAACAACAATTTTTATGCAGGTGGTGCTTATCACCACTTGAACAGGGCCGATCAATCTTTCAGCTCAGGTAATAAAGACTTCCTTTACAGCCGCTTTACCGTCCATGCTGGCGGTGAATTCGAGGTTGCTCCTCGCCTTGGCTTGGTGCCGGGTGTGATTGTAATGAAGCAAGGCCCATCGTTCCAAGTGAACTCTGGTACCAGCTTGAAGTTCCTCCTTGGCAGTGGTCGTGGCAATTTCAGCAACTATCAAGCGGTGCATTTCGGTGCTTGGGTGCGTGTGTCGAACAAAGTGGAAACTGGAGTCTTGACCGATGCCGTGATTCTATCTACCCGTTTCGACTACAACCAGTTCACGCTCGGGTTCAGCTATGACGTTAACGTTTCTGCACTGAAACCCGCAAGCAACAATAACGGTGCATTCGAGTTCGCACTTGCATACAAATTCTGTGGCGACCAGCGCCGTGGCGTTTATTGCCCGAACTTCTAATACGACCTTTGCAGCTAAAACTGCTCGCTTTTTGAACAAATCTACCCGTCGGGACATAGTACCGACGGGTAGATTTGTTTTATAGCTACCAAAAGAAGAAGGGCTGTTACCTCAGAAGGTTCTCGAAATGACAACTTTAAATTTTGGTGCATTTTTTTACAGAAAAATAAAAAAATGCTATCTTCGAGTTTCTGAACAGCCTTTGAGAAAAGTATCCAACGACACATTTTTTTTGCTAAAATGCTTTCAAGCCTCATATTCAGAACTTAAAGGCATTTTTATTTTTTTTCTATTGAATTTTCAAAACTCAGACCTATGTTTGGAAGTAATAAAAGTAAAGACACAGCAAAAGCAGGCAGTATCATTCCTTCTGCTTCTTCCCATTCACTCAACAGTTTGGTTCAAGGCACAGTCATTGAAGGCAAAGTGAATGCAACCACTGATATCCGCATTGACGGAACCATCAAAGGGGATTTGGTTTGCGCTTCGAAGGTCATCATTGGCCCAACTGGGGAAATTGAAGGTACCGTTAAATGCCAAAATGCTGTGATTGAAGGCAGTTTCAACGGCATTCTGCATGTTGCGGAACTGCTCAACATCCGTGAAACTGCCAAAGTAGTTGGTGAGGTTAGCTATGGTAAGCTGATTGTTCAATCAGGCGCTGTCATCAGCGGGTCTTATAAAGTAGCTGGCGACACTGCCCATACCAACGGCAACGGCGCTTTCAAATCTTCGGCAGAAGCTAAGAAGGCGGTCGCTACAGAAACAGAATCGAAAGCTATCTCCGGTAAGGCAGGTGAGTTTGCTAAGGCAAACTAATTGCGTTAATACTGGAAAAGCGTTTCAATAGGCCAAGCTATGGTCCTTAGGGACGTATTTCATCGCATGATTTGTGAGCATTATTAATGTCCACAACTTTCGATGAAATACGTCCTTGTTATTTACGCGCCATCCTAATTTTAGTCATTAATTCACCAACAACCCTTTTTCCTGGCTGTTTATGAGTAACCGTCGTTTTTTTTCACAGCTCTTACTGCTGACCCTGCTCACTGGAATCGTCCTTGTTTTTATCCATATTTTCCAGCCATTTGAGCCGTACCGGATGTTGTCGCTTGCAGGATTACTTTTTTTTGCGACACTGACAGCCGGTATCTACCTCCCGGCAGCAAAGGCCGCCCTCAGCAAGGATAGAAATGCATTCACCCGATTGGTTATGCTTTTTACTTTTGTGAAAATGTTCCTCACCGGAGCGTTGGTTATTGGCTACCACCGGATTTTTCAACCAGCCAATAACCTGTTTCTCATTCCTTTTTTTCTGACTTATATTGTGTTCACTTCTTTTGAAACGATTTTTATGTCGAAATTAGGAAAGGTAAAAGCAAGGTGATTTTTGACAAAGTACTGATTATAAAGCCATTGTGAAATATGCAAACTGAAAAATACATCGCTACCATCAACGAAAAAGCAACACTCCAACTCACCGCTGTCGTAGCCTCGGAATTGGATGCCGTTCAAACTGATAAAGGGCATTTTCATGTGCTGCACAACGGAAAATCCTACCTAGCCGAAGTGATTTCTGTTGACAAACAGTCCAAAGAAGTTCGGCTAAAACTGAACGGCAAGCCCCAAACCATTAAACTTCAGGACGGGTATGACCAATTGGTGGAGAAAATGGGGTTGAGTGCAAACATCGTTCACAAGATAAGTGCCATCAAAGCGCCAATGCCGGGGCTTGTGCTGAGCATTTTGGTGGAGCCGGGGCAGGAAGTAGTGCACGGAGAGCCGATGGTCATTCTCGAAGCTATGAAAATGGAAAATATCATCAAATCGCCGGGAGAGGGTACGGTAAAGCGCATCGTTGTAGCGAAGGGCAAACCAGTTGAAAAGGGTGAGGTTTTGATTGAGATGGTTTGACCGGGTAACCCCATTCTTGTTATAAGCCGGGAAAAAAAGCGTCTCGAATAAGTTCTACTTCGAAATCTCCTTCCTTTTTTTTCAAAACAGCAATTACGTCGAATCGTATCGCCCATTCGTGACCAGTTTTCTCCATGAAAGCAGCGGCTGCCTGTGCTAGCCGTCGCTCCTGAGCGGGCGAAACGAACTCCTCCGGTCGGCCAAAGTAGTCGTAGCTTCGGGTCTTCACCTCCACGAAAACCATCAAATTGCCTTCCTTGGCGATGATGTCCACCTCACATCTTCGGTATCGCCAGTTTGTTTCCAATATTTCAAAGCCCTGTTGTCGCAAATGCGCAACTGCAATTTCTTCCCCAAGTTTCCCAGTTTCGAGGTGCTTCGCCATGAATTTTTATAACTTTCGCCGTTTTTTAAACGACAATATTAATCATGAAAAAACTAAGTTTCGACTACAGTTCCGCACAACCTTATGTGCTTCCGCACGAAATCAGCCAAATGGCCGCTCCAACGGAGACCGCCGCTAAACTTTTGGATAGCCGCAAAGGACCTGGCAATGACTTTCTAGGCTGGCTTGACCTGCCCAAAGGATATGACCGCACGGAGTTCAAGCGTATCAAAGCAGCAGCTAAGCGCATCCAACAACAGTCGGAGGTGCTGGTTGTCATCGGCATCGGGGGATCATACCTTGGGGCGAAGGCCGCCATTGAAATGCTGTCCCACAGTTTTTACAACAACTTGCCTAAAAAACAGCGAAAGACCCCAGAAATCTACTTTGCCGGGACGAACATCTCGCCAGTTTACCTCACGCACCTGCTCGAACTTATTGGCGACCGTCATTTTTCGGTCAATGTGATTTCAAAATCAGGCACGACGACCGAACCAGCAATTGCGTTCCGAATTTTAAAACAAAAATTGGAAGAAAAATACGGTCGGGAAGGTGCCCAAGAGCGCATTTACGCTACCACCGACAAAGAAAAGGGGGCATTGAAAAAGCTGGCCGTTGGAGAAGGCTACGAGACTTTCATCGTACCCGATGACGTGGGCGGACGGTTCTCCGTGCTGACGGCAGTCGGCCTGTTGCCCATCGCCGTTGCGGGCATTTCCATGGATGACCTGATGAAAGGTGCGGCAGATGCGGCGGTCGATTGCAAAGCACCATTTGAAAAAAATGCTTGTCTGCAATATGCTGCGCTGCGTAATATTTTATACAACAAAGGCAAGGCCATTGAAATGCTAATCAACTATGAGCCTCGCCTGCACTTCGTGGCAGAGTGGTGGAAGCAGCTCTACGGCGAGTCGGAGGGTAAGGATGGCAAGGGCTTGTTCACTGCCAGCGCCGATTTTACGACTGACCTACACTCACTTGGGCAGTACATCCAAGATGGCCGACGGCACATTTTTGAAACATTGCTCAACATCGAGCAGCCCGAATGTGACGTAACGTTGGAGGCTGCGGTGTCCGACCTCGACGGCCTGAACTACCTCGCTGGCAAGACCATGGATTTTGTGAACAAAAAAGCGGCGGAAGGCACCCTACAAGCGCATACCGAGGGCGGTGTTCCCAACCTTCGCATCAATCTGCCGGAGGCATCTGCCTTTCATTTGGGGTACCTGTTTTTCTTTTTTGAAAAAGCTTGCGCCGTTAGTGGCTACTTGCTTGGGGTGAACCCATTCGACCAGCCAGGCGTGGAGGCGTACAAGAAAAACATGTTTAGGTTGTTGGGGAAGCCCTAATTCTTCAATTCTGCAGAGCTGGGAACAGGTCGTTTTCTTTTCCAGCGCCGATGGGACCAAAGCCAGTTGGCGGGCGATTTGCGGATGGTAGCTACTAAGTGGTTGGCATAAAGCCGGGTGATTTCACCTTCAGGAAGGTTTTTTGGTGCTTCGCAAAGGAGGGAAAAAGTCACTTCGTAAAACCCTCGCTTCACCCGTTCAATTTCAAAGTAAAATACAGGATAGCCAGTTTTTCGGGCAAGTTTGTCCATGCCGTGCAGGAAGGGCGTATCCTGGTGCAGGAAATCGGTCCAGTGGGCATTGCGCATGTCCGATGGGGTTTGGTCAGCGATGAGGACGAAGATGCTAGGCTGATTTTTATAGCTGACAATCGCTCGGCCAGTGTGTGCCATGTCAGCTAGGTGCAGGCCCCACTGTTTGCGAAGCGAATTCAGGTATTCTTCTAAAGCCTTGTTTTTCAATGGCTTGTAGGTGCCAACTACCGTGTGCTGGACGCTGAGGGGGAAGGAGAGAACTCCCCACTCCCAATTTCCGTAATGACTACCAAGGAGAATGGCGCTTTGTTTTTTTTCGAAAAGCGGTTGGAAAATCTCAGGGTTGCGATAAACGAATCGTTGTTGAAGTTCTGCTTTTGACATTGTAAGTCCTTTCACACTTTCGAGTAGCATATCGGAAAAGTGCCTATAAAACTGGGAAGACAGCACCTTGATTTCTTCTTCATTTTTTTCTGGAAACGACTTTCTGAGGTTTCCGTGTACTATCCTTTTGCGGTAGTTGAACACGTTCAGCAGTAAAAAACAGGACAGGTCCGAGAGCAGCCGGGTCACCCTAAATGGCAGTTGCCCGACAAGTTCGACAAGGATTTTTATGAAAAATGCCCCTATCCTATCCATATTGTATAATGAGGAAAATGGTGACGGTAGATTTATTATGTTTGTGCTTTGCCCAACAAAAGTAATAAACATGGTCACTCGCAGAAAATTTCTCCACCAAACAGCCTTGGGTTCAGTTGCTGCTACAATGAGCAGTTCGGCCCTAATATCTTGTGCCGAAGCAAATACCGAAACACCCGTTTCAGCAAAAGCTTCCGTAAGGCCGTTGGCCATTTCTACTTGGGATTTTGGGACAAAAGCCAACGATGCAGCGATGAAAATTCTTGACAGTGGCGGTAGTGCGCTTGATGCTGTCGAGGCTGGGGTGATGGTCATTGAGGCGGATGAGAAGAACACCTCGGTCGGGATTGGTGGTGCACCCGACAGGGATGGCCGAGTGACTTTGGACGCTTGCATCATGGCGCCAGATGGGAGCTGCGGTTCAGTCTGTGCATTGGAACATATCGCCCATCCGATTTCGGTGGCAAGGCGGGTGATGGAGAAAACACCACACGTGATATTGGTGGGGGATGGGGCTTTGGAATTTGCACTTTCACAAGGTTTCAAAAAGGAAAACCTGCTCACTGAGGAGTCGAAGAAAGCTTGGGAAGAATGGAAAAAGACCTCGAAGTACGAGCCTGTAATTAATGTGGAAATGCACGATACTATTGGAATGATTACCATTGACAAAAACGGCGATATCGCCGGTGCTTGCACAACAAGTGGTCTAGCTTACAAAATGCAAGGTAGGGTAGGCGACTCGCCAATCATCGGTGCTGGCATGTACGTGGACAACGAGGTGGGGGGTGCAGCGGCAACTGGCCTTGGGGAGGCAGTGATACGAGCCGTGGGCAGTTTTTTGGTGGTGGAGCTAATGCGCAACGGGCGAAGTCCGCAAGCGGCTTGCGAAGAAGCCGTAGCACGGGTGGTTAAGAAGTATAAAGATTACAAAAACATTCAAGTCGGATTCATTGCCGTGAACAAAGATGGGGAAACGGGTGGGTTCAGCATTCATAAAGGATTTAGCTATGCCGTTTTTTCAAATGGAAAAAATGAGGTGAAAGAGGGTACATACCTGATTGAATAGATAGATAAGACCCTTGAGTTTGAGTTATTTCGTAAATAGAGATTCCTACCAATATATTTTTTTTACTTTCTTCCCGATTTAGCAGGGACTGGCACTATATTTTCCATAGTCATCATAACAGTTGTTTCTCGAAAAAGAGAACTATCCCAACATATTATGATGAATCACACAGAATTGAAGTTGGTCATTACTGACGACCACCATATTTTTATTGAAGGCCTAAAAGTGGTCCTTGGTAGAAGCGAAAAGATAAAGTTCAGTATCATTGCCGAAGCAAATACAGGCAACAGTCTGTTGAAAATGATAGGAGAACTTCAACCTGACCTATTGTTGCTTGACCTAAGCTTGCCAGACATAGACGGTATAGAGGTCCTGAGTCATCTAAAAACATTAGGGGTTGATTTTCGCATCCTTGTGTTAAGCATGTACGATGAACCGAAGGTGATACGGGCAGCTTTTAAGGCCGGAGCGGATGGCTATGTGCTAAAGAACAGCCCAGCCACGGAACTTTACCACGCTATAGATAAGGTCATGGAAGGCGATACCTACCTGAGTGTAGGTTTGTCATTGACCAACCAGAGTGGAATGAACTCCCGCTTCATGCAAAATGGCAAACTGGCTCCTAGTTATGACGACAGAATTGTAAAAAAATTCAACCTGACCAAGCGAGAATTGGAAGTGCTTAAACTGGTTGGCCAGGCACTGACGAACAAGGAAATCGCTGGCGAACTTTACATCAGTGACCAAACTGTAAGCGTGCACCGAAAAAATATTATGCGAAAAATGGGCGCTACCAGCTCTGCTGGGCTGATAAAAATCGCTTACGAAAATAATTTATTCTAAAAACTTGTTTTTTGGGTAGATTGGCATAACGATTGCCAACTATCACTTGTGGGCTTAAAAACATGCTGAAAAAACCCATTTCACTGCCTCCTTTCCCTTACGACTATTTCATTGGTTCAAATTTTGTCTGTTATTTCCTATTTTGAAATAAAGTGCTTAATTTTGCGGCAAGACTGATTTAAACTGATTTCCCATGAACTACAGCATTACAAAGTGTTCCCATTTTTTTATCGCCTTTCCTTTATTCGTTTTCAATTTCCTTTTGATGGGGTTTAGCCTGTACTGTAGTAGTCTTTGAGAGTCATTTCAAAGCAGTGTTACGATTTTGGTCAAGTTCGCAATTAAGCAGTTTTTCAAACAAGTTCCTAGTTCAGGTTACCCGATGTAGCCATCACTTGCACTGAAAAACTAAGCCAATGTGAGCCTTAGGTCTTGCGTTGTTTATGGTTTTCGATTGTGTCTTAACAAATTATCATCCATGATCAGAACGAATTTCTCTAGGATTCCGGTATTCTCTTGGGCGTTTCTCTCCCTACTGCTGGTAGGCAGTTCCAATCTCCTGCAAGCCCAAGTAATGGTCTGCAACAATCTCGTCCAAGTTTCAGTTGACAACACGCCCAACGCTTGCCAAGGTGGTGTAAACGCAGACCAAATCCTCGAAGGCAACCCAATACCAGGCCACGACTATTTAATTGAAATTACTCATAACTGGACTCCAGTTGTTTCAGGCTTGAACCAGGTGACCATCACCAACTCCAGCCAATGGTTCAACACCAATTTAACTGTCAAAATCACAGACCAGACCGGCGGGGGCAACTCCTGCTGGGGTCAAATACATATCGAAGACAAGCTTCCGCCTGTTCTCACTTGCACAAATATTGCTGTCAATTGCTCTGACGACCTTAGTTTGGTCGCCGGCCCTACTGCGGTGGACAACTGCGATTCGGACCCTACCATCAACTTGACAGGTGAGCAGATAAATACAGTTGGTCTTTGTGCAAATGGTTATGTCACCATAACCCGCAACTATGTAGCCATCGATGCTTCTGGCAACACATCAAACTTCTGTAGCCAGGTGATTACCGTAAATCGGCCCATAGTTGTTGATTTTCCAAATGACATTATTTGGACTTGTGAGCAGTACAACGCTTTCCCAAATATCATCACTGCTGCGGCAAAGCACCGTTACGTTGGAGATTCGAACCCAGCCACCAACTTGGTGATTGACGTAAACCTAAACCCAGACTGCGATGACAATGACGACCCGCTTGGCGACAATGCCAGCGTTAACAGTACCAATTTGCTAAATGGCGGCACTGGTTGCCCCGGCAACGGCCTCGACGATGCTGATGTGCTTGCCCTAACTGGTTCGGGGGTAGTCGCTAATATTGTTGGCCAGTATTGCAATTACCAACAATCAAAAAGCGATCAAGTCATTACTATTTGTGGTTCCAGCTTTAAGGTGGTGCGCACTTGGACGGTACTGAACTGGTGTACGGGACTTGTGGTAACAGTCGGTGTTGGCGGAGAAGACAATATCCAAGTGATAAAAGTGATGGACACGAAAGCGCCAGTGGTTACTCGCCCTCCGTTTACGGCCAGTGCAAACGTACCAGGCCAGCATCCGCAACCATGTAAGTCAGTCGGGTTCTTGCCCCCGCCCACAGTAACAGACAATTGCAATGGCACTTGGACTATCAAAATAAATACACCAATTGGTGAGGCCGTTTACCTTGGTGGCAACCCTGCCAATGGCGGTACGATTCCTGCGCCTGGTCTGCCTTTAGGCCCACACATCATCACTTACCAAGTGACGGATGCGTGCGGCAACGTAACAAGTTTGGCAGTGCCAATTACCGTCATTGACGACATTGCTCCTGCAACCATTTGTCTTTCATATACGGATGTAAACTTAACAACGGGCAATGGCTCAACAGTTTTTGCCAGTGCATTCAACAGTGCTACTTATGACAACTGCTGTCTCGACCACTTCGAGGTGCGCCGCATGACAGACCTTTGTGATGACAATCATATCGACACCATATTTGGACCTTCGGTGGTTTTCTGCTGCGAAGATGTAGCCAACAGTCCAGTGATGGTCGTGTTCCGTGCCTTTGACTGCTTTGGCAACTACAACGATTGTATGGTGGAAGTGAAGGTAAACGACAAGCTTAACCCAACATTGGTAAGCTGCCCACCCAACCAGCGCATCACTTGCAACTGGTACGCCGATAACCTTGAAACACAACTTAGTGGCCAAAACAACCAGCAACAGTGTACCACACTGTCCGGCTTTTTTGGCTCACCAACTTACTCCGACAACTGCGGTGTTTCGATTACTTGCAACACAAATGTTAGCCTCAACCAGTGTTTAGAAGGCACCATAACTCGGTCGTTCACGGCCAAAGATGCTAGCAATAACACAACGCCTCAGGCTTGTAACCAAACCATCTTCGTTGATCACGTCTCCGACTGGGCAGTTGAATTCCCGGCGGACATTACTGTGAACTGTGGTTCGACCGTGCCTGACTTTGGTGACCCCAAAATATTTTACGAAAACTGCGAGTTGGTGGCCATCTCTTACGATGACGTTGTTTACGCAGTGAATGATGCCTGTTATAAAATCGTTCGGGACTGGACTATCATCAACTGGTGCGTGGTGGGTGCTAACGTGGACCAAGAAGTGGTGGAAAAACCAGAGAACCAGCTTGGCCTTCCTTTCCCGCAGTGCGATATTGATAGCGACGGCGATTGTGATGGTCGCACCTTCCGGGATTCCTGGCGCAGTGGCAACTCAAATCCAAACCGGCCAACACTGCTCGATGCTACACGTGCCCTTGGCCCAGATACCGATCCGGACTCTGACCCATGGGACGGTTACATTGTTTACCAGCAAATAATTAAGGTAAATGACACGGTTGACCCAGTGTTTGTGAATAACTGCATCTTGCCTGATGTCTGTATTAATGGCACCACTTGTGGTGTTGCTCTGCAATTGCCATTGCCTGAAATCGAGGACTGTAGCCCTAATATTGATGTAACTGCTCAAATCAACTTTGGCGGTGTTTGGGTGTCCGGATTCGGCCCGTTCAACAACGTAGGGCCAGGCACCTATGTAGTGCGCTATGTGGCAAAAGACAACTGCAACAACCAGACAGCTTGCAACACCACCCTGACCGTCAAGGACTGCAAAAAGCCAACGCCATACTGCAAAAACGGCCTCGTAATCGAGCTGATGCAGACTGGCATGGTGGACGTTTGGGCATCCGACCTGAATGCTGGCAGTTTTGACAATTGTCCCGGTACACTGAAATTTTCCTTCTCCGCCGATGTCAACGATATTGGAAACACTTACACCTGCGATGAGGTAGGACAACAAATAGTACAGCTTTGGGTGACTGATGCTGCTAATAACCAAGATTTTTGTGAAACCTTCATCATCATTCAGGATAACATGGGGACGTGTGGCAGCAATGACCCGCTGCTTGCAGGCGTAATTAGCAATGAAGCAAGTCAAACTGTTGAGGGCGTTTCTGTTAGTGTAAACAGCCCAAATGGATTTGACCAAACCAGCACGACAAGCCCAGGAGGCATGTATTCTTTCCTTCCATTGATGGGCAACGACTATACGATAACACCAACTCATGACATAGACCCTTTAAACGGTGTCTCCACCTTTGACTTGGTATTAATTAGCAAACATGTTTTGGGTTCGACCTTGCTTGGTTCACCATATAAGGTTATCGCCGCTGACGCAAACAAGTCGAACAGCGTGACTACGTTTGATATTGTTGAAATTCGCAAGTTGATTCTAAATATCAACACTACTTTTCCTAGCAATACCTCGTGGAGGTTCGTGGATAAAGACTTTGTGTTCCAAAATCCCGACAATCCATTTGAGAACGGCTTCCCAGAAATTATCAATATCAATGATTTCGGTGCAACCATAAACAATCTCAATTTCGTGGCTATCAAAATCGGCGACGTAAACGGCAGCGCCGCCGTCAACCTGACGGGCAGCAACGAAGAGCGCAGCAAAGGCACTTTCGAGCTGAATGCCGATGACCGCAGTGTGACCAAGGGCGAAGAAGTGACCGTTGAGTTTTCGGCCAAAGAGCTGGACGTGATGGGCTTTCAGTTTACCCTGAATTTTGATGTCAATGCACTTAAAGTACTGGATGTCAAATCTGGTGTTGCCAGTGAGGAGAATTTCGGCTTTTCATTGCTGAAAGAAGGCGCCCTGACGGCGAGCTGGAACGGCACGGCTAACGAAAATTCAATGTTCAGTGTGGTGTTCCTTGCGAAGGAAAGCGGGAAGTTGAGTGAAATGGTTTCCCTGAACTCTCGTTTCACGAAAGCGGAGGCATACCGTACCAACAGTGACCTGCTCAATGTGCAGCTGACATTTAACAACAAGGCAGAACAGCAATTTGCACTTTACCAAAATACACCGAACCCATTTAAAGGTATGACGACCATTGGCTTCAACCTGCCGAAAGCTGGCAGTGCAAACCTGAAAATCACGGACGTTTCGGGCAAGGTTTTGAAAACCATTGAGCGTGAATTTGCCGCAGGCTACAACGAAGTTCAGTTGAACAGCAGCGAACTCCCAGCAACGGGCATAGTGTACTATTCTCTAAATACCGGGGCTGGCACTGCCACGAAGCGCATGGTGATTTTAGAGTAATCAATTTGAAATCAAATAGAAACGGTGACCGGTTGAGGAATTTTTCTAAAGCCCGGTCACCTTTATTTCGTCATATTAAGTTTTGGCAAACTACTTGTAATACCGATTAACATGAAAATGCGAAATATTTTTTCATTCCTTCTTGCAGCTTTTACAGCATTCAGTTTGAATGCACAAACGGTTTCCCTCACAGTACCCGACAAGCTCGTTAATCCTGGGGAATGGTTTACCATTGGTATCAAAGCTTCCGATTTTGACAATATTGCTTCCATGCAATATGCCATCATTTGGAATCCCAACATCATTGAGTTTCAGTCTGTAACCGGATTGAACGTCAATATGCCTGATTTTACAGCGATAAACAGTTTCAATAGTGCGTTTGCAACCGAAGGCCGACTCAGGGTTAGCTGGTATTGGTTCGACCCAATGACCAACTCTGGCGTTTCGCTGGATGACAATTCCACGCTGTTCAACCTCAACTTCAAGGCCGTAGGTCAAATGGGGACCAACACGATGCTTGAAATCGCTGACGACACAACTGTTGATCCGCCATTCGTAGTTGAAATTGGCAATTTCGACCAGGTGGTTAGCGTGGATATTGACAACGGCAAGGTGACTATCTCTGGCGTTAATGCCAGTAAGGAGACTTTGACGGAAGATTTTACTTTATTTCAAAATAGCCCGAACCCTTTTTCCGAAATTACGTACATCTCTTTCAATCTGAATACAGGAGTTGATGCTAAATTGACTATTTTTGACAACAGCGGGAAAGCTGTTTTTACCCAAAACAAGAAATTTCCTGCCGGAATTAGCAGAATACCCATTAGTCGGGATATGCTTTCGAATGCAGGGTCGTACTTTTACACCCTTGAAACCGCAAGAGCCACTGCCACGAGGCAGTTGATTATGCAGTAATGCCTAATCAAGTTGGCTGCCCATGGTGGAATTACAGGGTTTGCCAATTGTTTTCCGATTACATTTTTTCACAATTATCGTCCCAGTTCCGAACATATGAAAAGACCGATTACCAACCTCGCCATTGGGTTGTTTGCGCTTTTTGCTACGCATCTGGCCGCCCAGCCTACTTTCTCTGTCAATCCACAAACTATTACAGCCAATGTGGGTGACAATTTTACCGTTGACATTGTTGTGTCCGACTTCGACAACATCCTTAGTTTCCAATATTCTATGAACTGGAATTCTGCGGTGCTGGAGTTCGTGTCACCTGTCGGCAACATTACCCCTTCTCAATTGCCGGGTATAAATGGTTCCAGTTTCGGGCTAACCGGGACAGGCAACGGCTTTTTGGGAGTCTCTTGGTCCGACCCGAATGCGTCGGGTGTGACAGCTGCTGACGGCACGGTGCTGTACAGCCTCACCTTTCATGTACTTTCCTCACAACCAGCAGTTATCAATTTTGGGAATGCCCCCACTCCACAAGAGGTTTATGATGGAGATGGCGTTAACCTAACTGCGGGTACTACGTTCATAGGAGCTTCCGTAAATGGAGGTTCAGGTGGCGGCGGCGGCGGCGGCGGTGGCGGCGGGCCAACCAACGGCTTCGCAGTAATTGCCTCAGATGAAACTGCTGCTCCCGGCGCCCAGATTTGCGTGGATGTTACGGTAAATGATTTTACCAACATCTTATCCATGCAGTACACGATGGAGTTCAATGAATCAAATTGGCAGCTTGCCAACATTCCAGCAGGCAGTTATGGACTCCCTGGCCTAACCGCAGGCAGCTTCGGTACCAACCAAGGTGGCCAAGGATTGATTACTTTCTCGTGGTCGGATCCCAATGCTTCGGGAGTCACCGTACCAAATGGGACGGTTATTTATCAAGTTTGCTTAGATGCAATCGGTGCTGCCAACTGTGGTTCCACTACGCTGTTTGATTTTAATAGCGCTGTAACTCCAGTGGAAGTTTATAATGGCAATAGCCAACAAGTCACTTTTCAAGGTGTTCCAGGAGACCTTGAAATCTGCGGTGGCGGTGGCGGTGGCGGTGGGCCGGTAAATGGTTTCGCCGTAATAGCCTCGGATGAAACTGCTGCTTCGGGCGCCCAGATTTGCGTGGATGTTACGGTAAATGATTTTACCAACATCTTGTCCATGCAATACACGATGGAGTTCAACGAGTCGAAATGGCTGCTTGCCAACATTCCAGCAGGGAGTTATGGGCTACCGGGCCTAACCGCTGGCAGCTTCGGTACTAACCAAGGTGGCCAAGGGTTGATTACTTTCTCTTGGTCGGACCCCAACGCCACGGGAGTCACCGTACCAAATGGAACTGTCATTTACCAGGTTTGCCTAAATGCCATCGGTCCCAACAATTGTGGTGCTACGACACCTTTCCAGTTTAATAGTGCCGTAACGCCAGTGGAAGTTTACAATGGCAACAGCCAACAAGTCACCTTTCAAGGCATCACTGGCGACCTCGAAATTTGTGATGGTGGCGGTGGTGGTGGTGGAAACACTGACCTAACATTCATTGCCGGCGAGGTGGAATCGCCTACTGGCTCTCAGATATGTGTTGACTTCACAGTCGAAAACTTCGACTGTATCGTAAGTGCACAATATACCATCCACTTCAATCAAGCCATCAGTCAATTTGCTTCAGTCCAAGCTTTTGGCTTGCCTGATTTGACATCGGCTAATTTTGGCCCACCCGCGGAAACGGCCAACGGCATACTCAGGTTTTCGTGGGCATCACCTGACCCCGTAAACGGCAGCACGGTCGCCGACGGCACCGTTATTTTTCAGGTATGTTTTAATGTAATTGGTGCCAACGGAAGCGTGGGTAACATTACCTTCAATGGCGATCCGTTATTAGTCGAGGTGGGGAGTTGTAACAGTCCAAACGTCATTCCTACATTTGACCCTGGCAGCGTAACGGTTGGCATTACCTGCACCGGGCCTGTCACGATTGCCACCCCTCCTACCATCACGAACGTGGCTTGCGCTGGCCAAAGCAATGGCGGCGTGGCCATCACAGTGGCAGGTGGCAGCGCCACCAAAACCTATGTTTGGAAAAATGCGGCTGGCACTACCGTCGGCACCTCGCAAAACCTGACTGGTGTACCGGCTGGCGCTTATTCCGTTACCGTCACGAGCTGTGGTGGTGTGCAAACAGCGACCAGTGGCCCTCACACGGTGACACAGCCAACTGCACTCAGCCTCAATTTTACCTCCCAAGACATTGCATGTTTTGGTGAAACAAATGGAGCAGTGGATATCACCGTCACTGGCGGAACAAACACCGGAACTGGCTGTACGGGATACACCTACGCTTGGAGCAACGGTGCTACCACGCAGGACATCACCGGCCTTGCCGCAGGCAACTACACCGTGACCGTCACGGATTGTAAAGCTTGCACCATCGTTTCGTCTCCGGCCTACACCATTTCAGCACCAACAAGTGCGCTTGCTGCTACGGCGACTTCCACCAATATCCTATGCAATGGCGGTGCTAACGGAAGTATCACCATCACCGCTACGGGCGGTGGCAACACCAAAGAATACCGATTGAATACAGGCACTTGGGTTGCGACCAACGTGTTCAACAACCTCGTACCCGGCACTTACAGTGCACAAGCTCGTGACAATTTTGGTTGTGTGAAAACGAGCTCCGTGACCATCACTGAGCCGTCGCCAATCGTAATTATTTTTGCAACAACCAACCCAACTCAGGGACAAAACAACGGTGCAATAGCCACGACCATTACGGGTGGAACGGCTCCATTTTCCTGTGCTTGGTCAGGCCCCAATGGGCAAATACAAGGCTGTAACCCAACTGGCTTAGGCGCCGGCACCTACTGTGTGACGGTGACTGACGCAAATATGTGTACCAAGGCCAAATGTGGTCCAGTATATGCGCCAATGGGTGAAGACCCAGCCAACCCAAGCAAATTCAAAAATGCTTGCGCTGGGGTATGCAATGGTTTGATTGAAGTCAATGTTATTGGTGGGGTCACTACGCCGCCATACACTTATGCTTGGACGCCTTCCACCGTTCCACCTATCCGCAATCCTACTGGACTTTGCCCAGGCACCTACACGGTGACGGTGACTAGCCCATCCATTGGACAGACTTTCGTCCAAACCTTTACTATTGCGCAGCCTACACAACCACCAAGTGTTGTGGCCACAAACTTGGAAGTGCCAACAAGTTCCGCATCAATCAACGGTTCTATCACTTTGAGTACCCAAGGCGGCTCTGGATCTGGCTACACTTATCAATGGAGTGGAACGACACAAACTACCAACCCAATCTTCGGCCTTGGCGAAGGCTGCTATTCAACAACCATTACCGATGGTAATGGCTGCACGGGTACAGCTGGGCCTTATTGTTTGGATTATGTGCCTGTTCCACTTGATTCACCACAAGTTAGCACAATCAACGCTTGTGCTTTGCAAAACAATGGTAAGGTTACGCTGTCAATTTCAGGTGGTACGCCGCCTTACAAATATCAAATTTCAGGGACACCTACACAGGTATTTACCACCAGTGAGACCACTCATACTTTTTCTAACTTGGCAGGTGGCATTCATACCTTTTCCATTACAGACGGTGGTACTGGTGTTGACCAACAGTCGAAAACTGGAACGGTGACGGTAGATGAGACAACACTCACATTGTCACCAGCACCTGTAATTACACATGCTACAGGTACTCAAATAGGCCAGTTAGGGCATGTGAACATTGAAGTTACTGGAGGTCAATCTGTCGGATACACCTATCAATGGAACAATGGAGCAACCTCGCAGGATTTGTTCAATATAGGGCAGGGTTGTTATTCGGTCACAGTTACCGACCCATCCAGTGGTTGTGCCGCAGCCTTCAATGACATAGGTGTTGGCCTACTCACGGCCACCTTTACAGATGATAAACCGGATTGCCCGCAGGAAACTGGTTCTATCACGGCAACGCCGTCATTGTCGCCAAGCTGCGCTGTTCCGAATTTGAGCTATACCTACAAATGGACAAATGCCCAAGGAACATCAGTTGGTAACCAGCAAACGCTAACTCCGGTATTACCGGGCGTTTATACCGTGTCAATCACGGATAACAATGGCAGCGGCATCAGCATCACGCAGAGCCACGAGCTGAAAGCCGTATCAAATCTTAGCGTAACAGCTAATGTGACCACTAACTATAACGGTTTCGACATCCGCTGCTTCGGTGGAAATGGTGGCGCAGCCATTGCGGTACCATTGAATGGCCTTGCCCCATATACTTATACGTGGAGCAACAACAAAACTACCCAAGCTGTGAACGATCTGTCCGCAGGAATAAATTATACCGTAACCATTGAAGACCAGCAAGGCTGTACCATGTCGGCCATGCTAGAATTAAAAGGGCCTACCCAAATCTCCGCTGAGGCAAATGCTTCGGCCAGTGGTTGTACCCCTGGCGATTCGGGCCAAGCTTCGGTCACGGTAGGTGGCGGTGTGCAGCCTTATATCTACTCATGGAGCAATGGCGACAAAGATCCAACTGCTGATAATCTTACGCCGGGCAATAACTATTCAGTCACTGTTACCGACTTCAATGGATGCACGATGATTGAGAATGTGGAGGTACCTGACATCGTGCCACTTTCGGCTATGGGTTTTTCTGAGTCCGATAGTGGCGGGCCAAATGGTGTAGCTGGCGTTATCGTCACTGGTGGAACATGGCCTTACACTTTCTTTTGGCCCAAATACCCAGAGGTAACAGATAGTGTTTTGACGGAACTTTTTCCCGGCGAATACCTCGTGCGAGTGACTGATGCTAATGGTTGCCAGGTATCTAAAATTATTAAAGTTGACGATGATACAGAGTGCGGCGAAGTTCGGACGATAATAACTCCGGAAGGTGATGGCAAGAACGAGACGTTCCTCATCAAATGCCTCAGCCGCTTCAACGACAACACCCTCGAAATTTACAACCGTTGGGGGCAATTGGTTTACCGTACTGAAGACTACAACGACGACAACCTCTGGCGTGGCACTACTGTCGGTGGAGACGACGTGCCGGACGGCGTTTACTTTTATGTCTTCAACTATTTCGATCCGGGTACAAATGCCTTTGTCACCAAAAAAGGAAGTGTAACCGTGCTGCGCAAATAAATTAGTGACTGGTAACTGGTGAGTAATGATTGGGGGAACCCAGTCACCAATCACCAGTCACCAGTCACCAAACCAATCACCGATTAAATCCATGAGCATGAAAAAGCTTATTTTACTCATAACTGTTGCTTTTGCCCTTCAAACTGCTTGGTCGCAGGAGCAATCTTCCGTGTTTTCCCACTATACCATCAATCCAATCCTCATCTCACCGGCGGTGGCTGGTTTTTATGAAAATCATCAGATTTACATGGGTGTCCGCAGCCAGTGGACAGGCTTTCCGGATTCTCCAAAGTCCTACGGCATTGGATACAATGGACCGATCGGCAAAACGTTGGGCATCGGCCTTGGGGTGATGAACGAGAACCTTGGCAACATGACCAACACTCGGTTGCAGTTGAACTATGCCTTCCGGTACGAGGTCAAAAATGTCAAGTTCGCCGCTGGATTTTCAACGGAGTTTTTGACTAAAAAAGTTGCCAATTCGGTGCTCAGCAGCCCACTCTACGACCAGGATGACAACATCATCGAAAATGCGGTGGACGGCAACAAGATTTTCGACGCCTCTCTTGGTGCGTTTGCCACTTTCAAGAAAAACACCTTCGTTGGTGTTACTTTCCCAAACCTCGTGGTGGCCAAAATCGGAGAGATTGAAACTGGCCAAAATGAAGGCTCACTGTTCAAGTATTCCATCATCACCTTCGGTCATGAGTTCGAGGTGGAGCCTTACAATTTCAAGCTGAAACCTTCCGTCCTGGTGTACAACATCAAGGACAGGCCACTCCAGATAGACTTCAATATGCTTGGCTCGTTCATCGACGACAAGCTTATCGCAGGCGTATCCGTTCGAGGCGGTACAGGCGGCGCCACTGGCATCCTGCTTGGCACGAATGTGGATGTTTTTAAGCTGTACTACAGCTATGACCTGACGTTCCAGAAGTTCCAGAAGTACAACAGTGGCTCGCATGAATTGACCATCTTGTTCAGCTTTGGTAGTGGCAAGAAGCGTTACGACCGCAGCGTAAACTAAAGTATCACCAAGCTCCTGCTTGGTGAAGTAAAAAGATAGCCAAGCAGGAGCTTGGCTGTACATGAGAACACCGAATTTGAAACCACCCGCACACACGGGTTTTGAAAAAAAGAAGATGAAAAACGGGTTTTGTTTATGAAATCCGTTGCAAGACTATAGATGTCCTTTAACAATTGGTTTTTGGGATGGCCCCCCTCGTAAAGACGAGGTGGGGCTACTTTTTTAGCATAAAGAAAAAATTTAACGAAAACTAACTTTCAGTAGCGGGCATTGCGTACTTTTGTGAATCAAGCGAAGGCAAGAACGTTTCCGGCAAGTGTGTCGGAAACGTTCTTGCCTTTTAGGTTTGATGTCCAGCGACCAATAATTTTGAAGGAGCCACCCAAGAAACCTGTCCACTAAAACACTAACAGTGTTGGGCTTGTCGCAATTTATTTTCCCGATTTTTGATGAAATACCGCCTTTTTCAGAGACAACCCTGGAAAGCACGGCTTTCGTCACTGTTGTAATCGGGAAACCATTTTTATCAATAAAAATTAACTGTTATGAACGTTACATATCTCACGCAGGAAGGCCACGACAGGCTCAAGGCCGAATTGGAAGAACTGAAGACCACCGGACGCCTAGAGGTCTCGCGAGCCATCGCCGAAGCTCGTGACAAAGGCGACCTTTCCGAAAACGCTGAATACTCCGCTGCCAAAGATGCCCAAGGCATGTTGGAGCTGAAAATCAACGAACTGGAGAAGGTGATGGCTAACGCCCGAATCCTCAGCACGGACGACATGGACACCTCCGAGGTGCGCCTTCTCACCAGCGTCACCATACTCAACAAAAAAACCAAAAAAGAAGATACCTACAAGCTCGTCTCCGAGTCGGAATCCAGCTTAAAGGATAAAAAAATATCTGCCAGCTCTCCCATTGGCAAGGGCCTTTTGGGTAAGAAAGTCGGTGAAACCGCCACCATTACCACCCCTGCAGGGCAAGTAGAATTCAAAATCAAGAAGATTTTTATTTGAGCCAAAAAAGGCCCAAGCTAAAAAGGCAAAAGGGGGCGGCGATGCTGCTACTTTTGCCTTTTCACTTTAATCTTTTTCCTTCAAAGTCATGCCCACCATTTTTACCCGCATCATCAACGGAGAAATTCCCTGCCACAAAGTGGCAGAGTCCGAGTATTTTATTGCCTTTCTCGACATCAACCCGGTGGCCAAGGGTCATACCCTCATCGTACCGAAGGAAGAAGTGGACTACCTCTTTGATTTGGACGGCGGCACCCTCGCTGGCCTGATGCTCTTCGCAAAAAAGGTGGCCCGAGCACTCGACAAGTCTATTGCCTGCAAGCGGGTCGGTGTGATGGTCATTGGCACCGAAGTGCCACATGCGCACGTACACCTCATCCCCTTTCAGCGGGAAAGCCAGGTGAGCGTGACCGCTCCGAAGCTCAAATTTTCGAACGAGGAATTGGCAGAAATAGCCAAAACGGTGAGTGGAAATTTTGTGGATTAAGGTCAACCGCTTGGCCATACCCCATACCCCATACCTCATACCTTCTTCTGTGGGTTTTCCTTCACAAACGCCGCCCAGTCCTTCACCTTCTTCCCGCCGCCCGGCAGTGATTTGGATTGGTAAAAATGGCAGACCGCTGTGGCCAGCGCATCCGTGGCATCCAGGTATTTTTCCTCCAGTTTGGTCTTGAAAATCGTGTCCAGCATGGCTGCCACCTGTTCTTTGGAAGCGTTGCCATTGCCAGTGACGGATTGCTTTATTTTCTTTGGCGAGTACTCCGTTATCTCGACGCCCATCGTGATGCCTGCGGCAATGGCCACACCCTGCGCCCGCCCCAGCTTGAGCATGGACTGGACGTTTTTGGCATAAAACGGCGCTTCAATGGCTATCTCACTCGGCTCGTACCGCCGCACCAGCGCCTGCACCTCCTCGAAGATTTTTTTCAGCTTAAGTTGCTGTTCTTCAAGGTGTTGCATCGTGATGACGCCGAGTGCCACAAGGCTCAACTGGCGGTTCTCGACCTCCACGATGCCATAGCCCAGCACGTTGGTACCGGGGTCAATGCCGAGTAGGCGGTATTTTTTTGTTGCTGTCATTGGACTTTTTGTGGTCGCCCAATTTATTGGGCAGACCGTTTTTCCTAACGTTGCAATCGGTCTGCCCAATAATCCCGATAGCTAGCAGGAGGGCGACCACAAGGTTCACACAAATTCGAAGCGTAAAGCTAACTTTGCCGGACGGTAATTGGGTGATTAAGTTATTGGGCTATTGAGATATTGGGTGATTAATGAATACCCAATAACACAATCACCCAATAACACAATCACCCAATATCTCAATCACCCAATATCTCACCTTGCCAACCATTTCAAAGAAAACCCTCAACTTCTGCCTCAAGCTGCTCATCGCTGCACTGCTAGGCTGGGCTATCTATCACCAGGTGTTTGCGAAGCAAGAAGCAGCAGAATTGTGGGGAGCACTAGTGCGGCATTTCACCTACCCGAACCTGCTCTGGATGGTGGCCGTGCTGCTACTCGCCCCGCTCAATGTCGCCCTCGAAGCACTCAAATGGCGGCAGCTCATCGGTGGTTTCTCCAAATTGAACAGTTGGCAGACCTTCAAAGCAGTGCTGGCTGGAACGACCATCGCCATTTTCACCCCGAACAGGGTGGGAGAGTATGGCGGGCGGGTGCTGTTCGTGGAGAAGGGGCAGGGCTGGAAAGCCGTCATTGCGACGATGGTGGGAAGCTTGGCGCAGTTGCTGGCGCTGCTGTCGGTAGGGCTTTTGGGTGCAGTTTATTTTTCACTGAAATTTCTGGGGCCAGAGCCGTACCTCGTGCCAGTGTCGGTGAGTTTGGGGGCGGCGTTCCTTGGCCTGTTGTTTTTCACTTATTTCAACATTGACGTGGTGGTGCCGCTGGCGAAGCGAATCCCCTACATTGACCGCTTCAAGAAGCCGCTGAGGCACTTGACCGTGCTGCGACATTATCACCGTGAGGAACTTGGGCGGGCGCTGGGATTGGCCTTTTTGCGGTACTTCACCTACGCCACCCAATACTACCTGCTGCTGCAATTTTACGGGGTGCCAGCGCCGTGGCTGCTGGGCATGGCGGGCATTGCGACCATCTTCCTGGTGCAGGCCAGTGTGCCGCTGCCTCCAGCCATGGGGCTGTTGGCCCGTGGCGAAATCGCTTTGTTCGTCTGGGGCTTTTTTACCCAAGACCATGTGGATATCCTGGCTGCCACCTTCTCTTTGTTCGTAATAAACATCGCCGTGCCGGCGTTACTGGGGCTGGTGTTTATCGTCCAAGTGAATATTCTAAAATCTATTGGCTATGAAAACAAAAAATCTTCATAAATCGCTCATCTTCAGTTCGTTGGCCTTGGTTTTTCTTTTCTTTAGCTTCGCAAAAACCGAGGATACAACCGATTTGAACTTTGGTCAGTCCAATAATCCCGATAGTTATCGGGAGGGCGACCACATCTCCCCCTGCCTCACCAAAAACACCACCTTCACCGCAGGCGAAGAACTTACCTACAAGCTTTACTACAACTGGAATTTTGTCTGGCTCTCGGCGGGCGAGATGACTTTCAAAGTCATTGACGAGGACGACCAGTGGCACTTCCAAGTGGTCGGCAAGACCTACGACAGCTACGACTGGTTCTTCAAAGTGCGGGACTACTACGATACTTGGGTGCAAAAAGAGACCGGGCTTCCCATCATGGGCATCCGCAACATCGAGGAGGGGAAGTACCGCCTCTACGACTACCTGACCTACGACCAGAGCAGGGGCAAGGTGCACAACGACCGGGGCAAGTCCACCACCGACATACGGGAGCACCATGATTTCAAGATTGATGGCTGTATGCACGACATCGTGAGCATCCTCTACCATGCCAGAAACGTGGACTTCTCGAAGATGAAAAAGGACGAGACCTTCCCTATCCAGATTTTCATGGACAAGGAGATGTGGCCGCTCAAGGTGCGCTACAATGGCCGTGAGGCTGCCAAAAAAATTAGGGACTTAGGCAAGTACAACACCCAAAAATTCTCGCCAGAGGTGATTCCGGGCCGGGTGTTCCCCGATGGGGCCAGCATCAATGTCTGGGTGACGGACGACGAAAACCGCTTGCCACTGATGATTGACTCGCCGTTGAGCGTTGGTTCGGTGAAGGCGGTACTGCACCAACACAAAGGGCTGCGGTGGCCGGTGAAGGCGAAGTTGTGAGGTTTTGAGTTGGGTAGTGCTTGGAATTCAAATTTTGGATTTGCTAGTGGTTCATTCTGGTGTTGCTTGATTTGCCATTGTGGGAGTGATGGCCGCAAGTGCCGCTTCGGTCAACAATTGTTCGAGCTTGTGCTTCTTTTACGATATTTAGGATATGCTAAGTTTGAAAAGAGGGAGACTTGAGCCAACGTGTGGGGGTTTGCGATGGTGGGGATTATTAGCCTAAAACTTCTTCATTTGTAGAAATGCAAATGTGCCAACAAATGCGTGGGCTATTTCATTTCGCTAATGAGTTTGTTCCATCTTTCTTTATGTTCAAATTTCAAAGCGTTATCAGCCTCTAAAAGGTTTACATAATTCTCAATAAACTCAAAAGTGTTGTCGAGTAACCGTAAATAATATTTCAAGGTCGGCATAATGCCGTTTACAATAAGTTGACAACCGTGGACATTTTTAATACGTTGAATTTCTGCATCAATTTTTACAAGTTCGTCCTTGTCGGGATAGGCGGTTGAAAGAATGTAATAACGGTCAACTGGAGTAGTTTGAAACTTTGTATATGCGTCTTGCACAAGCCCTAATTTGATTTGAATTCCGTGTTTAACTTCTACTGCTTCAAATGCTCTTTTCTTTTCGTCAATAATGTCTATATCGCCAATTCTACCGCTACTTTTATCTGATGAAGTATGGCTTTCAATTGGCAAAAGTTCTTTATTTTCAAATCTTTTGGCTTCGTAGATTAAACATTGATAAGCTGCATAAATTGCTATTACTGGAAGTCGAGAAGCACCTTCTGCTTTATAAGCACCATTGAAATGATTGTCCAATAAGTCTAAAATCGTGTTTATCGCAAGGGTTGTTGGCTTGGCTAAATCAATAGTCTGTTTGTTGCGTTTGATGATTAATCCTTGTAAAATGAAACTCAAGTATTTTTCACACTCTGCACCTTTTTGAACGCTGTCGAGTAAAGCAATGAATACAGGTTTTAATTCTTTTGGGTTGATTGCTCCCGAATAATTTTTGTCGTAAGGAACTTTCTGTTCCAATGCTCTTGTAAGCCAACCACTGTCTGACATTGCAGGAAACTTGCAAGATTTCATAAATGGCGTAATATGCTTGGTGTCATAAGTTCTTCCTGAGTAACCGCCCTCAATACTTGCTTGGTGGTTTCTGATGTCTTGCTCGGGATTAAGTGCTTTGTAAACCAAACTGGTTATTAAAACAGTCAATACTGCTTTTGCTTGTTCCGAATAGTGCAATACAAGATTTAAATGTTCTTGTTCTTTTGGTTTTAAGTCTGAAGTAATTTGCTCTTTTGAACCAACAACCGACATTGCATCGTTGTATAAATCAGTTAGAAATTCTGTCGGTGTTTTATTTGCCATTATAGTAGTTGAGCTTTTATTTGAGTTGCTATTTCTTTAATCATTGGAACGCAAACCGAATTCCCTATTTGTCTGTAACTGTCGCTAAGACTTGAATTTTTTATAAATTTTTCGGGGAAGCCCATAATCTTGTAACATTCGTTAATAGTGAGTTTTCGAACCTTTCCTTCGTCATAAATCCAAAATCGTCCAGAGCTTTCTTGTGAGGGTAATGCAGGATGCAAACCTTCCGATGAGTAAATTCTATTAGGTTGTTTGTGAACCCTTGAAAGGTGTTCTGTCCCTGGTCTAACACCAGCAATACGGATAGATTTATTTCGGTGCCCGATGAAAATTAAACCACTTTCTTGAATTCTATAATCATCCAAAATTGTATAAGGCTCGTCTAAATATTCAAATTTAACGTCTTTGTCCAAGATGCGTTTTAAATTCGTCTTTGGCTTCGTTTTTAGTTTTGTGAAGTCAAATTTTATGTCCTTATGCCCAATGATGATAACACGTTCACGGTTTTGAGGAACACCAAAATCAGAAGCATTTAAAAGTTTCCACGAAACTTTGTAATCTAATGCTTCCAAATCTTTGACGATTGTTTTGAGTGTGTTGCCTTTGTCGTGATGAATTAAATGTTTCACATTTTCAAGAAAAACAACCTTTGGTTGTCTTTTTTCGATGATTTGAAAAACATTATAAATCAATGTTCCTCTTGTGTCTTCAAAGCCTTTCATTTTGCCCGAAATACTGAAAGGTTGGCAAGGAAAACCTGCTGTCAAAATATCGTGTTTGGGAACAATATTTAAGTCAAGTTTTGTAATGTCGCCAAACGGAACCTCACCAAAATTATGCTCATAAGTCCTTTGTGCTTGGTAGTTAAATTCAGAAGTGAACACACATTTTCCTTTCAATTCCTGTAATGGAATTCTAAAACCTCCTATTCCAGCAAACAAGTCAAGAAATGTAAAGTCGTATTCTGTTGGTGGTGGAAATGGAACATCAAACTTCATTGGCAGAAGTTGTTGCATTTGTGGTTCTTCCACAAGTTGCAACTCGTCTGAAAGTTGGCTTAAATACTCTGTTGCAGGCTTTATGTAATGTTGTGAAACTCCGTTAACGTGGTTCTGAAAATAATGGGTAAGGTGAGCCAAACCGTTGGCTGTGGTTCGTTCTACCTCAATTTTAAGTCTCTTTTTTACTGTGGAATACTTAACCATTTCTCTTTTTAGTTATTGTCAATGTTATTGGTTGCAAGTTACGGTTTTACAGTTTAAAAATTGTCCAGAAGTGTCACCGATTTATTAACAGCCTGAACGGTCGCAGTGGTGCGGTTGGGCAAAATAAAATGTGCTGCAATTGGATAGGCTTGTGCGTTGGCTTGCAGCGCTTTTTATTTTGCGAAGGGTTGGAATTTTGTCGTCCGTTTTTACCACTGTCGCTGATGTTTTGCGCTGTCGCAATACCAATACCGCTAACGTGATAATATGCGAACCTCCCATCAGTTCCCCACAAAAATAGCAAAGCCCCCTGAAATCTGCTTTTCAAGACACTAAAGTTTTTAGAATTTTGCAATTCAGCGCCTTGCAAATTAGAATAATTGATTCCCATTGCTCGTACAATGAAAAATGCGCAGATGTCAATTGAATTGGCAGTTACAACTCACCCTTCTATGCAATCTCTCCCAAGTCTAACAATACCACAAAAAATTCCCACTCAAAATATTTCATGCCCGCCATGGCTTAGATTCCTTGGCCATTTTGAGATGTAACCCAAAACTGTTAGAAGTTCGCCATCCACAATTCCCCGTTTTTTCTCACCTTCGTATAAAAATCAGCGAACCAATGCAACAGCCCAACCGACGTTTTTCTTTCAATAGTATCCTCCTGGTCATTTTGCTCTTAGCAGTGTTTGTTACGGGAATATTTGTGACCCGCTGGTACGCTAAACGAACGGAGGCACAGGTGACGGAAAACGGCGTCGTGCTGTTGGAGCGCATCAAACAAGTGGCGAAGTTGGTGACAGTCGAGGGCTATTTCTCCGAGATTTACGACTACCAAGACTACTACGGTTACGACCTCAGTTTTTTCAGAAAAAAAGCCCTGATACGGGTGAAGGCAAAAGTGTCGGTGGGCTATGATTTGGAGAAAATTCAGATGACTGCCAGCCCGGAGACAAAAACCATCCGAATCAGTGGCATCCCGCCTGCCCAAATTCTGTCCATTGAACATGACCTCGACTACTACGACATACAGGAAGGGCTTTTCAACGAGTTCTCCTCGGCGGACTACAACAAGCTGAATGCCAACGCCAAGGAGTTTATCCGAAAAAAAGCACTGGAGAGCGACCTGATGAACACGGCAGCGGCGCAGCGCAAAACGGTGCTGGAGACCATCAAGTTCATGGCAGAGAGCACAGGCTGGAAACTAGAAATGGAAACGCCGCAGATGGGGCCAGCACCTAATGATTTTCCCAAATAAATGCCAAGGCGGAACAAAATTGTGTATTTGAAGTAAACCATTTCAAAATTCCGCTACATTTAGCCGGATTTTGGTTTTTGGAGTGTTTTTTCAAAAACCACTTTTTTATCAAACAAAACCACGGCAGCCGGACTTTTTGATGCCTACGTGTTTCAGTGGCGGGCCTGCCAACTAAAAATTTGAGTATGAGTATTGGACTTATTTCCCTGATCATCGGGTGGGCGTTCGTGCTGATTTGGGTGCCATTGGTGGTGCTGTCGCAACGCAAAATGCACCCGAAAGCCTTATTTACCCTGTTTTTTGCGGAGTTGTGGGAGCGCTTTTCGTTCTATGGCATGCGGTCATTCTTGGTGCTTTACATGACCGGCGTGCTTTTCGTGGACATGATTCAGGGCGAAGCTGACGCACGAGCCTATGGCATTTATGGGGCGTTCAACGCCTTGCTGTACGCCGCCCCAGTAGTAGGTGGAATGATAGCCGACAAGATTTTGGGCTTCCGCCGGACGATTTTGATTGGGGGCATCAGCATGGCAGCTGCACAGTTCATCCTTGCCTTCAATGCATGGCAAGTGCACAGCGAAACCCTGTTTTTTACGGGATTGGGCCTGTTGGCTGTAGGGAACGGTTTCTTCAAACCCAATATTTCCAGTTTCTTGGGCACTTTTTATGACAAAAATGACTCCCGAAAGGATGGGGCATACACCATATTTTACATGGGCATCAACATCGGCGCCTTCCTCTCGCCACTTACCTGTGCTTACCTTGCGCAGACCATTCACTGGTCACTTGGTTTTTTTGCAGCAGGCTTGGGCATGGTGCTTGGGATTGCTGTTTTCTGGAAAAACATGTCGAAGTACGAGGACAAAGGCAACGCGCCCAATCCTGAATCGCTTAAGGATGTCATTTTCGCTGGCATGACCAAGCAATCCATTATCCTTTTGTGTGCGCTGCTTTCGATTCCACTTTTTGCATTACTCATCGATTATGAGCGGATTACGGATATCCTCCTCATTGTGAGCGGCATCGCAGTGCTTGGCTACGTGCTTATCAATGCCTTGAAAGACAACAACCGGGAGGACGGCCAACGGATGCTGGTGTTCTTGGCCTTGTTCTTTTTTCACATGATTTTTTGGACCTTGTTCGAGCAGGCGGGGGGGTCGTTGACCATTTTGGCGGACCGGTTCGTGAACAGGCACGGCATACCCGCTGGCCAGTTCCAGTCTTTGAATGCCTTGTTCATCATGCTTTTGGCGCCAGTATTCGCCTGGATTTGGATAAAGCTATCCAAAGCTGGCAAAGAACCCCGCACACCCATCAAGTTCTTTTACGGTTTGGTGCAGATAGCCTTGGGCTTTTGGGTCATGGTCATCGGTGCGAAGAGCGTAATGGGTGGCGTGAACGCAGGGGCATTGATTCCAGTAATCTACCTCGTTATCATGTACTTGTTGCACACTACTGGTGAGTTGAGCATTTCGCCCGTGGGCCTCTCTGTTGTTACCAAATTGGCACCCGCAAAGATGGTAGGCTTCGTGATGGGCGCTTGGTTTCTGTCCATCGCCTTTGCACACAAGATAGCCGGAGAGCTTGGCAAAGCCATTGCACAACCCACAGAGGGCGGCGATGCGGCCGCTGCGCTTGGTTCTTTCGCTGATGTTTACATGACCTGGGGCGTTTACGTCACACTTAGTGCAGCGGTAGTTTTGCTTTTCCTCTCACCCATTTTGAAGAAATGGATGCACGGAATACAGTAATTGAAGGAAAAAAAGAAAAGTCAAAAATTTTGGCAATTGGCCTGACTTTTTGAACAAAATAATAGCCCTCCACCCGTTGAAAAGGTGGGGGGCTTTTCATAAATATTTTGAAATGAAAAATTTGTCAAACCCAAAAACCAACGATTTTCAGCAGCTTCAAGTGCTGCACGGCGCATTGATGGCGGGAGCAGTATTGGTTAGTATTATGCTCGGGTTTATCATGTCGGGAGATGGAGCAGTTGCAGATTTCACGGGCTTGACAAGCGGAATGCTCCAGATAGCCATCATCGTGATGACCGTTGAAATAGCGCTGTCTTTCGTGCTGTGGCGAAACAGCCAATCCAGTATTCCAACTACCGATGAACAATCGGAAAAATGGACGCACTATCGAAGCTCCTGCATTATTAGGTGGGCTTGTTTGGAGGGCGGCGTCCTCATCTGTGTGGTACTGTCTTTTTTGGAACAAAACCCCGCTGGATTTTCCATCGCAGCAGTGGGTTTGGCCTTTCTTTTTCTTGCTCGGCCTTCGAAGGCGTATGTTGCGGAGCAATATGGCATGGAGGTTTGAGGCCAGCTTTCCATTACATCAACTTGACAGCAGAAACTAAAAAATTACTTCTACAATTTCGTCAAAACATGGTTCCACAACTTTTCAAAGGGAATCACCTCCAACTCGTTCAGCTTGCCACGGTATGAAAACGGATGGTTCACCAGGTTCTCGTAGTATTTTTCTGTGTTGGCGACTTCATGCAGCCTAAAATTAGCCTTCAGCACCAGTTGCATCAATTTGATGAATTGCAGCATTCGGTAGTTTTCCATTTCACCAAAATACTTTCCGATGCTCCTTAGGTTGTCAATCGCCTCGGCTGCTTCGGGCAGTGATTTTCTATCCAAGAGGAACAAAATCTGCCCCACCAGCAGGTGAACGGTGAGCACGCGCAGTTCTTTGGGCATGATGAGGTCGTCCTTCAAAAAACGCTGGAGGCGAAACGTTTTATCCAACTGCTCCTTCAAACCCTCCATTTGCCCCAATTGTTTTTCAATAAAATAATTGAGGTATGCCTCGTAGATGCGCCATTTTTCCCGGGTTTGTGAGTCCAGTTTTTTGAACTTGCTCTGAGACCTGGCTCGGATGAACACCGCCGCACCATGAATGAAATTGTCGGTGTGCAGGGCCGTCAGCAGGTAATATTCCATGAAGTTGAACCAAACTTCGCTGCCCTCCTCAAAAATTTGCAAGCTGCGTTCGGCAGTGATTTTGCCATTCTTGAAATCACGCAAGTGCAGGTTGGCGGCCATTTTTTTAAGCTGAAAAGTGGCCAGATTGTCCTCTTGAAGGTAATTGGGATTTCGGTCGATGTACTGCTCTGCCTGTGCGCAAATCAACAGCATGTTCTCGTAGTCGGAAAGCAGTTCGTATTGGTAGGTCCAAACCAGAAACATGTTGTAAAAAACCACGGGAGAGTCGTGTATTTCAGATAAACTCACCAAGGCGTCACAATAACCCTGTATCGTTTCCCGGATGCCTTCTAACTCCTCAACGGGCTGCCCGTAAGCCATCAGTACCCTTTGGTGCAGCTCTTCCGAGCGTATTTCTGCGAGAAAAATTTCTGTAAATTCCTTGATATAGCCGTCGTATTCCACAAAGGATTTTTCATCGCCAGCCGCTGCTGCAGACTGCCTTAGAATCCGGCTGCAATTGAGGATGATGTCCGAAAATTTAAAACGCAGCCCGACCAGCAACACCTGCCGTGCCAATTCCTCGGCAGAGGTAGTCGCGCCATTGGACATCAGTATTTTCACCAAGGTCCAGTCACGGTGGCAAGAAAAATGCGCCCGGTCGTAGCCTGTCACATTTGGCTGGGCTTGGTCAATGAAGAACAGGGTGTTCATCAGCCTTTTGCGGAAACGGGACTTTAGCTGGCGGTACTTGTCGTGGGTAGGGCTGCAGTTGTACAGCAAGGAGGCGGCATCCCGGTCATTCTTGAATCGGTCTGCCATCAGCGCCTCGTAAAACTCCGTGAACTTGCTTCCTTTGTTGTCAATGGCGGCGCTGTCAAAAATCTCAATTTTCCGTATCTTCTTCTTCGAAATTATCTTGGATACTTCCAGTAGGTTCTTCATTTACCTGTCAAATTTTGGGTTTAGATAGCTTAGTAGAGTCGTGCCTTCAATCTGATTTTCTTTTATGGAGGAGATATCATCATTTCCAAAAACTGTTCCGCTTCTCGTTTTGCCACGTCACAGCTTTTCTTCGTAAACCCCAATAAAAAAAGGACTTCGTTGGCAAAATCAGCCCAACAAAGCCCTTTTTCTATCAGAAAAAAATTTGAATTTGAGAATAAAAACTGTCTCTTCCCCAATTCCCCAATTCCCCAATTCCCCAATTCCCTAATTCCCAATCACCACCCGCTCCGGCTTGCTCCACACCACCGCATCGTTAGAATAGTAGAGCCAAGCCGCTGAGGCAGGTGCTTCGTACTCGCCCGGTACGTCCGCTTTCAGGTCGAGGTTCAGGTTTTTCACTTCCCCAGCGCCCATGCCCCGGAAGTAGAATACCACGTAGCTGTCCTTGATTTCATAAAAATCGAACAGCTTCCTATCCGACATCTCCTTCAACTGCCAGGGCTGTACGCTCAGTCCCGCCGGTATGCCCACGATGGCAATGGGGTTCGGAACGGCGTCGGCGGCACGGTTGATGATTGATGTTGTCAATCT
>JAIPBL010000145.1 GCA_021739645.1 Saprospiraceae bacterium | reverse complement strand
GACAGAATGGATTTATCCATTTTTACCATTGGCAAAAAGTTGGTCCAATACTGCCTTAAACACGCAATTGAAATTGTTTTTTCATTTTCAAAGAACTGCTTTATTTCTACGGTTTAAAAAAGTGTACGGTAGAGAATTAAAAAACCAAGGTCAATTACAGATTTGAGATAATTGTTTGTGAAGTGACAAGGGGAAATATGGTTGGATATGGAGGCAATAACTCTTTTGGTTTTTTCAATCGACAAAGAGCTTCCACTATGGAAATCGCATAAAATCATCCGGCATTATCCATATCAGAAACTTCGGCGTAAAGGCCGCTGCCCAGTCGATTAAAGATTCACGTACTATTGTTGAAAAAAATTTTATGAAAAATACCGTCCACTTCATTTTCCTGCTCCTCCCCCTTTTTACCGTAGCCCAAGACGGCAATCTTGTTTTGAACCCCGGCTTCGAGAAGCTGCTCCCGAACGCCCCGTTCAAGCCCTGCTCCTACATCCAAAACGGCGAGTCCTTCGATAAATCGGTGGCCAACTGGACGACTTACCGGACGATGACCCCGGATTTAATTGACTGGCAGTCAGATGCTTATGGCGAGTGCTTTTTCCCGAAGCCCCACAGCGGCGACCGTGCCGTTGGCATCATCACCTACCATCCCCGATTCGATACGGGGCGCTACGACGACTTTCACGAATTGGTCCAGGGGGAACTCCGGGCACCATTGACCGTCGGTAAAAAGTACCGAGTCGAGCTGTACGTCAACCAATCCGATGCCACGGCGCTGAACCACCTCATGATGCTCTACGGCGAAAAGCGGGATATTCGACCCACTGCCGCTGGCAACCTGGGTGTCCTGTTTTTGTACAACAAAAACGACTACCTGAAAGGCAACGAGCAGCCCCAGTTTTTGGTGACGGAACCCATCGTCACGGGTAAGGATGAGTGGAAGCTCATCTCCGGTACCTTCACCGCCGATAGGGCGTATTTAGCTTTCATGGTCGGCAATTTTTTTACGGATGAAAACACGCTTACGACCTTGGAAAACCCCGTGGAAATTGACAGTTCAAACTTAAAACTGGATAGGCCCATCGAGCGTATCAAGCGCATTGCCTACTATCTGATTGACGACATCCGCATCGTTCCTGCCGATGCCCCGCCGCCCAACCCCGATATCTCCACGGCGCTGAAAACCAAAAAAACCTACACCTTCCAAAACGTGAACTTCAAAACAGGCCAGTGGGATTTGCTGCCCCCCGCCTTGCCGGAACTGGATGGTTTGGCCGCTTTTTTGAAAGAAAACCCAAAGGTGAAAGTGGAAATCGGCGGCCACACCGACGACGTGGGCAACGACGACGACAACCAACTGCTCTCGCAAAACCGGGCCGAATCGGTGTACAACTACCTGATTTCCAAAGGAATAGCACCTGAAAGGCTCAAGTACAAAGGCTATGGCGAAAGCCAGCCCATCGCTCCAAACACCTCATCGGCGAGCCGGTTGCAAAATCGACGGGTGGCGTGCAAAGTGATTTGATTTACGATTTAGCGATTTACGATTTACGATTTGGAGCGGACTTTAGTATGAAAAACGGATTCAATGACCCTCCTTCCCATTGCGCCGCAAGGCGCACCCAACCTTTGCCAGTGGCTTGCCGTTATGTTTATTGGTGATTGGAATGCGGCGTTAGTTCGTATTTTTGTTGGCTAAAAAATGAAGCGATTTTGGTGGTGAGTAAAAATAACCTGTTGATGAAATTTTCCCAGTTCTTGTTTTTTTTGGTGCTGCTTGCCGCAGCAATGTTCAGTTGCAAGCAGTCCAATGAACTACTCGATGCCGACATCCTCTCCAGCGATGCCGAGTTTGCCATCCCGCTGCTCAAGGCCCGCACGTCCATTCAGGATTTGCTGGAAAATTTCGACGACTCCACCTACATCGAAATTGATGCGGAAGGCATCATCCACCTCCGCTACGAGGGTGATGTGCTCACGCAAAGCGCCGATGAATTCTTCGAGGTTGTCAAGACTTACCTCCCACCCCTCATCCCGCTCGACAGCACGACAACTTTATTAGATTTCAACTCCTCCCAAGACCAGTTGAACGTGGATTTCGCTCGCTACGCAAGTGGTTCGATTAGCGTAGGCGTGGTGTCTAACTACGTGGGTATGATAGACATGACCGTGTCGATACCGGAGGCCTCCAAAAATGGCCAAGTTTTGAGCGTTCACCAACAGTTCATGTCGCCTACTGGCTCACTGTCCGGCAGCATCCCCGTCATTAACTTCCTGCCTGCCCTCACTGAATGTGTGGGCTACGAACTTCAACCAGTGAATGGCATGGTACACGTCCAGTACACCGCCGTGACCGATGTGGGCGATACGCTCGCCTCGCTGCCGTTGGTTGCCTTGGTTAATAAAAACATCAATTTTTCCTATATCGAAGGCTACCTCGGCAATTTCACGAACAAGGGAAAACGGGACAGCGTCAGCATCAATTTTTTCAAAAACTGGATTCAGGGCGACGTGTTTTTTGACAACCCCGTGATTACGATGCACATCGACAACTCCTTCGGAATGCCCACCCGATCTTCCATCGATACTTTCGACATCATCACCGCCGATGAGCTAAGGATACCCTTGCAGAGCAGTTTCATCAACGATACAGGCATTGACTTCGTCTATCCAACCGTGCCGGAAGCGGGCCAGTCAAAGAGCATGATATTCACTTTCGACGCCGACAATTCCAATATCGAGGACGTGTTAGGCTCACGCCCCATTGGACTCGACTACAAGGTGGACGCCATCTCTAACCCCGACAGCCTGACCAACCTCCGGGGCTTCATCACCGACAGTAGTTTTTACAAAATAAAAATTGAAGTGGACTTGCCGCTGCATGGTCGGGCTTCCGGCTTTGGCGTGGTGGACAGCTTTGACCTCGATTTCAGCAGCTACGACGAACTAAAAGAAGTGGAGTTCAAAATGGTGGCCGACAATGAAATGCCCCTCGCAATTGACGTTCAAGGCTATTTTGTCGGTGAAAATGGGGAGGTGCTCGATTCGCTCTTCAATGGCGTCGGCCATCCCATCGAGGGTGCACCGGTTGACGCAAACGGCATCGTAACCCAAAAAATCACCACCACCACGTTCGTCACTTTCGATGCCACCCGCTTCGATAAGGTGCGCTCCGCAAAGCGGCTAGACCTTCACGCCTACTTTTCCACCTCCAACAACGGCCAGCAATCCGTCAAAGCCTTCGCCGACCAGTTTCTGGAAATCAGGATGGGGATGAAGGTGAAACGTTAGCGAGATTTACGATTGACTTGCCTCCCAATTTAGTTTTCTTCGCAAAAAAGAGGTAGCTCGTTTCCTGCCTAGCGCCTACTTTTGCACCAAAATCCAGCGTTTTGAGTTCCCCGTCACCAACTCGAAACTCGAAACTCACCACTCGAAACTTTATGAATAACGCTTACATCATTGACGCCATCCGCACCCCCGTTGCCAGTTTCCAAGGAAGCCTTTCCCCCGTCCGGGCGGATGATTTGGCTGCTCACGCAATCGCCGCACTCCTTGCCCGCCACCCGAATATTCCATTGGATTCCTACGCCGACGTCATCCTAGGCTGCGCCAACCAGGCAGGCGAGGACAACCGCAACGTGGCTCGCATGGCGGCGCTACTGGCTGGTCTGCCAGTGACCGTGCCGGGCGAGACAGTGAACCGACTTTGCGCCAGCGGAATGTCCGCCGTGGTGCAGGCCAGTCGGGCGATACACAGCGGGGAGGGCGATATGTTCATCGCAGGCGGGGTGGAGCAAATGACCCGTGGGCCATTGGTCATTTCCAAGGCATCGCAGCCCTTCGGTCGGGATGCCGAGATGCACGACAGCAGCTTCGGGTGGCGTTTCATCAACCCCCGTATGAAGGCGCTCTACGGCGTGGACGGCATGGGCAACACCGCCGAAAATCTTGCGGAGCAACACAAAATAAGCCGGGAAGACCAAGATACTTTTGCTTTTTGGTCACAACAAAAAGCAGCCGCTGCGCAGGCTTCGGGCAGGTTGGCGGAGGAAATCAGCCCCGTGTCCATCCCGCAGCGAAAGGGCGACCCCGTGATTTTTTCCGAAGATGAATTCATCAAACCCAGCACTACGCTGGCAGTGTTGGCCAAGCTCCGCTCTGCCTTTAAAAAAGCAGAAGACGGTGGCACGGTGACCGCCGGAAATGCCTCCGGTCTCAACGATGGTGCTGCCGCAATGCTCGTTGCTTCAGAAATTGCCGTAAAAAAATTTGACCTAAAACCCCTCGCCCGAATCGTGTCCTCGGGCGTGGCGGGTGTGGAGCCTCGCATCATGGGTATCGGCCCCGTGCCTGCCAGCCAATTGGCGCTCGACCGTGCCGGCCTTACCCTCGCCGACATGGACATCATCGAGCTGAACGAAGCTTTTGCAGCACAGGCGCTGGCCTGCACTCGCACTTGGGGCATCGCTGACAACGACCCACGCCTCAACCCGAACGGTGGCGCCATCGCCATTGGGCACCCGCTCGGAATGTCTGGTACAAGGATTTTACAGACGGCTGCCATCGAATTGCACCGCCAGCAGAAACGCTACGCACTGGCTACGATGTGCGTCGGCGTGGGCCAGGGCTATGCGGTGGTTTTGGAAAAAGTGTAGGAACGGCATTGTGGTCGCCCAATTTATTGGGCAGACCAACGTAAATGAAGTTCTGCCCAATAAATTGGGCGACCACAAAGGGCTACGCTGGCTTCTTGGCCAGCCGTCCCCAGCCCCAGCGCATCACCAGCAGCAAGCCAGCGAAAATCAGCAACCCTTGCCACAGTGGGAGGTATGAGATGACGATGAGGTGCGTTTTGTCCAGCACCCAGAAAAAGGCGAAGGCCGCCGTTATCATCATAAAAAGTCCGGTGATTTTGTCGAAGCCCGGCACGAGGTCGAGGCTCACGTTGCGGCGGATGAGCAGCAGCGTGACGAACATGGAGACGATGGGCAGCAATTGGGTGAAAATTTCCGTCTGGAAAATGCTCCGGCGCTCAAAAATGAAGAGGTAGAGGTTAAAGAAAATGGCGAAAATGCCGGGGACGCAAACGAGGTAAATCAGTGCCGAGTACAAGTACTTCCAGGGGTCCATATTGCCCTCTCCCTTGCCAAAAATGCCAGCCAGCCACGCCGTGAACGGGATGAGCAAGAAGTAGGAAATTATCCAGACAGGATTGGAGACGAGGAAGTTGAAAAATTCTTGTAAGGTCATGCTGGCAAAGTTTTATCGGGCAAATTAAGGCGAAAAAGCAATCGCCAATTGTGGTCGCCCAATTTATTGGGCAGACCGGGCTTTAC
>JAIPBL010000058.1 GCA_021739645.1 Saprospiraceae bacterium | reverse complement strand
TGTTCCTCTTGTTCAAGCATGCTGCCTTCGGTCTTCAAGTTCATGGTGATGGTGACGCTGCTGTCTGTTTCTATTTTGTGCTGTGCTATCATAGGTGTTATTTTTGCCCCTAAAGTACATCAAATTGGAGCCGCACCCAAGGTGCTACACCTATCGGGGAACAAACAGGTTTTTTGCATTGACCGTCGGCTGTTATACCACCGTCAACATTGGAGGTATTGGCCCACCACCCAACCGGGCATTTACAGGTGGTTTGAGTTGATTCGGGTGAATTAGTCAAGGTGCCAATTTGTTGTGCAGTCTTATAATCTTTAGTACTCAATGCACTATAAGCTCTTATGACAGTACCAGTGGGCTTGCCCGCAGCACAGACACAATTTGCTATATTCTGCTTTTGAGCAGCAGTTAAGTTTGAAGCAGCAGTTGTACACTTGTCGTTGCATTTATTTCGGTTTGCTTCACTCATACTGCTATAGGAAGTATTAACAACTCCTGTCAAATCTAGGCATTGGCCCGTCCTATGTGGTTGGTTGGTTAAATTGTCATAAGAAACGACGCAATAACAAGTCCTTTTGGACGCATCTTCATCTACCTTGACAATTTCGCTCTCAGGAATATCGGCCGGCAACTTGTATATTGGTGCTGAATATTGCCATGATGCTGTTGCATTATCATCATTAAGGCTAATCTCTTGTGCATTTGTATCACAAAAGTGAAACAAAAAGGCCATTAAAAACAAAAACATTTTTTTCATCTCAGGAGAATTTAAAGGTTAAAAAATTGACGTATGGCTTCATAAGCAATACACGACCAGATGATATTGCTTTTTGGCAATCATCCGATGATACATTACATTTGAATTGTGGGAAAAACACCGGGCGGTTTGTCAATAACCACCCGGTGCATAGGTCCAAGGAATGGTTTTTTAGGGGACGAGTGTAGGTTCGCCAAATAGCTCAATCCTTGCAGAGGTTAAAGGAGAAACATTCCTTCGTCTGTGCTGTGTAGGAGATGGAGTAACATACTGCTTCAAAGTGCAAGGAGTACTTACCTGCTTTTGCGCCACGGGTGTAAATCACGATTTCCCTTGTCTTGCAGGTAGTTTTATTGTCGATACATGGCCCGAGCGTACCAAAGCAAAGCGCACCTGGCGGGTGTACCTCCACGGAAGGCGAACCGTCAGGCAGAAGTGGAACTGGATTCCCGAAGGCATCCGTCACGACGATGCTGCCAACCATCAGGTTCTCAAAAGCGATATTGCTGTAACAGTTACAGGCGGTGACTGACAAAACTTCGAAGTCGTTGGTTTCCAAGCAATCGCAATCGCTGTCGCCCCAAGCAACGGAAAAACAAGGCGCAGCATTCGGAAGCTTTGCATCCCTGCAGCCGCCACAGGCATTGCAGATGACCTCTTCGAGCAATTCGATGTACTTGGCCTTGTCAGCAGTATTGCTAAAAAAGGCCTTCCCGCCTGTTTTTGTGCACAAATCCGTGTAATTCTGGATAACGTTGGCCCAAGCACCTAATGGATTCGAATGCTGGTAGGTCAAATGGTGGGCAAAAACGGTCACATTGTTTTGGTTTGCCTCATTGATGGCAGCAAGCGTTGCAGCTGCCTCTTGAGCGATATTCCCACGTGGGCTAACACTGTCAAGTTCTTCATCACTGATGTAGAAAATGGCCCGGCAAGCGCCTTTCCGCCAGTCGGCGTATTTCGATAGGTCTTGAACAGCATTGGCACCTTGGTCTTGTAGTGACCCAACAGGGGGCACATCTGCCGCCAATGGTACTGGTGCGCCCTGCACCCCAGTGATATAATCACGGTGGCTGGTAGTAAAAACAGTTCCAACCCATTTGCCATCAACACCAAGGTAGGTTGTTTTCAGGTCGGAAGCACACTTGGATTTGACCTTGTCAATGGCCTCCCTTGCTGCGTCACTGACGCTCGTAGCATAGCTAGTCATAGAGCCACTGGTATCAATGAGCACGATGAGGTCCACTTTGGGTTTAGCATTTACGCCACCTCCTGAACAGGGGCAATCGTCATCATGGTCGCCGCAATGCTCCAGTTTGTTCACTTTCGCATGGAGGGCTTTCGTGAAATACGCTTCCATTTTTGCTGCTGTAGTCCCGCACAGGTCTCTTGGAGAGGTAGGCGGCAATGGGAAAATGGTGTCTGGACGTTCCACCGCAGCATTAGTTGCAGCGCTGGTTGGTTTAATTGACTTACTCATTTGTTTAGTAATTTGGATAAATGCCTACTCTATTTAGGGGCTTTTCGGCAATACGCCCTAGCTGACTCAAGTATGTTGGATGTGACCTATTCTGCGCAGTGGTCGGTGCAAAGATGGGGGCGGGCATATCCGCAAAACCATTAGACTTTGTGGTAGGAATTCCAGTGGAAGCACTCAAAAAGAAAGCGGCCACCAGGGAAGGTGACCGCTTTTCGAAATGTTTTTTAGGGTTAAGCCCCATTTGGGGCGAATGAATGTTCAGAGGAAAGGTTAATTAATTGCAGTAGCCTACCCAGGCACCATTGCATTTTCGGTACTTAAACGATCCCGTTCCTCTAAAGTCAACACCAAAACTGGCAGCTTGATTCAGGTCGAAATCTATGGTTAAGGTAAGAAAAGGTGAAGAAGCTCCACTGGCAAAATCTATGGATGAGCCGTTGTTGGCAACGGTAATCCGATTGCTTTCACAATTGCTCCAAAGCTTGATTTTATTGCAATTGCGGTCAAAAGCCAGTTTGATTACCCTGTCAAAAGTCCCATCCGAGACTTGAACCTGATACACGACTCTTGGGTTGGTGATACCTCCGGGATAAACCAATGGGGACAAATCGATACTTGAATTATCAGTTGTTAAGGGGACAGACCAAGCAGTAGCAGAGTCACAATCGCAGTTTTCATTGCCAGTGCCCGGCATCATTACCACCTCATCAATGATAATGATCCCTTCTTGCAGCCAAGAAGTAGTATCAAAATTGGTACTAACAGAATCTGGCGAACATTTCGCTCGAACTTCGGCTTTGTACTTGTGATTTGCCTCTAGTTGTGTCAATCCAAGCTCAGGTAAAGTTGTATCGAATATGCCAAAAGTGTCCAAATCGGTGGAATCTGTCACTACAATACGGTAGCCTACTGCACTTGGCACCGAATTCCACTCCAACTGCGCTGAATCGGGCATCACCACTTCAACATTGAGGTTTTGTGGGGCCGGAAGTTGGCAAGGAGGATGAGGTGGCGTTTCCCTACAGCAAGTGATGTAGTAAATGATTGCAGCAATTAGAATGGCCAATAGGAGGTAGACATGATTTCGTTTCATTTTTCAAGTATTTAAGTGAATTGAAAATAGGGTTTGATATTTTGGCAAAACTCAATAATGGTTGAATATTCTGCCAGAAAAATCAAAGGAACGACCTTGTCGGCAAAAAAAACATTAGATTTTTGGGATGTTTTTCCTGATTGCCTTTACTTCGGCTTTGTTTTTTGAATCCATACACAATGCTACAGACAAAATTGATACGACTGTTAAAAACATTTAGTGTAGAAGAGGTGAAACAATTGAGGCTATTCATTCAGTCTTCTCTGTTCAACGACGGTAGACGTCCTCAAAAATCACAGGCTCTACTCGAACACTTGTCGGAATATCATCCTCACTTTGAGGATGAGGGTTTGAAAAAAGAAACGTTGTTTTTGGAAATTTTCCCTGAAGAGACATATTCTGAATCAAAATTGGATAAGGTAGCGACGGAATTAGTGAAGGTAATTAGGAAGTTTATTGCTGTTTTCTGCTCTGATGCCCTTGCAGACTATCAATACTGGTTATCACAAGCTCAGTTTTTTAGACTAAGAAGGTTGAATACCGAATTCCAATATGCCATAGATAGAATAGAAAAGCTACAACAAAAAATGCCTTTCAGAGGAGAAGACTACTTTTATAGGCAGTTTAATCTTGAACATGAGCGGATGATTGATTTAGTAGATTCTAATGACAGAAAAAAGGACATTAATGCTACAAGCACCATAAAAAACTTAGATATTTTTTACATTATTACAAAAATGGTACACTGCTCATATTTACTTATTCAAGGCAACCATAAACAACAAGATAACAGCAGAAACCATGCATTTGCTTTAATTGATAAAGTATTAGAAACAGCAAAAGATAACTACCTAGATATTCCGGTGGTAGCTGCATATTACTATTCCTACGCATTATTGCTTCACCGCTGGGAAGAGAATGAGGACAATTACTATCAGTTAAAGGCTGTCCTCCAAAATTATGGGGAAGAATTTTCTCATAGCTCATTGATAGTGTTTCATAATTGCCTAAGAAACTATATAGTTGGAAGATATAACAAAGGCGATAACACTGTTTTGCCTGAACTACTGGATTTAATTAAAAATCATGCAGCACAAGCTACCATCTATCAAGAAGGAGGGGATATACCTGCCAGCACCCTCCAAAGCGCCATTACCGTAGCCTTAAAGCTTGGCGACTACAAATGGGCAATAGATTTCTTAACCCAACATCGCTACCGCATCGTCGGAGCCGACGACCCCGAAGCAATCTATCAATTCAACCTCGCCAATTGTCTCTTCCATAAAGGGGATTTCATAGAAGCTGAACGATTGCTCGCCAACTACAATTTCCGGGAAATGTTCTACAAACTCGCAGCCCGGCGGCTGGAAATCAAATTATACTATGAAGCCCGGTCTCCATTGCTGGATGCCCGCTTGGATGCATTCAAGATTCTTGTACATGAAATGAAATCAATTTTGACTGTTGACAAGATTGCACCGAACAACCATTTTATTGACCTACTACGACAGATACTTGCACCCAAGACCCTCCGCAACCGAGAGCGCATCCAAAAGCTGCTAGATAAACTGGAAAATCAAAAAGCCGTGGCGGAACGGGAATGGTTAAAGAAAAAACTGGAGGAGATGATGAAGCGGTGTTGATGATTCTAACTCCATATTCTCTTCTATTTTGAAAGTGTGCAACGCAGGTAATGGTTTGAAAAACGACTAATCGACAGAAACAGTTTCAACGCAACGAACAGGTACGCATTACTTACAGAGGGGGTTCTTATTTTAATTTCCATTTTGTTGTATCAATCGGTGAAGAACTGAATGCTGCCCGCCAGTTTCAAGGGATTCACGGGGTAACACCTGCTGCATTTGAATTTTGAATTCGCCAAAAGCACTCCAAAACCAACCTAAAAAAGCAAGCCGCAACCACCCAATCCTGGGCAATTGCGGCTTGTTTATTCTAAAACGCAAAGATTACTTGCTAACCACCAGCTTCTGCTCGAAGCCCTGCTCGCCCGCCCTTACGCTGACGATGTACAGACCTGCGCCAATGCCGCTCAGGTCAATGCGCTCGTTGGCGTAGCTCACCACGCCAAAATCACGCCGTAGCACCTGCTGGCCCAGCTGGTTGTATATCTCAAATACAACCGCTTGCTGTTCGGCAAGTTCCGACAAGATAAACTTCACCTCGTTACCTGCCGGGTTCGGCGCCAGGCTGTATTCCAGTTTGTCACCAGTCACTGGGCTGCCAGACTTCGCCGAAGCATCGCCACCGCCGTCTGGCACGTAGTCCGCATTGCAGGCATGTGCCGCTGCGCCATTGGCGCTCCAGTAGGCGTTGGCTGCGCCAACTGCTTGGTTCAGCGCCGTGCCGTACAGTGTCTGCTGCCCAATGCTCAGGTTGATGCCGCCATCGAGGTAGAGGTTGGCAATCTCCATCAGCCCGCCAAGGGTGTACGGGAAGAGGTACTCGGTGTCGCCGTCGTCGAAGAGGTGCAACAAGCAGTTGCCCCCCTCGTCACAGGTCTTGATGCAGGGGTGCACCTCCATGCAGCCGAGGCCCTGGGTCATCATGGCGTTCATATTGGCTCCATTGTAAACGCTGCTGTAGCGCATGCTGAGGTTCAGTGCAATCATACCACCAGCAAGGCTGTTCTTGAGGCCGCCATAGGCCATCGGGTTGCAGCCCGGGCAGTTGTTCTGGTGGCAGCTCGCCAATGCGCTCGGGCCGCCAGTAGCTGGAAGCATGTCCAATACGCACTGTGCCTGGCTGATGGAAAGCGACCTGTTCGTTCCGCCAACTTTTATGGGTCCACCTGATGTGAGCAGGTTCTGGATGACCGTCAGGTTGGAAATGCCCATGGAAGTGCCGGGCATACCGTTCTCGTCGCCCCAGGCTTTCTGTGAAAACGACTGGATGGGCTGACACTCGCCGGAGTAAGTGACCGAGCACAGCTCAGGATAGGCGTTGCCGCAGTTGTCTTCAATCAGGAAGTAGAACGTCCTGCCGAAGGTGTAAGCCCCGTCGCCGTCTGCATCGGAGCAGTCCCAGAGGTCGGTCCAACTGTCCAGCGTGATGTTCAGGTTGAGGGTGCAGTTGTCCTTGAAATTGCCTGCCTGCAGCAGTTTGGCCATCAGGGCGGAGAAGTCGTCCTGTGGGCATGGCACATCGCCGATGCAGGCCAGGTCGGTCACGTCCAGGTCCGGGCAGGTGCCCGTCGGTGCAACGTTGTCGTTGATGAGGTAGGTGAACGTCCAGGGGTGGGTATGCCCGCCGCAGTCGAAGTAGTTGAAACTGTAAACGATGACGCCGGAGCAGCCGCCGTTGGCCAGTTCCTTGTTTATGCCTACCAGTGCCGTCTGCGTAGCGTTGCCGCACCAATCGTAAACGGTTGGTGGGAACGGCGTCACCGCATGGTCAACGCAGGTCACCTCGGCCACTTTGCTCGGGTAAATGTCGAAGTCGAGCGAATACAGGAAGTTGAAGGTTTTGCTCCAGGTATGGGTTCTGCCCGTACAGTCAGTGTAGGTCCAAGCGTAAGTCCTCGATGCCTCGCAACCCCCAGCGTTGTTCGTACTGGTAATGACCGGGCCTATTGCGTTGAGCAGGTTGCCACAGTTGTCGTGAACCACTGGCGGTGTCGGAACCACCACGTTCAATGGGCACTCCACTGCCTCAATCTCATTTGCCGGAACCGTGAAGTCAAGGTATTTGACGGTGTAGATGTACGTCCACTGGTGCGAATGGCCAGCACAGTCCGTGTAGGTCCAAGTATAGTTCCGGTTGCCCTCGCAACCCGGCTTTGGGGTCACACTTGTCAAAACGGGTGTCAACTGTTCCCCACAATTGCTGAATACGACCGGTGGAGTGGGCTGCACATCCGTTTGGCCGGGGCAAGCCACGGTGCTGCCACTGTTTGGCGGAACGCCAAAGTCCAACCTAACCACCGTGTAAACAAAGCTCCACTGGTGAGAATGGCCAGCACAGTCGGAATAAGTCCAAGTGTAGGTTCTTGTGCCCTCACAGGTCAGCGGGTTCGGATTGTTGGTTATCACCGGCCCCGTGCGTGTAGCTGTTTTGCCGCAGGCATCCAACACCACTGGCGGCGTGGGTTGCGTGGCGTTGGCAGGACAAGGCACCGTCGCAGCACCGTTTACCGGTACGGCAAAGTCCGGGTACGCTTGCAAGGTGAACGTCGCCGTACAAGTAGTTGTGAACGGGAAACATGAGCTTGTATAGGTCCAGGTCACCGTCCTTGTTGCTGCCTGCTGATTGCAAATTGTCGGTGCAGGCAGCGCATTGTTGTTCGATAAAACACCGTTGCAGCCACCTGAGGCAGTTGCCGATGCCAACCATGTTGCATAGGCAGTGTTTACCTGGGCTTGTGTCAAACAAGGACTTGCCGTCGTGTTCACCGGGCACACCAGCACCACTGGCTGAGGTGCGGTTACTGTGAAGGTTGCTGGGCAGTTTGTTTGGAACGGAAAACAGCTGCTGGTGTAGGTGAACGTCACCGTTGTCGAACCGCCGCAGATGGAGGGTGGCCCTTGGTTGTTGTTCATCAAAACGCCATTGCAGCCGCCGCTTGTATAAGCCGAAGCCAGCCATGCAGCAAACTCGCCGTCAACGTCCGCATGCGTCTGGCAGGCGGCTACCGTCATATCCCCTGGGCAGTTAAGTTGTACTGTTGGTGGGGCGGTGACCGTGAAGGTCGCCGTGCAGTTTGTTTGGAGCGGTGAACAGCTGCTGGTGTAGGTAAACGTCACTGTTGTCGAACCGCCGCAAATGGACGGTGGGCCTTGGTTGTTGTTCATCAAAACCCCGTTGCAGCCGCCACTGGCCGTGGCCGAAGCCAGCCATGTAGCAAACTCGCCGTCAACGTCCGCCTGCGTCTGGCAGGAGGCTACCGTCATATCCCCTGGACAGGTCAGCGTCACTGGGCAAGTTATCGAAAGGGTGTAATTGCCTGTACCACCAATAAAACCATGCACTCTGATAAGGTAGGGAACACCCAGCGTTGAGGCCCAGGTAACTTGAGATTGCAATCCACAAAAGTCATCATTACATACCACACTGCTAAGGGCGCCACAGGTACCGGTGTAAATATCAATTTTCGAATCGTAATTGGTACCAGCGCCGCATAGGCTAGCGGTGATATTGCCGCCAGTACCCAACATGGTGTACCAGACGTCAGGTGCCACGCTTAGCCCAAAACAATCTTGAGCAGGCCCATCCAGGGTGGCATCTACTGTGGAGCCGGAGGCCATGTCGCCACAAGAGATGGGGATGGCATCGGCACAGTCATCCCCTGGTACTTGCATAGCGCATCCATAATCCAAGTAGCTACGCCCGTTGGCAATGGTAAACAGAATTTTAGCATTCTGTTGTGCGGTGAAAATGTCACGGCATTGCTTCTGGGAGTAAGACATGATGTTGTGCGTGCTCGGGGTGTATGGGTCATTGTTGCAGGGGTCTAAATCTGCCCCAACATATCCACAACCGGGGTAAGCCGTCACTTTCCCACTCAAAACCGGGTCGGCAGGTGTGTCGCAAAACAGGTCGCCAGCCACAGCGCAGTTGGAGCCATCTACGCACTCAGCGCCAAAAGCCGTCTCATGCGTATGGAAAAGGTCAAAATAGTGGCCGATTTCATGAGCAAGGGTACTTGTGTTATCGGCGCAACCATTGGCTATTACTACGTAATCGGAAGGCAGCAAGAAAGTGAATCTTGCCCAACCACAGGCGCCGTCCGGGTCGTTTACGAAGTAAAGGTTCAGCACATTGGGCACGTTGTATGCCGCCGACATGGCGTCGCCTTCGGGGTCTCCTGACAGGTCGTAATAGGCGGTGCTGTTAATGTAGGTAGCAGGGGAACACTCTTGAAAGGATACGCCAATGGAGGAATAGCGAGTGTTAACGTAATTCGCTATTTCTGACTGGACGGTAGCCACATTGATACCGCCTGTACCGTCGTCTCGCCTTACGATATGTATATGGATAGGCACAACGGTGGCCATTTTGGCACCACCCTCCTTCATGTATTCTTCGGTGAAAGTGGCCAACTGGCTTGCAATTTTTTGCTCGTGCGCCAACGCCTCCACCGGTGGGGTGAAGGTGCTGCATTCATGGATAATTTTCGGCTTGACATTCTGCGAAAACAAGGTAGCTCCAAACGGGAGGCTAGATGCCAAAAGCAATAGGACAAAGCTTTTTAGCATGTCCTCCATTTGGGGCATGTACCGGGCAATCCATTCCAAGACTGCGCTCGGCAGCTTCCTGAAATCAAGTTCAGGGGTTTGTGTAGTGTAGTTTTTCTCATTTCTCATTTTAGAAAATTTATAAAGGTTAAAGTATTCAAATAGTTTTTATTAAATATGGCACATATAAAAGAGCACATACTTTATACACTCCATGCCAGTGCTTGCATAACACAATCACTAACACACAAAAATTAAAATTAAGGATAATGGGAATTTTACCTAAAAACAGTAAAATTCAGTAGCAACAGGTGCGCCATTGGCAGCCTAACACAGTGTCGAGTAAGCCTGTCTGTTTGAATGGATTAGCTCGCTAAATAGGAGCTATGATGAGTGAGATAAACTTAATATAGACGAGAAACTTAGAAGCTAAAATAGAAAAAATAATAGCTCAGAAAGTTTGACAATTGCAATAGTACAATTTCTTCAAGAATATGCATAGCAAAAATGAAAGAAAAAACCTTGGCTGTGGGACTTCGGCCAATATTTTGAATTTTGGATTCCATCAGGCCGTACATTCGTGTTGGGTTTAAACACCACAAAAAAGGGTTGCCATCCAGGCAAGGCACTGGCCATTTACACAGCGAAAAAGCGGAGAAGAAAGTGGAACCATTTCGTGATTTTCCTTTTGCCAAAGGCAGAAAATGCGTGAGACGCTTCAAAAGCGGTATCAACGCTGCTTGCGAAACAAAGCTACCACTCGCAGGACGCCCACCGCCGCCACCAACCCCGCCCAAGGCAGGTAATCCATCTCCCCATGCAGCACCCGCTTGAAATAACTGCTTGCGAAAATCCCCCAAATCCACCAGCCGCCCACGGTGTGCAGCAGCTTCCATTGCTTTTTGGACAGATAGTGGGAGAAACGCTGGAACGACGTGAGCAGCATCAGCACCAAGAAAAGGTACACCGTGCCGCCCGCTGCCAGTGAGGAGGTTTTTGCGAGGGTGAAAACCGGGTGAAAACACTGCTGCAACAGCACCAAAAAAAACAGGTGCAGCAGGTGCGCAATGGCAAAGGAGATGCCGAGGTATTTGCGGTTCATGCGCCACCAAAACGTGAGGACATTGTGCAGCAGCCCCTGCACCGCTGAAGCCGAAAACGCCATGCAGAACAGCACCACGCTTACCTTCGCTGAGAGGCGGATGCACTGCCGGGTGCTTTCCTCGTTGAAGCCGCCAATGATGAAAATCAACACAAAGCCAAGTAGAGAAAGGCCGACGGAGAACTGAACGATGCGCCAGTGCCAGAGACCGGAGGTGGGTTGGGTTTCCATGTTTTACGAGTTTTCGGATTGAGGCGCCATTAAGTAGCCGATTGTGAAAAACTAAATATTTTATGGTTTCTTGCACTGCTAAAATTAGATTCAGATTTTAGCATCGAAGGTAAAATTGACGTTTTTCACCGGAAGTCATAATCCAAACACTTTCTAATTTAATTGAGATGAAAATAACCTACCTGACCTTTCTTTTCTTGGTGGCATTGCTGCCCGACGTGCGTTCGCAAGCATTCCTGCAAAGCCCAATGTCCGGCGTGGAAATTACCGACTTTACAATTGTGAATTATGTGAATTGGGCCCCTTCCGGCATCTCCGACCACCAATGCGGCAGCAAAACCTATGACGGGCACCAAGGCACCGATTTCGTCCTGCCAAGTTTTGTGGCCATGGACGCTGGGCACGACGTATTGGCTGCCGCCGATGGCGAGGTTACTTTTGTGCTGGATACCTTGTTTGACCGGGAAACTGTTTCTGATGTGCTAAAAGGGCTGGGCAACTATATCGCCATCCGTCATACAAATGGGCACTACTCCTACTACGGGCATTTGAGGAAAAACTCTAGTTTGGTCACGGTGGGCCAGCAAGTACAGGAAGGAGAAGTCATCGCCCAAGTGGGCAGCAGCGGCAACAGCACTGACCCGCACCTGCATTTTGAACTCTGGCACGATAGCCTTTTCCTGGTTGACCCCTTTGCAGGCCCATGCGGCAATCCCCAAAGCTTATGGCTGACAGACTTGACCTATGAGACCGACTTTCGGATTTGGGACAGCGGCATGGCTGAAAAAACGCTGACGATTGACGAACTACGGGAGAGGCAGGGCCTGTCCGATTGTTGTCCGTACATCATGGATGAGACCCAAACCAACCCTACCAGCTTTTGGGCACAGCTGATTGGTTTGCGCACAGACGATGTGCTGACCATCGAATGGCACACTCCTCAAAATCAATTGTGGTTCTCCTTTGACGTGGTGATGGATAGAGACTGGTGGTACTACTACTACTGGTCGTACATAGACCCCGGTCTTCCCACCGAAGGGTGGTGGAGTGTGAGGCTCCTGCTGAATGGCACTGAGGAAGATTTTTTTGAATTTTGGGTTAAATATCCCAGTGCAGTGTCGTCAGTTGCTCCCTCAGGTTGTACAAACCTACCGCCGGAGGCTATCGAGCGAATTGAGGTCTTTGACTTCATGGGAAGGCCAATTGACGTGAATGCCCATCAGTTCCAAACTAATGGCAATGTGATACCATTGATTGAGAAAGTGTACCTAGTGGACGGGAACATTTGCGTCAGAAGAAAGCTGGGAACGTGCCCGTAAAAAGAGCCTGAAAAAATTGTTGAGGTATATTTTCAGAAAGGGGGTATTCTACTTTGCGTCATTAGGTTTTGCTAACTGCCAAAAGCTAACGGCCAGAAGTATAATCACCAACTCCCCCCCTACTTTATCTCCTTCTGCTTCCCCGCACTCACGAACAGCACGTTCCCTATTTCATCCAAATTCCCAAAAACATCCTTGCCGTGGTGGGTCAGCGCCTCCTCCCGGAAGCCGACGATGGTCAGGTCGGCATCCTTTGATTTTTGGGAAATGACCGTCCGGTTGCTGATGTCCGGCTTGCGGGTGATGAACTCGATATTGTTCGGTGAAATGGGCAACTGGCCTGCCGATATGAGCATCAGGAAGCGGTTGCGCTCCTCCTCGATACTGCCTTCGGGGTAGATGGCAAAAATCTTGATTTCGGCCTCCCGCCAGTCTTTGTGGCCCATGATGATGTATGCCAGCAGAATCATCAGGTTGGCGTTGTCGTAATCGGCAGAGGTTATCCAGATATGGATTTGTTTTTTCAACCCAAAGCCCCGCTCAGAGCCGCCGAGCACCAGCACATCGAAGTCCAGCGCCTGGATGAGCTTGAAATTGTCCACGATTTCCGCCACCTCTTCGGGGTTTTTTTTCGCAAATTCAAAAATAAGGAGGTTGTTTTCCGTGCCAGCAATACCTGGCAATTGCATGATTTGGGCGATGCCGGAGGTGAAGGACGGCGTCACCATCGTGTCCACGTAGATATTGCTGTCCGTGGTTTCCGCCATTTTGATGAGGCGGTCTTTGCACTGCTTGGACTCAATCCCCGACTGCCGGGACAGGTAGCCATTGATGCGGTGGATATAGGTGCCAAAGCCGTATTTCTGCGAAATCCATCGCAAAAGGTGAAAAGCACCCAGCCTATCGAACGACCGCTCGGAAAAAGCCACAGCAGAGGGCCGCCAGCTTTTCGTCTGCTCTTTGTCCGCTTTTTGCAAAAACACCTGCAACTGGCGGCTGAACTGAAAAATCACGCCCTGAAAAATCAGCGCAATGCTTTTTTTATCCTTGTTAAACGAGGCAATCACAAAGTACAAACCCACCATCGAAATGATGGCCACCACCGCATAGCCGCCGTTCATGAAGAACATCAGCCCGAAACAAGCTATCGCACCAAACAACGAAATGTACCAGCGGGACTTGAACTTGGGCCGGTACGAGGGGTCGGCGGCAAAATGGTTGAGGAACGAAATAAGGCACAGCGAGCCGTAAGTCACCATGAAGAACATCGAGATGACCTGCGCCACCATGTCCAGTGCCCCGGCGAGGATGAACGCCCCCGCCAGAATGACCGTCAGCACCGTGGCGTTGAAGGGTTCATCCGCTGCGCCTTTCCCTTTCGAGAGCCAGTTGTTCACACCCGGTGTCGGAAAAATCTGGTCACGGGCAATGGCCTGCAAGGTGCGGGGCGCCACCATGATGGAGCCAAGTGCTGATGAAATGGTAGCTGCCGCAAGGCCAAGCGGAATGAGCCACCAGCCTTGCCAGGCAATGTCCGCCATGACGAGTTTGGAGGTATCGGCGAGGTCTGCCGGGCTGGCCGAGGCTGCCAATTTGTAAGCAATAAAAACATAAATAATCATACCGAAGAGGGTGGCTGCCATTGTTCCCATGGGCAGGGATTTTCCAGGGTCCCGCAAATCGCCAGAGAGACCAACCCCCGCCGTCATGCCCGTAAATGCTGGAAAAATGATGGCAAACACCGTAAAAAAGCCGAGCGGGATGAGCGGTGAAGGCGGCTCGTCCTGCTGCTGAACGGGGCTGGTTGCTGGGGAGGGATTGAGGTAAGTGGTGCTGTCCTGGAATTGTTGGGTCGTCAGGTCGCTGTTGGTCACTATTTTATTCACAGCCTGCGGAATATCAGCCACCGTGGACATCAGGTCCAACCCATGGGTTTGCGAATACTCCGTCGTGCCTACAAAAAATGCCAACAGCGAAATGCCCAGTGTTGCCACCACGATGTAGAGTGCCTTCACGCCAAGGTCGGCGCCCTTGGTGAGCATGATGTACGTCAGCCCCAGCAGAGCAGGTATCCCGATGGTCTGCTTCTGGGCGAAAAGCCAAACCAACCAAGACGGCAAACTGAAATTTTGCGCCAGCCAACCAAAAAAAGAACTGAACGCCTCCGTGAAGGCGAGGATATAAAACGCCACGCTGATGGCCTGCGAAAGGTAAAGTGCAATGCCAATGGTGGACCCAATGACGAGTCCGAAGCTCCGGCTGATGATATAATACTCACCCCCGCCTTCTACTTTTTGGTTGGTGGCAATCTCGGCAATGGCCATGGCGGTGGGGATAGTGACGAGGTGGCCGATGATAATGATGGCCAGCGTACCTAGTAGCCCCACATTGCCCACTGAAAAACCAAAGCGCAGGAACATGACTGCCCCTAAAATGGTGGAGATAGCAGTGAAAAACACCGGCGCTGTTCCGAATTTCTTAACGTCCTGGAGGGCTTGCATTGAGTACGATTTTTCGTTAGTTAAGAACACACAACCATTGATCACAAGGGCGAAAGATGGTGCATTCTAATCAGAATCTGAAAATAATTTTCCAGCACCAGCGGTCCGGTAAATTGAACCCGCATAGCGCAATGCCTTTTGGTGGTCGCTGATTCACTTTTCATAAAATAAACACGGAGGCACTTAGCACACAGAGAACCACAGAGCGACACCGTATCTTTGCCCAAACCACATCTATTCCAGCTTATGACCTTTACATCGCACCAAATCGCCACCCTTGCCGCCGAGCATTTCAACCTGTCAATTTCCGCCGAACAACTGCCCGGTGAGATTGACCTCAATTTCTTGGCAAAAACGCCCACTGGTGAAAAGTACAACCTGAAAATCGCCCACCCGGACACGAACAGGGAGTACCTCGAATTTCAGAATGCGCTCATGGCCCGCCTGAACAGCGCGGGGTTAGGGCTGAAAATCCCGCAAGTTGTGCCGTCCGTTTCTGGTGAAACAATCACCAGCATCACTGCCCCCGATGGCAGCTTGCGGCTGATGCGCCTGCTCACTTGGGTGGAGGGCCGCTGCTTCGCCGAGGTGAACCCGCACTCGCCCGATTTGCTGGAAAAAGTGGGGGAACTCTGCGGGAAACTGAGCCGGGCGCTCGAAGGTTTCGACCACCCGGCAGCGCACCGCTTCCTCAAATGGGATGCCTCGCAAGCGGGCTGGACGGGTGAGTTTTCACCCCAGATAGAAGGCGATGAAAAACAGGCGCTGGCGCAATATTTTTACCAGCTTTTTGAAAAAAATGCCGTGCCACTGCTGCCCCAACTGCGCCAAAGCGTCTGTTACAACGACGCCAATGACTACAACATCCTCGTCAGCCACGACCCAGAAAACCTGGTGGTGCCGGGCGTGATTGATTTTGGCGACGCTGTTTTCACCCATACCGTCAACGAACTGGCCATCGCCTGTGCCTACGCCGCCATGCACAAACCCGACCCCTTGGCCGCCATTTCCCATTTGGCAAAAGGCTACCACCGACAATTTCCACTCACGGAACCGGAGGCCGAAGCATTGTTCCCGCTCACCATTGCGAGGCTGCTCATCAGCGTCACCTGCTCGGCAATGAACCTGGCGGAAAACCCCGGCAACGAATACCTGCAAATCAGCGACCGGCCAGCCTGGGATTTGTTGAAAAAACTGCGGGAAATCCCGCCTGCCCTTGCCCATGCCACCGTCCGACACGCCTGCGGCTGGGAGCCTTGCCCCCAAAATGCGGCGTTCATGAATTGGGTAAATGGGGACAATTTTCCAAAAAACGTTGCCGCTGTCATTGGTGCCGACCTCAACGAAGCCATCTGGCTCGACCTCAGCGTTGGCAGCCAAGACCTCGGCAACTACGCCAACCTCGAAGACCCCGAAAAGCTCCAGCGCCGAATCATGCAGGTGCTGGCCGAGTCCGGCAAACCCCAATTCGCAAACCGTCCCATCATTGGCCGCTACGATGAAGCCCGCCCGTTTTACACCACCGATGCCTACGCCGTGAACGGCAACGACGGCCCCGAATGGCGTACCGTGCACATCGGGCTGGATATTTTTGCGCCACCGGGAACACCCGTCCAGGCACCCGTCGCTGGCACGGTGCACAGTTTTCAGGACAATGCCAGCGAACTGAATTACGGCCCAACCATCATTTTGGAACACCGGGTCTCCCCTACCCTGACCTTTTTTACGCTGTACGGCCACTTGAGCCGCAAATCACTGGAGAGCCTGGAAGTAGGTCAAAAGGTTCGGGCAGGCGAGGCGTTCTGCCAAATCGGGCCAATGCCAGAGAACGGAAACTGGCCGCCGCACCTGCACCTGCAGGTCATGCTCGACATGATGGGCTGGCAGGGCGACTTCACCGGAGTGGTCTTTCCCGAAAAGAAAACGGTTTGGAAAAGCATCTGCCCCGACCCGTGGTTGCTGCTGTTTGGCCAGCCGTCTCCGCCGCCGCCAGTCAAGTTGGCTGCGGGTGAAATCCTGCAATTCCGCCAACGACATCTGGGCAAAAACCTCAGTGTGTCGTACCAAAATCCGCTCAACATGCGGCGGGGCTGGCGGCAGTACCTTTTCGATGAAACTGGGCGGCGCTACCTGGACACCGTGAACAACGTGGCGCACGTGGGCCATGAACACCCCCGTGTGGTGCGGGCCGGCCAGCGCCAAATGGCCGTCCTGAACACCAACACCCGCTACCTGCACGAGAATATCGTCCGGTTCAGCGAGGAGCTTTTGGCCACCTTCCCGCCGGAACTGGACGTGGCGTTCATCGTCAACAGCGGCAGCGAGGCCAACGAACTGGCCATGCGTTTGGCGAAGAATTTTACCCAACAAAAAGACATGCTGGTGGTGGAAGTCGGCTACCATGGCAACACACAGGGCTGCGTGGACGTGAGTTCCTACAAGTTCGAAGGGCCGGGCGGCAAGGGCGCTCCCCCACATGTGCACGTCATGCCGATGCCCGACGTCTATCGGGGGATTTACCGGGGAAATACCAAGGAAAATGGTCTGAAATACGCCGCCCATTTAGGCGAAGCCGCTCAAAAAATCAAAGATGCCGGGCGTGGCGTGGCGGCGTTCCTCTGCGAGTCGGTCATCAGTTGCGGCGGACAAGTCCCACTGCCGACGGGCTATCTGGCGGAGGCAGCAAAGCAGATTCGCAGCTTTGGCGGCCTCCTCATTGCCGACGAAGTACAGACAGGCTGCGGGCGGCACGGTGAGCATTTTTGGGCTTTCGAGGAGCACGGCGTTGTGCCGGACATCGTGACGGTGGGCAAGCCCATCGGCAACGGCCATCCGCTGGGCGTGGTGGTGACAACCCGAGCCATTGCCGATGCCTTCGCAAACGGCATGGAATATTTCAACACTTTTGGGGGGAATCCGGTGTCCTGTGCCATCGGGCTGGAGGTGCTGCGGGTCATAAAAGACGAGGGTTTGCAGGAAAATGCCCGAGAAATCGGGGGCTACCTCCGCCAAGGTCTGCACGAACTGGCCAACCAATTCCCTATCATTGGCGATGTGCGGGGGCCGGGCCTGTTCCTTGGAATTGAGTTGGTAAAAGACCGGGGAACGCTCACGCCTGCCGCTGCCGAAACTGCTTACCTCGCCAACCGGATGCGGGAACTCGGCATTCTGATGAGCACCGACGGGCCGTTTCACAATGTTTTAAAAATTAAACCGCCAATTATTTTTTCGAAAATGGACGCCGATTTTTTATTGGAAATGCTCGAAAAGGTTTTTGGGGAGGATAGGATGCGGGTGGGGTGAGAAGTTTGTCATTGATTTTTCTACCCATTTTTTTTCGCTCAAGCCGCTTTGTCATTCCCGAAGTTCTGACCGATGCCCGTTCATGAATGACGCCCTCTCCATGACTGAGGGATTGCCCCTTTCATCACTTTGCCTAACTTCGCCCCGTACCAATTCCTGTTTTTTGAAAAAGAAGACCCTTTTCATCACCCCGCCCTTTACGCAGTTGAACACGCCGTACCCGGCCACGGCGTACCTCAAAGGCTTCCTGAACACGAAGGGCTACCCCTCGGCGCAGGCTGACCTCGGCATCGAGGTGATATTAGAACTGTTCTCGAAAAAAGGACTCCAACGGCTTTTTGATTGCGGATTGGGGATTCCGGATTCCGGCAGCACCCCCAATCCGCAATTGAGTGATAACGCCCTGAGAATCATCGCATTAAAAGCCGACTACCTCGCCACCATCAACCCGGTCATCGCTTTTTTGCAGAACAAAAACCCGACGCTAGCCCATAGCATTTGCGACCGCAGCTACTTACCCGAGGCCAGCCGTTTTGATACCCTGGAGGAACTCGAATGGGCCTTCGGGACCATGGGCACGCATGACAAGGCACGACACCTCGCCACGCTGTATTTGGAAGATTTGGGCGACCTGATAAAAGAGGCGGTTGACCCGCATTTTGGGTTCAGCCGCTATGCGGAACGGCTCGGCAGCACAGCCTCCAGTTTCGATGAAATGGAGCGAGAACTGCAAGCACCGGACTCGTTGGTGGCCACTATTTTAAAAGAAACCTTGGAGAGACATATTGCGGCGCAAAACCCAGCTATAATATGCCTCTCCGTACCGTTTCCCGGCAATGTATATGGGGCTTTTAAATGCGGACAATATGTGAAGCAATTTCATCCGCAAATAAAAATAATCATGGGCGGCGGCTACGCCAATACCGAGCTGAGAAGACTTGCTGACACTCGTATTTTCGCTTATTTGGACTATATATGTTTGGACGACGGAGAATTGCCGCTATTGAATTTAATCGAGCATATTGAGGGCAAAAAAGATGCACAATATTTAAAGCGGACTTATTCGCTCTTAAATGGCGTGGTATGCTATCACAATACCAGCACCGAACTCGACGTGCCACAGCGGGAAACCGGAACGCCTGATTACTCCGACCTCCCACTCCACGACTACCTCTCCGTCATCGAAATCGTGAATCCGATGCACCGCCTTTGGAGCGATGGCCGCTGGAACAAGCTCACGCTCGCCCACGGCTGCTACTGGGGCAAATGCTCGTTCTGCGACGTGACGCTCGACTACATCCAACGCTACGAGCCGCTCACACCGGCGCTGCTCTGCGACCGCATCGAAGAAATCATCGCACAGACCGGGCAGACGGGCTTCCACTTTGTGGACGAGGCCGCACCGCCCGCCCTCATGCGGGATTTGGCGTTGGAAATCCTGCGCCGCCGCCTCACCGTCACTTGGTGGACGAACATCCGCTTCGAAAAGAGCTTCACCGCCGACCTTTGCCGGCTGCTGAAGGCATCGGGATGCATCGCCGTGTCCGGCGGGCTGGAAGTGGCCTCCGACCGACTGCTGGAGCGCATGAAAAAGGGCGTGACCGTGGCGCAAGTAGCACGGGTGGCACACCATTTCACCGAGGCGGGCATCATGGTGCATGCCTATCTGATGTACGGCTTCCCGACGCAGACAGCGCAGGAGACGATTGATTCGCTGGAAATGGTGCGACAGTTGTTTGAAAACGGGGTGGTGCAGTCGGGGTTTTGGCACCGCTTCGCAATGACGGCGCATAGCCCCGTCGGCCTCGATCCGGTAGCCTATGGCGTGACCGAAACTGGCCCTGATTTCGCTGGCTTTGCCGACAACGACCGCCACCACGACGACCCCACGGGTGCCGAACACGACCTTTTTGCCGAGGGACTGCGCAAGTCGCTGTTCAACTACATGCACGGCGTCTGCTTTGATTTCCGGCTGGCGGATTGGTTTGAGTTCAAGACGCCAAGGCCCACGATACCGAAAAGTTTCATCCAAAAAAGCATTGCACCGCAACCCGAAAAAACGACCCGCCCGACGGCACTGGTCGCCTGGCATGGCCCGCTACCCACTGCCACCCTCGATGAAGACGAAGACGGAAATGCCGTGGCAACGCTCGTTTTTCACCACAAACAACACAGTTGGGAATTGCAAACCACGCCCGCCCACGGCCAATGGCTGGTGGACGTGCTGCCGCTGCTGCAAATCGGCGAGCATCCGGTGTTGAGTTTTGCAGCGCTGGAGAAGGATTTTGCGGAGCATGGGGAGGGGGATTTCTCATTTTTTTTGGCCTCTGAGGAATGGGCGGCGCTAAGAAAAACTGGGCTTTGGCTGGTCTAATTGTGCCGCCCAATGTGCTGCCGAACTCCAGTTCGGCGGAGTAAATATGCTAACTTTTCACACCGCCGAACTGGAGTTCGGCGGCACGAAATCAGGATGCGCATAGCTCCAAGGCCAATCCTTCCAATCCACTGCCAATCTTGCTTTTACTGGATTATTCAAGATGTACCAAAAGATGCGGCCAAAGGAGCCTTTTTGATAAGTTCGTTTTTCCCGAACCAAGTGGTCGAAGCTTTCCGTTTCCCAAAATTGCCCTTCCCTCCCTAACAGTCGGTTGGCTTTTCGGCCTGTATATTTTTTGCTGTCTTGAAGCACCTTCCAAAGTATGGGTGCGCCGGGCAGCATCGTGAGCAGGATATGAACATGGTTGGACATGATGCAAAAAGCCCATAATTTATAATACTTATCTGCTCCATGATGAATAGCATCTGCTACGAGTCGGGCGATATCTGGTTGTTTCAACCAATGCGGTTCGTTTAAATTCGTGTCCAAGAAATCGTCCAATCGCTTGAAATGTCGAGCGCCTTCTTCATACCTTTTCTTGTCCATAATGGCCAGCCATTTGTTGCGAATATTGGGCGGCAAATCGGCTAATTCAACGCCTTCCTTCTCGAAGGGTTCTCGTTCTATTTGCAACAAAGCCACTTGGTGTGCTTTTTTCAATTCTTCGATTATGATTATTGGAACGGAGCCAAAGAGGCGGTAGGTTATGAAAAAAGTACCCTCTGGTGGCTGCCAATGCGGCAAATCGCCTCGGTAGAAGTAGTTTTCTTTGTCCATAGTTAGGTGTTTATCGTGCCGCCGAACTCCAGTTCGGCGGTGTGAAAAGTTAGCATATTTACCCCGGGGTTGTGTAAAAAGCCCCGTAGGGGGTGAATCTTTGTAGAACTGACGAATGTAATTTCGTCTACCGTTCCGTAGGAACGTCATTTGTTCTGCCAGGATGCCGTTCCTACGGAACGGTTCGGAACATTCTTTGGCAATGCTACAAAGATGTAGTCCCGATGGGACTTTTTACACAACCCCTTGAACCGAACCGACTCGATTTCTGCCAACAGTTGTGGGTCTTTTTTTGCCTTCGCAAATGTAGCCCGTGCATCAAGTTCAGCCACGAGCCTTGCTGAATCGGAAGCGTTTTGATTCTGGCTCAACAAACCAAGCAGCTTAGGGTACCTGACGTTGAACGGCATGTTCAACAGGGAATCATATTGGGCACATGCCGATAGCGTGGATAGCGTGGCCAAGCACAGCATCGTGCAGGCCATCACCAGCCGAAAAGGGTTTTGCAAACATCCTCTCACAGGTCGGATTTTCGTTCGACGGAAAGGTAGTGGTTTTGAGGAAAAATAGAAGACTTGCAGCGACAGGTTTTTCGGTTATCTTTGCAAAGCTGCCTATTCCATGCACTACCTGCCCAACTAGCAAAAGACACGAACTGCTTTACATAATTAACAACAAGCTTTTCAGCTTATTTAAAAATCCAAGCCGTATGAAAAAATCAATCTCCGCATTGCTATTCCTGTTTGCCATGATTTTCCTCGCCAACTGCTCCGGCAACAAGGAGGAAAAAGAACAGGCCAGCCAGGAAACTGCCGCTTCGACAGCCGAAAGCGAAAACACTTCCTCCACCTCCTCCGAACCCGCCAACATGGCCGAAGCCATGAAGCAGGCACAGGATGCCATGAAAAATATCAATGGGGGCGAAGAGGTGAAAACCGTTAACTTCAGAAGCCTACAGGAACTGCTGCCCGAAAGCCTGGGTGGTTATTCCCGCACCTCCAAGTCTGGGCAATCCACCGGGGCGCTGGGCATGAATGTGTCCGTAGCGGAAGCCAACTACAAATCCGGCGACCGGTCTGTAAAAATGACCATCACCGACACCGGCGGCCTCGGTATGGCCATGATGGGCATCGCCGCCTGGTCCACCATGGAAGTGGACAAGGAGGACGAGAACGGTTACGAGCGCACCGGTAAAATGGGCAGCTACAAAAGCTATGAAAAGTTTCGTAAAAACGGCAGCAGCGAGTTGGCCGTCATTGTTGCCAGCCGTTTTATTTTGACCGCCAACGGCCGCACAAATGGCAGCGATTCCGATATGGACGATTTGAAAAAACTCGTCGAAGCCGTGGACTTGGACAAACTTGCCGGTATGAAGTGAGGGGGTAGTGTACAACGTCCGAAACTCCCGGTGCGTGAATTTGTGAAAAACTGCGTGACGATGTCTTTCGTCGGTAGAAGTGTGGCGTGAATCATACTGACGAAACAAGATTCCAGCCTACCTTTACCCCAAATATTGACGACCAATGCACACCCTCTACTTCATCCTAGCCCTCATCGCATACTACACCCTGCACAGCCTGCTTGCTGCCAATGGTGTGAAGGCAGCACTGACCAAAATTGTATCGCCACGCTACTATCGCCTGTTGTTCAACGTGGTGGCGGTGGGGCTGTTCGCCGCCATTTTCACCCTCTATTTTTTGGTGGAAAAAACGGCGCTCTGGACGCCGAACCTGATACTCCCCTACCCTGGCGCTTTCTTGGCCTTGGCCGGTATTTCATGGATAGTACGGGCAATGAAACGCTACAACCTCGACGAGTTCATGGGGCTGGAACAACTGCGGACTGACCAAAAACCTCAACACAACAAACTGATAATCAGGGGCTTGAACGGCCGGGTGCGGCATCCGCTCTATTTTGGCACCTTGCTGGTGGTGATCGGCATCTTGCTCATCTTCCCGACGGATGCCATGTTCGCCTTTGCGCTCATTTCCACGATTTATCTCGTCATTGGAAGCAGGCTGGAGGAGGAAAAACTGGTCACCGAGTTTGGCGAAGCCTACCGAAGATACCAGCGGGACGTGCCGATGCTCTTGCCTTTTCGGGTGAAAAAGCCACGGTGGTTTTGAAATAAGGAGGTTTCTCGAATTACCAATTGAATGGGTGCTCAAATATGCTTATTGTTTCAATAATCGCCCGGCGAGCCAATACCTGCCGGTCCAAAAACGATAGCCATAAATGCCATCGGATAAGTGCGAGAGGTTCAACCAAGCCTCGGCTGAGGGGGAGAGTTTTTGCTCCAGCACAAGCTGGCCAGCAGTGTTGACAAGTTGGAAAATGGCGTCGTCGCTGGGGGCGGGGTAAACGGAGAGGTGGAGTTCTTCCAGCACTGGGTTGGGGCTCATCTTCAATTCAAAAACCCGTGTTTGCACGCTCATGATTTTTGAAAAATTGAACCTCCCATCAGTGTCCATCTGCTTGATTCGGTAATAGCTCAAGCCTGCAAGCGGGTTTCTGTCGATGAAATGGTAACGTTTCATTTCATCGCTAAATCCTTGGGCATCCAACTTCCCGATTTTTTCAAAATCAATCCCACCCGCACTTCGCTCCACCTCGAAATGGCTGCTGTTGGATTCTGAGGCCGTCGCCCATTCCACTCGGACACCTGCTTCGACGGGATAAGCCCGCATCGGTTCGGCATATTCGACGGCGAGCGGTGAGCTTTGGTAGTCAAAAATCAAGACACCCGTATGTGGGAACAAATAGTTTCCATTGCCCAATGGCAGGACGGTGGTAGTGAAGAAAGTATCGTTATTGATGGATGGGGCGGTCAGCAGCTTGACGGTCTGTAGGTCAAAACCCGACATGGTGGGCGGAATCATCTCGTTGTCCGTTGCGAGGTCAATATTGACAGCGACCACGCTTGCCAATGCGCCATTGTTCGACTTAAAAGCCGTGGCCCGAACGTTGGGCACAGGGCCACCGCCTGATGCGTTTGAGATGGTCGTGCTCAAAGATTTGTCGTAAAAAACGGAAGCAAACTGCTCGTATAGTTGAGGAACGGCCATGAAAGTATAAGTGCCACCAACGTTTTGCCGGATGGGGTGCCATTGGGCTTTTACATTGCCGTATATCCAGAAATTGGCAAGTTCGACATTGTTGACCTGGCTCACCATGAGCAACATATTAGCTGTTGCGAGGGCACCCTCCCAGCGCATCGCCTTGTCTAGGTCGCCGTTGGGGGCATCATGTGCATGGTCGCCTGAAATGACTTTTTTCCCGATCGCATTTGCAGCCATAGCCAAATCTGCCAGCCAGACCTCTACCTGACTGATGCTCGGGTTTCCAGTGGCCGGGTTCTCGTCATAAAAGGCATGAGAGGAAAAGCCATATACCCTGCTCATCAGGTCTGACGAACCGAGCAAAGTGCTATTCCAGTTGGAGTAGCTTGGGCCTACGGCAGGCACGGTGATGTGAATGGTAGGGTCAGCGGCGAGCATGGAATCAATGATGGGGATAGCCAAAGCAATAAAATCATTTGCACCGGTAACACCATTGCCAAGCTCATTGGGCGACCAAGGTTCGTTGCCAATGTTCCAGATTTTGATGCCATAGGGGTCGGGGTGTCCATACAAATCCCGAAGCATGGCCCAGTCTGTCCCGTACCTTGGGTTCGTGCCGTCGTTCTCTACGTTGCAATATTCCACCCAATCGGCAGCGAGGATGGCAGGGTTTGGTTGCCCGACACTTGGATAAAGGTTGACCATGATTTGCACTTCATCCGCTGGCAGCCCTTTCCCGATTGTCATGGTGTCCATGAACTCGTCGAAACCAAACTGCAAGGCTTGGGGATTGAAGTTGTTGGGGCCCATAGGTTGGGCTGTTCTGCTGGCAAACGGCCCGATGGTGTACGACCAGTTCCAATTTAGGATTTCAAGGTTTCCCGGATAGCGTGTTCCCCGAACAGGCAGCCTATTCCAAGCCGCTTCCACTGCTGGCAAAATTGCCCCGGTAGCAGGGTCAAAATATCCGGCAGGATCAACGCCAGGGCCAGCATTGAAATCCATGCTCGAACGCCCATCGAAGCTGGTTCCGAGGAGCTTTTTGGATGCAGGGTTGATGACTTGCGATGCGTTGACACTCACCGTACAGGTTACCTGCGCCTGGATGAATGAAGGCACGAATTGGCAAAAAATGAAGAAAATGAAGTTCCAAAAATATGATGGCTGTTTCATGAGAATAATCAATTGCATTTTGTTTGGATTTTACGACTTACAAAACCTCATTATGATAGATTGATAGCTATTGCCGAATAACCTTAAATAATAAACCCCCGTCGGTAGCGATTCTAAATTAATTGCTTTTTCGGGATTATTAATTGTTTCTACCACCCTGCCCATTGTGCTGATTATTTCTATTTTTTCGACATGGTCATTGGTTTCAAAAAACAATTCATCACCCGCCGGGTTCGGAAAAATTTTGGCTACGGGGTTTTCATATTGCGCTGCCACTATTCTTGAATATTTATACCTCCCATCAAAATCAATTTGTTTAATCCGATAATAATTATGCTTGTTTAATGGTCGGGTATCTGTGATTTTATAGAGGCGGTATGAGCTTGAATTCCCGCTCCCTTTTACCGTTTTTATTTTTTCAAAAATCCCCGCTCCGCCACTTCGTTCCACTTCAAACTTATCGCAATTGTTTTCGGTTTCGGTCGCCCACATCACCTCAATTCCCCCATTCACTTTCTTGGCTTGCAGTGGGTCGGCAAATTCAACAGGGAGGGGCGTTTCGGCGGTGATTTGGGTAAATGAAAATGGTAAAATAGTGATAGAGTCACTGCTACTTCCTGAAGTTTTATTGATGCTTGAAAGTCCATTTACCACTAATGCCGTGTCGGCAAAATATTGGTCAAAAAGCATTGAATTGGAAAAAACATTGGCAAGTGAAAGCCTAAATGTATCGGCAGAATAATTACAGACAAATCCTTTCTCAGTCCCGGTATGATTAAACTTCCAACCTGTCAATTTCGGGATGGATATATTGTTATAAACCATGGAGGGGTTACCTGTAAATACCATGTCTTGACAAGTGGAAGACCCCCTACTCACATCAAGCAATAATTGCATGGCAATGCCATTGGCCGTTATATGTTTGTCATAATTTGAAATGGAATAATAAAAGGTATTGACGGAAGCCAAAGAGTGGTTTAAAAACATCGTTATACTGGGCTGGGAAAGGAAAAAATGGTGCATGGCATTCAGGTAAAGAAAATGAGTCCATGTCTCTGCTATGACAGGCGAACTTGCTATTTGTTGCTCCCATAGATTATATTCGGTAGCCCACACTTCTCGACCAGGTTGGAGAGAATTGAACCCGCCCTTGATAAATCTAAAGGCCAAAGAATTATTATCGGTAGCCGTTCCAAAAGGGACAGCCAGTGCCCGGTTCACATTGAAAACATGGTCAACATTATCTGCATTTGTGTAAACATGCCAGGCAAATGCTTCAATGGTTGGTATCTCTGTTTCGATGACCGTATGCCAGTCTGGCCGGCCATTGGTGTTGCCCCCAACTGCGCACACTTTGCCATTGGGGTATTCTATTTTTATACTGTCGTAATATATTTTGGCCAATTGGGCATATCCCAATGAAGTCATGTATTGGTTGGGGAAATTCCCATTTTGCAAATTGTGCTCGTTGCCCAATTCAAACAAGGTCGGGGACAGCCCAATCGCTTCGGCGTGCCGCAATCCATCCATTTCATAATGCGCATCGGATGTTTCCAAATTTACCACATAAAGCCCTTCTGCATTACAAGCGTTTACACCCTGTTTGAACTCATCGGCCCTGACTGTCACAGGAGGGCTGGCGGGTTCGAACCCAGGGCGGAACCATCCGGTCACCCAATCCCAATGGTTTGAGTTCAGTCCACCTGGGTACCTTAATATTTCGGGGTAAATGGAAGCCGTACTGTCAATGAACCATTGTTGGTTCCAATTGGCACCGGAATAGGAAGGCTGCGGAAAACCTTGAGCGAGGTGCGCATTGGTATTGAACCCAATCTGGGGTGTAGTGCGGTTGATGCTGCCCAAAGATGCTCCTAATGGCTGTTGTTGACCAAAGCACAAGGACACGGAGATGAGCAAAATTGGGGCGATAAAAATTGGGCGGAGGGGCAGGAATAACAGTGGTTTGAAATGAAAGTAAATTCGCATCATGGCAATTGTTGCATCAGTTATGGGAGGATTTTAAAGCAAATTATTCCGCCCAAAGCAGCTGCCCCGCTTTATTTTCACCAACGGCGCATTTCGGTTTTTCAACGGCACAAGCGGTTTCATTTCCGGCTCATGTCGCGTTTGAGTGAACGTATCGCCAAAGTCCTCTTTGGCGTCCGGGCTGTCGAAGAGGACTTCGACAGTACTTTCCTTTCAAGCCCGGCTTGAACCTCGTTTCCGTTCCTCAACCCAAACCTTCCTTTTAAAAAGACTTTCCCTGTCAACTCAAATCTTAGGTTAAATTTGACAAAAAAATGCCCTTGAGATGTCTATTTCTCTTGCTGTTCCTGTCTGGGAGGCTCATGCTTTCCGCCCAGCTTCCGCAATACCATGCGCAGGTATTTGGCGCAGCGCAAGGCATCAGTGGCGGCTCCATCGAGTTCTTTTTCAAAGACCGTCAGCAGTTTTTATGGGTCGGGGCAGGCGATGTTTTGCAGCGTTTCGATGGCCGGAATGTTTACAAATACCAATTTGAAAACAACGTCATGCAGGCGCTCTGCGACCGGGATAACCGGGTTTGGGCACTGGTGGGCAGCAGCATCTTCCGCACTTGCACCGACCGCTGGGGCTTCGAGCCCGTGCCACATGACACTGCCAGCATCGGCATTGTCCGTATCATTTTTCAGTTGGAAGAACGGCCAGTTTACGCCCTCACCTCCAAAGGGCTTTTCGGTTGGGATGAAAAAAAAGGCGCTTTCCAAAGCCTCCCCATTTCCCTGCCGCCGCCCTTGTTTTCCACTGGCAGCCTGCGCTTCGACGTTTGCGAAAGCACCATTTTTTACCCCGGCAAAAACTGCATCCACGCCGCCGACCTCGCCACCGGAAAGGTTAGGACGGTGGAAGTTTGGACGCCTTATGTCAGCATTTGCGCCCTAACCCCCGACCTCGCCGTCTGGTCCTATTTCAACGATTATTCGTTCTGGCTCGATTTCAACTTAGGTACGAAGACCCCAGTGGATGCCATGGAATATGGTCTAAGCAACTGGCAGCATTTTCCTGGCATCCATGACGCCGTTCCAGTTGGTGACAGCCTTTTTCTCGTCACCACGAAGTTTGGAATATGCACTTACGACTTGCGCAGCGACCGCTTTACCCGGCAACGCATTTTTGCCGAAGGCAAACCAATTGACCTGGACGAGCGGCTGTTTCGGCTCTTTTCAGACGATAATGGGACTTTTTGGACCCACAACCAGACCAACGTCGTGGCGTTCCGCTCGTTGGAAAACACCATTGGGCTGTTCCGAAACTACCACGACGAAGAACCGCTGAAATGGAATTCCAACGTGATAGGTTTCACCGAAGACAGTGACGGGAATATCTGGTTCGGCGGTTTTCATGGGTTCAATAAATTGGACCTAAAAACAGGGCAAGTAGCGGTTCATGCGCCGGGAGAAGACGTTACCGACCGCCTCAGCCACCCCAGCGTGCGGGGCATGGCGTTCGCTGCGCCTTACGTCGTGCTTGGCCCCACTGGGAAGGGAGTTTGGTTGTACAACCCAGCGGCGGATTCCTACCGCCGCCCTAAAATCACCTCCGATTCGGTGGCGGCAGAAATCGAAAATGACTTCATCTCCGGCATCCTCCTCTTGCGCAATGGCGACTTTGTTGTGTGTGCCAAAAAACATACTTACTTGCTCCGAGCAAAGTCATATCTGCTTGATTTTCTGCAATTCCCGGGCAACAACACCAATATTGTCGGCGCTTGTCAGGACTCAACGGGCAGGATTTGGCTTGGCAGCACAAAAGGCGTTTATGTACTTGACGAGCAGCTGCACCTCCAGTTCAGCATCCCTACCGACCAGAAATTGGTGTGGGCTATCGCCCAAAATGGCAACGACGAAATGTTGCTCGGCACCTCCAATGGGCTGTTCCGGTTATCGCCCGCATCAGCAGCGGGCGTGATTTCAAAAGTGGATTCTCCGATTGGAAACTCGCATGCGACAATTATTTACCAAGACCACCGGCAGCGGTTTTGGTTCGGCACCAGCGACGGGCTTTTTCTCGCCGACTCCTCGCTTGGGGTGTTTCGCCGCTTCGATTTTGCCGACAATATCCAGAGCCTTTTTTACCACCCCCATGCCATGCTTCGGGCCAGCAACGGGCTGCTGTTTCTCGGCGGGCAGAATGGCATCAACTATTTTTACCCTGAAAAAATCGAGCTGGAAAGCCAGCCCCTCGCCCCAACCCTGCAAACGCTGACAATCGGTGACGGCGATAGCGTCATCTGGAACCCTCAGCCAGACCTCGTTTTTTCACATGAGCAAAACACGCTGACTTTCGAGGTGGTGGCACCGTACTTCAACAACGCCGGAAAACTGCAGTACCGCTACCGCCTGGAGGACAATGGGCCGTGGGTCAGCACCAACGGCAGTGGCACCATCCGGCTCGCCAACTTACCGCTCGGAAAGCACCAGTTGGAATTGGCAGCCAGCCTCTCTGGGTCGCAGTGGTATGCAGCGCCGCCATTCAATTTTCGTATCCAACCGGCTTTCTGGCAGACGCCGCTTTTCTTTGGGTTTGCGGCTGCCGCCGCAATTTGCCTGCTCTGGTTTTTCATCCGCAGACGGGAGGCCATGTTGAAAAAACGCCAATTACAGGCTTTGGAACTGGAGCGGTTGAAAGCTTCCGCCCTCCAGGCCCGGCTGCAAAGCCTGCGGCTGCAAATGAACCCGCATTTTTTGTTCAACTCCCTGAACTCCATCCAAGAATTGATAATGACGGGCAACAGCGATGGCGCAGCCACTTATCTGTCCAAGTTCTCGAAGCTGCTGCGGTTGGTACTGGCGCACAGCGACCACGAAATGGTGAGCCTCCGGGAAGAAATCGGGATGCTACGCCTGTACCTCGAATTGGAGTCCCTGCGATTTGCCGATAGTTTCGAGTACAGCATCGAGCACGAACCGAGCCTCGACCTCAACGAGTACAAACTGCCCACACTGCTCATCCAGCCTTTTGTCGAAAACGCTATTTGGCACGGACTTTTGCACAAGGAAGGCATGCGCCGCCTGTTCGTCCGTTTTGAAACCGACATTGCGGAGCACCTAGTTTGCATCGTCGAGGACAATGGGGTTGGAAGGACTGCCGCCCAAAAAACTAACGGAAACGGCAAGCACCAAAGCAAGGGCATGAGCGCTGGCTTGGAAAGGTTGGAGGCGCTCAACAGCCGTCACCAGCAGCATAATTCGTTGGAAATCATTGACTTGGTTTCAGAGGATGGCACTCCAATTGGGACGAAAGTGATGATAAAACTGGCGTGAATCGGAGCTTAATTAACTCAAATTGCGGATAACGTCCCATCGGGACGACATCTTTGTAGAATCATGCATTTTGAATCCTTCCGTTCCATCGGAACGGTATTTTGCCCCAAAGATGCCGTTCCGATGGAACGGAAAACCGTGCTTTGGCAAAGTGCTACAAAGATTTTGTTCCTACGGAACATCATCCGCAACTTGAGCTAATTATCCTTGATGAATAAAACATCCATGCTCAAAGCACTAATCATAGACGACGAACTGAGGGCTTCCAGCGTCCTGCAATTGATGGTGGAGCGTTACGTGCCGGACGTCGAACGCATCTGGTCGTGCAACGACGCCCGTCAGGCTGCTCCCATGATTCACGAGCTGAAACCCGACCTCGTTTTCCTCGACATCCAGATGCCACACCTCGATGGGTTTCAGGTGCTACAACAGATTCGCCAGCGAAGTTTCAAGGTCATTTTCACCACCGCTTTCAGTGAATTTGCCCTCCAGGCCATCCGTTTTAGCGCCTTTGATTACCTGCTAAAACCCATCGAACCGGAAGAACTTATGGCTGCTGTTCAGCGCTACCAGACCAGCCTCGATGAGTTGGCCTTCCAGCCTGAGCAATTCCGCAATGGCTTGAGCAACCTCCAAGCGAAAAGCCCCGAACAGTTCCGGCTCGCCGTGTCCTCGAAAGACGGCATCCATTTTTTTCCTCCCAATGAAATTATCCGACTGGAGGCGCTGGGTAGTTACACGCAGTTTCACCTGACCGAAAGGCGTAAATTTCTAGCATCAAAGGGTTTGGGTGAGTATGAAGAGTTGCTCGCTCCGCATGGTTTTTTGCGAACCCACAAGTCGCACCTCGTGAACCGCTCGTTCATTTCCTTCCTTGACCACGAGGGGTATTTGGTGCTTCGCAACGACGCCCGCATCGAAGTTTCGAGACGACGAAAGGAGGAGGTGGTGAAAGCAATGAAAGCTATTTGAAATACAGGTGGATAAAAAAACAACAAGTTGGGCGCATTAGACGATTGGGGTTCCCCAATCATTGAAGTTGGTGAACGATTGGTTTGCTGATTGCTGCAGTTGATTGAAAAAGATTGGCCAGCTCCGGCATTTGGAATAGTTTTACCCAATGACAAAAACGATATGCGGCAAATGATAAAAATGACCGACCGGAAGATGACCATCTGGCTGCACGTGGCCTTTTGGCTGGTACTGGGGGTACTGAACCTCGTGCTGTCCAATTGGTTCCTCGACCCCGGGCTGAACATCTGGCGGCCACTGATCAACCACGTGGTGCTGGCCCTGCTTTTTTATGCCAATGCCTGGCTGGTCAACCTGTTCCTCGAAAAGAAAAAGTATGTGCCATATATCGCCTTGGCAAACGTGATGATTTGGGTGACCGTGCCTTGCCGTTTTTATATCAATAAGCAATCCCTCTTGCAAAGCGGCGTAGAACCACTAAGCTTAGAGCGGGGCTTGCTGTTTGGGGCGGTCGCCACGGGGTACGGTATCGTCATGTTGAGCACGATTTACCAAGTGCTCATCAACCGATACGCTGCCGAGCGCAAGGCGCTGGCCATCATCAACCGGCAGACGGAGGCGGAGTTGCAGTTCCTCCGGGCGCAAATCAACCCGCATTTCCTGTTCAATACCCTCAACAATATCTATTCCCTCGCCGTGGTGCGCTCCCCGAAAACGGCGGATATGGTGCTCAAACTCTCCCAACTCCTGCGCTACGTGGTGTACGAAAAGAAGGGCGACCTCGTGCCGCTGGAAAAAGAAGTGGAGCATATCCGGCATTTTATCGAGCTATTCCAGATGCGGAACGAGGAGCCGCAGGACATCGAATTCACCGCAGAAGGGGAGTTGAACGGGGTGAAAATCGAGCCGATGATTTTGATTCCCATCGTCGAGAACTGCTTTAAACACTGCGATTTTGACACCAACCCGAAGGCTTTTGTAAAAATGCAGTTGACGGTACGGGAAGGTGAATTGACCTTCAATACCGCCAATACTAAAAACGATGCCGACCAACAAAAAGACCGGACGGGCGGCGTCGGGTTGGAGAATATCCACCGACGATTGGCCTTGCAGCATCCCGACGATTTCCAGTTGGAAACCCACGATGAGCTTGGCCTTTTCAAGGTCTTTTTTGTATTAAAAGTAAACGCTTGACCCCTAACAATCCAACAATAAAGCAATTCAACAATTTCCTTATGTCCACGATAAAAACCCTGCTTGTTGACGACGAATACCTGGCCCTGAACCTGCTCGAAACGTTCATCCAGGATGTGCCAGGGCTGGAAGTGGTGGCCAAGGTAAAATCGGCCATGGCCGCGCTCGAAGTCCTGAATTCACAGCCAATCGACCTGCTTTTCCTCGACATCCAGATGCCGACGCTGAGCGGGGTGAACATGCTCAAAACCCTGCAACAGCAGCCCGTCACCATCTTCACCACGGCCTATTCCGAGTATGCCATCCAAGCTTTCGACCTGAATGTGGTGGATTATCTGGTGAAGCCCTTCCCTTTCGAGCGCTTCCTGCAAGCGGTGAACAAAGCAAAGGAACAGCTCAAATTGCGCCAGCCCATCCCTACCGCTCCGACCTCGTCAGCCGACTTCCTCACGGCCAAGGTGGACGGCAAAATCGTCAAGCTATTTTATGATGATATATTGTTCGTGGAGGGCTTAAAAGAGTATGTGCGTTTTATTTGCCGGAACGGCAAATATGTCACGCTGGAAAGCCTGAAAAACTTGGAAGAACAACTGCCCGCCGACCGATTTCTTCGGGTGCATAAAAGCTATATTATTTCAAAAGAAAAAGTGCAATCCATATTGGGCAACATGCTCGAAATACAGGCACATAAAATCCCCATAAGTCGAGGTAAAAGGGAGGAAGTGGTGCAGGCAGTTTTTAACCTGACCTCGCCCGAAAGCTCAAAAGCAGATGCGGAATCAGAAGATTGATTTGCCTCAAAACCCCGCTCCACCCTGCCCACCTACCATTCGTTGAAAGCTCCCGCCCACTCGTTGAAGAAGTTTGCCCCGCCGCCCGGCTGCCTGCATTTTTGAAGAACAAATATTTCTTCACTCAAAACAAACAATCATGCATTCTATCATCGAAAACATCGGCTTGCAATTCGGCCCTGGCGCCGCTTGGTTGCTCACTTCTACCATGATATTCCTGCGCTTCGCAATCCCCACATCCCTGGCTTTTTTATTGGTTTACAAATGGAAGCGCAAGGAATGGTTCGCTTGGAAAATCCAGCAGCGTTTTCCAAAATCGGCGCAAATCCGGCAAGAAATCAGCTACTCTCTGCTCACTTCGCTGCTCTTCGGCGGCATGGCTTTGGGTGTGTTTTTCCTTCGAAAAATGGGCTATGGCCAGCTCTATTTTGAGGTGGCAGAGTACGGTTGGGTCTATTGGGTTTTTAGCCTCGCCTTCCTCATCGTGGCGCACGACACCTACTTCTACTGGATGCACCGCCTGATGCACCACCCGAAATTGTACCGTCGTTTCCACCTCGTTCACCATAAATCTACCAACCCCACGCCCTATACCTCTTTCTCGTTTCACCCGCTGGAATCGGTGCTGGAATTCGCCATCATCCCGGTGCTGACGCTGGTTCTGCCCGTCCATGCAGCGGCCTTTTTCCTGTTCACGTTGTGGAGCATTTTGTTCAACGTGCTGGGCCACACGGGCTACGAGATTTCGCCGAGCGGCTTCACCCGCCACCGCCTGTTCAAGTGGCTGAACACGCCCACGCACCACAATATGCACCACCACCAAGCCCGATTCAACTACGGCCTCTACTTCAACTTCTGGGACCGGGTGATGGGCACAAACCACCCCGAATACGACCAATATTTCGAGGAGGTAGTGGAACGTACTGGCAAAACTCCACAGTCAAAGTCACCCGTGCCATTGCGCCAGCAAATCACCAAAGCCGCTGCCATGGTTGCATTCTTGCTTTGCAGCTCGGTGGCCAGCGGCCAAATGTCGCTCGACGACATCAAAGAAGGCAATTACGGCACTCCGGAATACCGCACCCAGCAGGTGGACTCGCTGATGCGCTTGGGCCTGGCGCTGCGGCAAGACCAATTGCCCAAAGTCCACGACATCAACCTGCGCTCCGCAAAGCGAGTGGAGGAGGAGGTCATAACACCAAAACTCAGCGACTGGTCGAAGTACCGCCGATTGAGCAAAATCCAGAATGACAAAGACAAGGAAATGAAGGCTGTATTGAACGCCACGCAGTTTGAGAAATACGCCGTGAAGCGGGACGAACTGTTCTGGAAGGGCATTCAGGACTTCTTTTTTTAAAATTTACCAAGAAAAAGTAGTAGGCAGGTTTGGTTATTGCACCAAGCCTGTTTGTTGCTTTTTAATTTAAGCCTATTCATTATGAGAACAACCCTACACGTTTTAATCCTCCTCACTTTGGCGCTGCTGCTGTCGCCCATTTCCCCAAAAGCCCAAACCCTCGGCGACCCTGCCGATTTGCCCTTTACCCTCGACCTGGAGGAGGTGACACAGGCCAGCATCCCCGGCCTTCATTCTTTTGCCTTCGGCAAAGTGGATGAGTGGTGGGTGGTCATTGGGGGCCGTATCAACGGGCTGCACGGCTTTTTCATCGCCACGGGTTTTCCAGAAGACAAAGCCAATGTGGAAGTGCTGCTCATCCATCCCGACAACGGTACGGTGCTGTCCTTCGAGGTGGAGGACATGAACCTGCCCTTCGGGGATGCCCTCCACTCCACCAACCCGCAGTACGCACAGGACAGCGACTGGCTCTATATTGCCGGAGGCTATGGGAAAGATATTGCCAGCGGCGAGTTCAGGACTTTCCCTGTTTTGACGGCGGTGGATTTGCTATTGCTCAAGACAAAACTGCTGGCTGGCGAGAATCCGGCGGCAGCTTTTCGGCAAACCGAAGTGCCACAACTCAAAGCATGTGGCGGGGAAATGGAAAAGATGGGTGACTGGTTTTACCTCGTCGGCGGCCACGAGTTTTCGGGGCTGTACAACCAGAACGGGCCGCCACAGTTCACGCAAGTTTATACCAATGAAATCAGGCGTTTCAAAATAACGAACAACACCGCCAGCCTCGCCATCACTGACTACACGGCACACCACGACGAGGCCAATTTGCACCGACGGGATTTCACCCTGTCACCCGTTATCCGACCGAACGGTAGTGAAGCGCTGTGCCTTTACGGTGGCGTTTTCCGACCAGACGAAGACCTGCCGTTTTACAATCCCATCTTCATTGCCGAAGACAATATCTTCGAAATGGACGCCAGCTATGAGCAGTTGTTTTCACAATACACCTGCCCTGCCGTGCCACTTTTCGACTCGCTGGATGGCTCCATGAACACGCTGTTCTTTGGCGGCCTGAGCGTTCATTTTTGGAACAATGGCTTGCAGTACGACAGCAAAGTGCCGTTCATCAAGGACATCACCACCTTCCGGCGACAGGCGGACGGGACGAGCCAGGAGTTCGTCATGCCACAAAGCTTTGACGAACTGCTGGGAGCAAACATGGTTTTTGTGCCTTCGGAAAATGCGCCGCACTACCCCAACGAGGTGCTGAAGCTCCGGGCAATGAGCGGCCCGACCTTCGTTGGCCACCTCTTCGGGGGTATCAAAGCGGAGATTCCCAACATCACGCCATCGAGCGCCAACCAACGGATGTTCAAGGTTTACATCACCCCCAAGCCGACGGTGAGTTCCACGGCGGAGGCGACTGCGCCTTCCTTGCAGGTCTTTCCCAATCCTTTTTCGAACGATGACTTCTTGCACATCGAATCATTGTCACCAATTAACCATTGTGAGTTGCTGCGAGTGGATAGCCAAGTCTTAGCGGCTTATTCCCAAACAGCGTCCACTGGTTTTGCGGAGCTAAAGCAAATGCTGCAAGGGCTGCCCAGCGGGGTTTATTTCTTGAAATATGGCGGGAACAACGACACTGGCGTACTGAAGCTAGTGAAACAATAGTTGCCGATGGTTGAAACCTCCCGACCGTTGGTTGAAGAGATTTTGAATTGGCGCCCTTTGCCGGGCATCTTTGGTTCATCAAATAACAACATCCAAATCATTCACAATCAAAAATTTAAGAAACATGAAAAATCAAATCTTTAGCCTTTGCGCACTTGCCCTTGCCCTTTTCACACTCAGTTCCTGCGGAAAAGACCGGGAACAAATCAAAGCGGCCATCTCGGAAACCCAGCTATCTTACATGATTGAAAGCGCCATGCAGGCAGGCATGGGCGGCTTTACCGGACAATTGGAAATGGCGGTTGAAATCGCCCAGGAAACCGTAAGCTCCCAGTGCGGCGTGACGAAAGACACCACCATCATCACGGAAAACGAAACGACCATCGGCAGTTCCGAGTACACCACACAGTACACCTGGACGCTGGAATGTGAAAACGACGTGACTCCGCTCAACTACGATTTCATCTGCCACAGCCAAGGCTCGTACAACAACAACCACATGACTTCCAACGACTACGGCGACGCAGACTGGGTGCTGGAGGGCTTGAGCCAAAACGTGAACGAATTCAGCGCCAACGGCACTTTTGACCGCAACGGCGAGCAGACTTTCAAAGCTGATGGCATCGTGACCGAGTCGAACATTGACTTCGTGGTGACCAATTTGAACATTGATAAAAGCAACGAAGAAATCAACAGCGGCAGTGCCAAGGTGAACGTACATGGCTCTACCGACTCTGGGGAGAGCTTTGATTTTGAAGGACAAATCGTCTTCTTGGGCAATGGAAAGGCAAAACTTACGGTGAACGGGAAGACGTTTATTATTAACCTTTAAGGTAAGGATGGGCGGCAGTGCAAATACACTGCTGCCCATCTTGTTTGAATATTTATTTTGGTCGCAGTTAAATTGGCGTAGCTATACTTCAGGCCTGACTTGGCCAAAAGCCAAAAGTATAATTTACGCTGTCCTGCCAATCATGCGTAAAAAGTCATTGCTGTAAAACCACCCTATCACCGCCTACCAAGTTGCCGTTCAAAAAGTACGATATCACGTAAGTACCGCTATACAGCGTCCGGGTATCGAGATAAGCAATAGTGCTTCCTGGTTGGACGGTTGTTTGCTGAATCATTCTCCCGTTCATATCGAACAGTTTTACTTCCAATTTCTCCGATAATAAACCGCTGATTTGCAACGCAATAAAATCACTGGATGGGTTGGGGAAAATGGTGGTCTTTATCTTCTCAGAACCATGCTCCAAAACTGCCGAAGTCGGGCTATAGGTCGTGACAGCTTCGGTAATGGTCGTCACCTTGCCGGCGTTTTTCACCCCATAAAAAGTAGGGCCAACGGCATACGGATAAGCGGAATTCCAATTGGCATCCACCGTGGCGAAGTAGCAATAAATACCGTTCGGGTACTCCGGTGTGACGCAGAAACGGCCATTGTGAACGTCCAAATATTCGGGTTCTGAATGGGTGATGAACTCATAATCCTCCCGGAAATAACCGAGCGGATAGGTGGTGCTCACGGGCGGCCCGTCGGCGACATCCGTGCCATCGGCATAGTGCGTGCGCACGGTGATATTGCGAAGCTGATAACCTGATTTTATGCGGGTGAAACCGCCCGTGCCGGTGGTGTTTTTATAGCCATAAGCCCCGTAAATCGGGAAGCCGTCGTAGGCAAAACCGATGAGCGGCGAGTGCTGCGTTTCATCAATAACATATAGCCCATCGGCGGGATACAGGTCGCAGATGTCGGAGATCACCACGAGGTCGAGGTTAAAAGCAGAGGGGTTCTGATGGTGGTGGTAGTTGCCCATCGCAGGGTGCGCCTTGGCACAGTCGAAGCCAACCCGCTCGGCAGGGATGGCATCCCGGTTCCAGGCCTGTGCGGCACCCATGCCACCGGGGCAGGGTGGGTTGCCGGGGCCGCCGCAGAGTGCCATAGTGTTGGGGTTCCACGCCACGCCGTCCCGCCAGTCGAACAGCGCCACGCCGTTGATGAAGGCGCCGATGTTGCCAGCATTGGTGGCAGTTGGCGTCCCGGTGTTCTGGACGGGGCTGAGCGGGAACTTGAAATAGCCCGTCTGCTCGGTAGCCAGCGAAGGATTGCCATCCAAAAACGGCCCGGTGATGTAGGCCGGGATGCCCGTTGCCTGCACGTACACCCAATTGGTGGAATACTTCACCGACTGCACATTGGCCAGCACGTTGTCGTTGATGGGCGTTGGGTTGCCCTGCAAATAGTGCCGGCCCGTAATGCTCGTGACGTTTCGCAGCCAGGTGGTGATGGCAGGGTTGGTCTGTGAATAGGCTGCAAGGCCATTGAGTAAAAGGGAAAGTAAAATAATCGTTTTTTTCATGCTGATTTTGATGTGATGGATGTTTCGAGGAGCTTGGACGACGACGGGTGGGGGAATCCTTCGGGGGTGAGTGAAAATAGTGGAAAAAAATGGAGACGGTGGATTGCTGAGGAGTTTTTATATTTGTGCAAACAAAGAGAACTTACTTGGGAAAACTTGAAAAACCAAACCTGGACTGGGTGCTGGTGGTAGCACACGGGATGGGATTGACGGATTGCGGGTTTTGGCTGGGCGACTGAGTAAGACATGCAATGCGTCAATCTGGAGTTAGGTGGCAAATAAAAAAAATGTAATTGATTAGCGAAAAGTAATCATTTTTTTGAAGCCCCGAAAATTATTGCAATAGAAAGCTGTGTAAAACAAATAATTTTTAACTTTCGGCATGTTGACAAAAGGAGCCTTATCGGACAAAAGCAAAGAGGA
>JAIPBL010000057.1 GCA_021739645.1 Saprospiraceae bacterium | reverse complement strand
TCACTGATTGCCAAGGCAAATGCCAAGCTCTTCGATGTGCGTTCCAAGCGGGTGCGCCCGCCGCTCGACGACAAGTCGCTCACCGCTTGGAACGGCCTGATGGTGAAGGGCTACGTGGATGCCTACCGTGCATTCGGCAACCAAAAGTGGCTGGATGCGGCGCTGAAAAATGGCCATTTGACCCTCGGAAAAATCATGCAGTCCGACCACAGCTTGCGCCGCAATTACAAGGACGGCAAGTCGGTCATCAACGCTTTCCTCGACGACTATGCCCTCACCGCCGAGGCGTTCACGGCGCTGTACCAGGTGACTTTTGATGAGAAATGGCTGAATGCTGCTCGGGAACTGACGGACTATGCCATCCAGCATTTTTACGATGAAAAAACGGGCTTCTTCTTCTACACCTCCGACCTCGACCCGCCGCTCGTGGCCCGAAAAATGGAGACCTCTGACAATGTAATTCCTGGCTCCAACTCCCTGATGGCGAGCAACTTGTATGTGTTGGGGGAGTATTTTTACGATGAAAAATACCGAGAAATTGCCCGTGGGATGATGCACAAAATGGCCAGCACAATGGCCAAATCGGGCAGTCCCGACTACTACTCGAACTGGGGCAGGCTCTATTTGCAGTACGTTCGGCCACCGTTTGAGGTGGCTATCATCGGGAAGGATTTTGCGAAGAAAAGAGATGCCTTGCTGCGCAATTATTTACCAAATGCCTTGTTGCTGGGCGGCAGCACCGAAGGCTCGCTGGAGCTGCTGAAAGATAAGCTACAAGCTGGCGAGACGATGATTTACGTCTGTCAAAACAAGGTTTGCAAGCTGCCGGTGAAGGAGGTGGAGAAAGCAATTGGGTTAATGGGGGGCAATGAAAACAAGCAATAAGGTCATCTTGGCGCAACCTTTGCAACGCTTTGCATAAAATCCAATTTGCCGAATTTTAATTGGCATTTTAAGTCAAACAAAGTTATATTTGCTGCCTCAGCCAAGATTTTCATTTTTTCACTCAAAACATTTTACCATGAAAAATTTATACTCAATTGCTACGCTGTCCCTCCTATTGTTACTTTTTAGCTGCGCAAAGGATGAGTCGCTGCTACAATCTGCCGAGATGGCCCCACTGTTCCAGCACTGGGCTTTGGAATTTGACAATGACGTCGTAACGGGTGTGCCTTACAGCGAACAATATCCTGATGCGAATGAAATGACAACAGGCTACGAGTTTTTCAAAAATGGGAAAGGCGTGGATTATAGCTTTAAGCCACATGCCATGTTTACCTACGAAATCAACATGCAAGGGACGGATAAGGTAATCGTCATCAGGAAATCAGTTCCAACCGTTCTTGTGAACAATAATTACACCGAGGGGCACTGCCAAAACAACCTAAGCAACGGCTCCGGCTGCAACAACACTGCGAATTTCAATGCGACACCGGAACTGTCGATTGCTTATGAAACAAAGACGGAATCGTTCAGAATTGCAGAACTGACGAAGGTTCACCTGCAAGGATATATGGTGAATTAAGGAACATTGAAAGAATAACTTCACCATTTAACGGAGACACAAGTCAGGCGGCAACTTGAAGTTGCCGCCTGTCTTGTCTCATTTTGACTACTACTTACCACCATCCTCCAAAACCTCCTCTGGGAAAAACAAGTAGATAATCGCATTCCTTTCCCCCTCGTCCTTAAAATCCTTGACGACCCCTTCCAGCACAATGGGGTCGAATTTCTTGGAATAGACCAGAATCATTTCCTTGAGGTACTGCGCCCGTAGGTTCGGCAGGTGTGGGTTCCGAAAATTTTGTTCCGGGGTCTGCTTCGTCACCTTCATGGCGCCGAACCGCTCCCCGTCTGCTTTCATGGGCAGCACTTTTATTTCCCTATAAAGATACTGCTCGTCCAGGTTGCCAGAAAAGGTTTCTTGGCCAACGATGTCGGCACCTCCCTGAATGTACAGCTTGACCTTTTCCTGGTCGGTTTTCTTCAGTGCTTGCAAGGCCTCCGTGACGAATGCGCCGATGGTGGAGCCGTATTTTTTACGAAAATCGGCCTTGCTCAGGAAGTACTCGCCGGGGCCGAACAGCAGTTTGACGTTCTTGTCGGCATCTTTCAGTTGCACCTCGAAATAGCGGCCTTTCTTGCCTTCCACCACCTCGTCGTCGGGATGGAACACCGCGTTCCAGTATGGCCGCTCCACCTCGAAACTCTCTGCCCATTCTTCCACGGTCACGGGTTCTAATTTCACGTCTGTTCCGTACTCCTGCTTGATGGTTTCTTCCGCCGTTTTCAGTTCCTCGGATTGCTTGGCCTGCTCCTCCACCTGTTTTTCCACCTCCTTGGTTTGCTGCTCCAGCTTTTCTTCCTGCTTGGCGGCGTCTTCAAGGTCTTCTTCCAGTTTTTCCAGTTCGGGTTCTGTGGTTTCCTGCTCTTTTTTCAGTTCGGCTATTTTCTGCTCCAATTCCTTTTGGCTGAGGCAGTCCGACTTGTCATCGAAGCGCTTGTAGCGTTGGATGAAGTCTTGAACCAGTGCTTCCTGTGCCGCCGCATCGTCGGTGGCCTGGCCGAGTTTTGCCTTCAAGTTGAACTTCTCGGCAATCAGGTTTACGAGTTCCTTTTTAAGGCCATCGAGGTCGGTTAGTCTGGAATCGTAGGTTGACTTGATGTTGTCCAATTTCTTATCGTAACCCTCGATGGTCGTTTGCAGCTTGTTTTTCTTGCCCGTCAAAACCTCCACGATGGAGCCGATGGCGTTGGCTTTGCCGGAAAGTTCGTCCAGTTTTGCCAGAATCTTGCCCACCACAGGGATGCCATTTTTGGGGAGCTTCAGCTTGTCCTGAAACAGTTTCAGGTCGGACAATTTGCCGAGCAACTTGCCGGGCAGCGCCGCCAATTTGCCCAATTTGTCCTTGAACTTGTCCTGCTTTTTGTCCAGTCCGGTGATTTCGAGCAGGAGGCCTTTTAGTTCCGCTTCGCAATCGGCGATTTCTGCTTCCAGTTCCGTCTCCGGCTTCAGGTCATCCAGTCCTTCTGCCAGTTCGTCCGCCTTTTCCTCCTGTTTCTTGACCTCCTCGACTTCTTGTTCGGCTTGCTTGGTCTCATTTTCCAAGTCAGTTTGTTCCTCGGCCAGTTCCTCCATTTTCTTTTCCAACTGCCCCAATTGTTCCTCGACCTCCTCCTTGGCCTTGGTCAGTTCGTCCAGTTCTTCCAATAATTTATCCTTCAGTTTGGTTTCTTTTTCCACGTTGTCCACCAGTTCGCCAGCATCCTTTGCCACGTCGCCGACCTGTTTTTTCAGTTCATCCAGCACCTTCCGGGGCTTGTCTTCGAGCTTGGACTGGAGTTCCGCCTTCTTCTTGGCCAGTTCGTCCAGCTTGTTTTGGAGTTGGTCAATGGCCTTTTCCCGCTCCGCAATCTTGTCCTGCAGGCCATCCGCTTTTTTGCTGATGTCGTCGTATTTGTCCTTCAGTTTTTGGGAATTGTCGACGAGGTCTTTCGCCTTGTCGCCCAGGTCTTTTCCCCGCCTAAACAGGTTGCCGATTTTGGAAAGCAGGTTCGGCACGGATATTTTTGGAATAAAATTTTTCAGAACGCCCAGCACATCGTTGACCGTTTTGATTTTGCCGACCAAGCCCAGCGGCCCTGGCAAGAAAGTGCCCAAGCGGGAACCGAGCAGCCCCAGTGCTCCTTTGAGCAGTCCTAATTTTGGTCGAGCCGCCCCCAAGGCGTTTTTTACACCACCTATTTTATCCTTCATTTCCTGCCCTACGGGCAATTGGTCAACCTGCTGCTTCAGTTGGGCAATTTGTTCTTTTTTGTTGAGCTTGGAATCGTCTTGCTGCTCTTCGGGCGCATCCAACGGCTTGAGCATTTTTCCTTTTTCATCAAAATAGCCCAGCTCCTGCCCCAGCCGCTGGTAAGTGGGTGGGAAGTCGTCCAACGATGGCCCTTTTTTATCCTGCACATCTTTGACCTCCTTGGGGCAGTTGTCCTTCATGCGTTTGGCGAGGTTCAGCCCTTTCCGGCTGCTGGCGAACCCATCCTGCACGAAGCTGCTGGCGTTGGGGGCGTTGCCGTCCACAAACTTTTTGAAGTCGGCATTTTGCACGTATTCATGGGCAAACATGGCCTCCAATTGATAGTGCCTCAGACAGCTTTTGCCGCCGAGCTGCGAGTCTTCGTATTCGTCCTGCCAGTCGTCGTTGCGGGCATAGCCGTTTTTTATTGGGAGGAAGGAAAGGTACGCCTGCTGGAAGCGCTCCGTCCGGTCGCTGGAAAAGGATTCCGGCTTTAGCGGCTCGTCCAGTTGGATAGAGAAGACGGAGGAGGGGCAGTCACCATCTTGGCAGATGGCGGCATTGGATTGGGCCTGCAAAGATGTTGCTGGCAAACAGCCAAATACTACAATGGCTATGGCGATTTGAGCATATTTTGAAATTTGTTTAATCATCACTGTTTTTTTAAATTTTTCGTTCTTTGATTCAATAAGCTATTCAGGGCATGCATCACCCAGACATCCACGAGTGCGGATGCAGGATGTTTTTTTGAGTTTAGTGAGCGGGAAAGGCAGACCGGCTATTCACGTTAATAAATAAAAAATACCGGCCTGCACTTTTGCACATTCTGTACTTGGGTTCCCAATGGGTGGTGGAAGTCTGCCCCTATAGATAAGGCCGGGCAGCATGGTGGCTGTGTTGAAGGATTTCATTTTATTTATTTATGGTTAACGTGAAAAAAATATTTGTTCAAACGGCAACTGGCATGACAAAACCAAGGCGGGTCGGTGCAAGACCTGCCGAATCCCAGTTCGACCGAAAAGATTTGATGGTGTAATGTCCCCGCCCTTCGTCAAAGCGCATTAATGCGGATACCGTGATTAGAAAGCAGTGGCGGTTTTTAGGTTCACAGAACTTACAAATCTTATCACGCACAAATTCACACTACTTTTTCAAGCCCACCGAATTTCGGGTTGGCGGTGGTGGTTCAAACATCACCTCTTTCAAAACAACAGGGCAAAGATGGGGAGCCTCAATGGTTTAAATCCGTCAATCTACGCGCAGAATTCGTCAATTTTCATTGTCGGAGGTAGCAAAATCCGCCAGGTCAAAAATCTACTTCGCTGAAAATCAAGCAGTTGTGAATTTTGACGATAATTTTGCGAAACGACCCTTGAAATTTTTTGAAAAACTGCGGATATCGGTGTATCCCACCGCCAAGGCTACTTTTTCGATGGCGTCGAACTGTCTGATTTCCAGTAGTTGGTGGGCTTCGTTCAGGCGCATTTCCAGCAAATACTTCCGTGGGGTCAGCCCCGTCAGGCGTTTCAATTGCCGCAACAGGGAGGATTCGCTCATGGCGAATGTGTGCGCCAGCATGGACACGCTAATTACTTTAACTGGTCAGATTGATGGCTATTTAGATAGGCCAAAAACACATGCGAGGCGGATAGCACTGGTGTAGAGTGTCAGCAAGGCCATTGAGTAAACTTTAGCGTGTACGAATATTGCGGGTTTGTCAGGCGAGGTGCTTGACAAACCCGCTTTTTACTTGGGTGGGCGACATTTCTGCTATTTTCAGTTGGCGAGTAACAACTTTGCCCACCTCCCCTGTCTCTGCAAAAAAAATCTTACCGGACTCAAAACCCCTTTATTTTAAAAGGACTTTGGCAATTCCAGCAAAAGTTTATACTTTTGCCCCCGCTTGACGAACTAACCGGCAGAGGGAACAAAAGTTCCCTCTTTTACTTTATGGCAGTTGACGCATTTTTTATAGAAGAAAAACTCCACGAACTACTCAATGAGAAGTTTGCGGAAGAAGGCTATCAAGATTGCTTCTTGGTGGATTTCCACCTGAGCGCTGCCAACAAGCTGGAGGTTTTCGTTGATGCGGATAGCGGCCTGACGCTGGAAAAGTGCCAGCGGATCAGCCGTCACGTGGAGCACCATTTTGATGAGGCCGGATGGCTCGGCGAGAGCTACACACTGGAGGTGTCGTCGCCAGGACTAACCAACCCGCTGAAACTCCAGCGCCAGTACGTCAAGAATATTGGCCGCAAAGTGGAAGTGACGCTCAAGGAAGGCACGGTAAAAACCGGCCCACTGGTAGCCGCTGGCGAAACGAGCTGCACCATTCAGGAAACCCTAGTGGTGCTGGAAGGCAAAAAGAAAAAGAAAATGGAGGTTCAAACGGAGCTTCCTTACGACGAGATAAAAAGAACAATGATTGTGATTAGCTTTTAAAAAATCCAATGGTCAATGACGGTTGGTGAACTGTGAACAACGCATTTTACCATTCTTCATTCTCCATTTATCATTCATCATTACAAGGATGATAAACTTAGTAGATACCTTTTCCGATTTCAAATCCAGCAAAAACATTGACCGTCCCACGATGGTGCGGGTGCTGGAAGATGTGTTCCGCACATTGATCAAGAAGAAATTTGGTTCCGACGACAACTTCAACGTCATCGTGAACGCACAGCAGGGCGACCTTGAGCTTTGGCGGGTTCGCCAAATTGTGCCAGATGGCGAGGTGACGGACGACCGCAGCCAAGTGTCCATCTCGGAGGCGCTGTCCATTGACGACAGCTACGAGATTGGCGAGGAGTGCTACGAACAGCTCTTCCTCGAAGACTTTGGCCGCCGCTCCATCCAAGCTGCCCGCCAAACGCTTATCTCCAGAATCATGGAATTGGAGAAAGACGACATTTACCGCAAGTACGTCGAGCGGGTAGGCGAAATGATAGTGGGCGAGGTCAGCCAAATCATCAAGAAAGAATTCCTCATTATTGATGATGCCACTGGCCACGAGTTGTTGATGCCAAAGCAGGAAACCATCAAGGGCGACTATTTCCGCAAAGGCGATATGGTGCGCTGCATCATCAAGCAGGTGGAAATGAAAAACAACACCCCAGTGGTGATTGTTAGCCGCACGGACAATGCCTTTTTGGAGAAGCTGCTAGAGCAGGAAGTGCCTGAAATCGAGGACGGTATCATTGCTGTGAAGCGCATCGTGCGCCTACCTGGCGAACGTGCCAAGGTAGCAGTCGAATCTTACGACGATAGGGTGGACCCGGTAGGTGCTTGTGTGGGGATGAAAGGTTCCCGTATCCACGGCATCGTTCGGGAGCTTCGCAACGAAAACATTGACATCATCAATTTCACCAACAACGAAAGCCTGTTCATCCAGCGTTCGTTGACGCCAGCCAAGGTGACCAGTATCGAGTTGGATTCGGAGCAAAAACGTGCGAGCGTTTACCTCGACCCCGACCAAGTATCGCTGGCCATCGGCAAAGGTGGAACCAATATCAAGTTGGCGAGCAAGCTGACAGGTTTTGAAATTGACGTTTACCGCAACACGGACGGCCAAGAAATTGACGACGTTGACCTTGATGAATTCAAGGACGAAATAGAGCCTTGGGTCATTGAGGAACTCAAGCGTATCGGCTGCGACACGGCCCGCAGCGTATTGGAATTGAGCAGAGACGAGCTGGTAAGGCGCACGGAACTCGAAGAGGAAACTGTCGATGAAGTGCTTGGAATCCTTGCCGCCGAATTCGATGAATAGCCTGGAATGACCGGGATGATGAATGATGAGCGACAAGGAAACTATCTTTGTCTTTCAATTTTATCACCTTGTCATTCATCATTTATTTTTTTCTGAATGGATAAACGCTTAGTAAAAGTAGCGCAGGAATTAAACGTTGGTACAGCAACTATTGTAGAGTTTCTGGGCAGCAAGGGTTTTCATATTGATAACAAGCCTACCTCCAAAGTCACAGAGGAGATGGAATCCCTATTGCTCAAAGAGTACCAAAAAGACATGGCAGAAAAGGTGAAAGCCGATGCCATGACTATCGGCGTTCGGCCTGCCTTGGTAAAGAAGGAACCCCTTCCTCCCCTTATCAGGCGAACAGAACCCGCTCCGCCGCCGCCGCCACCGCCGCCACCGCTAATCAAAAAAGAGGAACCCCTTCCCGTGGTCACGGCAAAAGAAGTTGCAGAACCTGCTCCTGTAGTAGAGCCTACCCCTGTGGTGGAAGAAACGCCAGTAGTTGTCGAGGAGCGTTCACGTCCTAAAGTAGATGGACTTAAGATTAAGGGGAAAATAGAATTGGACAAAAAAGGCATGCCAGTTCGCCCCAAGAAAGTGGCCGAGAAACCTGCCGATGAAAAACCAAGCGAGCCAGAAGTTGTCGAGACACCTGCCGCAGTTGCAGATGACAAAGAACCACCAACCGTGCCAGCTGGGCCCGTTGGGCCAACAGTGGCCAAAGTGCCAACTGAAGTTGTAACTGATGGAGTGGATGAAGATGAACTTGTCAGGATGGGAACCCCTGAACTAAGGGGGTTGAAAATCTTGGGTAAAATAGAAATAGCAAAACGCAAAGAACCCGCTGCTAAGCCAGTCAAGAAGAAAGCAGGTTCCGAACGAGCTGGCGATAGATCAGTTCGTGGTGACAAATCGAGACCAGTTGCTTCGTCTGATACCTCCGACGATAGCGCACGGCGTAAGCGCAAGCGCAAAAAAGTGCTCCCACAAACACCACAACCGGGTGCGGCCAGCCCATCGCAAGGCACTGGCGACAGGCGGCGCAGGGGAGCACCTGCCCGTGAAGTTTCAGGAAAAGAAGCCGAAGAGCAGATCCGCAAAACGATGGCCTCGCTCTCCGGGGCTGGCAAGAAGAAGCGCCAAAAAATGCGCCGTGAAACACGGGAACGTGTTCGTGAGCGTCAGGAGCTTCGCGATATGGAAGGCCAATCCGACAAACTGGAAGTGACAGAATTTGTGACCGTTCAGGAATTGGCCAACATGATGGATGTTTCAGCAACCGAGGTCATCACCACTTGTATGAGCCTCGGCGTATTCGTGTCCATCAACCAGCGCCTCGATGCGGAACTGATAGAATTGGTGGCCAGTGAGTTTGGCCACGAAGTGCAGTTCATCAGCGTCGAAGACCAAACAGATTTCGAAGAAGAAGAGGAAGATGCACCAGAAGACTTGAAGCCTCGTTCGCCCATCATCACCGTGATGGGCCACGTTGACCACGGTAAAACCTCCTTGCTCGACTATATCCGGGAGGCCAAGGTGGTATCTGGCGAAGCGGGCGGTATCACCCAGCACATCGGTGCTTATGAGGTGACCGTCAACGACCGTTCTATCACCTTCTTGGACACACCTGGTCACGAGGCGTTCACCGCCATGCGTGCAAGGGGTACCAAGGTGACGGACATTGCCATCATCGTAATTGCGGCGGATGACAACATCATGCCCCAAACCAAGGAGGCAATCAGCCACGCCCAAGCAGCGACCGTACCGATGGTTTTTGCCATCAATAAAATTGATAAAGAGGGCGCTGACCCAGGCCGAATCAAACAAGAGCTGGCTTCCATGAACCTGCTCATTGAGGAGTGGGGTGGTAATTACCAGTCCATGGATATTTCCGCCAAAACTGGTGAAGGGGTAGATCAATTGCTTGATAAAGTACTGCTCGTAGCTGACCTTGCTGAGTTGAAAGCAAATCCAGACAGAAACGCCATTGGAACCGTACTCGAAGCATCGCTTGACAAAGGCAAGGGCTACGTATCCAAAATGCTGGTACAAACTGGAACGCTCAAAATTGGCGATGCAATGGTTGCTGGCGAGTATGCAGGCAAGGTGAAGGCCATGTTCAACGAACGCGGCCAGCGCATTACCGAAGCTGGGCCATCTGCGCCGGTACTCGTGCTTGGCCTAAGTGGCGCACCCACAGCAGGTGAGCGCTTCAAAATCATGGACGACGAATCGGAGTCACGTCAATTGGCCTCCAAGCGGGCGCAAATAAACCGGGAGCAAGCCACTCGTGCTACCAAGCGTATCAGCCTCGACGAAATCGGACGCCGCTTGGCGCTCGGCACCTTCAAAGAGCTTAACCTCATCGTCAAAGGTGACGTGGACGGCTCTGTTGAGGCACTTTCCGATGCGCTTATCAAGTTGGCACTGGAGACCGTTCAGGTCAACGTCATCCACAAGGCCGTTGGTCAAATCGTTGAGTCGGACGTACTGCTCGCCTCCGCTTCTGATGCCATCATCATCGGCTTCCAGGTGCGGCCATCGGTGGCAGCCCGCAAGCTGGCCGAACGGGAGGGTGTCGAAATCAAGATGTACTCCATCATTTACGAGGCCATTGAAGAAATAAAACTGGCCATCGAAGGCATGCTCGAACCTACCAAGGAAGAGAAAATCGTAGCAAACATCGAGATACGGGAGGTTTACAAAATCAGCAAAGTCGGCACCGTTGCAGGTTGCTACGTGCTGGATGGAAAGCTCACCCGGAACACGCATATCCGCTTGGTGCGGGACGGTATCGTTATTTTCCCAACCAAGGAAGGTGCCAATGGAAGGTTGGGGTCGCTCAAGCGTGTGAAAGATGACGTAAAAGAAGTCAAGTCTGGCATGGAATGCGGTCTGACCATTGACAACTACAACGATATGAAAGAAGGCGACATCGTCGAAGGCTACGAAATCACGGAAGTGAAGCAGAAATATGGCGGTTGATTGATTGGCACTGTGCCAACCAATCAACCTGCTGTGCTGTTTTAATGCTTTCTTGTCTTTCAAAAACTACAGCCATGCAATTTCTTCAAATACTGCTCCCAATCATTGCCGTCGTCGGCATCTTCTTCATTTTGATGAACGTCAGCTATATCATCAAAAAGCGGGAGTTCAGAGGGTCTTGTTCAACCAACAACCCAATGCTGACTGATAATTTCGGGTCTTGCTCAGTCTGCGGTAAGACAGCGGACGAGGCTTGCAAGATGCCAGAGGTGAAGTAGGGATGAGGACTGAGGGATGAGGTATGATTAGTGTGTGGTTTTGGTGCTTTATTTTTGCAATCAACTGAAAATCAATATCTTAACTGCCAACTGCTCCCGAGTACTCGGGACCAACTGCTCAACCTGGCAATTCAATCGTAAACTTCGCCCCTGTTCCAGGCTCACTTTCCACAGTCACCTTTCCTCCATGTGCTTTCGCAATTTGTAGCACATAACTCAGCCCAAGCCCAAACCCCTTTGCTTGTGTAGCGCTGTTTGGTATCCTAAAAAATTTATCGAAGACCTGTTTTTGATAAACAGGTTCAATTCCTCGCCCTTTGTCTCTCACGGTTAGCAGTAGCCGCTTCTCCTTTTTTAAGGTCGAAATGGTGATTTCCGCTTTGTTTGGGCTGTATTTGAGGCTATTGTCCAGCAAGTTTTGAAGCGCATTTTTAAAATGCTCCACATCCACGAGTGCTGTATCGGGGCTGGCTTGGAGGTCGAGGACGAGTGACCCACCGTTACTTTCCAGTTCCCCCCCAAATGCCGTGGCTACTTCCCGGATGATTTGGTGGAGGCTCACTTGCGTTTTGTGCAGTTGATAGCGGGGGCTTTCCAGGCTGGCCAATTCCAATACTTTCTCCACATGTACTTTTATTTTATTGTTCTCATTTTCAATGAGTTGTAAAAAGTTGGCTGCCCGCTTCGCATCATTTTTGGCCAGGCTTTCCTTCGCCATTTTAGAGGAAAGGGAAATGGAAAATGCGGGCGTTTTCAGCTCGTGCGTCAGGTTGTTGATGAAGTCGTTCTTGATGGCATTGAGTTGCCGCTCTTTTTTCAAAATATTGAGCAGCAGTAAAAAACAAGACAGAATGGCCAACAAGCAAAGCACCGAAGGCACAATAAGCCCCCGCAACTCCCCCAGCAGGTAGCCAAAAAGGTTGGGCACATCAAAATGGAGCAATGGCTCGAAGTTGCAACCGCTAATGATATGTCTGCCCAAAGGCACCTGATAACGTCCGAAAGTGAACTGTCCTGGTTGGTAAGCTTTGTCGGCAAGCAACACTTGACCGTTGTAGATGGGGCTAATCGCAAAAGCGAAACTAGCCGTGATGTCCCTGCGACGAAGCTCCCGTTTCAGCAGTGCGTCCAATGAGTCGGAGATGGGGTGGACGAGTAAAGTGGTGTTTGTCGTTTGGCTGACTTTCAAGCGTTCGATCAAGGCGGCACTCCGCTGATTGGGCTGGTTGAGCGAATCGGCGACCACCAACAGCGCAGTTTCAGTGCGTTGGTCAAAACGCTGCTTTTCCAGGTGCACACCTGCCAGCAGCAACCGGAACTGAACGAAAGTCAGCACGGACAATGAAAGGAAAAGAATACCGGCAATGAGATGTCGTGACATGGCAGATAATGGGCGATAAAAAAACAGGACTTTTCATCCAACGTTTTGGCGGCTAAAGATTTGCCAAAACTTAACGCGCTTTGGCCAAGTGCTTTTCAAAACAAACGCTGTTTTCCACTTCAGCGTACTGCCCGAAATTCGGGATGACCGCATACCCGCTTTTTAAATAGAGCGAAATGGCTTCCGGCTGTTTTTTGCCCGTCTCCAACACGCAGCGGCTGAAATCGGATTCCGCTGCCCACCGCTCCAATTCTTCCAAAATTTGCGAAGCAAAACCTTGACCCCGCAACTCCGGCAGCACGTACATCCGCTTGACTTCCACCGAATTTTCGTCAAACGGCTTGAAAGCGCCACAGCCCACAGGCCGCTTATTTTCATAAATCACCACGACGTGGCGGATGCTGGCCACCTTGTTGAACTGGGCGTAAAAAGCGTGTTCGTCTCCGTCTCGCTTTGCCAAATCGGCATCGAGAAGGCGCACAAGTGGGGCAAAATCTGGGTCGTTGGAATCGGTGCGTTTTAAATGCAGCATCTTGAAAATCAATGGATTAACAACAGAACTATGAATGCGATGATGGCTGGCAATGCCTGTACAAAGAATATCTTGCGGCTCGCTGTGAGCGCCCCGTAAATGCCCGCCACGATGACGCATCCGAGGAAAAACATGGCCACGTTTTTAGCCCAAATCACATCACTGATGAGCAACGACCAGACCAACCCAGCAGCAAGGAAGCCGTTATACAGCCCCTGATTGGCAGCCAACACCTTGGTTGGGCCAAACATATCCTGCCGCAGCGAGCCTCGGAAAACCTTCCTTCCACGGGTTTCCCAAGCGAACATTTCCAGCCACAAAATATACAGGTGTTCGATTGCGACGACGGCGACGAGGATTTTGGCGAGCAGGTGCATTGCTTATTATTCTGGTGAATTGCGAAGGTGGCGAAAAGTAGCACAAGCAGCATACGTACCTACCATATTTGAGCGTAAAAAAATATTCTGGAAAATTTGCGAAACCGATTGGTTTCATTTTATATTTGCAACCGATTGGTTACTTATCTGTTCAACAAAATCAAATTCCAATGAAAAAATTAGCTTGGTTCATGCACATGTCGCTCGACGGATTCGCTGCTGGCCCCAATGGGGAAATGGATTGGATAAAAGTGGACGACGAAATATTTGACTTTGCCGGTGGCCGCACCAATGAAGCCGACGTGGCGGTCTATGGCCGGGTTACTTGGCAGATGATGGAAGCATATTGGCCTACGGCAGGCGACCAACCCAATGCCTCGAAGCATGACATGGAGCACTCCACTTGGTACAACCAGGTGCAAAAATTCGTGCTGTCAACCACCCAAAAAGAGGAAGACCTACCCCTGACCACGTTCATCGGCGATGCGCTTTCCACCAAAATCAACGAGCTGAAACAGGGCAAAGGCAAGGGCATTGTCGTGTTCGGCAGCCCGTCGGTAGGCCGCCAGCTCTTGCAAGAAAACCTCGTGGACGACCTTTGGCTTTTTGTCAATCCAGTGCTGCTCGGCGTGGGCATCCCAATGTTCCCAAACAGTTCGGAAAGGCTAAAACTCAAGCTGCTCGAAAGCAAGGCTTTCGGCTGCGGCGTGGTTTGTCTGCACTATGGCCGCACTGACTGATTTTTTTTAAATCTAGAACAATGAGAAGAGACGTTTTTCAAGCCATCGCCGACCCGACCCGGCGTGAAATCATTGGGCTGCTGGCGCAAAACCCACTGAACATTAACGCCGTGGCCGATTGCTTCCCGACGAGCCGTGCGGCCATTTCGAAGCATTTGAAAATCCTGACGGAATGCGGCCTGGTCGTCATCGAGCAGCAGGGCCGAGAGCGCATTTGCGAAGCGCAACCCGAAAAACTGCGGGAAATATCGGATTGGGTGGAGCAGTACCGACAATTTTGGAACGAAAAACTCGACTCGCTGGAGCGCTATCTGGCGGAAATTCAAAAAAATAAAGTTGATAAAGTTGGTGAGGTTGATAAGGGTTGATACCCAACGTGACTTCAGGCCTTCATCAACTTTATCAACCTTTATCAACAAATTCAAAGCAATGGCAAATCAAAAATCACCTCGCCCGCTCGTCATAGAGCGCACCTACCCAGTCCCGCCGGAGCTTGTCTGGCAAGCCCTCACCGACCCAATTCAGATGAAAAAATGGTACTTTGACCTGCCCGATTTCAAGGCGGAGGTAGGGCATCGGTTCCAGTTCGAAGGCGGGCCACCAGAGAAAACATACCTGCACCTTTGCGAAGTAAAAGCCGCCGTGCCGAACCAAAAACTCGCCTACTCTTGGCGCTACGACGGCTACCCCGGCGATTCGCTCGTGACGTTCGAGCTGTTTGCCGAAGGCGAAAAAACGAGGGTGAAACTGACGCACAGCGGGCTGGAAAGCTTTGCGGCAGCGAACAATCCAGACTTTGCTGCGAAGAATTTCGAGATGGGCTGGACGGATATTTTGGGCAGGTCGCTCATGGATTTTTTGCAAATCACACCGGGACTGAGTTTCACCCGGGTGTTGGATGCTCCTCGGGAACTGGTCTTCAAGGCATGGACGCAGCCGGAGCGGCTGGCGAAGTGGTGGGGACCCACTGGCATGGAGTTGAAGGTGCTGAAATTCGACCTACAGCCTAGCGGCATTTTTCACTACTCCATGTCTGCCAAAAACGGCTTCCAGATGTTTGGCCGCTTTACCTTCCGGGAAATCACGTCGCCAGAGCGGCTGGTTTTCATCAACTCTTTTGCCGATGAGGAGGGCAACATCATTCCGGCGCCCATTATCGAAAATTTTCCGCTGGAAGTCCACAACGTTCTGACCTTTACAGAACAGGACGGCAAAACTATCATGACCCTCCAAGGCGGGCCACTGAGGGCCAGCGAAACCGAAATCGCCACGTACCGGGGCATGAAAGAGAGCATGGAGAAAGGGTTTGGTGGAACGTTCGACCAGTTGGTGGAATACTTGAAGGCATTGTAACCATGTAGCTCGGAAATCTTTTCCGGGTCGCTTAGAAGTGGTTTTGCCCAAAATAAAAAGGCCAAGTGCCGAATGAAATCTCATCCGCCACTTGGCCTGTGTTTGCAAGAAGTGCAACTACGTTTCGTCAATTATCTTACGAAGTCGCCCAAGCTGCCCCCACTTCGCTGTACGGAATACAGCCGTGGTAAGCCCGCGGCACGGGGTCGTATTTCAAAAACTCGGTGGCGCCAACCTCCGAAGTACAAAAGCCCAGCACCGTCAGTTCCTTCATGTTTTTGAAGAAAAGCGGGGGGTCGTCCTTTTTGCGGCTAGGGTCGTAGGCTTCTTTGTCGATTTTGGTGAGTACCTCGTCCTGTTGCTCTGGCGTGAGTGACACGAAGGATTTGCCGTGAGCGGATTTTGCTTCGGCCTCCACTTTGCTAAGCCCATCCTTGAAGGCCGCCTTGTCTTTTTCTTGGTAAAAATCGGCCATCATCTGGTCAATGAAAGTGTGCACCCCAGCGTCCTTGGCGCCCGGTGTGTCCGTCTTAGGAATGATGCGCTCGACGATGGCTTCCACGAGGCTACCCTCCTCGGTGGTGAAATATTTGGGTGACCAGTCAATTTTAGGATCGGCTTTGCAGCCGCTCATCACGCCAGATATTGCTCCAGCAGAAAGCGCCCCGCCCAACAGGATGGAGGCTTGTTTTATGGCATCTCTTCTGTTCATTTTTAAAATTATTTTTCGATGCTTGAGGGATGTTGTCGGTTTACAACAATCCAACAATCACAACAATTAAGCAATCAGATATTTCCCTTTTTCAATTCCTTCACGGCATAATCGCAAGCCCTAGCCGTCAGTGCCATGTAGGTCAACGATGGGTTTACGCAGGCAGCCGAAGTCATTGCAGCGCCATCGGTCATAAATACATTGGGTACGGCGTGCACTTGGTTCCACTTGTTCAGTACAGAGGTTTTTGGATCCTTGCCCATGCGGGCGGTGCCCATCTCGTGGATGCCGAGGCCGGGTGCGTAGTTGCGGTCGTAGGCTTCCACGTTTTTTAAACCCGAGGCTTCCAGCATCTCGACGGCGCTGGCAGCCATGTCCTTGCGCATGGCGAGTTCGTTTTCCCGGATTTGCACATCCATCGTGAGGGTGGGCATGCCGTACATGTCCTTCACCTCCTTGTTCAGGGTGATGCGGTTGTCGGGGTGCGGCAGCATTTCTCCGAAGCCGTTGATGCCGACCCGCCATTGGCCTGGGTCGTGAATTTCTTGCTTGAAGGTCTTGCCGAAACCCATTTCTGCGATCAGGCTTTGCCAGTTTTCTCGGCTGGCGCCACCTTGGTAGCCGTAGCCGCGGAGGAAATCGTTGCGCTTTGTTTTTGCGTCAACGTTGCGGAAGCGAGGGATATAAATGCCGTTGGCACGGCGGCCTGAGTAGTATTTGTCGCCAAAGTCGTCCGACTTGCCGGAGGCGCCTACTTGAAAGTGGTGGTCCATTACGTTGCGACCCAACTGGTCGCTGTCGTTGCCCATGCCGTTGGGGAAGCGCTCGCTGACCGAGTTCATTAAAATCCAGGTAGAGTTGAACGCCGAGGCATTTACGAAGACGATTTTAGCATAAAACTCCATCTCCTGTTTCGTTTCGGCATCGAGGATTTTCACGCCCTTGGCCTTGCCGGTTTTTTCATCATAAATAATGGAGTGGACGATGGAGTTGGGGCGCAGGGTCATGTTGCCGGACAGTTCGGCAGCCTTCAATCCGCCTGCGTTACTGCTGTAATAGCCCCCGAACGGGCAGCCCCTCATGCAGAGGTTGCGGAACTGGCAGTTGACACGCCCCAGTTTTTTTTGCGCCTCGGTAGCTGCCGTGATGTGCGCTGTACGGCCAATTGTGATTTTTCGGTCGCCGAATTTAGCTTCCACTTTGCCCTTCATGTCCGTTTCCACGCAGTTCATTTCCATGGCTGGTTGGAACTTGCCGTCGGGTAGTTGGTGCAGCCCCTCGTTGGAGCCGCTGACGCCAATCCACTCCTCCACGTAGCTGTACCAAGGTGCGATGTCGGCGTATCGGATGGGCCAGTCCACGCCGATGCCCTCTTTGGCGTTGGCCTCAAAGTCCAAGTCGCTGTGGCGATAGCTCTGCCGCCCCCAGGTGAGGGAGCGCCCGCCGACGTGGTAGCCCCGCATCCAGTCGAAGCGTTTGACCTCGGTGTAGGGGTGCTCGTCGTCCTTGACGAACCAGTGCTTCCAGCCTTGGCGGATGGTGTAGCCAGTGCGGCTTTGTTTTTGGTAGTGTTTGTCAATTTCGTCCTGCGGCACCTTGTCCCGAAATGGCAAGTCCCAGGGGGCCATGTTCATGGTCGGATAGTCTTCGATATGCTTTACCATTCGGCCCCGCTCCAGTACCAAGGTCTTCAAGCCTTTCTCCGACAGCTCTTTGGCGGCAATGCCCCCGCTGATGCCGCTGCCAATGACAATGGCATCGTAGGTATTGTCTTGTTGCCATTTTCCATTGATGTTACTCATGTTTGTATGTTTAGATTTAATGAAAAAATTTAATTCGTGCTTCAAATGGAAAGGGCGGTTCGTTTGGCTTTTTTAAGGAATGGCGATATTTTGGGCGGGAAAGATAGGTAGTGGTGTGTATTTTCTGAAAAGTTTTTTTTGAGATAAAGAAAGGTGAAAAGGTTTTTCGGCAAAACCATCTTTGTCGAGAAGCCTAGTTTTGCGACACAAAAGCGTGGTTCGGCGGCATTTTTGCACTTAACCCTGTTAGTAAAGGTTTAAAGTCCCCGTCTTGTGTTGTGCCGAATTTATTTTTTTGCGTTCTTGCACAGCCATAATTAAATATCTTGCGTTAGATAAGGAGTGCAACAATCTGATGTCAAACCATGAAAAGTAAATTTATCCTACTCGGAGCCTTGGCTTTTTTGACTGCCTGCCACGAACAAACAGTTCGGAAGGAGGGCTTTGGGGTTCATGGGATCGACGTTTCGCACTACCAAAAGAAGATTGATTGGCAACAAGTCGCCGCGCAAGACGTGCATTTTGCCTTCGTGAAAGCCAGTGAAGGGCAGTCCATGCAGGACACATTTTTTTGCAAAAACTGGGATGCCATGCAGGCGGCAGGAATCCTTCGGGGTGCCTACCATTTTTTTCGTCCCGGCGTCCCAGCAGCGTTGCAGGCTCGTAATTTCCTTTCCACCGTTGACCTCCAGCATGGCGACCTACCTCCTGTTTTAGATGTAGAAGTGGCAGACGGCTACCCAGCTGAACACGTGGCCCAAGGTGTAAAAGACTGGCTTGCGCTGGTGGAGGATGCCTATAAGGTGAAACCCATTATCTATTCCAACCAAAAATTTTACAACCAGTACCTCGCTAATCAAATGAGCGGTTACCCCGTCTGGGTAGCCCGCTACACCAGCCTCTGGTCACCTGAAATTGTTGACGGCAATGCCTGGAGCTTTTGGCAATACGGCAACCGGGGACGCCTTCACGGTATCGCTGGCGACGTGGACTTCAACGTTTTCAACGGTAGCCTCGGCGATTTGGAAAGCCTCACCATCTGCCGCCCTGCACCACTCCTTGACTGGATGCCCGAGCCTGTGCAGCCTCTCGTCATACCTGCGGCTTTACCATTGGCAGCTCCGAGCGAACCTGTTGCAGCTAATCCTTGATTTTGAAGGAAAAAGTAAAAAGTAAAAAGTGCAGCCGAAGTTTGCCACTTTTTTAGTCTTTCCCCAAAATCTAATATTGTGCAACAATACTGGCTTTTGCCTTTTCACTTGATTTTTTTGAAAAAAATCCTCATCATCCGTTTTTCTTCCATTGGCGATATCGTACTGACGACGCCCGTGGTTAGGTGCCTGAAACAACAGTTGGGCGCTGAAATCCATTACCTCACCAAACAGCAATTCCTGCCCCTACTGGAGGCCAACTCGCATATTGACCGCATTTTCACCATCAAAAAAAACGTGTCGGAAGTGCTGCCCGACCTGCGCCGTGAGGGATACGACTATGTCGTTGATTTGCACAAAAACCTGCGCACGCTGCGAGTTCGAATTGGCCTTTTATTTCAACCTAAATGGCTGACATTCAAAAAATTGAATGTTGAAAAATGGCTGCTGACCGCACTGAAAATCAACCGTTTGCCGAAGCTCCACATCGTTGACAGATACCTTGCCGCCACAGAACCACTGGGAATAAAAAACGATGGACAGGGCTTGGATTTTTTTGTGCCCCAACACCTGCATCCCTCATACCCCATCCCTCATACCTCATACTTCGCCTTCGCTATCGGTGCCAAGTTCCAAACCAAGCGTTTGCCGACGGCCAAAATTGTTGAAATCTGCCAGCAGTTGCACCAGCCCATCTTGCTGCTGGGCGGCAAGGAAGAGGCGGCTGAGGGGGAAATCATTGCGGAGCAAAGCGGAAGCCATGTTTCGAACCTGTGTGGGAAATTGTCGTTGCAGGAGTCGGCGGAGGTGCTGCGACGAGCCGTTTTGGTCATCACCCACGACACGGGGATGATGCACATTGCGGCAGCTTTTCAGCAAAAAGTATTGTCTATTTGGGGCAATACCGTCCCTGCTTTGGGCATGGCACCGTACTACGGCACTGCCAACCCCGACCGAAACACAAGCTTTGAAGTGGAGGGATTATCATGCCGCCCCTGCTCAAAAATTGGTTACCAAACTTGCCCGAAAGGGCATTTCAAGTGCATGAACGAGCAGGATGTTGAAAAGATAGTTCGGCAAGCAGCCCTTTGAAAATTTCGGACATTTCACGTAAAACTGTCTTTCGGTGTGCAAAAGAGGGAATAAACGGACTTGTCGAGCCCGCTTTAACGCCTATCTTGCAGCGAGATTTAACCTAAATTGAAGAAGAAATTCTATCTTTCGGCCTTTTGCCAAACGGCCCTTGAATCCTTATAAATTTTTTTCGAACATGAGATTGACAAAAACAATTTTACTCCTTGTTGTAACGCTTGGCGGCTTTGGCCATCTCAAGTCCCAGGATCTGCACAACACGCTTTTCTACATGAACCCCCTGCACATGAACCCGGCGTTCTCGGGTGCTTACGAGGGGACGTTCCGCATCGGTGGACTTTATCGTGACCAAGCACGTACTGCCATTGGTAAGTCCGCTTATTCCACCCCAACTATTTTTGTGGATGCCCCAATTTTGATGATTGGCAAGCGACACTGGATTGGCGTTGGATTACTCGTTTTTCAAGACGCAGCGGGCGATGGCAAACTGACGACATCGGCTGGCCAGTTAAGCGGTGCCTTTCATTTGGCACTCGATAAAAAAAGCAAGAATGTGGTGACCCTCGGCGTACAGTGGGGCAAGGTGGGTAGGAAGATAAAAAGCCTCAATGGACTTCTGCCAGAAGACCTTTTGTCGCAACAATTAGCAAACATGCCCGGTGCTGCAACGACAGATTTGATATTTCAAAGCGGCGGTAGCACACCCGGTCCTGGAAACAACTCAGACAAGAAAAAAGACTTTACTGATATTAACCTTGGCTTGCTTTTCAAATCCAAGGCTAGCAAAACCACGGACTACAATTTTGGCGTTTCGGCAAGGCACATCACTACACCAGGCACCGACTACAATTTTGGAGGTTCAAACGTGGACTTGAACATGCGCCTTATCGCCCATGCCCAACTCAACACGGCACTGAACGCAAAATGGACACTTACCCCGGAGGTTTATTTTTCCAATATCAGTCCGGCCCAGCAGTTTCAAGTGCATGCGTGGGCAGGCTACTGGCTAAAGCCTGCTGAGAACATCAAACTAAACGGCGGCCTCGGTTACCGGGTCGGCGACTCTGCGCAGCTACTGCTCGGGTTGGATTACAAGGATTTCAAAGTGCAACTTGGTTACGACTTTACGCTATCGGCGTTGAGCGAAGCGAACAGCCATCAGGGTGGTTTTGAAATTGCAGCCTATTACACGGGCAAAATTTACAAGAAACCAGACGTGAAACCCGTTATTCTTTGCCCGCACCTTTAAAAGAGCGTGAGCGTGTGAGAAGTTTGAGAGGGTGAGCGGTGCAAGCTCAATGGCACTCAAGAAACGGAATCAGCAAAAAAATCAACCAGAAAAAATTATGAAAAATAATATCCTAATAGCAATACTCCTGCTCTGTGGTGCATACAGTGCATTTGGGCAGCCGCTCAACCGACCAACATACGCCATGATGGTGCAGACGGCGGAGGAGCAAATGGAGAAAAAAGATTACTACCGCGCCCTCGAATGGTACGAGAAGGCTTACGACGAGTCGAAGGAAATTGAAATGGCCATCATCATCGCTGACCTGAGCTATATGCTCCGAGACTACAGAAACGCCGAGAAATGGTACGTCCGGGCATTAAAGCCCACCCGGAAAAACAAGAAAGTGGACGAGTACCAAGACAAGCGTTTCGAGTACGCCCGCACCTTGAAGATGAACGAAAAATACGATGATGCCATCGAGGAATTCAACAAGTTTATCAGCATTTCAAAAGACCCGGTGCGGCAGGAACTGGCCGAGTTGGAGAAGGTTGGCTGCGAGTTTGGCCGGGTGGCCAAGCCTGTGGACGGTGTGACCATCACACACGGCGGCAAGGAAATCAATGGCAAAAATTCGGAGTATTCCCCGTTTTTGAGTGCTGACAACAAGGAAATGTACTTCGCTGCACTGGTTGGTGACGATATTATTGAAGTGAACCAAAAACCAGTGGATGACGGGAAGGCCAAGGTTGACCTAGGCGTCAAAGCCGACGAAGAAGGCGGGGACTATTACTCAAAAATATACAAGTCAACAAAGGGTGACAAAGGTTGGGGGAAGCCAGAGGCGCTTGACCAAAACGTGAACCGCCCCGAGTTTTTCAATGTAAACAATTCCATCTCACCGGACGGCAACCGGATGTTTTTCAACCGTGAGCTGCTGGATGGCCATCTCCTCAAGGAGAGTAAAATCTACATGAGTGAAAACAATGGTGGCACTTGGGGTGCAGCCAATGAGGTGAAGGGCGTGAATGGCGACTTCGTGGCCAAATCGCCTTGCGTCGGTGAGCTTTTTGGTAAAGAGGTACTGTTTTTTGTGTCAAACATGGAGGGTGGCCAGGGCGGCTACGACCTCTACTACTCAACGTACAAAGGCAACGGCCAATACGGCGACCCCGTGAACCTCGGCCCGAAAATAAACTCCATTGGTGACGAAGACACGCCTTTCTATCGGGATGGTGTGCTGTATTTCAGTTCGACAGGTCACTCTGGTCTTGGTGGTTACGATATATTCATGAGCACCTGGAACGGCACCATGTGGAGCAAGCCTACCAACATGGGCAAGGGCTACAATTCCAGTGTGGACGACCTGTACTTCATGCTCGACAAGGAAGGCTACAACGGCCTCTTGGCCAGCAACCGGATAGCAGAGGGCAGTCGCAGTGTGCACAGCAAGACTTGCTGCAACGATATTTACAATGTGCTTTTGAAAAAAATCGATGCGGACGTACTTGCCACTGCGTTTGACCTCGAAACGAAAGAACCGCTTACGGGCGTCACTTTTGAGTTGATAGAACTACAAGGCGAGAACCCCAAGTCGGTTGACACGAAGACCAACGGGACTGCGAACAACTATGACGCAGTGCTGGAACTTGACCGCTCGTACATGATTATCGCTTCAGCCGATAACTACGGAAACGACACCGTTCGATTCAACACGGTCGGCCTTTTTGACTCAAAAAGCTACAAGGAAAGGCTCGATTTGAAGCCAGGCCGCATCGTGAAAAAAATCGTCCGGAACGAGCCTTTTGTGCTTGAAAACATCCTTTACGACTTTAATGACGATAAAATCTTGCCCCCGGCTGAGGGCGACTTGCAAGTGATTTTTGACCTGATGAATACCTATCCGGACATGGTCATCGAGCTATCCTCACATACGGACGCACGAGGTACCGACCAGTCCAACAACAGCCTGTCCCAACGCAGAGCCGAATCGGCACGCCGCTGGCTGACTGGCAAAGGCATTCCACGTGCCCGCATCGAAGCGAAGGGTTATGGTGAAACACAGCCCAAAACGATTGACGCCAAGGCCAACGCCAAATTTGCCTACCTGAAAGTGGGCGACGTGCTGACGGAGGAATACATCAACGCCCTGCTGCCGGACAGTGTGAAATTTGAAGATGCGCACCAACTCAACCGTCGCACGGAGTTCAAAATCCTTTCCGGTCCGACGAGCATCACCATCGAGGAGGAGCAGCTCATCCAAATCGGCAACCGCAAGATAGATCCAAATGCACCGGCGGTTGAGCCGAAAAAAGAAGAGAAGAAACCAGCACCAGGTCGCAAGCCAGCTCCGAACCGTAATCGCCGGGGCAATGCTCCGGGCGGCGACAGCATTCAACCTGCCCCCATCAAATTGGATTTTGCACCAGCGAAAAAGGACAGTATCATCATTGACAAACTGTCTTCACTTTACGGTAAAAAAGACTTGAAAGGTTTGCCTATCATGCAGTTCGAAACCCGCATGTACGATATGGGGCAGATAAAAAAAGGTGATTTGAAGGAATACACTTTCCATTTCACGAACTTGGGTGATGTGCCGCTGGATATTGACATCGTAAGTGTTTGTGAATGTACGAGCTACGAACTCGGCCCAAGCCTAGTTAAGCCGGGTGAGAAGGGCTGGATAAAAGTTGTTTTTGACAGTAGCAAGAGAGACGAGAGCGATACCAGTGACGTGGATGTTTACCTCAAAAACATCGACCCGGAAATTGATGCGCCTATTTTTGAGCGGGTAAAGTTCAAGTACGAACTGATAGAATAATGCTCGTTCCCCCAAACTAAAAATGCCGTGCTTCTTTGGAGGCACGGCATTTTTAGTTTGGGGGAATGGCGTCAGTTCATTTTGAATGGAGGTGCTAGCTTGAACTCAGGTATTTTGACGCTAAATTTTGCTTCGTCTGAGATGCGTATCATTTGAAATTCACCGTACATCTTGCCAACATCCGTCATTAGTGGGCACCAAGAGGTGTATTGATGGCTCTCGTCAGGAGCTAGCACAGGTTGTAGCCCAACGATACCTTCGCCTTCCACCTCCCTACGAACGCCATTCGATTCGATGATGTGCCAATGGCGGCGAAGCAGTTGCACGGTTTCGGAGCTTTGATTTTGGATGGTAACCCGGTAGGCAAACACATAGCGGTGCTGAATCGGAATGGACTCATGCGGCAGGTAGAAAGGCTCTACACTGATTCGGATGCCTTGTGTGGTCAGGGTTTCCATAGAAAAAAAACGGGTCAGTTATCGGTAGTGTCCAGCCATGTCCCAACGATTGCATCGGCCTGTTTCAATGCGACCGTCAAATCGTCGTTCACCAGCACTTTGTCAAATTTATCCTCAAAGGTAAGTTCAAAAGTCGCTTTGGCGATACGTTTTTGAAGGCTTTCTGCGCTTTCAGATTTTCTTTTTTTCAGGCGTTCGAGCAGTACATCTTCAGAAGGAGGTTTGATAAAGATGGTAAGTGCCCGGTCAGGATAGGCATTTTTTACGTTGATAGCTCCTTTTACATCTATGTCAAAAATCACGTGTTTACCCTCCCCCCAGAGACGTTCGACCTCACTTTTCAGTGTCCCGTAGAACTGGTTTTCATAAACCTCCTGCCATTCGAGGAAAGCATCCTGTTCAATAAGCCGCTTGAATTCTTGCACGTTAGTATAATAATAGTCGATTCCTTCCTGCTCGTTGTCTCGTTGATGGCGGGTAGTGGCCGATACGGAGAACGCAAGGTTGTCGAACGTGTCCAGCAAGTGATGGACGATGGTGGTCTTGCCCGCACCTGACGGGGCGGTGACGACGATGAGTTTTCCTTGGCTCATACGGAGTTCGCTACTTGTTCTTTGATTTTTTCGAGGTCGTCCTTCATCTTGACCACGAATTTTTGAATTTCGGCAGAGTAAGCCTTTGCTCCGAGGGTGTTGATTTCACGGCCCATCTCCTGGCTGATGAAGCTCAGGGTACGGCCTTTGGAACTGGCTTCGGAATCAAGTTGCTCTAGGTAGTAGCTGCAATGCTGCTCCAACCTGACTTTTTCCTCAGTGATGTCAATTTTTTCAAGGTAAAAAATGACCTCCTGCTCGAAGCGGTTCTCGTCAATGTTTTCTTTGTTCATGAATTCCTCCAAGTTCTGGCGCATCCGGTTGCGGAGCAACTGAATACGCTCTTGCTCGAAGGGGTCAACTAACTGCAGCGCGCTCCGAATGTTGCCAACCCGCAAGCGCATGTCCTCCTCTATGACTTTGCCTTCGGCCTGACGAAATTTATCAAAATTTACGAGGGCTTCTTCCAATGTCCTTTCAACGGCCTTCCATTCTGCCTCGTCTATGCCGCTCTCTTCGGACATAATTACATTGGGGATTCGAAGAATGGCGCCCATGAGTCCATCCTTCGGCATTCCCATAGAGTCGGCGATATCGGAAAGTTCTTGGTAGTAGCGCTTGAAAAGCGGGACGTTGAGGCCAAAGCCTTCGTCTCCATGCATGGATTTGACTTCAATGCTGAAGTCAATTTTGCCCCGCTCAATCCGTTCACTGATATGGCGGCGCAGTTGGTGCTCTTTTTCCCGGTAATTGCTTGGGATTTTAACGCGCATGTCAGTGAACTTGCTGTTGAGCGAGCGCACTTCTGCAGTGATTATTTTGGAGTTAAAAGAATTTGTGGCCCGCCCATAGCCAGTCATTGATAATAGCATACACGTTTTTTTGAGTGTGAAACCGGCCGCAAAGTTTAAAGGTGGGGCTGGCAGCTGGCAAAGATAGGCAACCGTCCCATTATAAATTAGGCACATTCTTGAAGTTTGGCTAAAAATCAAGATGAAGGCTTTTGAAAATTGAAATGCTGCTCCCATTTGCCAACAAAGCAGGACACCAAGTCATGGTTCTGGCAAAAAGAATGGCAATTGGCATCAATTTGCCTTTGTCAAAACACATAACCCATTGATAATTAGCGGAAAAAAAGCTAAAATTAAATTGAGTTTTATTTCCGTAAATCAAAAAAAAGGCGAAATTTGCGACCTCGTTTCGAGAAACCAGTGGTTTTTTTCATAACTCATTCTAAACCAGTTAAATAAGATGAGAAAAGCTGACTTAGTAACAGCCATTTCCGAAAAAACCGGTGTAGCAAAAGTTGACGTCTTGGTAACGCTTGAAGAATTCTTCAAGTCGGTGAAAAATTCACTGGCCGGCGGAGACAACGTGTACATCAGGGGCTTTGGGAGCTTCGTTATCAAAAGAAGAAAGAAGAAAGTCGGGCGCCACATCAAGCGCAATGTATCCATTGATATTCCGGAACACTATATTCCGTCTTTCAAGCCTGCAAAAATATTTGTTGAGCATGTGAAAGGTAACGTGGACCATCTGCCAGAAGATGACAACGATGATTGACACCTATCTTTTTAGAGGCGCAGGTCTTGAGCAAAAGCAAAAGCAGGATTGATGAACAAAAGCCAATGGATTTTGATTTCAGCGGCTATTTTATTGTTTGCCGTGCTGTATTTTGGTTTTGACACAAAGCCTAGTAAGCACCAAGAAATTGAAAAGCAGCGGGCAGGTGCATTTTCCAGTACGGACATCAGTTCGATGTTGGTAGATGCAAAGGCCGAGTTGCCACCGCAAGCATCGGCTTCGGTGATGGCACTTGAAAGTGATGTTGAAAAAGCGGCCTCCGATACTGCAAAGGCGGCATCGTACAGACAACTTTCCAGTCAGTGGTATCAGCTTGAAAAACCGGGGATAGCAGGCTACTATGCTGAAAAAGTAGCCGAAATAACTCGGAACGAAGAAGCTTGGTCCATTGCAGGCACTACTTATTCACTTTGCATTCAACGGGAGCAAGAAGAGAAAATCAAGAGCTTTTGTACAGAACATGCTGTTCAGGCACTGGAGAAAGCACTTTCCTTGAACCCTTCCAATATGCAGCACAAGGTCAACTTGGCCTTGGTTTATGCGGAAAACCCTCCTAAGGAGAATCCCATGAAAGGCATATTGATGTTGGTGGACTTGAACAAGCAATACCCAGACGATGTTCTGGTACTGACTCAATTGGGTCGGCTAGGCATAAAAACGGGACAGTTTGAAAAGGCAGTTAAGCGGCTCGAAAGAGTCATTTCACTCGAACCAGACAACAAAACGGCAAATTGCCTACTTTCCCAAGCCTACGATGGCCTGGGAGAATCAGCCAAAGCAGCTGATTTCAAATCAAAATGCGAGAAATTATCCGGTAACTGAACCGTTGGCAATTTGGAATGCATAACCCTTGCGTAATTCCAAGCAAATGATTCAGAAACCACTATTGTTAACTTAATTAAGAGAAATTGACATGCCTTGTGGTAAAAAGCGTAAGCGTCACAAAATAGCAACACACAAACGCAAGAAAAGACTGCGTAAGAACCGTCATAAGAAGAAAAACCGGTAGGTTTTAGCTAAACCTTGTGCCGATTGGCAGCCCAACGGAATGATTCCGTCATAGGGTTGCCAATCGGCGTTCCTGTCTATTAAGCCGGGGATTTCAATTAGGTCAATCCTGCAAAATTTTTCCAAAAGGAGCAACCGAAAAAAGCTTAAAACCCCAATGCCGACGGATTTTATTACAAAAATCCGATTTGCCCAAAAAAGACAACCAAACCGTTTTCGGTGCATTCAGTACCTATGGGTCAAAACCTGAGTCTGAGCGTCCAAACCAGTTTAACGAAAAAGTGGAATTAAACGGCCAAGCGGCCGAGAACCGCAAACTTGACAACCAAATCTTATCCTAATAGTCAAGTTGAATGTTCCCTTGTTTTTAAACTGACAGGTCTTTATAATTCTGGTGTTGTTCCTTCCTTTTGCTTTCTTTCCGTGTGAATTGACCTTTTCCAAATCAACGTGCGGTAGCGGACGTACCTGCTTGGCTATTCCTGCTAAACTCCTGTTTAGGAGTTTTAAATGAACCATCGTGGATAAGGAATTAATCATCAATTCTACGCCCACCGAAGTAGAAATCGCACTGCTGGAAGACGGAAAGCTAGTAGAGCTTCACCACCAGAAAACGAACAACAACTTCTCGGTAGGTGACATTTTTTTGGGCAAAATCATCAAAACCATGCCCAACCTCAATGCTGCTTTTGTGGACATTGGCCACAAAAAAGAAGCATTCCTCCATTACACAGACCTTGGCCCAAAGCTGAAATCGCTGCTAAAATTCACCAACAGCGTACTTTCTGGTAGCCAAACTTCTCCTGCTCTGGACAACTTTAAAATTGAGCCGGAGATTATCAAGACAGGCAAAATGGATCAAGTCGTCACAAGGCGGCAGCCCATTTTGGTGCAAATCCTTAAAGAACCTATTTCAACCAAAGGCCCTCGCCTAAGTTGCGAACTAACCATTCCTGGCCGTTTTTTGGTGCTTACGCCCTTTTCGGACATCGTGGCCGTTTCCAAAAAAATAGCCAATTCCGAAGAGCGCAAGCGGCTGAAATCGCTGGTTGAAAGCATCAAGCCAAAAAATTTTGGCGTCATTGTGCGCACGGCAGCGGAAGGCAAGCGCATTCAGGACCTCAACGAGGAACTGGCCATGATGCAGAGCAAATGGGAGGATGTCTTCAACCAACTCCAAGGCGCAAAACCACCCACCAAGCTCCTTAGCGAGCTGGACAAGACAACGAGCATTCTACGGGACATCCTCAGCGATTCCTTCAATCGTATCGTAGTCAACGATAAGCAGCTCTACCAAAATATTCGCCACTTCTTGGGCAACATAGCCCCTGATAAAGTGGAAATCGCCTCCCTGCACAACAAAAACAAGCCGATTTTTGAAACGCATGGCGTGACCCGTCAAATCAAATCCTCCTTTGGTAAAACTGCCACCTTGAACAGTGGCGCTTACATTATCATCGAGTCAACGGAGGCAATGCACGTTATTGACGTGAACAGCGGCCACAAAATGACCGGCACCAACCAAGAAGAGGCAGTGCTGAACGTCAATGTGGAGGCAGCGGAGGAAATCGCAAGGCAACTGCGCCTGCGGGACATCGGTGGCCTGATTACGATTGACTTCATCGACATGCGCAACAACGAACACAAGAAGGAACTCTTCAAAGTGATGCGTGATGCCATGCGTAAAGACCGTGCCCAGCATACCATTTTGCCGTTGAGCAAGTTCGGGCTGATGCAAATCACCCGCCAACGGGTAAGGCCGGAAGTGAAAATCAACACTGCTGAACAGTGCCCTGCCTGTAATGGTACTGGAAAGGTTACTCCGTCTGTTTTAGTGACAGACCTCATCGAACGGGACTTGAAGTTCATATTGGAGTCAGGTGCCAAGGGCAAGATGATACTCAAGACGCACCCATTTGTGCAGGCTTTCTTGAAAAAAGGACTTCCTAGTATGCAGATGAAGTGGTACAGGAAATACTATAAATGGATAAACATTAAGGCGGACAATAGCTATCAAGTATCGGAGTACAAGTTTTTTAACAATACGGACGACGAAATCCGGCTGAACTAAAGCCAAATTGAGATAGAAAGTACGAAGAAGGGGGATTGTTTCCTAAGGGGGCAGCCCCCTTTTTCGTTTCAAGGGCAGGTGCAATCACTTGCCCTGCAAGCTGCTAACAGCAGACAGCAGCCGAAAAAAAGAAGCAGGATTGATTGCCAACGCAGTAATTTCATGTCCAATACAGGTTTTACATAAAGCACAAACTTAGCGAAATCCTTGAGCCAATCGAAAAAAATCCTTGTGGCCCCGCTTGGGTGGGGGCTTGGGCATGCCACTCGCTGCATCCCGCTCATTCGGGAATTGCAACGGCAAGGGGCAACCGTGGTGCTCGCCTCCGACGGTGACGCATTGGCATTGCTGCGGCAAACATTCCCAACCCTGCCCGGTTTAGAGCTGCCCGGCTACAACGTTAAATACAAAACGCAGTCCATGGCCTGGAACATGGCTTGGCAGTTGCCCAAAATTATTCGTGCCATCTGGTTGGAGCACCGTTTAGTGCGACAGCTTGTGATAAGCCAAGGTATTGACGGTATCATTTCCGACAACCGCTTCGGATGTTTTGCTTCAAAAAAGCGCAGCATATTCCTTACCCATCAGGTCAATATCCAAGTGCCATTTTTTTTGGCAAAGAGGGTGATTAATTCCCTCAACCACCTGATTATCAATAAATTCGATGAATGTTGGATTCCAGATATGCCTTCGACGCAGAACTTGTCAGGGGCGCTTTCCCACCCAATCAAACTTCGTTTGAGGGCAAAGGCTAAGTACATTGGCGCACTTTCTCAATTGCAAACAAGCAATACCGCTACCAAGCGATACGATGCCATTGTCGTGCTTTCCGGCCCAGAGCCACAGCGAACTAGGCTCGAAAAGGCAATTATTGAACAGGCCAGGCATTTAACAGGCCAAATCCTCATAGTTCAAGGCAGGCCGAGACAGCATGGCGAAGCTCCCAGTTTTCTCCCAAAGAACATCGAAATCGTAGCTTCAATGGCAGGTGAGCACCTCCAGCAAGCAATCCTTGAGAGCAGTGTGTTCATCGGGCGCTCGGGTTACAGCACGGTGATGGACTTGGCTCGACTTGGCAACCCAGCCTTGCTTATTCCTACGCCAGGGCAAACGGAACAGGAGTACCTTGCGACAAAATTTTTAAGGGAAAATGTATTTTTTATGCAGAAACAAAATGAATTGAACTTGGGAGAGGGAATCATGGAGGCGAAAAAGCTTACTGGGCTTCAAGGTGTTTTTTTCGATGAAAAAGCAGTGGAAAATGCCGTGGCCACATTTTTGGCAGCTTGTTAAAAATGGTCGGCGGGGTTCCAGAACAGTTCCTTGAACTGAACTACTTGGTCGTTTTCCACCTTCACCCCTTCGGCCTCTAACCGTTCCTGCATGCTGGAGGGCGGGTTGAAATGATTCCTGCCTGATAGTTCGCCTTTTCGGTTCACCACACGATGAGCAGGCACCTCCAACATGCCGTGGCAATGATTTAGCGCCCAGCCCGCCATCCTCGCCGAGCCGAGTGCTAAGAAATTTGCGATGGCACCGTAGGTTGTTACCCTGCCGGGAGGCACACAGCGTACTACGTCATATACTTGCTCGAAATAGGAATCCTTTGTCATTGTTTTTTGATAGAAATGCTGTTTAGCTTTGCGCAACAAGTTAACTATTTCAAGAAAATGATGAAACCAAAAATTAAGGCAAGTGCCGTCAACAGTCTCACCGACGCCCGGTACTTTGCAGCACGGGGTGTTGAATGGCTTGGGTTCCGATTTGGCGGAAGCCCAGGGTCATCCATCTCGCCTATGGCGGCAAAAGCTATTTCCGAGTGGGTTGATGGCGTGAAGATAGTGGGCGAGTTTGATTTTGCGGAAGCTGAAGAAATAATGGGAGTCAACGATTTCCTGCATTTCGATGCCGTGCAGGTAGGTATGTTCACGCCAGTTGCAGCGGTAGAAAAATTGTCAGGGCGAACCATCATTAAAGAGGTAATACTTGAACCCAAATCGAAGGAAGCCGAGATACTTGCTCATTTTAAAGCGTTTGAACATTGCGCTACCTATTTTTTGCTAGATTTCACAAAAGCTGGCATCAATTGGGCGTCTCTCCAAGCCCTTGAATCGCTTTCCATTGACTTTTTGAAAAGACTTTTTGCTGAATACAGGGTGATTCTAGCCTTCGATTTTCAACCGGAAAATACGCTTGAAGTCCTAGAATCCTTACAACCAGAAGGCCTGAGTCTGACTGGGGGCGAGGAGGAAAAGGTGGGGTTAAAGTCATTTGACGAGTTGGATGAGATTCTCGATAGGCTTGAGGCAATCGAATAGTATTATTCCTAGCCGCCTATTTTTTGCTTAAATTTTTACTTCAAATCTATGACGATAGCAGAAGCGCAAAAAACGGTTGATAACTGGATTTACACCGTTGGGGTTCGCTATTACAACGAACTGACCAACACGGCCATTTTGATGGAAGAGGTTGGGGAAGTGGCTCGGCTCATGGCTCGGCTTTACGGCGAGCAGTCTTTCAAAACAGCGGAGCTGGCAGCCACTGCCAAAGATGACTTATCGGACGAAATGGCAGACGTGCTATTCGTGCTCATTTGCTTGGCAAACCAAACTGGTGTGAACTTGACGGAAGCAATGGAAAAAAATTTGGAAAAGAAAACCCGGAGAGATGCTGTGCGGCATGCCGCCAACGAGAAGCTGAAAGGATAAAATTCAAAAAGGGCAACGACGGGTTACGTCGATGCCCTTTTTTGAAAAAAAAGTGAGTATAAGACCAGCTCTACCCCCCAAACGAACTGGTCTCACTCACTGTCCCAAGGCACTTCTGCCTCGAAACATCTTTGGACTCAGGCATACGATTTTCGTAGATGCCTGCACGGAAGCCGGGGTTGGCTTCATCCTTTTCTTTACTGGGTATATAGTTATGAATTCAAATCGGGCGGTTTTAGGGAAGCGGGGTGTACATTCGGAATCAAAACTCAGTGTGGGAGGGATATAGGCTGAATCCGAATTTAATTTTGAAATCGTTCATACTTTACCGAAAATCATGCCACTTTCGCAACAATATTGATTTGTTGCCAGATTTTTTTTCGGTATGTTGATGATTATATTATTGAGCCTAGCCTGTTGCAAATCACTGAAAGCCTTCTTGTACTCCGCATAATCCATAAACTCTCGGAAGAAAACTGTTTCTCCTCCATCCACATGCAATAGAATGTGATAACACAGATGACTATCACGGTAAAAAAACTTAGTTATTAAGTCCCTTACTTTGTGTCCATGAATTTGTATGGTATTATTCATACTGAACTCTGCTTCATTTAACCCATGGATATGTCTAGCTGTATTTACCATAATTTTTGATTTTATTCATCAAAACAACGGCACAATGATGCAGGCAAAAGCAGTGCCTGTTCAACCGCAATTGCATGAAACTGTGACTTAGATAATGCGGGTTAAATATGTTTTGTCAACAATGTTAGATATTTTTCATCTTTGGAAACACCAACAAAAGCAGTCATTTTGTCAGTCAAAACCTGGTGGCACGTCCTTTGAGAGACCATTTTACGCCTCATGAAACTAGCTAGAAAAAAATATTACTTGGGTTCTTGCGAACCCTTCAAGTATTCATTCACAACACCTTAATAAACAATCAATAACAACTATGCAAAAAGGCAATATTTCTGTCCAGTCGGAAAATATTTTTCCCATCATCAAAAAGTTCCTTTACTCCGATCATGAGATTTTTCTTCGGGAGCTTGTCGCTAATGCCATTGATGCTACCACCAAACTGAAGTCCATTGCATCACGAGGGGAACTTCAAGGTGAAGCAGGCGACCTCACTATCGAAATCATCGTTGACAAGAAAAAAGGCACCCTCACCATTCGTGACAAGGGTATAGGCATGAGTGAGGAAGAGGTGAACAAATACCTTAATCAAATAGCCATCTCAAGTGCCCAAGAGTTTGTCGATAAATACCAAGGTGAGAACAACATCATTGGAAAATTCGGCCTCGGATTTTATTCCGCCTTCATGGTGGCCGACAAAGTGGAGGTTAAATCAAAGTCGTGGCGTGCAGAAGACCCAGCTGTAACTTGGGTCTGCGATGGCAACCCGGAATTCAGCATTTCATCCAGCAAGAAAAAAGACCGTGGCACGGACATCATCCTGCATATCAGCGAAGACAGCAAAGAATTTCTGGAAGACAGCCGCATTGAGGAGCTTTTGAAAAAATACTGTAAGTTTTTGCCTGTGCCCATCAAGTTTGGTACCCACAAAGAAACTTTGGAGGAAGGTGAGGGCGAAAAGAAGAAGTCCAAGGAAATCGAGGTGGACAACATCATCAACAACCCTGCCCCAGCTTGGAAAAAACAGCCGAACGAGCTCACCGACGATGATTACCGCAGTTTCTACGAGGAACTGTACCCGTTCAGCTACCAGTCTCCCATGTTCTGGATTCACCTTAATATTGACTACCCGTTCAACCTGACTGGCATCCTGTACTTCCCCAAATTGAGCAATTCGATGGAAGTGCAGAAAAACAAAATCCAGCTTTACTGCAATCAAGTTTATGTCACCGACGAGGTAAAGGAAATCGTGCCGGACTTTCTTACTTTAATGCACGGTGTCATTGACTCGCCGGACATTCCACTGAACGTCAGCCGCAGCTACCTCCAAAGTGACAGCAACGTCAAGAAAATAACGGGCTACATCACCAAAAAGGTAGCCGATAAACTCCACGACCTCTTCAAGGCTGACCGTAAGGTATTTGAGGATAAATGGAAAGACCTAGGCGTTTTTGTGAAATACGGCATGCTTTCCGATGAAAAATTTCATGAAAAGGCAGTGGATTTTGCCTTGCTGAAAAACGTGAACAATGAGTTTTTCACCATTGAAGAATACGAGAAAAAAGTCAAGGACGCGCAAACCGACAAGCACAAGCGCACGGTGATGCTCTACACCCACAATGCCGAAGAGCACCACAATCTGCTCGAATCCGCCAAGGAGCGTGGCTACGATGTGCTGGAGTTCGACAACGTGATTGATGCTCACTTCATGCAGCACTTGGAGCAAAAACTGAAGGATGTAACTTTCGTCCGGGTGGATTCCGACACCATTGACAACCTGGTGCAAAAGGATGAAAAGCAAGAAAGTGTGCTCAACGAGAAAGAGCAGGAAACAGTGAAAGCTGTGTTTGAGGAATTGGTGAAGGACAAAAAAGGACCTTCTGTCACCTTGAAGCCACTATCACCGAACGACCAGCCCGTGCAGATTACCCGGCCAGAGTTCATGCGCCGGATGAAGGAGATGCAGGCGCTTGGAGGTGGCGGCATGGGCATGATGGGCGACTTTGGCGACATGTACAATATTGTAGTGAACTCGAACCACCCCTACGTCGCCGACAAGCTCCTCAAATTGCCAGAAGGTGATGAGCGCAGCACCCTTGGCAAACATCTGCTCGACCTCGCATTGCTTAACCAGGGCATGTTGAAAGGTGCAGAACTAAGTGCTTTTGTGAAAAAAAGCCTTGAATTTTTGAAGTAAGGCATTTATGCTAGGCAAGAAATAAAGGGAGAGATGGAGCGTGAGTTCTGTTTCTCCCTTCTTTTTTAACAAAAAAAATCCCCGATTCGGAATGCCGAACCGGGGATTATCATTCAAATAATCTTTGTAAATCTTATGCTTTTTCGCTTTCGTCAGCGGCAGCTTCGTCAGTAGTTACAGCCTCAACTACAGCTTCCTCAGCAACTGGTGCTGTCTCTGCTGCAACTTCAGTAACAGTCTCAACGACTTCTTCGGTAGCAACCTCTGCAACTTCATCAACGACTTCGGTAGCAGCCTCTACAACTTCAGCTTTAGCCTTTTTACTAGTAGCTTTAGCTTTTGTTGCCGCAGGTGGTGGTGGTGGAGGTGTTGCATCGCCCAATTGTTCTTTCAATTGGCTGAATACATCCAAGTCGCCAAGCGTAGAGCTTACAACTGTGGACTGCTGCTTCTTCACCGTTTGACGGACTTCTTCATGTTCTTTATCCTTCTCTTTTTTCACGGTCTCGTCAGCCTCACGACGGATGTCGTCGAGGTAACGGGAGTGAGAAACCAAAAGCCGCTTGTCGTCACGGTTGAATTCAATCACCTTGAAAATCAGCACTTCCTCCAATTCGGCGGTAGAGTTGTCTTCTTTTTTCAGGTGCTTGATGGGGGCAAATGCCTCCAAACCATGTGGCAACTGAACGATGGCGCCACGGTCGTCACGACGAACAACGGTGCCCTCGTGGTAGGAGCCAACTGGGAAAACGTTTTCGAATGTATCCCATGGATTCTCTTCCGTCTGTTTGTGACCAAGGGACAGTTTACGGTTGTCCTTGTCCACTTCCAGTACCAATGCGTCAATATCCTCACCTACCTTGGTGAACTCTGATGGGTGCGAATAGCGCTTTGTCCATGAAAGGTCAGAGATGTGAATCATGCCACCGATGCCGTCTTCCAACTCGACAAACACGCCGTACTGCGTGAGGTTTTTCACCTTCACTTTGTGGCGGCTGCCTACTGGGAAGCGCTCGCTGAGTTCCTCCCATGGGTCGTTGGTGAGCTGCTTGATGCTCAAAGACATCTTGCGCTCTTCACGGTCAATGGTAACAACTTTGGCATCCAGTTCAGCACCCATTTTGAAGTAATCCTTGGCGTTGATTTGCTGGTTGCCCCAAGAGACCTCCGATACGTGAATCAAGCCTTCCACGCCTGGCATCACTTCAAGGAATGCGCCGTAGTCTTCCACGTTCACAACCTTTCCGTTAATGGTGTCACCCTCTTTGATAGAAGCAGAGAGAACTTCCCATGGATGCGGTTGCAATTGCTTGAGACCCAAAGAGATACGCTTTTTGTTTTCGTCGAAATCAAGTACCGCAACGTTGATTTTCTGGTTGAGGTGCAGCACTTCGCTTGGGTGGTTGATCCGGCCCCAAGAGATGTCGGTGATGTACAACAGACCGTCCACGCCACCGAGGTCGAGGAACGCTCCGAAGTCGGTGATGTTCTTGACAAGACCTTCGAGTACCTGACCTTTTTCGAGGCGACCAATGATGGCGTCACGCTGCTCGGCGAGGTCGCTTTCGATAAGTGCCTTGTGTGAAACAACGGCGTTTTTAATTTGCTCGTTGATTTTGACCACTTTGAACTCCATCTGCTTGCCCACGAACTGGTCGTAGTCGAGGATGGGTTTGATGTCAATTTGTGAACCAGGAAGGAACGTCTCCAAACCGCTGCAATCAACGATGAGACCGCCTTTGGTTTTGCTGATAACCGTACCACGGATGACGGTGCCATTTTCGAAGGAATCCTTGAGTGACTCCCAAGCTTTCAGCAACTTGGCCTTGCGGCGGGAAAGTACGAGCTGACCTTTTTCGTCTTCTTGGCGCTCTACATATACATCCACTTTGTCACCAACCTTAAGGTCGGGGATGTCTTTGAAGTCACCAATAGAAACGAGGCCGTCGGATTTGAAGTTGAGGTCGAGTACCACGTCGCCGCTAGTGATAGAGGTGACGGTAGCAGCCACGATTTCATTTTCGAGGAGTGAGCTAAGTGTCTGGTCGTAGGTCTCAGTCAGGCGCTCCCGTTCGGCTTTTGTGTAAGTTACGCCATGTTTGTTGGCTGACTCCCAGTTAAAATCATCAAATGAACCTTGGCCGGCAATCAGTTCCTCAATGGAAACTTTTTCATCTTCAAGGTCTTCTTCGTTTTCGTCAGTTGTTGTTTCTACTTCAGTTTCATCGGTGAGCAAATCGTCATCGCTATCATCGATGTCTTCATTCGTCTTTTTCTCGTTGAGCATTGACAAATGTTTTTTTAAAAGGTGAAAAAATAGGCGGCTTCCATTTGATTTCGGAAAATTGGGGCCGAAGCACCAAAGTCCCAGCATTTTCAATACAAACCACCGGGTGAATACTCGCTTATGCGCAAAACATTTTTTTGAAAAAATACCTTCCGCCAAAAGCGGCGCAAAAGTAAACCTAACAACCGGTGAAACCAAGCCCGGCGCAGGTTTAATTTGGTTTTCTGCATTTCTTGAGACCTTTTTTCCGCATTTTGCCACAGCATGGGCACTTTTGCGAAGTAAAATTTTTATAAAATGGAAAATACACGGCTTGAAATGGCACCTGTCGAGTTCAAATACCTTGACACCATGTCCGATTTATTGGACAGCCGCTTCCGCTTTCCCGGCACCAAAATCCGCTTCGGACTTGACTTCCTCGTGGGCCTCGTGCCCTTTGCTGGAGATGTTGTCACCTTCGCTTTTTCTGGGCTGTTGGTTATTTCAATGGTTCGCCATGGCGCCAGCGGGATGGTGGTGGTGAAAATGCTGGGCAACATCCTGCTCGATGCCCTCGTAGGCAGCATCCCCGTGCTCGGCGACCTTTTCGACCTGAGCTTCAAGGCCAACCGCAGGAACTACCGCCTGCTTCAAGAGCACTATCAGGCGGGAAAGCACGGCGGCAGCGCAATTCCCGTCATTTTAGCAGTGATTTTTATGTTACTTTTGATGTCGTTCCTCATTATTTTTATTGCTTTTAAAGTGACTGGCTGGCTTTTCGACCAAATCCAGGCATTTTAAAAAATGGCACTTAGAAACTACGGGCATCTTTTTTTGAGTTTGCAGTTTGATTATTTACCCCAAAAAACGAAAACGGTCGAACCACCGAACTGCACCGACATGAAACTTAGCCACATCCTGCCGATACTCCTGTTGAGTTGCAATTTGCTCACCGCCCAAGGCGAGCCTGAAAACATCATTCCCAACCCCAGCTTCGAGCTGTACGCTTCGCCACCCATTGGTTGGTTTTACAAAGGCGAACATTTCACGAATGTGATGAAATACTGGTCATCAGCCTCCAACGCCAGCCCCGACGTGTTCGGGCCCAAGGTTCGAGTGCCTGCCCATTGGGAGGAAAAGGGTTTTGGCAAACAAGTGCCCCGCACCGGCCTTTCAATGGTAGGCATTACCGTTTACGGCTGCGGACAGGGCAAGCCCCACTGTCGGGAGTACATCCAGATACAGCTCAGTGAGCCGCTGGTGCTCGGCCAAAGCTACCTCGCCGAAATGTGGGTCAGCCACCTGCCCAAGTCGCTCCGCACCGACAATCTCGGCTTTCTTTTTTCCAACGAAAAAATCGAGGAAATCACCGACGGCCTGCTCAACTATCACCCCCAAGTAATTGCCGAAGACATCCTCGAAAGCCCCAACCGCTGGATTAAAGTTTCCGGCAAGTTCATCGCAGACACCGAGGCCGAGTACCTTGTCATCGGAAATTTTTTCCCAGACAGCCTCACGCGCACCAAACCAGGCAACGACGGTAGCCTCCCTTTCGGTTACTATTATATCGAAGATGTTCTGGTGAAGAAAATACCACCCATCCTCCCCATCCCCATACCCGACGACGACCTCTCCAATATCAGGCTCGAACCTGGAAAAGCCGTGCCGCTGCGGGATATTTACTTCGAGCACGACCGCTCAGAACTGATGCCACGTTCCTATGTTGAACTGAAAAAGTTATTGAAAATCATGCGGCAAAACCCGCAACTCGCCATCGAAGTCTGTGGCCACACCGACAGCGTTGGCGACGACGAACACAACCAGTTGCTCTCCGAAAAAAGGGCAAAATCCGTGGCCGAATACCTCATTGGAAGCGGCATCCCAGCCACTCGCACCCGTTTCAAGGGTTGTGGCAGCGCCCAGCCCGTTGCCGACAATAAAACCCCACATGGCCGCCAGATGAACCGCCGGGTCGAATTCATCGTCCTGCAAACGGAGTAGTTTTCTTAGTTGGCAGTTCGTCAGTTGGCAGTGGGCAGTCGGTGGCTGCGACCACTGCCCCGACTGCCCACTGCCAA
>JAIPBL010000002.1 GCA_021739645.1 Saprospiraceae bacterium | reverse complement strand
AACGCTTTTTTTATACTTTTGTACAGAAACATTTTTGTGGGTTGTTTCTGTAAAAGGAAGCGGCCCTTTTTTGTTTTTTCAAATTTTCAAACAACTTTTTTTCAACTATCTATAAAAAGTGTACGGTAGAGAATTTTTTCTAAGTGATAAAATGTCCTTTACAGCTCTTGCATCATCAAATTCAAACGGAAGTATCTCTTGGTTTTTAGCGTCAACGAGGCCATACAACAATTCTTTTTTTGCAAGAAAGTGGCCATTATTTATTGAGCTTATTGATGTGTATTGCGGTTCAAAACCATATTGCAGTGCTGGATCCTTCATTCCCCAAAGTCCATTTTTGAGTAGCAGATAACAACCAATACCATTATCTAATTCATTGTGTACTATGATAGCATCGTAATCCTTCAGAACAAGTTGACCTTTTTCATCAACAACGCCGTATTTACCGTTAAATGACCCAATCTTAAGCACCGCATTAATATTCGTAATTTGTGAAGCATTGGCTGGCAAACTTGCCAAGCCTGCACCAGGTAACCAGTAGTACTTTTTATTTAAGAAGTCAATAAAGTAGTTTCCGTAATACTCCTTTGCTTGAAAAGGCAAAAAATCAATTACTTGTCCCAGTGTATTAAAGATGAAAGTCGAATCACCTAACACAGCAGTAAAAAGTGGATTGCTTTCAATTTGAAAAACCTTGTCATAGTTGCAGGGTAACAGCCACTTGTTGTCATGAAAAACACCATATTTTCCATCGGTTTGCTGGACGATGTGGAAGCGCCCCTTCCCTATTGTTCTTCGATTAATATCAGCGTAAATAGGCGGCAATATCTCCTTGCCCTCACCAGAAATCAATCCGGAAAGGCCTTTTTCACGGTAAGCGATGGGACGCCATTGTGAATTGAAGATACCAGGGTCAAAATTGGTTTTAGTTTGTCCAGTTGAGTTGCCCAAATAGTCGAATTCGTGCCAAATGCCATCTCCAAAATCTCCATAAAAACCATTTCCAAAGCATTGAGCACTCGCAAACTCCGGACTTTTCCAGCTTGGATTTTGTGGCAAAACAACCTGAATGCCACCTTTTTCGCCATAAACAAACCAGATACCGCATTCACCACCGAAATAAAATGTAAACCTCGGCTCGACTACCCAGTTGCCTAGCGTATCGGCAAAACCATATAATCTCCCATCTTGGGATGCAGCAGTCAGGCCACCTTTTTGCCTCGCACTACAACGGTACTTTTTTAAGACTTGTGGAGTTACATCTTCTCCGTTGGCAAGGAATTCATGGCATTCACCTTGAAAAGTACAAGCCCTGAAATGCCCGTTCTCCAAATACTCAATCTGCATGAAAGCAGTGGGAACGATGGTGTGCCCTTCGTAATCCATCAACCCATAATCCACATCATCAAAGGATACTCGATAACATTCAGGGGCATTCTCATACCAGTAAGAGAAATTTGTGTAGATGCTTTTGTACTTCGCTGGAATTATAATATTCCCCTTCAAGTCCACAATCCCCCAGAGCCCATCTTTTTGGGCCTGAGCACGTTCTGCATTCAGGGGTTTCAAATCATCATACAGCAACCAAGCATTGGGCAATGCCGTTTGCCATAGTATATCCAAGTTCTTTTGGGCAAAAATGGAAAAGTGGCTTAGTAAAAAAGCCAATAGAAAAATCGTCGATGTTTTCATAGCTCTAAAATTAGAGTGTAAAATAAAATAACGAAATAACGAAAACGTTATTTCTTTACTTTAAAATGCGGATTCTCAATAACCCCAAGGATGTTCCCAAACGGGTCAAGCACCGTCGCCACTTTTATACCGCCGCCTACCTCAGTGACTGGTTCTCTTTCTGTTGCACCTTTAGAAATGAGCCGTTCAAAGGAAGCCGCTGCTTTTTCCACGCCCCAGTAGGCGAGCACCCCTCCCCCACCCGGCTGGTTCACACCTTCGGCAGGCATGATGCCCAATTCGTAGCCACCGACGTTGAAGCCGACGTAAAAGGGTTCATCGAAATAAGGTGGAAAGCCAAGCACATCGGCATACCAGTCGCGAGCAGCTTGAAGTTTGGTGTTGGCGTAGATGACCGTGCGGAGGCCAAGGAAGTGTTTCTTATTGCTTTTCATGGTGGAAGTTTTAACGAAATGACGAATTAAAGAAAATCGGAAAGATATTGCGGGTGAACAAAAGCAAGATTTAGCAACGAAATAACGATTTTTTCTTTTCGTGCTTTCGTTATTTCTTCTTTTCGTTAAATTTAACTACTGCTTCCAAAATCTTCCAACCGATTCTTAGCGGATATAAGCGCAGATTTACATGCGACGCCAACTCGTACCGACAACTGTCCACCTAAAGTCGACAGCGTTGCGCAAAATACCCTGAAATCAAAGCTGCACTCCCCTACTCTATCTTCATTTCCAATTTTCTGTGGAAGTTTAGCTAAAATTGTACTAATTTCTTAACGAAAAGACGAAAGAACGAATTCGTTCTTTAACGTAATGACGATATCGTTATCGTGTACTCTTGTAATGTTCAAAGCAGGTGACAAGCAAACTGACCATGCTCATGTCCATTTCGTTGGCATAAGCCTTGAATTCGCGCTTGAAGGCGGCTGGCACTTTGAAATTGAGTGGGCGAAGGTCTTGGTCGGAGTTGCGGCTCAGGTTGATCCGTGCTTCGAACTCTGGCGGCGGTGCGCCCTTGCGGTTGGTGGTTGGTTTGCTGATTTTAGCCATGAGTGGTTTTGATTGTTGATTTGTTTTGTTGCTTGGGGTGATTCGCAAAGATAACGAAATAACGATTTAAAGAAATCGTCTTTTCCTTTTCATCACGAGGAGGATGGGACACGGATTGGATGGATATAACAGATGAACACAGATTGTTTTACGAAGCTTCTGTTTGAATCAGTCAAATCTGTCTCCCATCCTCTTCAATTATCCCATTTTTAGTAACGAAATAACGATTTAAAGAAATCGTCTTTTCTTTTTTCTCGCAAGGAGGATGGGACACGGATTGAACGGATTGAACAGATGAACACAGATTATTTCATAAAGAATCAGTTTGAATCAGTCTAATCCGTGTCCCATCTCCCCTATCGTGTGCAATTTTGGTAACGAAATGACGATTTAAAGAATTCTACAATTCAAACGAGTGAAGCAGCACTCGATCCAACATCACTTGACTTTCTCCACGCGGTTCACTATCGCCTGCACCAGCACATCCGCTTTTTCGTTGATGGTCTTGAAGCCGGTCTCGGTGGCGCACTTGCCCTCGTCGCTGGCACGGCGCACCGCGGTCTTTTCGAAGAGGACGCCGTCGAGTAGGTGGTAGCCGCTGGCACGGACATACTCCATGCCCTCAGCCAGCTCGGCTTCGCTGTTGCCGATGCGGGAAAGGGCGATGGCTATTTTTTGGGAGGGGACTCCGTGCTTTTTAAGCTCATGCGCCAGCTTTATAGTAGGCTCCAGGTCATCGAGGGAAACACCCGTTGGCAGTACCACGAGGTCGCTGGATTTCGCGATGTCAAGGGTTTTGCTGGTGGAGTGGGGTGCACCATCAAAAACGATGAGGTCGTAGCGGTCGCCGTGCTTGAGTGCATCGCTTACATTGACGAACTGCTCGACGGCAACCAGTGGGGCTATCTCATTTTGCATCCGACGACGGTTCCAGTTGGTGCAGGTTCCCTGTGAGAGGTCCATGTCTGCGATTTTGACCGCCCATTCGTTGGCGGCATAGTTGCAGGCGGTGAGGCGCGCCACGGTTGATTTTCCTACGCCTCCTTTTTGTGATACGACTCCGATGACCAATGCCATAGTTGTAATTTGATGATAAAGAAATAACGATTTAACGATTTAACGCAGATTTCTATTGACACCGCAAAGCTAAGGCACTGTGACAAAACGGAAAAGGGAAGGTGGCTATTTTAAAGAAAAAAGTGAAAGACGAATTCGTTAAATAACGAATTATATATTAATAGGTCTTTGGAGGATTTCGTTGATAAATATAATATCAAACACCAAAATCTGGCAGAAACCAGATTTGTTGGTTAGGAAAACTCAATCCCTAAAGTTCACCACATCGGGTACACATCAAGCACCAGTGAAATCGACGCGCTTATTCAAGCACAAGGCATTTAGGCTAAAAAAAAAATCACTCCTTACTCCTTTATAAAAGTTTAGTTTTTTGAAGGTTTAGTTTTATCTTTTAATAGTTAGTGTTTACTTAACTTACTGAATAGCAGTTGTTTATAATACTTAATGTGTACCCAAAGTGGGGTTATTGTGTGCCTTGATGGGGCAGCATGCATACCATCCGTGGGCTTTACGTGTGTCTGCTGTGGGCTTGTCGCGTCTGGAAAGTGGGCAGCAAGTGTCCATAAAGTGGGCTTTCCGCGTAGTAGAAGTGGGTGAAATGGCTACTTTTCGTGGGTTGTGTACCCATTGTGGGGGGATTCCACCCGTAATCATCCAATTTATGGCAAAAAAAGGACAATAAGATGGACGAAACAGCGGCTTTTGTGGCAATTCCTTTCTTTACGTGTACTTGGTGTGGGGATTTTATAAGATTCCTAGTTGTCTCCTTGTAAACCAATATGTAGTTAACAACCTGAAAATCAGCTAATTATGGGGTATAAATCGCTATAAGTGTCCCCGTCGTGGGAATAAGTGTCCCAGAAGTGGGGATTGAAATACGGCGCTTTCATTTTTTTGTTTCGCTCATGTGTACCTTGTTTGGGAGCGCCTGTGTTTGCAGGGGTTTTGTGGTGTTCCTGCTGTGTGGCGGCATTTTTACCCTAAAAAAGGCCAATATCACCTTACTGCACAGGTCTTGCCAGCAAATTTAAGCCAACCGAAATTTTCATTTTGCAGCGCATGTGTCCCCAATGGGGGAGGTGTTTTTGCCAAAAAGCCAAGTTTTTTGCGTTGATGTGTCCCCGTTGTGGGAAATGTTGAAAAAAAGTGTACACCAAACATTTGCGATGTACACGCTACAAAATAATTTGCCCCGAAATTGAGTCACCATGCAAATGGAAAAGACAAAGAAGGTTGCGGCTATTGCCAACCAGTTTATTCAACATGCCCGCTACAAGCTGACGCCCCGTGAACAGAAGCTCATCCTGTACATGGCCACCTTGCTGCGCCCGGAGGACAGCGACTTCGAGACCTACCTCGTGCCCGTCTCCGAAATCGAATACATCCTCAAATCGGACGAGACCAAAAAGCACGGTTCGTTCTACGAGCGCCTTGACGATCTGCTCGACAGCATCACCGACAAAAAAATCACTTTCCCGACTGACTTTACCGTGGACGGCCACCGACTGCGCGGCCATATTAATTGGGTGGCGGGCGCTGTGCCAAAGTACGACGAACATGGTGTGCTCTGCGTAGAGTTTGGTTTTTCCCCCCAAATGAAACCTTTCTTGTTGGGCCTGAAAGAACGCTTCACCCGCTTCGAGTTTCTCGAAGTAGCGAAAATGAAAAGCGGGTTCAGCATCCGTATTTACCAGATGTGCAAGGCGTACTATTTTGAAAACATCCGGCACGGGCGCAACGTCTTTGCGGCCAGCATTAAAGAGTTCAAGTCGCGGCTCGGTATTGCCGACAAATATCCCGACTTCCGAAACTTCCGACGCAAGGTGCTGGACGTAGCCCGCGAAGAAATCAACGAAAAGACGCACCTCCGCATTGAATACGACTTTATCAAAAAAGGCCGGAACATCACTGACCTGCGCATAGTCATCAACGAAAAAACTGACTTCACCCCAGAGCCGGGAACACCGGACGAAGTGCCTGTGGAGGTGACCAAGAAAAAAGCCGGAAGGCCCACCAACGACCTCCAGTCGCGCATTGAGTCGCTGACCGAGGCCCAACGCCGCGCCTTCAACACGCTGACCGAGTACGGTGTGAGCATGGTCTTCGCCCTGGACGAAGTGCTGCCCATCATCAAAGGGAGCGAACTGGTGGGTTACGAAGACTATTTCGTGCTGTTTATGCTCGCATTTTTTGAAAAAAAGACCATTGTCAAAGGCGCAAAGGAAAAGGTCAAGGCTTTTGCAGGATGGGTCACCAACCGCCGTTTCGAGGAGGCGAACCTCTACGCCCAATTATTGGAACAAGTCATTTCCCGCAAAAAGAGCCTGAAGGACGATGAGCGCGCCAACCGGGAGCGGGCAAAGGACATCACCGCCGCCGAGTTCCGCGAACTTCTGGAAGCAGAAAAATCCATCGGCAAAACGATGGAGCCTGCCTTTTCCATCCAGAAAAAAACTGCCAACCAAGCCAGTCGCATGAGCAGGGTAGGGGAGGGCGCCGACCTTTTTTCACAAAACAAGAAAACAGAACCTGCGCAACCCGTGGCCTTGACAAAAGATAAGGCCGTTTTCAGTTTTGACACCTTCAAAAAAGAACACGCCAACATCTACAAGCGCATACACAAGGAGCGGAAAGCCGCATTCGAGAATTTCACAACCGCCTCCAATTACAAGCTTTTGCTCGAAAACAGCGTACAAGCCTATTGCGAGCAGTGGTACAACCAGCAACAATAATTGGTCAGATTTATGAAGCCAGGTGGTAGCTGCCACCCGACCTCATACCTCAAACCTCATACCTCAGAAATGCTTCCAATACTTTTCGAAGACAACTACCTACTCGCCGTCAATAAGCCACCGGGCATGCAGTCCGACAAGGACAAATGGCGGCACCCCAGCGCCGAGGTGGAGGTGACCGTTTATTACAAAATCACCTACCCCCTGAAAAAGCAGCTTGCTGCCGTGATGGCCCATCGCCTCGACCGGGCCGTGAGCGGGGTGCTGTTGTTTGCAAAAACACCCGCTGCCATCAAGTCGCTCGGAGCGCAGTTCGAGGAGCGGACGGTGGGCAAATTCTACCTCGCCATTTTGGAAAAATGCCCGCCACAGGACGAAGGCGAACTAGTGCATTGGCTCAAAAAGGACAACGAGCAAAAGCGCGCCGTCATCGTCAATCCCCACACCAAAGCCTCGAAGGAATGCCGCCTCCGCTACAAGGTTTTGCAAAAAAAAGGAGACCAATGCCTCGTGGAAATCGAGTTGCTGACTGGGCGCTACCACCAAATCCGGGTGCAAATGGGAACCATCGGCTGCCCCGTGCTCGGCGATGAAAAATACGGTGCAAAAGCAATAAAATCTGACCTGACCATGATTGGTTTGCATTCGCACCGCCTCCTGTTCGACCACCCAAAGACTGGGGAGCGGATGGAGGTGACGACCCCGCCGCCCGACCTTGGTGAGTGGCGGAACTGGAAATAACAAAAGCGGCCGGGTGAAGTCAAATCACCCGGCCGCTTTTGTTTTTGCCTTCGGCAATGAGCAGTTTTCACAATTATTTCACCACCAACTGCTCCACCTTCACCCAATCCCCAGCCCGGCACTCCACGAAATAAGTCCCAGCCGACAACGCCCCCACCTCGATACCCTGCCGCACCGCCATTACAGGCAGTTGGTTTTGGTAAATGGTTTTCACCAAACGCCCTTGTGCATCCAGCAGACGGAGCGTGAGTGGGCTTGCTTTTTTCAAAGAAACCTCCACAACACTGCGTGAACTGGCCGGGTTCGGCGAAAGCCGCAGCAAGTTTTCTGCAACGGGTTCGGTGGTGGCATCAATCATGGAGAACTCAAGGCCGTACCACAGCGTATGGCTGTCCTGCTGGTCAAGGGTCAGGTTGAACTTGTGGTCTGGGGCAAAATAACCCGTATAACTTTCCTCCACGCCCGTTGGCGAGAGCTTGTAAACCGTGAGGTAGTTCTTTGTTTCTTGCGTCAACTCAAACGAAAGCTGAATGGGCAGCACTTCCGTCGGCTGCTGGCCCCAACTGTTGTTCACGCTGTTGCCGTTCCAGGTCATGTTTGTGTTTTGGACACGGGACGACACGGTCAGTACGCTCTCGGTAGCCTCCGAGATGGGTTCACCAGTCAACGAAAGCAGGGAAACGGCCGCAAAATCATTGGCCGAAAGCACCTTCAGCGGCCAGGCTTCGTGCGGCCCGTTTTCATTCAAAAATCCGGTGATGCTGACGAACTCCGGCGTCACCGTGGTCAAAATCCCCTGTTCCGCATCAATGCTCGTCTCGCCCGTGCTGGTGGTGGCTTGCAGCCCAGGCCCGGCTGGCAATATGCTTAAATCTGGCGCTCCCGTGCCGTCAAACCCCGCCGTGCGGATGGCCGTGGTCAGCGCCAGACGGCTGTTGTAGGGAATATGCGTGCCCCATCGGCCCGAATTGTCGGTGAGGGGGACCGTGTTCACCATGTACTCCGGGGAGTAGGTCAGTTCCAATGGGTTGCTCGCCGCAGCTATCAGCCCGTGCCGATAGGCGTATGCGAACATCGGCGACAGCGCCATTTGCGAGGTGTTGCGGTGGAGGGTGTAAAAATCCTCCTGCATGTCCTTTTCCCAGGATTCAAAATCATCGTTGTACTCATAAAACACGATGGCATCGACACCGTGAAAAGCCCCGTAGGCCGCCATCCACGGCATCATTTCCACTTGGTAAATATTGGGGTAGGCCTGGTAGTAGGAGCTGAGGGTGAACGGTTTGCCCTTCATGGCCAGGCCGCTGAACAGTTCGTTCGGCGTGGTGTACCAGTCGCTTTTCACCATCGGGGTGTTCATGATTTCCCAGTTCCAGTTGGTGCCGTCGTAATTCCAAGCGGGGTAGTCCCAATTGCTGTGGTCGTCCACATAGTCCATGTCCTGATGGGTGTACACGTCGGAAATACCGCCAAGGGAATTCGAGCCTGCGACGTTGGCCTTCACGCCGAGTTCGTCCTTTAAATAATTCTTCATTTCGTTAAAATAATTGCGCTGGAGCGCAAGGTAAAACTCCGTCATATCGGCTACCCGTGCCAAGGTGTAGTCGAGCCGCTCGCTGTAGTTGATTCGGCGGATATTGCCGCTGGTAAGGCTCTCGCCAGCCGCCACGCCCGTTGCGCCAGCATCGGAAAGGCTCATTTTATCGAAGTAAAAATTGCCGAGGTTGTTCTCAAAACTGAAGGCAAAGCGCACGAAATCGGTGTTGTCCTCTGGCGCAACGAAGGTGTAGCTGAACTCCTGCCACTGCGTGGTGAGGGAGACCAGTTTGCTACCGTACCAGGTCCAAGGGGTGAGGTTGCGCATCGTGTAGGCATAAATGGAAGCAGGCTGGTCGGCCCGCGCAGCGAAGTGGACGGTGTAGCTTCTCCCTGCCTCCACGCTCAGGTTTTCCTGTTTAAACTGGATATGCCAGCCCGTCCCCGTCACGTTCGTCACGCTGACGCGGGCGCAGTCCTGTCCCTCGAATGGGCTGGTCTGCACCATATCGAGCGTGGCGGCGGCAGTGTCGTGGATTTCGAGCTTCCAGTCGCCGTTGGGGTTTCCGTTTTCAAAATTGTTGTCGAGCAACTGCTGGTTAGCGCCGGGGGTGCTGGCGAGGCTGTTCCAGGCGGCGGCGAGGGCAGCTTGGTCGCCGTATTTGCTCTGCAAAAACTGGTTCCAGCGCAGGTCGAGCGTATCGCAGTGGCGCTGCATGAGTATGCCGTCGTGGGTAAAATGCTGGAGACGGTCGCCGCGCCAGTAATTGTAAAGGCTGTTTTCGTTGGTGATTTCGACCATAGCCACCACGGGGTCGTTGGTCATGGAAAGTCCGGTGTACAGGCTGATAGGCGTGAGCAATTGCTGGGCGTACTGCTTTTGCAGCGCAATCAGTTGGCGGTCGAAAAGGGTGATGACCCTGCCCCCTTCCCGGATGCTGTCGGCGCCTAACACCCCATCGCCCGCCAGGAATTCCCGCGACACGTGGAGGTTGATGTTGGCGTAAATGCCCTGCTGTTTCAGTTGCGCCAAAAAGTAATGCAGCTTATCCAGCGTGAAGAAATTGAGCACCTGCGTGGTTGTTGGGTTTTCATAAAAAATGGAGGCATTGTCGCCGCCCCAGCGGTTGTCCATGCCCGTGAAGCGTACAAGGTTGATGCCCATCTTGCGCATCCGGGCGGCGATCCACGGCGCTTTGTTTTTCTTCGGAAAACAGCCGCCTACCGACACGTTTACCCCCCAAAAACGCAACTGCTCACCCCCCGCTTCGAAGTGGCCCGCTGCGTTGATGCCCACGAAGTTGGTGATGGGTTCCTTCGGAAATTCGGGCAGGAAACGCTGCGCCGTGCTGTCGCCGGGCGGCATGTAAAAATGGAAGCCGTTGTCAAACTCCTGCGCTTGCAGCGAAATGGAAAGCAGTAGGAAAAAAGGTAAAATGATGCGCATGTCGGTGTGGGTTTGATGAAAATTGGAAAAGTAACCGTTTTGCAAAAGTCTGGTTTAGTCTTAACTTTGGAGAAAAATAAATCATGGAAGCCATAGCCGCCAAACCTGGAACGAAGAAAACTGCGAAAACCCTGCCGGAGGAGTTGGTTTACGAAACCTTGGCTGGGCGCGTGTACTACCGCAAGGGCTACCGTGATGTTTTGAACAAAACAAAAACCATCGAAGAAATCATGGGCTCCAGCGGACTACAATCTATCATCGTCAGCTACCTGATGAAAACGCTTTTCAAACTGGACGATGAAAAATATTGGATACTATCCAACGAAATCGGCCTCCACATCGACCACCGCAACAACCCAGCCTCCGACATTGGCGTCTTCGAAACATCCGTGCTTACCCCTGACCTCGTGGACGCCCATTACGTGAACGTTCCCGCCAAAATCTTTATCGAAGTTGACATCCGTGCCGACGTGGAAGACCTCGGCGAAACCGGGTACATCAATTTAAAAACCAACGAACTGTTCAAATTTGGGGCGGAAAAAGTCATCTGGATTTTGTCCAATGCTCAAAAAGTTATTGTCGCAAAAAAAGGCGAGAAAACCTGGCTTTGGTCAGATTGGAACGGAGATACCCAAGTGCTTGACGGGGTGTCCTTCAACGTCGGAAAATACCTCGAAAAGAAGGGCATCAATCCCCACAAGTAACACGGTCTGCCAGACCGTGCTTTCCCGCGTAAAACAACCTGCCAACCTGCGTTCCGAAAAAAGCACCGCCAGCATCAAAAAAGCACAAACCATGTTTGTGTGACACCTTCTTGAGAAAAGGAGGGCTGCAAACTTGGGAAGTGCGAAAGCAGGGACTGGCAGTCCGTGTTACAGCAACGCCTCAATTTCCGCCCGCTTCGCATGGGCTGCCTTGTACCCAATCTCAAACATTTCATCAAAATGTGATCGGTCGAAAGTAGCGAATGCCGCCAGTTCTTGCGGAGCAATTACCACGTTGCACATGTGGTACTTCTGCACCGAATGGTGGTGGATACTGAGGTGGAACAGCCGCTCCATCACCGACAAGGTATTTTTGATGTCGCTGGGTTGCAGGTCTTTGAACGGGTGAACGTTTGAGCCGATAATCAGCTCGCACTCTCCCGTGAGCGGCTCCACGGGAAAGTTGTTCAGCGCGCCACCGTCGGTGTACAGATGCCCTTCGATTTCTACCGGGGTGAACACCACCGGGAACGCCGCCGAAGCCAGCACTGGGCGGATGAGCGGCCCGTGCGAAAACGTCCGTTGCCTCCCCCGCACCATGTCCGTCGCAGTGACGTAAAGCTTCTTTTCCAGTGCTCCAAAATCGTCGTCGGGAAGCAATTCCTTTAATATCGGGATGAACTTGTCGGAGTCAATGAAGCCGGGCTTCCGGGTACTGAAGTGGCTCATTTTGAAAATGGACGTGTTTTTGAAAAAGTCCAAAATGGTTGCCACGGAGTGCCCACCAGCCCGCAACGCTCCAACCAGTGCCCCGGCACTCGTACCGGAATATACGACCGGCTCAATGCCGATTTCTTCGAGCACTTGAAGCAAGCCGAGGTGCGCCACGCCGCGCACGCCGCCGCCGGAGAGAACGAGGCCAATGGTAGGGGAAGTTTTTTTCATGAGGTAAAAGTCATCATAATTTCAAATAAACACCATCAAAATGTGAACAACAAATCAACGACTTGCTGTGCGCCGCATTTGCCCCCCAAAAGATTTTGATGGATCCATGCTTTCTTGTTATAGCATAGTTTATCCTGATAAATATCGCCTTAAATACTCGGTTTTCGATAAACCTGAATTATCTTCGCTCCATCTTCCTGATAAGTTTAGCATTTCTTTCCACTCACATCCCTTTCAAATATCAAGTCTGGACTCCCCCCGTACTATTGGCAATTGCCAAGCAAACACTGTATTCGACAAACACTAAAATCCAAAATCTATGAACCGAGTGACATCCGTTTCCAACCGTGGCAGCTATTGGCCGCTCATCCTGATTTTCATCGGCATTTTGCTTTTCTTCGCAAAAGGCAGCCTGCGCGCACAGCCCACTGGCTTTTCCGACAACCTCTACCTCACTGGCTTCGACCAGGTCGCAGGTTTCACCTGGGACAACAACGGGCGCATGTACGTCTGGGAAACCGTCGGCAAAGTCTGGGTCGTCGTGAATGGTGTCAAACAGCCGACGCCACTCCTCGACATCAGCGACGAAGTGGCAGCCTACCGCGACTTCGGCCTGCTCGGCTTCGCGCTGGATCCCAATTTCACCACCAACGGCTACATCTACCTGTTCTATGTCGTTGACCGCCACCACCTGCTCAATTTCGGTACTCCGCAATACAACCCCAACCTCGACCTGTATTACCACGCCACCATCGGGCGCATCACGCGATACCAGGTGGACATCAGCACCTACGCCAGCACCGTTCCCGGCAGCCGATTTATTTTGCTTGGCAACGCCGTGAACGACGGCCCGCCCATCCTCCACGAGAGCCACGGCACCGGCTCCCTCGCCTTCGGGCAGGACGGCTCGCTGCTCGCCAGCATGGGCGATGGCGCCAGCTACAACGCCGTAGACCAGGGCAGCGACCCCGCCACTTACTTTGCAGAAGCCATTGCCACCGGCATCATCACCAACGCCGAGAATATCGGAGCGTACCGCTGCCAGCTCCTGACATCCTATTCTGGTAAAATACTGCGACTGAACCCCCAAACGGGCGATGGCTACCCGAGCAACCCCTATTGGAATGCATCACAACCAAAATCCGTCGCTTCCCGTACCTGGGCCCGCGGTGTTCGAAACCCCTACCGGTTCTGCCATGTACCAGAGACTGGCAGCCACAATCCTGCCGACGGAAACCCTGGCGTGTTCATGTTGGGGGATGTGGGATGGAGTACCCGGGAAGAAATGGATGTAGTGAATGCCCCCGGCATGAACTTCGGCTGGCCAAAATACGAGGGAATGACCTACCAGCCCGGCTACAACAATGCCGCCTACGCCCCTGCCACCCACGACCGTCCAAAAGTGGACTGGCGCAGCGGCACAGCGCGTGGCTTGGTCAACGGCGCTGTCGTCAATGTGGGTTCGGGCCAATTGCCCGGCACCTCCTTCACCGGAAACGCCAGTACGGGCGGGGTTTGGTACCACGGCCACGAGTTCCCGCCGGAGTGGCACGACACCTACTTCCATGCAGACTACGGCGGAGGCTGGATCCGAAATTTCAGATTCGATGCCAACTACAACCCCGTCGAAGTGCGCAATTTCATCAACGTGGCAGGCGCTTGCGTCTTCGTGAATACTCACCCGACTCAGGGCGGCATCTGGTACGTGCGCTACCCAGACCAGATCCGGCGCGTCAGCTTCACGGGCAGCACCAACCATGCTCCTGTTGCTTTTGCTTCGGCTTCGCCAAACAGCGGGACATCCCCGCTCACCGTCCAGTTTTCCAGCTTCAACACCTACGACCAAGATGGCGGCACATTGGCCTACCTCTGGAATTTCGGAGATGGCACCACCAGCACCGAAGCCAATCCCATCAAAACTTACAGCCCCGGAACTTCCCCCACCGGGTACACCGTCACGCTCACCGTCACGGACATCACCAGCCTCACCGCCCAAACCAGCCTCAACATTTCGCTGAACAACAGCGCGCCCAGCATCGTCGCAACGAGCGTTGACGCAGTCAATACCTTCAACCCCAGTGCCACCACGCCCCTCAGCCTCAGTGCCACCGTCACCGATGCTAACCACAGCGCCGGGCAGTTGACGTACCTCTGGGAAGTCATTTTGTACCACAATGCGCACTCGCACCCCGTGCAGAGTTTCACCACAGCTACGGCCACTGTCAACCTCACACCCGTCGAATGTTACGAAGCCAGCTACTGGTACCGGGTGAAACTCAAGGTCAGCGACCCGACTGGTGCGAGCGATTTTTACCAAAAAGACATTTTCCCGGCTTGCGCCGGAACGAGCCAAACCCTCAGCTTTTCTGTGATTGCTGATAAACTGGTGGGTGATACGCCCTTCAACCTCACAGCCAGTGCGACGAGCGGGCTTCCCGTCCTATTTTACATTACCGAAGGCCCGGCTCAGGTACTCGGGAACACCGTCACGCTGACGGGCGTGCCCGGCAAAGTCACCATCGCCGCCACCCAGCCCGGCAACGGAACCGTTGGCCCCGCTGTGAACGTGGAGCAGCGTTTTTGGGTAAACATGGCCCCGCCAAGCGGCTGCGCTGGCACGGGGGCGATTTCCTTTGAGCGATGGACTGGCATCACGGGTACATCCGTCGCCCAAATCCCCGTGGCCACCACGCCCAACCAGGCCGGAACACTCAACATTTTTGAAATCCCCACCAACGTCCTCGACAACTACGGGACGCGGGTGCGCGGCTACATCTGTCCGCCCGTCACCGGGCAGTACCGCTTCTGGATTGCCAGCGACGACAACGGAGAACTTTGGCTCTCGACCGACAACAGCCCCACGAACAAAACACTCATCGCCAGTGTGAGCAGTTGGACGAACCCGCAGGAGTGGACGAAGTTTCCTTCGCAACAATCCGCTCTCATCACATTGGCCGAAGGCCAACAATACTACATCGAGGCACTGATGAAGGAAGGCACGGGCGGCGACAACCTCGCCGTGGGCTGGGAACTGCCGGGCGGCATGTTGGAGCGTCCAATCCCCGGAATGCGGCTTTTGCCTTTTGGGCAGGCGCTGCAAAACCAGACCATCACCTTTCCGGCGATAGCCAACAAATTGACCAACAATCCGCCGTTTACCCTCAATGCCACGGCAAGTAGCAGCCTTCCGGTGAGCTACCAAATCGTGAGCGGCCCGGCCACCGTCAGCGGCAACATGGTCACATTGACAGGGTCGGCAGGCACGGTCACCGTGCGCGCCTTGCAGTCCGGCAATGCCAGTTGGAACGCCGCCACGCCCGTTGAGCGCAGCTTTACCGTCACCCAAGCGGGTGGGGGAGGGGGCGTTGACCTCTCGCTTTCGTTGACGAACACCCCAACGACGGTGAACGCCTACAACTCGCTCAGTTGCACGTTCACGGTAACGAACTCAGGCACTGCGACAGCGACCAACGTGAAAGTCTTCGTGCCGCAGCCGCTCAACACGGTGTACGTCGGCGGCAACGAGTGGTCGTCTTCGACGGGGGATTTTGATTTTCATGGGACAAAAAATTGGACACTGCCCAGCTTGCCAAGCGGTGCTTCGCAAACACTGACCGTCAATTGGTTCCTGCTCGCCGCACCCCCCCTGACGGCCTGGGCGGAGGTAAGCGCCTGTGACCAAAACGATTCCGACAGCACACCCGCAAACGGTACACCTGGCATCGCCAACGAGGACGACGAGGTGGCCAAAACCGTGCTTGCCCCCGGTCAAGGCCCTCAGAATCAGACAATTGCGTTTCCCGCAATTCCGAACAAAGTGACCACCGACCAGCCGTTTAACCTTGGTGCTACCGCAACGAGCGGGCTGCCAGTTACCTACCAAATCGTGAGTGGCCCAGCCACGGTCAGCGGCAACACGGTGGTGCTTGGCGGCACGACTGGCAACGTGGTGGTTCGTGCTTCGCAAGCGGGCAATGCGAGCTGGAACGCCGCAGCCCCCGTTGACCGCAGCTTCACGGTGGGGCTGCCGGGGCTGCAAAGCCAGACCATTTTGTTCAACAATATTTCAAACAAACTGACGACCGACGTGCCGTTTGCCATCTCCGCCACGGCCAGCAGCAGCCTCCCCGTCACGTTCACGCTGGTCAGTGGCCCGGCCACGCTGAATGGTGCCACCGTCACATTGACCGGGCAGCCCGGCACCGTGACGATTCGTGCTTCGCAACCCGGCAACGCGAGCTACAACCCCGCCCCGAACGTTGACCGCAGTTTCAATGTGTCCACCCCTGGCGGCGGCAGTGGCGTTGACCTCGAACTGACGATGAGCGCCTCGCCCGCCACGATTACCCAATGGGGGAACATCGGTTTCACCGCCACCCTCACCAACGCGGGCACGGCGGCGGCCAGCGGTGTGAAAGTTTCCTTCCCAAAACCTTCAAGTGTCGTTTATGTGGGTGGAAACGAGGTGTCGGTGTCAAAAGGCAGCTTCGGGCTTTTCACCGACCAAGTTTGGACGGTCGGCACGATGAATGCTGGTGAAACGGCCACCATCACCTGCAACTTTTTCATTTTGCAAAATGCTCCGCTGATTGGTTACGCGCAGGTGAGCGCCGCCGCCGCCGCCGACAACGACAGCACCCCCGGCAACGGCACGGCGCCCACCCCGAACGAGGACGACGAGGCAGCATTCACCGCCGGAGCGCCGGGCAGTGGCCCACAAAACCAAACCATCGCATTTACAGCAATTCCAAACAAAGTGACGACCGATGCGCCGTTTTCCATTTCCGCCAGTGCAACGAGCGGGCTACCTGTCAGCTTCAACATCGTTAGCGGCCCAGCGACCATTTCGGGAAATACGATTACCCTCGGCGGCACGACTGGCACGGTGACGGTGCGGGCAGTGCAAGCTGGCAACGCCAATTGGAACGCGGCTTCTCCGGTGGAGCGGAGCTTCACCGTGAGCGCGCCGGGGCTACTGAACCAGACTATCACATTTAATGCTTTGGCGAACAAAACGACGACCAGCCCACCATTCACCATCGCTGCAACCGCATCGAGCGGGCTGCCAGTGACATTCACGCTGGTGAGCGGCCCCGCGACATTGAGTGGCAACACAGTGACGCTGACCGGAGCGACAGGCACGGTCAGCATCCGGGCGAGCCAAGCTGGCAATGCGCAGTACAACCCCGCTGCCGATGTGACCCGAAGCTTCGGGGTAACGGCTCCCGGCGGCAGTGCGCCTGACCTCGAAGTGACACTGACGGCGAGCAGCCCAAACTTGTTGATTTGGAACGATGTGACGTTTACCATCACCCTGACGAACAACGGGACGGCGGCAGCGAGTGGAGTGAAATTGACGGTGCCGATACCGCAGGGGCTTGCCCACACCTTGAACACACCAGCGGCTGGAACGACTTATGATTTGTCCACGCAGGAGTGGACGGTGGGCAATTTGGCCGCAGGCCAGACCAAAACCATGACGATTGTGCTGTTTTGTTTGCAAAATACGACCCCATTGCCCTATTTCGTGCAGGTGAAAACGGCCAGTCCCGCCGACATTGACAGTTCGCCAAATAACAACACATCGGGTACACCTGTGGAGGATGACGAGGCACTTTGGACGCTGAACCCGCCGCCCAGTCCCATCATCGGGGCGCCCGGCGAGGTGTTTTCGTTGTTTGTGAAACAAGATGGTGCTACCGCAAAACTTCGCTGGAGCACGAACAGTGGCGAGCATGCCGTCCAGTACGGTGTGGAGCGCTCTGGTGATGGGTTTACCTGGATGCCCATTGCGGAGCAGCAAAACGACGATGCGTCAGGTGGTTTTATTACTTACAAACACACAGACCTTCGGCCGTTGCCGGGGTGGAATTTTTATCGCATCGTGCAGTTGCGGGACAATGGTTCCCTCGCATTTTCCAATGTGCAGATGCTGGAATTTTGGGACGACCTCGATGATTACAAGCTCTTCCCGAACCCGGCCAACGAGTATGTTGACGTGAACCTGCGGGCCGTGGAGGGCCGCATCGTTCGGATTCTGTTGGTGGATAGGATGGGGCGGCTGGTGAAGGAAATGGAGGTGGATTCGGCACCGCTGGAACCTGTCCGCATTGACCTGGCGGACGTGCAGGAGGGGTGGTATGTGGTTTGGATTCAGGCGGAAGGAAGGCGTGCTAGGGCGCTGAAGTTGGTGGTGGGAAAGCTTTGATTTTACAGCACTGATAGCGCTCTGATCGCTATCAGTGCTTGTTGGTTTTTACGCTCCAAAACCTTATTTTTGCCAAAACAAAAGATTAAGATATGTCAACAGCCGCAGCGACAGCAGTGCCAAAAACTAGGCCGGGAAAACGTGAGCCGAAGCGGATTACGAAGCAACACTTCCTCCGGTATTACTCCAACAGAGAGGATGGCTATAAGTATGAATGGAACAAAGGAATTGTTGACAAAACCGAAGGTATAAATCAACGCAATTCAGTTTTTTACCTTCGCCTCTTGGAGGTTTTTTTAAAGACGAGCGGATTTAAAGAAGGTGGAACCTTAATCATGCTTACCGACATGGACACCTCACCTGAACAACTCCGGAGACCCGACATTGCCTATTACACGACCGAGCAGCTCCCAAAAATGTGGGCTGGTGAAAACCAAGTCGCCCCATGGGTGTGCGAGGTCATTTCACCAACTGACAGGGCGGAAGATGTCAATTCCAAGCTGGTGGAATATTTCAACGCTGGTGTTCAGGTCGTCTGGCATATTTTCCCTCACGCTCAGAAAGTAGATGTTTACACCTCGCCGGAGCATGTCACCATTTGCATGGGCAAAACGGTGTGCAGCGGTGCGCCCGCACTGGCTGATTTTGAGATGAAGGCTGAGGGTTTGTTTGCTTAAGCCCCCCTCCTCCAGCACCCCAACAAATGGTCATCCACCATCCCAGTCGCCTGCATGAACGCGTAGCAAATCGTCGAGCCGACGAACTTAAATCCCCGTTTTTTCAAATCCTTTGATAGGGCGTCGCTCTGCGGCGTGAAGGCCGGGCAGTCGCCCATTTTGCCCCAGTTGTTCACGATGGGCTGGTGGTCAACGAACTGCCAGATGTACGTTGCGAAGCTGTCAAATTCTTCCTTGACCTTCAAGTAGGCTTTTGCATTTTCGATGAAGGCGTTGACCTTCAGGCGGTTGCGCACGATACCAGCATTGGCGAGTAGTTCGGCGCGCTTGGCATCGTCGTAGTTGGCCATTTTTTCGGCGTCGAACTGGTCGAAGGCGATGCGGTAATTTTCCCTTTTTTTCAAAATTGTTAGCCAACTGAGACCAGCCTGTGCGCCTTCGAGGCAGAGCATTTCGAAGAGCTGACGGTCGTCGTGGCAGGGTGTGCCCCACTCGGTGTCGTGGTAGGCGATGTAGATGTCGTGGCCGTGGCACCAGGGGCAACGTGTGAGGTCTTGCATGATGGAAAGGTTTTGATTTGGCACAAAGCTAACCTGCCGCCGGATTTTGTGCGGAATATGCGGCGTTTCAAACTGCCAACACCTTTCTTCCGGCACGAGAATTCCAGTAAAAACAGCTCATATTTAAAATATTGGCATGGAATTTTGTATAATAAATTATGTTTACCCGTTGCGTACTCCATTTTGGATAGCTGCATGGTATAATTGCCTTCTTCCTACACAAACCCACAGCCGTTACCGCACTTGCGGAGCTTTTTAACATGAGAAAACTGCATCTGCCTCACTGCTGTGATACAATCAGATAGGGCTTTCCCTCCTGAAAAATTCAATCTACTGTAACGTACAGGCCACTTGAAGGGCCTTTGGCGAATAGGTTTTCTTTGTTTTCACTTAATCGAGTTTAATATGAAACACATGTTTGATTTTTTCATGAACAAAAAAGCCATTGTGGGCAAACTGTTCGCAATGGCTGTTGTGATATTGTCGGCCACGGCACTTTGGGCAGAAGGCTCGAAGGACTTTGTTGGCTACGCGGGCTACCGTTTGTTCCTCGACAACCTAAAGCCGCAACAGTTGAAGGTGTATGCCGCCGAAGGTGAAACCATCAATGTTGGGGCGAGCCACGTCGGCATTTCGGGCGGCTTCATCAAGGTGTACCGACCGGACGGCGTGCTGGCCACCACCTTTGATGGCACTGGCAGTGGCAACACGGGCATCATCTTCAACAACGTGCAGGAACTGGCGGGGCCAACTGGCGGTGCGGGCTACACGCCCGGCATTATCACGGTGCCAATCGGGCAAGGCGGTATCTGGACGGTACAAATTGCCTTCCCAGTGTACGAGGCTGCCAATTTCCAGAACCTGCTCAATAGCGATCCCTGGAACCGGGCCGCTCACCAACCCACCACCCCAAACGTGATCACAGCCTGGGACATCACCGTTTCAACGGGTGGCCCTGCCAACGCTGGCGGTTCGATGAAAACGGGGCGGGTTTACTCCAACGAGTATGTTTCGGTCATCAGCCAGAATGGCCACATGACCTCCCCCATTTTTTACGTGTTGACCAAAGGCGGGTTTACTTACGAATTGAAATTCATGGATACCGACCCCTATCGGTTTCCCATCACCTCCGTTTCGAGGGGCATTGTGGACAGCAACGCTGAACCTACTTACAACTCCTTCTATCGGGCGGATGTATCCCGTTCGGATGATCCATTGAGCTGGGTAGCTGGAACGAACTATTTCTACGAACCACAGGCAGAGGATTACCTTCCAGGCGAGCTCATCAACAATAAGATTTTCTTTACCAAGCCAGACCCTACCATGCCAGCAACGGCTATGGTTACTGATATTTTCAGGAACAATACCCACACGACTTGGCTGTTCAAAATGCCATCTTCGTTAGAACCTGAACTCTCGGATTTTGAGCTGAATCCTTCCAATGCGTCTGGCGACCCATGTTTGCCAGGTGCAATGGAGGTAGGCCTGGGTGCTTGGATTACTTTTGAATCTACCCAGAGTGGGATTATCTATCTTTCTTTGGATATCAACAACGATGGCGATTTCGCTGATTCGGTGGACTTAACGCTCACCAAAACCATCATCGTCGGCGTTGATTCTATCTTCTGGGATGGGAGCGACGGCCTTGGCCAAACCATCCCGGCTACCTCAAATTTCACCTTCAATTTCAAGGTGGAGTTGCGCGATGGCGAAACGCATATTTTTCTTTTCGATGTGGAAAACAATCCCGATGGCGTAAGGCTGAAATTGATAAGCGACGTGAAAGCGTCGTCGTTTGACCAGTTTTTTTACGACCACACCAACGTGGGTGGCCCCGTAAGTGGCAACAATCCAAATGGGGAACCAGGACCGACCAACGTGTCCTTTACTTACCAAAACGATTATGGTGACAACAAAATCCTTGACAATTGGGCTTTCGTCATTTACAATGGCGCCGCATTTGGCAGCTTCACGGTGGACATCGTGGACAACTGCCTCTTGGCCGTCATTCCTGACACCGACGGCGACGGCATCCGCGACAACCAGGACATTGATGACGACAACGATGGCATTCCTGACAAAAAAGAGTACTGCAACCCAACGGGCGGCTTTGCCTGCCTGCCGGGTGGCCGTGACCCAAGCGCAGACGAGGACAACGACGGCATCCAAAACTACAAGGACGCCAACGACCCTGCCGTGCCGAACAACTGCACGGACGCCAACAACGATGGCATCTGCGACCAAATCAACCCGATTTACGACACGGACGGCGACAAAATACCCGACCACCTAGACCTCGACTCCGACAACGACGGCATCACCGACCTCGTGGAAGCGGGCCACAACCAGCCCGACGCCAACGGCGACGGCAGGATTGATGGTGCTCCCGCAATATTTGGCCTCAACGGGCTTTACAACCCCATCGCCTCTGACCCTGACGATTTGGCAGCGGTGGAAACCTACAACCGCAGCGAATGGGATGGCGACGGCGTGCCCGACCACGACGACCTCGACTCCGACAACGACGGCATCAACGATGTGGCCGAGGCTGGCTACGGCAATTTTGACTCAAACAATGATGGCCGAATTGGCGGCGGCAGCGCCAGCCCAGCCATCGTGAGTGCCACTGGGCTTTCCACCCTGATAGACCCCGTCATCACTGGCCACCCGATACCGTTGCCACCTGACAACGACAACGACGGTGTGCGCAACTGGCACGACCTCGACTCCGACAACGACGGCATCCACGACGTGGAGGAAGCTGGAAAGTCAGACGAGGACAACGATGCCATCATCGGCATGGGCGCCCCCGTCGTGGACACGGATGGCAAAGCGATCGCTGGCGCAAACGGCCAGACCCTCGCCACTACCTCCACCCCGATGAACAAGGACGGAGATTCCCGCCCTGACTACCTCGACCTTGACACCGACAACGACGGCATCAACGACGTGGCCGAAGCCAGCAACCTCGACCCCGACAACAACGGAATGGTCGGTGCTGGTAATCCGACCGTCAACAGCAAGGGCATCCCGATGGTGCTCAACTCCACGCCGACCTCCCATCCAACCGACACGGACGGCGACGGTGTGGCCGACTATCGCGACCTTGATTCCGACAACGACGGCATCAACGACGTGGCCGAAGCGACACAGCCCGACCCCGACAACGACGGCATCATCGGTTCGGGCAACCCGACCGTGGACCCTACTGGCCGGGCGACGACCGACCTCAACGGCACGGCACTGTCCACCACCTCCGCTCCGCTCAACACCGACAACGATGTGCAGCCTGACTACCGCGACCTCGACACCGACGGCGACGGTATCTGGGACGTGACCGAGGCCAGTATGCCAGACCCTGACCACGATGGCATCATCGGCAGCGGCGCACCAGTCGTGGACGCCGATGGACGGGCCAGTGCGCCTAACTTGACGCCGATTTCTAACCCAACAAATACAGACGGCCTCGGCGAACCTGACTTCCGAGACCTCGATTCTGACGATGATGGCATTGCGGATGTTGACGAGTGCCCGTTCGACGGCCCTTGCACCGATGGCGACGGCGATGGAATACCCGACTTCCGCGATTTTGACCGCGACAACGACGGCATCGACGACGCCTACGAATGCGAAACCTCGACACCATGCCCCGATACGGACGGCGACGGCATCCTCGACGTGGATGACCTTGACACCGACAACGACGGCCTCGCCGATGCCGATGAGTGTTCCGGCGGTAACCCCTGCCCCGATACGGACGGCGACGGCATCCCTGACTGGCGGGAGTACACCTGCCACGCAGGCACCACGGTCCCAATTGTCACCAACCTGAGCAACGGCGCCATTCTTTGCGAGGGTGAGTCAGTCAACCTCACGGCCAGCAACAACGTGCTGCTGCCCGGCACGGTAAGCTACACCTGGACTGGCCCGAACAATTTCACCTTCACTGGTACGGCTTCGCCGCAAGGCCCGTTTCCCGTGGCGCTGAACAACCTGACGGCTGCCAATTCTGGCGATTATATTTTGACAATTTTCACCGAACATGACTGCCCATCGCAGCCAGCCACCGTCAGCGTGACAGTAACGACCGCACCGACCACTCCCGCATTGAGCGTAAGCGACACCCAGCCTTGCAACGGCAACGACTTGATGCTGACCACTGCCGCTCAAGCAGGCCCGAACGTCGAGTACCTGTGGTACTTCGGTGGCACGTTGCTGACCACGACCAACACGCCGAGCTTCCAGCTCACGAGCGTGAACCAGACGAACTCGGGGAGTTACTCCGTAAAAGTGGTAAAAGGAAACTGCGAATCGACGCCATCACCAACGGTGGACGTGCAGGTGAGCAACGTGAGCAACTTGGCTCCGACCCTCATCTTGTCGCAGGATGCACTTTGCGAAGGTGAAATCCTTGGCCTTTCGGCAACGGGCATCCCGTCTGCTGCCACCTACCAATGGTTTTACAACAACGGCGTCATTGTCTATCCAATCGGAACAAGCCCCGTACCGTCATTTACCATTATGAGCGTGACACCAAGCAACACGGGGAACTACTCCGTGGTGGCCTTTGCGGGGGGTTGCACCTCACCGCCTTCCAATGTAGAAGCAGTGGTAGTGGGCGGCCAACTTAACCAAACACCCGTGCTTGCTGCCAGCAACGACGCACCCTGTCAGGGCGAGCAGTTGCAGCTCAACACGACCGCCTATCCCGGCCTGGACGTCACCTACCAGTGGATGTTCAACGATGGAAACGGCGCGGTCACCCTAGCGACAACCCTCACGCCATCTTTGGTGCTGAACAACGTAGGTGGCTCCAATACAGGCACTTACCTTGTAGTGGCTGGCACAACCGGTTGCCCGCCGCAAGGCTCCAACATGGCGGATGTAACGGTCAACACCGCAGCAGCGCAAGCCCCGGCCCTCAACGTGGCCAATACCGTGCTCTGCCAAACGCAGTCCATCGAACTCAGCACCGCCTCGGTCGGCAGTGGCGGCAAATACTACTGGTACTTCAACGGCGCCCCGATTGAAATCACGAACACGCCAAGCCTCAGCATTGCCAACGTTACCCCCGCCAATTCCGGCGATTACAGCGTGGCTGTGTCCTCCGGCGGCTGTACTTCGCCACCGTCGGCTGCACAGGCCGTGACGGTGAACTCGGTGCTGGCGCAAACACCGGTACTGACCGCTAACCAGGGCAACCTTTGCGAAGGCGAAACCCTGCAACTGACGAGCACGAGCATCAGCGGCGCTACTTACGAATGGTTTTATAATGTTGGCAATGGCCCTGTTTCACTTGGCACCTCGCAGTCGCCGAATTTCACCATCGCCAACGCCTCCCCCGCCAACAGCGGGCTTTACACCGTTCAGGCCAGCTTGTCCGGCTGTGTTTCACAACCCTCGAATGGCCAGAACGTGGTGGTCTTCAACCAAATGGGCACGGCACCGTCGCTCAGCGTTTCCGCCAACGTGCTTTGCGAAGGAGAAACCTTGCTGCTCAGTGCCTCGGCGCTGCCCGGCAACAACGTACAGTACGAGTGGTTTTTCAACAACGGTAACGGCCAAGTGTCGCTTGGCACCACCGCCACGCCCAACCTGCAACTGAACAACCTCAGCAGCAACAGTTCCGGCATCTACTCCGTGGTGGCTGGCAACGGCAACTGCCTCACGCCCTCCTCCAACGGCCAGAGCGTGACTGTGACCAACAACATTGGCCCAGCCACGTCCCTGACGGTGACGAGCGACGTGCTTTGCGAAGGTGAAACCTTGGAACTCAACAGCTCCATTTTCCCAAGCAGCAACGTCTCGTACAACTGGTACTTCGACAACGGCACGACGACCTTGCTGCTCGGCACGACGAACCTGCCTACATTTTTTGTCCAAAACATGACGGCCAGCAATGAAGGCATCTACACCGTGACGGCCAGCGTCGGCAACTGTGTGACCCAGCCTTCCAACGCACAGGACGTCAGCGTGACCAACGCCCTCAGCGGCGCACCGACACTGTCGGCGTCTGCTCCGTAAATCTGCGAGGGGGGAACCTTGGCGCTCAACAGTTCCATCTACGCCGGCACGAACGTCCAGTACCTGTGGTACTTCGACAACGGCAGCACGACGACACTGCTCGGCACGACGAACCTGCCTTCGTTTTTTGTCCAAAACTTGACGGCCAGCAGCGAAGGTACGTACACCGTGGTGGTTGCCTCCGGCAATTGCACGACGCAGCCCTCCAACGCCCAACAAGTGGACGTGACCAATGCCCTCAGCGGCACTCCGACGCTTGCGGCATCCTCGACCCAGCTTTGCGAAGGAGAAACACTGACGCTCAACAGCTCGGTTTTCATCGGCATGAACGCCAACTACCTGTGGTACTTCGACAACGGCAGTGGCCCTGTGCTGCTGGCCACGACGAACGTGCCGACCTACTTCGTGAACAACGCCACAGCGGCCAACGAAGGGGCTTACACGGTGGTGGTCGCCTCCGGCAATTGCACGACGCAGCCCTCCAACGTGGAGCAACTGGTGGTGAGCAACCTCACGGGCCTGGCACTCCAGCTCGATGCCTCCGACAACAACCTGTGCGAGGGCGAGACGCTGACGCTGAACAGCAGTGGCGCACCGCTCACCAACATGCAGTACCTCTGGTACTTCGACAACGGCAGCGGCCCCGTGCTGCTGGCCACGACGAACGTGCCTACTTACTTCGTAAACAACGCCACTTCGGCCAACGTCGGGACCTACTCGGTGTCGGCCAACAGCGGCAACTGCTCCACGCCAGCTTCCAACCTGGAGGTGGTGTCGCTGACCCAAGCGCCGGCCCTCACCGCCGAGACTTCGACGGCTGATGACTACCCCGCTTGCCGAGGCGACCTCGTGCAACTGAACGTGACGCCAGTAGCTGGCGCAACCTACCAGTGGAGCGGCCCGCAGGGCTTCACCGCCACGACGCCGAACCCTGTTTTGCCTTCGGCAACGACCGGGCAGGCGGGTGACTACCTGGCCACGCTGACGGTTGGTGGATGCAGTTTTACCGCTCCGCCTGCCACGGTTCACGTGTTCACGGGCATTGCGGCAGCGGACGATGTTTTTGAGGTGAATTTCAACGAAACCCTGACGGACGGTGTGCTGGTGTTCAACGACCAGCCCGGCAACGTGCTGAACTGGGACATCCACATCGTGGAGCAGCCGACGAACGGCACGGCCGAGATTGTGAACGGCCAGTTGGAGTACACCCCTCGGGAGAACTTCTTCGGCCCAGATGTGCTGGTGTACGAAATCTGCAACACGGACTGCCCCGGCGACTGTGACCGTGCCACGGTGCGCATCAACGTGATGGGCACGAGCGAAAACCAGGATTGTTTTGTGCCGAACGTTATCACGCCAAATGGCGATGGTCGGAACGACAATTTCCGGGTGCCTTGCCTAGAGTCAACCTACAAGAACAACAACGTGCGGATTTTCAACCGTTGGGGCGATCAGATATTTGAGCAGGATGGCTACGCCAATGACTGGGATGGCCGCTACAAGGGCAACCTATTGCCGCCAGGCACTTATTTCTACCTGATCCAACTGGACAAGGAGAATAGTGACGAGCTTTTGCAGGGGTATTTCACGATAATCAGATAAATGGCTTCATGGTTTCATGGCTTCATGGCTTCATGGTTTCATGGCTTCATGGTTGTCGTTAGAGGGCAACAATGAAACAATGAAACCATGAAACAATGAATCCATGAATCAATCCAACAATCAATAACATACAATGAGAAAACTAATCCATCTTTTCATTTTCAGTTTGCTGGCGGTGGGCGTGGCGGCGCAGAGCGACGTGCAGTACACGCATTTCACCTTCAACAAGCTGTCCTACAACCCCGGGTACACGGGAGCGAAAGGTGCCTTCGACGCGCTGGCACTGTACCGCAACCAGTGGTCGGGCATTGACGGCGCTCCCCGCACCATCCACGTGAATGCGCACACCCCGTTTGCGGGCAAGCGCAGCGGCTTGGGCATCGGCATCACCTCCGACGAAATCGGCAAGGTGAACACCAACTCCGTTACCATGAGCTACGCCTACCGCATCAGGTTGGGCGACGGCAATACCCTCGGCCTTGGCCTATCGGGCAGGCTGGAGCAGTTGCGCTTCAAGTGGTCGGATTCAAAACCGCTAGACCCGGACGACCCAGAAATCCCACAAGGCGATGAGACGGCCTTTGGCACCAACTTCGGTTCGGGCGCATACTTTTTGGGAAAAAGATACTACTTCGGGGTGTCCGTTCCGCTATTGCTCAAAAACAGCCTTTACCAAGACCGCAGCGGAAAACAGGACAACCGCCGCACGGCCTACGTGATGGGTGGGTTCAATGCCACGCTGTCGCGCAATGTTGAGCTGGTGCCGTCGCTGTTGGTGAGTGTGAACCCTGCGGCTCCCGTGGACGTGGACTTGAATGCCAACCTAATCCTGATGAAAGTCTTTTGGGTCGGTGCGACCTACCGCCTCGGCGATTCCTTTGATGCGCTGGCGGGTATGGAGTTCGGCAACGGGCTGCGGCTTGGCTTGGGGCTTGATTTGACCCAATCGGAACTGAACAAAGTAACAAACGGGAGCTGGGAAATAATGCTCGGCTACACCTTCAAGTGCAAATCGTGCGAGGTGAGCCACCTTCGGTTCTTCTGAACAGAATTGTTGGATTGTTATATTGTTAAATTGTTATTCGTGATGACACATCACGAAAGCAACCCAACAATATTGCAATCCAACAATATAACAATTCAACAATGGAAATATCATCTAAAATACTTTTTGCGCTGCTACTGCCCGCCAGTTGGCTGGGTGCGCAGCGAGCGGTTGACGTGAATTTGCAGGCACCGCCAGTAGGCACTTACACCGTTGAGAACATGGCGGACATCAACACCGAGTACCTCGACTACTGCGCAGTGCCCTACGGCAGCGGCGTGATGTTCACCTCGGCACGGGGCGGCAAGCGGGTATTTGTCTGTGACCAGGATTTGGTCACGGGGCGTTTTTCTGACCTGTATTTTGCGAAGGAAGATGCCGAAGGCCGCTTTTTCTCGCCGGACATGGTCAGCGGTGACATCAACGGCAAATACCACGACGGTGCGCCCACTTTTACGCCAGATGGCCAAACCATGATTTTCTCCCGAAACAACCGGGACGGGCAGAGTCAAAAAGGCTTGATTGACCTCAAGATATACGCGGCGAAACTGAACCGGGGCAGCTGGGAGGATGTCAAGGAACTGACGTTCAACGATGACGACTTTTCCAACTGTCACCCCACTTTGTCGGCTGACGGGAACCTGCTTTATTTTAGCTCAAACCGACCAGGCGGCTATGGCGGCATGGATATTTACCTTTCAAAAAAGGCCGGTGAAGACTGGGGCTTGCCCATCAACCTTGGCCCAAATGTCAACTCGGTGGGCGACGAGATTTTCCCTTTTCTGACGGCAAGCAATACGCTTTACTTCTCCTCCAATGGGTGGAAGGGCATGGGCGGCTTGGACGTTTACGCCGTATTGATGGGCGGCGTGGAGGCGAGCCAATTGCTGCCGCTGCCGGCGCCGATAAACTCTGTTTATGACGACTTCGCTTTCACGTCCGACAAGCGGGAGCTCAAAGGTTACCTCACTTCCAACCGCCCCGGCGGAAAAGGACAGGATGACATTTACCGTTGGAATTTCAATGGTGTGCGCCCACAGTTGGCCAATGTTTGCGTGGTGGACAAAGTGACGGGCACCCGCATTGCTGATGCCAATCTGAAGATACGGCCAGCCGAGGAAACGACCTGGAGCGCCCTGGAACAGGCCCCCAAAACGGAGCAGGAATACGTGGTGCTTTACGCCGAAAAAATCACAGACAAAGCCCCGGCTTTTACAAGTTGTGAGGTAAAAGTGCCTGTGGTGCCAGGTGAAAACTATTACGTGGAAGTGAACAAGGCTGGCTATATGCCGATGCGCCTGTTGGCCACAGCTACCGAAATGTTGGCGCAGCCGGAGTACTTGGTACCCATTGAGACGTCAAGGGCTATCGCTTTCACGGGGGTGGTGCGCAACCGTGCCACCGACATCCCGATACCCGGCTCGACGGTGAAGGTGCTGAACAAATGCACGAACGATGTGCAAGACTACCAAACGAGCGCGAACGGCAGTTTTACATTCCCGCTCGATTGCCAATGCGATTACGTGGTGCTGGCCCAAAAACCGGGCTTTGCGAAGCACGCAAAACTGTGGAAAACGGGTGAGGTAAATTGCGCCGAAGGTACAGCAACGATAGCCATGTACCTCGCCCCAGAAACAGATATGTTGGAGACACCAACGACGGAACTGGAAGTCGGAACGGTCATAAAATTGGAGAACATCCATTATACTTTTAACAAATCAAATATCCGCCGGGACGCCGCTGTTGAGCTGGACCGAGTGGTGGAACTCATGAAAAAATACCCGACCCTCGAAATCGAGTTGGGTTCGCACACGGACGCCCGTGGCTCGGACAGCTACAACGAGCGCCTCTCGCAGCAGCGGGCCAATGCTGCCGTGAAGTACATCGTCTCGAAGGGCATCAGCCGGGGCCGCCTGACGGCCAAGGGCTATGGCGAATCTCAGCTCTTGAACGAGTGCGAAAACGGCGTGGAATGCGACGACGCTACCCACGAACAGAACCGTCGGACAGATATCAAGATAACGCGTTTGGAGGAAAAAGGCGTGAGGTATTGACGGGGTGACTGAGTTATTGGGTTATTGGGAATAACCCAATAACCCAATAATCAAGACCTATAAACCCAACCCAAATCGAGTATTTCAAACGTGTGGTGCCTGGCAACATTGGTTGCTGGGCATTTTTTTTAGATGGAGGATGTGGCTCTACTCAGCTCATTTCACCAATTCAACCTCCCCACTCAATGCTACTGTTTCACCTGACCTGAGATTGCGGTAGTGCAGCAAATATACATACACGCCTTGCCCGGCACTGCCCCCGTCCCATGCTTTCCCCTTGTAGCGCAAACCGCCCCAACGGTCAAAAACAGTGAGTTCCAGCACTTCGAAATCGTTGCCGAAAGGCTGGAACACGTCGTTGATGCCATCACCATTTGGGCTAAAGGAGGTGGGCAGGTAAATATCAACATGGCAGTCAACTTCGTACTTAAAAACGTCCCAGAACTTGCAGCCGAAGGCTTCCATACCAATGCGGTAGTTGCCGGATTCGTCGAGCAGGAAACTGCCGGTGGGCGTGGAGTCTAGCTCTGTGAAAAACTGGCTGGTGAACGAACTGTGGGGGACAAGCTCAAAAGGGAGGCAAGTAGTGGTATCCCTGGGCAGGGTGAAAGGAGGTTTGCCGTTGAGCAGGTCGGCCACCACGGTTACGCTCATGGAGTCGGAAGCAGTGCAATGCCCGTCAGTAGCCACCACGGCATATTGGCCACTGGTGACGATGGGTAGGGTAGGGGCCGTTTGCCCGTTTGCCCATAAAAAACTGGCTGTTCTGTTGGCTTGCGCAATGATTTCCATGGCCTCCCCCGGGCAGATGATGATGTCCCCTGCAATGTCAACGGTGAGCGCGGGCAGTACGGTGATGCTGCGCTCGTAGTCCGTTCGGCAGCCGAGTACCCAGACGGACTGGCGGAGGAGGTACTCGCCGGGCAAGTCGAAGCGGTAGCTGAACTCGAAGGAATCGAGCAGCAGGGAGTCAGTGCTGGGGCCAGTCAGTTGCCATTCACGGGCCTGCGCCAATTTATTTCCCTCGCTAACACTTATTGCAGACTCTCCTGTGCAGAGGGTGTCGGGGAAAGTGAAGGTGGGGACAGGGGCGGGGGGGTAGTCGCAGTAGGGGTGAAAATTGACGGTCACGGGCGTGATATCGATGGGTGGCAGCGTCTCAAGGTCTGCGATGTCAATCACCTCGATTTCAAAATCCTCGAACTCGACCTCCGTGTCTTCCACTTTCAGGCAGGTAGGGAAAGTGGGGCAGCCCGCAATATCGCCATTGGTGTCCGTCTTGGCGATAATGGGCGTGAAGGGAGAAAAATTGGCGTTGAACGGCGAGGCCAAGACCAATGAGCCGTTGCCCAGGGCGAAGATATTGGGCTGGTAGTTGGGGTAGCCTTTTTGGGATAGGATATTGCCGTTGTTGTCAATTTCGGAAAGGATGGCGGGGAACGAGCCGAAAGTAGTATGCGCCAGTGCCAGTTTGTTGGCGCCGGTTTGCACAAGGCTTGCTGTAAAATAATCGAAATTTTCTGCATCATAGTTTTTGCCCCAGAGGAGGTTCAGGTCGTGGTCCAACTTTGCAAGTCGCAAGCTCGACTTATCAATTCCAAACCCTGCTGAGGTGTATTCTGACCAGTGTGGGTTTTTGTCCCAAATGTATATGCCGTCATCTTCCACTATCATATCGAAAAAATAAGCGTCCTTGAAAAGCTTCCATTTTACAGGATTACCTTGGGCATCCAGTTTGACAATGAATTGCGGACCTTTGTTGGAAGCTATGATGGTTGCAAAATGCCCCAATAAGTATATCTCGTTTGTGCTGCTTGTTCCGACTTTCAGGATGCTGACCAAGTTGCCAATTGATTGTCCATTTTTGGTGAGTGCCAGCCCCTTTTTCCAGATGGTACTGCCGTTTGGGGCCAACTTGAAAAGTTCGACGGCGTTTGATTGTGGGTAGATAGGATTTGCAGGGTCAAACAAAACCCCATTTGCTAAAATGCCATTTCCAGCGCCGTCCAACTCAAACGCACTCGTATAAAATTTTTCGGTATCGCTGACTTTCAAAGACCAGTTTTGTTCCGTCACTAAATCAATGCACGACAGCACCTCCCTGCTGCCTGGGCCTTGTATGGTTTGATTAGTGAACATGAAAAGTTTATCCCCTGCATATTTGACACTTATGGTTCGTCTTATTTTATGTCCAGGATATTTAATCTTTAGAGCGTCGGATGCCCCAGGGATGCCGCTGACCGGGATGACATATAAACTAAACAAAGTTGGTTGGAAGGCTTCGTTCATCAGCATCAGTATCTTATCCTGTTCGTTGATGACTAAGTCGTTGTATATGGCAACAGTGGGCAATGAGTCCATCTGAACTTGAAAGGAGGGGGGCTGGGCCAAGAGTGGGCTTTGATGCTGGACGAACATTATTAAAACAACAATTGGCAATGTCAATTTTATAGAAAGCTTCATTGTTTTATTTCATTTGCATCTATTAGCATAGAATTAAAAAGCTATTGCAAAAACGAATCTCATGCCCCGTTTTTACAATAGCTCAATAGCACAAATTAGTGCCAAATTGTTGCAAAAATTACATCAATACGACATAGTCACCTCCGGCGTACATCCACACCCTTCCAACTCGACAAGTGGCTCGGTCAAGTTACTCTGAAATGTACCGTTTCTATATGGAAGCGGCATACTGGTACTCACATGCCAATCGGTGTTGCATCCAGTGATTTCACTTGATTCTTTACACCTTACCCTGACTACAACTTCTCCTTGCGGATAAGGGCCATCAACACCAGGTGCTCCGCAATCTGAAAGCCACCAATAAACATTGTTGACCGTAACGTGAAAATTAGAGAAATAAACTTGCTGGCAATTGAAGGGTTGCCATGCTGTAGGTTTTGGCGTATTGCTTGGAAAATAATCAGCACATGGGTCGTAGCCGTCGAAATCGCAGTTTTCAACGTATTTAAAATGTGTACAAGTGAGGTAACTCACACACTGTTCTTGAGTCAATACATCGTAAGAGAACTCAGTGTACGAAGAACCCGTTGGAGGAGTGTTGGTATTTGTGACTGATACAATCTGGTATTCGCAATTGCAGCGAGGCTCGTGCGCTGCTGGTGGGACATCACCCTTTGCCAGAAGGGCCGTAGGTGAAGGTTCTTCTGCGAGTGCTGTTTCATCTTTTTGACAACTCGCAAATGTCAAAAAGACCACTACCAACAATAGGCTTAGCTTAGTGAGTGAGTGAGTGAGTGAGTGAGTGAGTGAAATTGTGGTTTTCATGTTTAAAAATATTTAGGTTATAGAATGGTGCAAGATAGAAAATTTTTTACATGCGATGCACCATAAATTTGTCGGGTGGCGACAAAATGAATTTAGAAGGTTGAGTTGCGGTAGGACAATCCCTGAAACCCGAAACCCCATTGAAACCTGAAACCAATCCCTACCTTTGCCGAAAAACCTATGCCCAAACCCGCCGCTACCACCGTTGTCTTCGATCTGCGCCGCTACCTGCCCGGCGGCTGGTATCTCCCCGGTGCGCACATCGTCGGGACGGACGCCGACGGCACACTGAACTTCCTGCTGCAAACCGCTTCTCCCATCACCATCGGCAGCTACGGCATTGAGCTGACGCCTTTGCTGGCGCAATTGTTTGACCTCATCGACAGCCTGTCGGAGCGGGCGTTGGAGGCCAAGTTCAACCCACCAAAGGGCAAGCCGAAGCCCCTCGACGAACTCCTCCAAAACCCCGATATCAAGCCGTTGGCCGACCGCTACGTTCACCGTCAGGTGGATGTTTTTCTTCGTAAAATGGTGGAACACCGCCTGCCGCTCACTTTCATGGCTGCCAAAAAAGTGATGATGAAGGACGTGCTCGTGCACTATCCGGACGCTGAAATCATCCCCCACCTTATTTTCCGAAGGACCAAGGACAAAATCATTTATCGTCTCAACTTCACCACAGGCGAAGAACGCTGGCTGGTGCGCTGGAAGCAGCCCATCGTGCTCACCAACCACCCCGGCTGGATACTCGTCGGCGATGTGCTGTACCCGCTGCCCGGCCTGAACGGCAACATGCTCAAGCCGTTCATGCAGCGCGACGAGCAGCCCGTGCCGAACCACATGGTGAAGGAATATTTTCAGAAGTTCATCCTGAAAGCGGCGGAAAGGGCGGAGATAGAAGCGGAGGGTTTTGAGGTGACGAGCACCCGGAAAATCGAAGGCTGTGATTTGACTTTGACCAAGCACCTATTCAAAGACGAGTGGCTGCTGGCGGTCAGCTTCCGCTACCTTGGCACCCATTTTTCCCAAAACGACCCACGCCAGATGCGCACGGCGCTGCACTTCGATGAGGCTGGTGAAATTCGGGTGATGCAGGTGAAACGGCAACCAGAAGCAGAACAGGCCTACCTCGACACGCTCGCCAACTTTGATTTGGAGCAAACGGAAGGCAGCCTTTGGCAGCAACGAAATAACGAAAGCACGAAACAGGAAGGCGACCATTTTTACCAAATGATTGAGTGGTTGCGGAGCAATGCAGCGGCCTTGGCCGAGGCGGGCTTCACGCTGGACCTGCCTGTTTTCGAAGACAAAAAAATAAGCCTGCGATCGGCAGAATGGACGCAGGATGTACAGTTGGTGAACGACTGGTTCGACCTACGTATCACCGTCAGGGTGGGGGAGTACGAGTTCCCGTTTGCGAGGCTCATCAACCATATCCGCACCGAAAACCGCTGGTACGAACTACCCGACGGCTCGTTTTTTATTATCCCTGCGGAATGGATGGCCCGCTTCCACGGGCTGGCGCATTTGGGGCAGCTCGATGGGGACGAGCTGCGGTTGGCGAAAAGCCAGCGGCCGCTTTTGGAGGGAATGGGGAATTGGGAAATTGAGAAATTGGAAATTGAGGACCAGCCTGTTTTTGAAGTGCCGGCGTTGCTCAAGGCTGACCTTCGCCCTTACCAGTTGGAAGGGGCAAGTTGGCTGGCGAACCACTACCGGGAAAACCTCGGCGCTTGCCTTGCCGATGACATGGGTTTGGGGAAAACGCTGCAAACGTTGGCCGTCCTCCTCCATGCAAAAACGGTATTGGGTATTGGGGATTCGGTATTAGAAACTGAAGGTACCCCCAATGAATTACCAATACCCAATACCCAATACCTAATACCCCTCAAAGCTCTCATCGTCCTCCCTTCCTCCCTCGTCTTCAACTGGGAGCGGGAGGTGAAAAAATTCGCTCCGGGCATTACCATCTGCAAGCACATCGGGTCGGGCCGAACCAAGGATGTCCGCATCCTGAGCCGCTTCGACCTCGTGCTGACGACCTACCAGACCGCCCGTTTGGACATGGCTTTTTTGAAAAAAATCGAGTGGGAGTACGTGGTGCTGGACGAGAGCCAGTACATCAAGAACCCGGAAAGCGCCGTGTTCAAAGCGGTGGGCGAACTCGTTGCGAAGCACAAAATCAGCCTCAGCGGCACGCCTATCGAGAACTCGCTGGCCGACCTCTGGGCGCAGATGCAGTTCCTGAACCCCGGCATGTTGGGCAGTTTCGGGTATTTCAAAAAGCACTTCATCAAGCCCATCGAAAAACAGGAGGACGAGTTGAAAAAAGCGGAGCTGCGCCGCCTCGTGCAGCCCTACCTTTTGCGAAGAACGAAAGAAGAAGTCGCCCCGGAACTGCCGCCGCTCACGGAATTGGTTTTTTATACCGAAATGACCGAGCCGCAGCGCAAGCTGTACGAGCAGGAGAAGTCCGCCGTGCGGAATCAAATCCTGAACCTCGACCCAGCCCAGCCGCAGAATCGCATCGCCGTGCTGGCAGCGCTGATGCGGCTGCGGCAGATTGCAAACCACCCTGCTTTAGTTGGCAGTTCGACAGTTGGCAGTGGGCAGTCTGGGGCTGCTTCCACGAACTCGACTACTGGACTCACAGACTCACAGACTGACTGCCAACTGCCAACTGTCGAACTGCCAACTGGTTCTGGTAAGTTCAACGACATCCTAGAGTACTTCGACACCATCCGGCGGGCGGGGCACAAGGTGCTGATGTTCAGCTCGTTTGAGCAGTATTTGCAGTTGTTTCGGGCGGAGTTTGAGAAGGCGGGGCACCAGTATGCTTGGCTGACGGGCAGGGTGTCGCAGGCGCAGCGGAAGCAGGCGGTGGACAAATTTAGCACGGACCCGAAGGTGCAGGCGTTCCTCATCACGACCAAAGCGGGTGGGGTAGGGCTGAACCTCACGGCGGCGGACTATGTCTTTGTCCTCGACCCGTGGTGGAACCCCTTCGTGGAGGACCAGGCCATCGCCCGGGCGCACCGCATCGGGCAAACGGAGAAGGTGGTGGCGGTGAAGTTCATCGCCAAGGATACCATCGAGGAGAAGATATTGAAAATGCAGGAGAAGAAGGCGGCGCTGGCGGGGGAGATACTGGCCACGGGGGATGGGGCAGCGTTTTCTAGGGATGAATTGGTGGAGTTGTTGGGGTAGGGGTTATCGGAAGTTGGAACTAGCTGGGAATTCAAAATTGTTTACCAAAATTAAAAGCAATGCGTTTTAATGCCTTTTTTTCATTTTTGATTCTATTTTCATCTTGTGGTTGTAACCCTCCGGATAAGGATTTGAAAGTTTTTAAATTTTACAAGAATTTGAGTGCAGTGGAGATTCCTAATGAAGAAACAAGATTGGATTATAGTTTCTCTGGCAAAATGCAAAATCCATTTAATGAACCAATAGTCATTCCCTTTATACAAACTCATTTACTTCCGATAGAGCAAGCATTTAGTTGTGATGTCAATGGAGATAGCTTGGTTAATATAGCATCGCATGGCACAGGTGATTATTTTTATTATGGCCTTGATACTCTATATGCTGGGGAAACCCAGCGCAATTTTGTCCTACTTGATGAATACTACACACGAGTAAGGAACTCTCCTTTCAATATGATTTCCTTTCAATACTATTTTTTGAAAGATTTTTCAAATGACCCGTGGAATAGTGAAGTAGCTAAGCAAGAATTTTATATTCTTTATAAAGACTCTTCAAGCCAGATACATATTTATCAGCCAATGAAAGGGTTTAACCCACATGTCAATCATTCCCATCCGATACCAAAATAGCATTGAAGTTACCATCGAAGAGAAGATCCTGAAAATGCAGGAACGGAAGGCGCAACTGGCCGGGGAGATACTGGCCACGGGGGATGGGGTGGCGTTTTCTAGGGATGAGTTGGCGGAGTTGTTGGATTGAGTTGGGCGTTGACTGGCTGCTTCAAAACTCCACAGCACGTTGGTCAGGTGGCCAATTTACTTCCGCTCCAACAAATTTCCTTTCACAAAATTTCGGATGAATTCCTCTTGGTAGGTGCTGCCAAATGGCACTTCGAAGCTGTTGTCGAGCAGGAGGAAATCCGGTTGTACCCGCCGAACGTAGTCCACGTTGACGACGTAGGATTTGTTCACCCTTGCAAAATGCGACTTGGGCAGGAATTCGAGGGCCTGCTGAAGGCTGATGGCGGTCATGACTTTCCCGGTCAGGGTATGGAACATCACGTAGTTTTTCATGCCCTCCAAATAGCGGATTTCCTTGAAAAAGACCTTGATAAACTGGCGGTCGGCACGGATGTAGATGAAGTCTTCGTGTACGCTCTCCACTTGCGAACTGCCACGGCTGCGCAGGTCGTGGATTTCCTTGGCCTTGTTCACCGCTTTTACAAAACGCTGAAAATCAATGGGCTTGAGCAAATAATCTATGGCGTCGAGTTCGTAACTGTCGAGTGCAAACTGTGGGAAGGCCGTGGTGAAGATGACCATTGGCGGGTTTTTGAGCGTCCGCAGCAGCTCCAGTCCGGTGATGTCGGGCATCTGGATGTCAAGGAAAACGAGGTCAACGGGCTGCTCGGCGAGGAAGCGGTTGGCGTCCAGCCCGTTGTAAAATTGCCCCAAGAGTTCGAGGAACCCCATTTTGGCAACTTTCATTTCCAGTCCTTCCCGTGCTAGGGGTTCGTCGTCAACGATGATGCAAGTCATTTTGATTTACGATTTACGACTGAGCGATTTACGATTGTGGTCATCAACCGTCAAATTTAGCCTTACTTTAAAATTCTCCGCTCCGTCTTCCACTTCCAATTTGTGCTTGGCGGGGTACAGCAGTTCCAGCCGTCGGCGAATATTTTTCAGGCCGATGCCGCCGTCGAGGTGTGCGGAGGGCTGGGCCGGCTTTGTGTTTTCCACGAAAAAATCGAGGCTGCTGGGCTGCACGTCGAAGCGGACGGCAATCTTGGACTCGCCCCTTGCATTGATACCGTGTTTCACGGCGTTTTCAACGAAAGGCAAAAAAAGCAAAGGCGGCAGCAACATCGCATCGGGATTGCCCACCACCTGAAAATCCACTTCCATTTTGTTTTGCCGTATTCCCTCCAAGGCGAGGTAGGTACGCAGGTTTTCGATTTCGTGACTTAGGGCTACCTGCTCTTTTTCACCTTCGTAAAGCTGGTAGCGCAGCACCTGCGACAGTTGAACGACAACAGGCGTGACCTTCGATGGGTATTTTTCTGACAGCACCGCAATGCTGTTGAGCATGTTGAACAAGAAGTGCGGACTGACCTGGCTTTTGAGGTAGGTCAGTTCCGTTTGCAGGTTGGTGCTTTGCAATTCGGCGATGCGCCCTTGGTGATAAACGAATTCGAGCATCAAGCGCAGTCCCACAACCAAGCCCAGCAGGTATGCCCCGTCGAGCAAGTCGAAGGTAAAAAACCAGGTCAGTGGCGACATTTGTTGAAGCGCCTCGGCATCAGCCGGGTCATAAGAATAGGTGTATCCCGCATAAAGCAGGAGCGAAGCAAGGACCGTCGGTAGGTAAAGCCACAGTTTTCCTTTGAGCAGGATGCGGGGTATGAGCACCAACAGGTTCAGGTAAACAAAAGCCAGGTCGGGCAGGAGGTGCAGCAGGAGGAAGTCTTTCAAGCTCAAATCCACGTCTGAAAACACGCCGATTTTGCTAAAAAGGATTTCGGCGTACCGCCAAACCCAGAACAGCAGGTGCCGCAGCCACCAAAACCGGGGCGCAAAGAACCAGCCTATCCTTTCCAAGTAATCTTTTTTCATCAGTAGAAATTGAAATCAGGGCAAAGATACTTTGCCTTTCTCGCCCTTTCCGCATGGGTCGTGTAAGCAAAACAAGGGTTGGTGTAAAAACAGGGGCGGGTTGTGTAAAATAGCCACCGGGCTGCTTTTTTTGCCTGCATATTTGGAAGGTATTCAACATCCATCACAAAAAATTGCACCATAGAAAAATACTTGTACCTGCCTTTTTATTGATTCATTCACTTTTAAAATTGTCCATTATGAAAAATTTCCTGTCTATTGCCTTCGTGGCTATCCTGTTCGTATTGTGCCTTACCAACTGCGCCAAGGACGAGGATTTGGTACAAGATTTTTCCGTTGAAAACACGGATACACCCGCCACCGGAGCGGCCCTGGGCCAGCGCACATGCAGTGCCGATGACGTTTACCAGCGAATGTTGGCGACCGACCCACAGTTCCAGCAAAACCGGGCGCAAATCGAGCACTTTACGCAAGATTACCTCGCCTCCAGCCCCGTGGGCGACCGTGCCGTCAAGACCATTCCCGTGGTGGTCCACGTAGTTTGGAAGACCTCCCAACAGAACATCAGCGATGCGCAGGTACTGTCGCAGATGACGGTGCTAACCAATGACTTCCGCCGCCTGAATGCGGACAAGGTGAACACCCCGGCTGCCTTTTTACCGTTTGCGGCTGACGCCGAAGTTGAGTTTTGCCTCGCAAAACAAGACCCTGCCGGCAACGCCACCACGGGCATCGAGCGGCGGCAGACCACCGTTTCTTCCTTCTCCGACAACGACGCCATGAAATATTACAGCCAGGGCGGCTTGAACGCTTGGGATGCTTCCAAGTACCTCAACCTTTGGGTCTGCAACATGGGCGGCGGCATTCTCGGCTACGCACAATTCCCCGGCGGCAACCCTGCTACCGATGGCGTGGTCATCACCTACACGGCCTTCGGCACGACGGGCACGGCACAGGCGCCATTTGACAAGGGCCGCACCGCCACCCACGAGGTCGGGCATTGGCTAAACCTCTTTCATATCTGGGGCGACGACGGCAATGGCTGCAACGGCTCCGACCAAGTCGCTGACACACCCAACCAGGGGCCAGAAAACTATAGCTGCCCATCGTTCCCACATGTAAGTTGCAGCAACGGCCCCAACGGCGACATGTTCATGGACTACATGGACTACACCGACGACGCCTGCATGAACCTCTACACCCAAGGGCAAAAAACGAGGATGAATGCGCTCTTCGCATCGGGCGGCGCCCGTTACAGCCTGCTCAGTTCGCCGGGTTGCCAACCTCCATCTGGTGGCGGTGGCGGCTGCGGAACGCCTAGCGGCTTGAACGCCACCAGCATCACCAGCAGCAGTGCCACCCTGAACTGGGGCACCGTTGGCGGGGCAACGGCCTACAACTTGCAGCACAAGCCCACCACTGGCCAAAACTGGACAACCGTGAGCAACCTCAGTGGAACAAGCTACAACCTGACGGGATTGAACGCAGCAACGTCCTATGACTTCAAGGTGCAGGCCGTGTGTGGCGGCAGCACGGGCAGCTTTTCCAGCCCAGTTAGTTTCACCACGCAAAGCAGCGGCGGCGGTGGAGGTGGCGGATGCACCGACAATTACGAATCGAACAATACCAAATCAACTGCTAAAATCATCCCCGTCAACACGGCCATTACTGCCAAAATCGGCACGGCAACAGACAAGGACTGGTTCTATTTCAACAACACCAGCACGAAAAGGAACATCCGCATCAACCTGACCAATCTGCCTTTTGACTACGATGTTTACCTGTACAGGGGCAACACGATGGTCGGTTATTCGGAGAATCCCGATACCGAAAATGAGGAAATTGTCTTCAACACCAGCGTTGTCGGTACCTACTACGTGAAGGTGGTTGGCTACAACGGTGCTTACAGCAACAGCCTTTGCTATACTTTGCAAGCGAGCATCAGCAATTCCCAGTTCAAGCTTTCAGGCGGGGCGAGGCCAAGTGGAAAGGTGGTGAGTGAGCGGTGATTTCGTGCCTCCTTGATGTGTAGATAAAAGGGTGCTGGCGGGTTTCTGCCAGCACCCCTTTTTATTCAGGATTTTTTCAGTAGCATCAAACCCGATGTAACTTTCGTGCCCTACTTCCGCACCCCCTTCATATCCTGCCCCCCCTGGTGCAGCACCATTTCTTTCACCACCCCATCCACAGCGGGTAGGAAATCCACCTGCGCATCCACCACTTTCAGGAAAAAACGGCGCTCCGTCTCGCCGAACAGCTCAAACTCCGGCTGTCCGGTCGCTTGCGCAAACAGCTTCCCGTCCTGCGTCCGGATAGTGAGGTCGAAGTTCGGGAAGAGGTTGTAAGTACCAGCGTAGGTTTCCAGCAAGGACGGCGGCACACTGATGCTGGCCTTCTCGGTGGGCTTGTCCTTCTCGGTGCGGGTATAGACCTCATCGGTGCTGAAGGGCATGGGCTGCACGGGCTTCAAGGTCGCCACTTTGCCCGCCTTATTCCGTTCAAAAACCAGTCGGGTAGGGTGGTCTTTGAAATAGAAGCGGTCTTTGCCGAAGGCGAAAACCTCGAAACGCTCGCTGTTCGCCCGCTGCGAGTAGAGCTGGTTGCCTTCGAGGGTGATGTGCCGCCATTTGTCCGGCGAATCCAGCTCATAGACGCCCACGTAATCGGCCAATTGCTTGGCGGTCATTTCGACAGGCTTCAGTTGCTCGGTGGCAACGCCCAGAACGGTTTGTGCGATTTTATAGCTCATATCGGCAGGGCCTTTGTCGTTGGTGTTGGAGAGGGCCACCACGTACAGGTGGGCATCGGGCACCCGGATGCCGTTGGTGGTGAAGCCGTTGATGCCGCCGCTGTGGTAGATGAAGCGGTGGCCGTCCAGTTCATTGAAGCCCCAGCCGTAGCCGTAGTGGGTCATGGCGCCGTTGTTGAGCTTGGTGCCCGTCCATGCTTGGTTCAGCAGGTCTTTTTTTACCAATTTTTCGGAGTAAAGCGCTTCGTCCCATTTGCCCATATCGGCTACGGTGCTCATGAGCGAGCCAGCGGCATAGGGGAGGGTCATGCTCAAGTAGGGTGCATTGGAGAATGTATCCTCAGCCTCCCCACGACCGTAGCCGTGGATGCGCCGGGGAATCACCCGGTCACTCACGTCATAGTAGCTATCCGTCATGCCGAGCGACTGGAAGATGCGCTTTTCGACGAAGTCGGCGTAGCTCATGCCGGATGCCTTTTCGATGACGGCCCCAGCGAGTATGTACGCCGAGTTGTTGTAGTTCCACTTCTCGCCCGGCTCGAAGTCGAAGGGTTCGTTTTTGAAGCGGTCAATGAGTTCGGTCAGGGTCATGTCCGTGCGCATAATCTTCTGAAAATCGTCCATGCTGGTGTAGCTTTTGATGCCGGAGGTATGGTTGAGCAGCTGCGCAATGGATATTTTTCGGCCTCCCGTGGGATAGTCGGGCAGGTACTTCGTCAGGTCGTCGGAGAGGCTGACCTTGCCCTCCTGCACCAGCATGAGCATGGCCACAGCGGTGAACTGCTTGGTGATGCTGCCGAGCCGCAGGATATGGTCGGGCTGCATCTTTACGCCGAGTTCCATATCGGCCATACCGTAGGCTTTTTCGAAGAGCGTTTTGCCGTTCTGTTGCACCCGCACCACCACGCCCGGCTCGTCGGATTTGTATTGCTCCGCAATGAGGGCGTCAATCTTGGACTCCAAGGACTGCGCCAGTGCGGCGTTGTTGGGAGCCATTGCGAAGCAAACAAGCAGCAACAGCAGGCTGGCCATTCTGTAAAAATGCGATTCAATTCTCATCAGGTTGATTGTTTTGTAGTGAAAGGATTTCGAAAGGAACCGAAAATTACCGTTTAGTTGGAAAGAAGTGGGAAGGGAATTCGACGAAGCGGCGGGGATTTTCCACGGAGTGGGAACTGGGTAGGCTAATTCCGAAAATGCAGGAGCGGATGGCGCAATGAATTGATAAACGCTGCGCCTCCCTGTCTCTACATTGAAATTTAATTTTTTGCCAAAGGCAAAAAACGGCTACTGATTCGGCCTCGTTTTACACAAACGACCTACTCCACCACCACCCGCCTAAACATCACCCGATCCCCCGATTTCACTTGCAGCATGTAAACGCCAGTGGCAAGGCCGCTCAACGAAAACTCCTTCGTCAAATAGCCCGTGCGGAAGTCGGCAGTGCCTTGGTACAGGCTTTGGCCCAGCACATTGGTAAAGCTAAGGTCGAGCAAGTCCGAATGCGGAGTGCCTTCCATCACCAGCGTAAAACGGCCACTGTTCGGGTTCGGGAACACCTCGAAGCGACGGATGCCGGGGATTTCCTCGGTGCTGTTGTCGCCGACCGTTACTTCAATGGTGGTTGAATCCGAGCCGCAGTTGTTGGTGGCCGTCAGCGTTACCTCATAAATTCCGCCCACTGCGTAGGTGTGCGTCGGAGTGGGCACCATGCTGTTCGGGCTGCCGTCGCCGAAGTTCCAGACGTAGCTGGCAGTACCACCAGCGGTGGAGGTGGTGTTCATGAAATTAACCACGTTGGCATTGGTAGTGGAGGTGAAGGAAGGTGATGGTACATCGATCACGACGATGTAGCCAAATTCGCTCACTACATCGGCGCCTTGGTCGTTGATGGCTGCCAAGTACACGTCGTAGATGCCGCCATCGTTGTACACCACCGTCGGGTTTTCCTCCGTAGAAGTCAAAGGTGCGCCGCCTGGAAATTCCCAAACGTACTCAGTGGCATTTTCGGAAAGGTTATGGAAGGTCACAGTCAGCGGAGCGCAACCGCTGTTGCCATTGGCAGTGAAGCTTGCGGTTGGCGGGGCGATACCTGCGCAGCCAGCCGTATCCAGCTTCAGGAACATTTCATCAAAATAGGAATCATTGTCCACACCGCCCTCCCGGGTTCCCATCAGCACGAAACGGATTTGGGCACAGTCGGCAGGCACGTCGGCGGTTTCCCGAAGCTGCACCCAATCACCGGAGTGGATGCCGTAGGTCGGGGTGGAGCTGATGCTGTCGCCCGATGCGTCCAGAAAGTCGATGCGGAACTCGGGCAGGTCGGAGCCAAGGTAGTCGCTCAGGTAGCCGCCGAACTTGGCCTTCACCATGCCTCCGGCAATTTGCGGCGCAAAACCCGACACGTCCACGTCCTGCCGGGCCTCGCCGTAGGCGGATTCGACGCATACGCCGCCCACGGCGAAAAGCCGTGCTCCAGCATAGGCGAGGTTCCCCTGACAATCACCGCTGAGGATGGACTCCACAATGCCCGCCACCGTCGTCCAATGGTTCAATTCGTCCTCGGCCCCACCGTTCAGCAGCAGGTTGTCGGAGGCAGCGGCCTCGCTGGTCTGGAAGCTGATGGGCTCGCTCCATGCACTCCAGCCGAGGCTGCGGTCACGGTAGCGCACCCGCCAGTAGTAGGTCGTGTTTTCTTCGAGGCCATCCACCAGTTCGTCGGAGAGGTCGTCGCCAGCTTGCAGGTCCACGTTGTTGTACCAGTTTTCGTACTGCCGCCAACTGTCCAAGGTTGTGCTGGCAAAGCTTGGGTCGTCGGACACCTGCCATTGCGAAGCGCCATGAAGGTCACCGTCCGGGTCGGCGTAGGCAGTGGCGCTCAGTTCCAATGGGCAATCTGGCGACAGCACCAAGCCTGCCGTTGGGTAAATTCCGACGGGCGGGGTGGGGGATTGGTTGTACCGTTTTATCAAAAAACTGTCTCGCAGCACGTTGTCCAAAGCGGCTAGTTCGTTGCCCCGGCTGATTCGTTTGAGCAAAAATTGGGGCGCATCGCCCGCCTGCACGTCCACCATGACGAAGCCGTAATCGTCCTGGCTGACGATGTGCTCGGGGTAGTCGGTATTCGGGAACTCGTTCCAATAATCAATATTGCCACCGGAAGTGGCCACGTTGACCATCGAGTGGGCGAAGTCCTGGCTTTGGCCACGGGAGTAGCCGTGCGTGTGGCCGTAGAAATGCAGGCTCGGTTTGCCGCTGGCGGCGGTGAATGCCTCCAGTTTTTTTATCACTTCACCAGTGTAGTTGCTGTTGCCAGCAGGCCAAAGCTCGGAGTGGTGCGGGTGGTGTAGCTGCGCAAACACGAAGTCAATGTCGGGGTCGGCAGCGGCCTCGGCCAGCACGGTTTCGAGCCAGTCGAGTTGTGCGGCGATGGTGTAGCCGCCGTTGGAGTTCAGGCCGATGATGCGCAGGTTGGAGTAGTCCTTGTACCACCAATGCTCTTCGTAGCCGGGCGTTCCGTTGTCGGGCAGTTCAAAGTACTTGAAATAAGTGGGCGAGTTGGCCTCGTGATTGCCAATGGCCGGATAGACCGGCACACGGCTGAAGAGGTTTTGCGAAGGGTCAAAAAAGGTGGTTTTCCAAGACTGGTAGTCGTTGCCGTTGTCCACGAGGTCACCGGGCAGCATGGCGAAAGCCAGCTTTTCGGGCAGGTCGCCGTTGAGGTAGGCGATGATGCCGTCGTTGCAGATTTCTTCGTAAACATTGGGGTTCGAGCCGTCCCGCTGCATGTCGCTCATGGCCACGAGGGCAAAGGGTTTCTCCGAGTTTTTGAGCGGTGGCGTGATGAAGTCGAAGGTGCTGCTCTGCGCCGTGCCGACGCTCACCCGGTAGTAGTACCGGGCATCGGGCAGCAGCCCTGTGACATGTGCGTGGTGGATGCGGGTGTCCGCCAGCCCGACCTCCGACTCGCTGACGACGGCACTGCCGAGCGCCGCAGTCAGGCCCCATTCGACCATGCCCGCTGTGGCATCGGATGCCTCCCAAGCGATGGTGATGGAGGTGGGTTCGGCGTCTTGCAGGAAGGGCTGCACGAGCAGGGTTTGAGCGGTGGTTTTGCCGAGGCAAAATAGGAGTGCGAGTAAAAGTAGTGGGTGTTTCATTGTTTTTCGTTTTAATTGCGGCCAAAGGTAAGGATGGGAAATGTTTGGGAGGATAAAAATTGTCCAGCTATCTGACAAGGTGCTGCCGTCCGTCAATTGGGAAAGCACGGACTTGCAGTCCGTGTTACGCACCCGTTCCCTGCCAAATAGTCCACGCAGCCACCGAAGCGCCGTAACACGGTCTGCCAGACCGTGCGTTTGCACTTCCCAAGGTGCTGCCGTCCGTCAAGTGGGGAAGCACGGACTGGCAGTCCGTGTTACTCACCCCCAGGCCGGAACCTTTCCCCAAAAGCCTTGAGCAATCGGAAGGACATGTCCCGTTTCTCTGTAGGGCTGAGGGACTTGTCCGCATCAATGGCGCCCATTTCCTCGTCCAGTTGATGCTGTGCCTGAGAGAAGTCATTCATCCAAGCGGTCAGTCGGTCGTCGTCGCCGTGGTCCCAGTAGCCGGATTCGTCCATCACTTCGAAAACCTCAAAGTATTTGCCAGCGAGGTAGCGGAAGAGCTTGCACACGGCCAGGTGGGTGACAGCACCATCGTAGCCCGTCTTGACCCGCTGCCAAGGCACATCGGCTGCGGTGGCGGTGAAGCCAGGGTCTGCCAGCGTCATCAGGGATTGCAGCACGCCGTCCGGTTGGAAGGTGAGCCACACGGTCTCGGACTCGCCGATGCTGAAACTGATGCCCTTGAGCGGTGCATGTCCTTCGAATTCCACGGCACTGCCCGTGAATTCCATGGTCAGGCTTTGAGGCTTTGCCCAGTCTTTGTTCCAGACCTGGTACTTCCAGCCGTTCGAGCGGCAAATGTCTTCCGTTTCATGGATGAGCACCTGCACGTCGGCGGGGTCTTTGAGCTTGCCCCGGTAGCGGAGTTTGATGTAAAGAGTGTTTGACATACAATGAAGTTGGGCTGGAAGGTAGGTTTTTGTCAATACTGTCAAAGATAACCCTGAATGGAGCTTGATAAAAGGATGGGGTTGATAAATTTTTGAAACTAATCGAGCCTTGTGGGAAAGCACGGACTGGCAGTCCGTGTTACGCATGATACCCTCGCTCCCCAAACGGCTGCACCTCCTCCATAAACAGCTTCTCCAGCCCCTTCATCTCCCGGTTCGCATCGAAGGGCGTCCCATCCTCCGGCTGCGCTATTTCCGAGAGGATTTCAAAGACAAAACTCGCTTCGCCGAAGGCGGCCCAGTCCTGTTGCAGGGGCTTGTTGCGGTGGCTACCGAAGCGGAGTTCCGTGCGGTGGCGGTTCCAGATTTTGTCGAGGTTGGTGCTGCCTTCGATGAAGACCTTGCCGTTGGCGGTGTTTCGGATTTGGAACACGCCGATGCGGGGCTTCAGGTGCTTGTAGTCGTTGATGAGTTCTTTTCGTGTCATGGATGCGGTGGATTTTGATGTAAGCATGGCAAACGTCTGCAATATGGCTTTGGTTCGTAAAACCTCCTTCAAGTTTTGTGTTCGATGTTGCAGCCTCTTTCGTAAAGTTCTTTTGCGGTCCAGCCGCCTGAGCCTATGACGATGGCGTCGTAGTTTGTTTGCATGGTGGGTGTGTTTTGAAAAAATCGTGGTCAGAAGGGTACACAAACAAAATGAAAAACTGTTTATCAGCTTGGGATTTATCCACGTACAATTTGCTGGCAAGAACAATTGCTTGGCAAGGCGGAATCGGTCTTCAAAATTCCCTACTTTTGACCCATAAAGCCATTCAGTTATGATAGAAACGTTGCACATCAAAAATTTTCAGGTCTTCGAGGACATCGAGATAAAGGGCCTGCACCGGGTGAACCTGATTGCCGGGAAGAACAATGCGGGGAAAACGGCGATGTTGGAGGCGTTGCGGATTTTGGCGGCAAGGGGAGAAGCGACCGTAGTGAATAATATTTTAAAAAATAGGGGACAGTTTACTCCTTCTTGGGATTCATCTTATGAGGCGTTATTTAACAGGAAAGTATTTAGAAAGGATGGAGCTGATGCTGAAGTAAATATTCAAATCAACAGATTATTGATTGTAAGAGAAAAAAACTATGAAAAAATTTCGTTTGATTATTTTGTTTTTGACGCTGATAAATACCCTGATGGCGATGCGAAGTTAAGTTTAAAAGCCAATTATATAGCCGACAATCCTTTGGATAAAGCAATTTATATTCCTTTCAATTTTGAACTTTTAAATCTTGAAAATCTTTGGAAAAATATTGTGTTGAGGCCACTGGAAGACGATGTAATTGAAATATTAAAATCAACTGTTGAGCCAAGACTAATACGTATGGATATGACAGGCGGGGCTATATTAGTAAGGCTACAAGGTGAAGAAAACCCTGTCCCACTCTCTTCGCTCGGGGATGGTGTTCAAAGGATGCTCACTTTGGCAATCGGCTTAGTCAGCGCCAAAGGCAAAATGTTACTAATTGACGAATTCGAAGCTGGTCTCCACCATTCCGTCCAAAAGAAATTATGGGAAATGGTATTTGAATATGCCACCAAATGGGACATTCAAGTTTTCGCCACCACCCACAGCCAAGACACTGTGCGCAATTTCTATTATGTGGCGTCAAGGCCGCAGTATGAAAAAGAGGCCACTTTCCTGCGCCTTCAATTCGATAGGCTGGGCGTACATGAAGCTCAGGTATATGACATGCAGCGGCTTGAACAATCCCTCGAAATTCACCTCGAAACCCGCTAAACTTATATGGCACAACAACTCATCGTTGAAGGTTCGGATGCCATTGTGGTCTCCGAGATTTGCATAAAGCGTAAGCTGCCACCGCCTAAAGGATACTCCGACAAACAGGAGTTTATTGATAAGTTTGCCAAATCGGCAGGCAGTTACAACCAAGCTGTTACCGCTTTTAAAAATGCACTCGAAGATCCAGCCCTGAACCGCATCGGTATCATTTTGGATGCCGACGAACAAGGCGCAGCGCATCGTTGGGGGACCTTGAAAAACATCCTGCACGAACAGTTCCCGGACTTTGATTTATCCCCTTATAGTCCCACCGCCAATGGTATCGTCATCGAAATTCTTCCCTCGTTGACCATCGGCATCTGGGTCATGCCGGACAACATCAGCACAGGTTATTTGGAGCATTTCATTGCAAAATTGGCACCTCAAGCGGACAAGCTTTGGCTTCATGCCAATGAAACGGTTGAAAACCTGCACAAAACTGATTTTTGCAAGTTCAGTCTCATCCGCAAACAAAAAGCATTGGTGCATACTTGGCTTGCTTGGCAAAAAGAACCGGGAAGGCCGATTGGTGCGGCCATACAAGCAGGTTATTTTGATGCCAAGGCCCTTGCCGCAGATTCATTTGTGGATTGGATGGGGCGGGTATTTGAATTGGAAAATTGATTTTAAAACAGCCCGCTGTCACAAATTCGCCCACTCACCCAACCCATTCCACCCCTCCCACTGTCTTCTGAGTTGAAGAAAAGAGACGCACTCAATTCTTATTGAAGCCAATTTTTCAACCAATCAAAAAGAAAATATCATGAAAAAATTTCCATTCCTTCTCGTACTACTTTCCATGACAGCACTCACTTTCCAAAGCTGCTTCAAGGACAAGTGCGAGCGCACCATCACCTACACCCGCATTGACCCCGTTTACAAATCTTTGGAAGAAGTGCACAGCGGCACTGCTGTGCGGGAAGCGCCGAGGGAACTCAAGACTCCCGGCCAAATCAATTATTACAACAACCGGATGTTCATCGTGGAATCGGGCGAGGGCGTCCACGTTATTGACAACAGCAACCCGGCCTACCCCGTGAACACGGACTTCATCAAAGTACCCGGCATTTCCGACCTGGCCATCAAGGACGACTATTTGTTTGTCAACAGCTATGTGGATTTGCTGGTCATCAACCTGAACAGCTACGTGGTGGATGGCCGTGCCGAAAACGTCCTGCAACCGCTGTGGATGGACATCGCCAACAACCAAATCATTGTGGAATACAAAGAAACCCAGGTGACAGAGGTGATGGATTGCGACGAGCAGGGCGATTTGCGCCATTACAATGGTGGATGGTTCAAGGGTGGCTTTGGCATGGATGATGTCGCTTTTGATCTTGCGTTGGCCAATTCCTCCGAAAGCAGCAGCGGGGGCAACGTGGGCATCGGCGGCTCGCTTTCGCATTTTACCATTATCGGTGACTATCTCTACACCATCCAGCACGATGGCTATGACCTGAACATCTACGACCTGACTAATCCGACCAATCCGACTCATGCCAGCACGGTAGGCATCGGCGTCCACCTCGAAACGCTGTTCCCGTATGGCGACAAGCTGTTCGTCGGCTCCAACGTGGGCATGTACATCTACGACAATTCCAACCCGCTGAACCCCGTGCAGCTCAGTGTTTTTGAACATGCCAGGGCTTGCGACCCCGTTTTTGTGCAGGGCAATTATGCTTACGTGACGCTCTGGGACGGCAGTTCCTGTGGTTCCGCCGGCCCCAACCAGCTCGACGTGATTGACATCACCGACCTGCTGCACCCGGTTTTGAAAAAATCATTTGCGATGAAAAACCCGCACGGCCTCTCAGTGAAAGGCAATAGCCTGCTGCTCTGTGAGGGCATGTTTGGTCTGGAGATTTATGACAATACCAATCCAGAAACTGTGGGAGACCACCTGCTGGACAAGGCCGAAAATTTCTTCGCCCAAGATGTGATTTCGCTGCCCGGTAGTTCCAATGTAGCGATGGTCATCGGCGAGGATGGATTCTATCAATTTGATTTCAACAATCCGTCGGATTTGAAGCTGTTGAGCGTGATTCCGATTGCAAAATGAGTTGACTGGAACTGGATGAATGAAATAGTAGAAAAGGGGGCAACTTCAAATTGCCCCCTTTTCAGGTTACTGTACCTGCAACTTCCCAGCGCCAAGCAAGGTGCCATTGGCATCCAAAACCTGGTACAGGCAGAGGCCAGCCATCATTTGGTTTGGCATTTTGACTTGGATTTGATTGCTCAATTCGGGCTTAATGTCCGTGCTGAAAACGACTTGTCCCATTAAGTTCATTAGCCGGAAATGCCCTGCATTTACTGGTGTCTCTGATTGAAGCGTCAGCGTTTCACCACCCGCAATTGGGTTGGGGAAACACTGGTAGGCGGTCAGTGAAGGTTCCTTCACCGCAGAAAAAAGGGATAGGCTTTGTGGCCGATAAAATGCGGTGAGACCTCCCGAATTGTCCGGCAAATTGACGTTCAACGCAGGTGCACCAAAAGCTGGCCGGTAGAAAACATAGAAACTATCGGCAGCCATAGACCCCTGCGTCAGTCCAAAAGCAGCCATGAGCGCTTGTGGTGCAGGCGCACCTCCCAAGTATATGCTGTCAACATTGGAGCGGTTCACTTTCAGCAGCAGCACCTCCATCGGCGCACCCGCCGACCCATCAAAATCTGGGATAGTCAACTGGCCATAACCTACGACCTTCCGGTGTTCGTACCCGAACCGCTTCCGCTGGCCCGGCGTTTTGTTCAACCCAAATGCGGCCACGGTCAGCTCATAATTGACAATCTCCGTTCGGTTTCCCTCCCATTCATCGCCGTAATTCATTGGAAACTGGATGGTATTGATACGTTCGCCATATTCTACCTTGCCGCCGACAAATCGCAGCGAGTCATTGGGGCCGCCCGTGATGGCCGAGATGGGGTAAATCACGTCCGAAAGGTACCGCCCTGGCTCGTACCAGCCGTCATTGTCAAGTGCCTCAAAGCTCAGCCCTGGAATGATGAATCCCTGAAATGACAGGTCTTCTTCTTCGTAATTCAAGGCATTGGGAAAGTCGAGGTCGCCAGCAGCATCGAACCACTGGTTGGTTAATAGCGCTGCCTGCCCCAGTGCCGAATAATCCCAAGTTTGATCGGCGCCTTCGCTCGGTGCAAAGACATTGGCGGGGTTCGCCCGGATGATGGTGTCCAAGAACCCGGCTTGTCTTGGGAAGTCATCCAACTCGATGGTAACCTGCGACCAGCAGGTAAATGTGGTAGCCATCATGGCCACGAATAGACTGAAATGTAGATTTGATTTTTTCATAAATTTAGTGATGGTTTGTTTAAAACGGCAAATCTGAGAGGAGGTATCCGCTTTCGCCCTGCTCGTTTTTTTTGTTAATAATTTCTGGGGACAAAGATTGTGCAGCAGGCCTTTTTGACGGTAGCAAAATCGGATCAGATGGTATAAGAATCCGCTCAAACCCTCTTATTTACAGGATTTTTTGAAAAAAGATGGAAACTGGACAAAGAAAAAACAACGGGAGGGATTGCAAATTGGCCAAGGATTGGGCATTGCCGAAGCTTGAATTGAACTTGCCAACCCAGCTTAATTTTCCATCTTTGTCATTTCCCCAAAACCCTGCACAAAACAATTCGCCTCTGGAATAACGAAAGCTACTATGCAAGTTTTTGGGTTAAATAAAGCAGCTAAGAAAAGTGGGAGCCCACCGTTTTTTTCATGGAAGAAGTTTATTGTGATGCTCCTTGGCCTTGTTTTATCGCTGCGGGCTTATTCCTCGGAGCCAATTCCAACGTATGTTTTTAGGGATGACACGGAAGAAATTGTGCGCTTGGGCGACTCCGTGACGGTGCTCAACGATTCGAGCAGGCAGTACACCATCCAATCCCTCCTCAATTCGTCCGATGCAGATTTCCAACCAGCTAGTTCGGCGTCATCAACTGTTGGTGCATTCGTGGGCTGGTTCAGGATTCAATTGGTCAACAACAGTCACAAGGCCCGGCATTATTATTTCGAGGTGCATGCCTTCGCCGATTCGGCTTGGGTTTATACCGTGCATGATGGGAAAATGGTAGGCGAGGAACTGACCGGGGCGGCGATAGACCCCGTCAAGAAAATCATGCGTTTCAAGTACAATTATATCCCTTTCAGTTTGGAGGCAGGAGCCTCCAGGGTTTATTATTTCAGGACGGTTTTTACAGGCGATTACCAATTCCCGAATTGGCAAAGGCTAACGCTTGTGCCCGGCCAGCCGATTGTCAAAAGGACGATAGAAGCGTTTTCCACGCAGTTTTTCTATGCGGGCATCATGCTCCTGTTCTGCTTTGTCAGCTTCTTCATGTTCGGTATGTTCCGGGAGCGGGTCTTTGTCTATTTCGCATTTTTGGTACTGAGTTTTATCGTGTTTTTCATGCACCAGAATTGGGTGTTGGGCACCTTCCTGTCCTATCAATCCAGTGCCCGGGATTTCATCATTGGACAAGGTGCTTCCTCTGGGATTTTGGTTTTCATGTTTTTGTTTGTGAGCCAATACCTCCAATTGCCCAAAAATATGCCTGTAATGTACCGGGTGTTTGGGGCGTTCACGGTCTTTGGCGCTACAATAATCCATATTGTCAAACTACTGGGATTCGATGTGTACACGGCAAGATGGTACTTCAATTTCTTATTGTTGGGTTGGATTGTGATGATATTCGCCATCATCCTATACCTCGTCAAAAAGAAGGATAAATCAGCCCGTATATTATTGGTTTCCAGCATTATTTTAATAGTGGGCGCTGTACTCGACTCCCTTTCCTTAATGGAACTGATACCTGCCAATGCTTGGACCTTCCGCAACAGCTTCCAATTCGGCACGGTACTCTTTTCCGGCGTGTTGTTCTACGGCCTTTTTGACAAAATAAACGCCATCAGACAACAGAAACAGCAACTCGAAGAACTCGACAAACTCAAGTCCCGCTTCTTTGCCAATATCTCCCATGAGTTCCGCACCCCGCTCACCCTGATGATGGGGCCGCTTCAGCAGGTGCTGGAAAAAACCACCGACCCGACCGACCAGGAATTGCTCAAAATGGCGCAGCGAAATGCCCAACGCCAGCTCCGCCTCGTCAACCAACTGCTCGACCTATCGAAACTGGAGGCAGGCAAGATGACCTTGCAGGCAAGTGAAGAGGATTTTTTGCCATTCCTGAAAGGAGTCCTGCATTCCTACGACTCGCTTGCTTCGCAAAAGCATATTTCCATGAAATTGGACTGCCTGGAGACGGACTTTCCGCTTCATTTCGATCGGGACAAAATGGAGAAAATATTCTACAACCTGCTGTCCAATGCCTTCAAGTTCACCGAGCCGGGCGGGCAGGTTTCCATCCAATTGAAAAAAGAAAACAATTGGGCGGTCATTGCCATCACAGACACAGGGAAAGGCATTTCTTCGAAAGACCTGCCGCATATCTTCGACCGTTTTTTCCAAGCCGACCTGGGCCGGAACGACGTGCAGGAAGGCAGTGGCATTGGCCTGCCACTGACCAAGGAACTGGTGCAATTGCACAGCGGCACCATCGAAGTAGAAAGCAGGGTGGGGAAGGGAGCCACTTTTCGGCTGCGGTTCCCGATGGGCAGCCAGCACTTGCAGCCCAGCCAGATAGTGCCGCTGAACCCAGCGCAAAAACTGGGCGAACCAGTTGAAAAACTGACACCAATTTTGGAGGAGGCCGCCCCACAGGAAACGACGGGAAACACCCGCTCCGCCCAGCGGATTTTAATCGTTGAAGACAACGACGACGTGCGTTTCTTCATCCGCCAGCGCCTCGAACCCACCTATCGCACCATCGAGGCAAAAGACGGCGAGGAGGGTATCAGGAAAGCCATTGACAAATTGCCCGACCTCATCATCAGCGATGTGATGATGCCCAAAAGAGATGGGCATGAGGTCTGCGCTACCTTAAAAACGGATATCCGCACCAGCCATATCCCCATAATTTTGCTGACCGCAAAAGCTGCGTTGGAGGAAAAACTGGAAGGATTGGGAACCGGAGCCGACGACTACCTCGTGAAGCCTTTCGACTCGAAGGAACTGCTCGTGCGGGTGCAAAACCTCATCCAGAGCAGGCAGCAGTTGCGGGAGCGGTTTGCGGCGGCCATCTCGCTCAAGCCGAGCGAGATTTCCACCAATTCCGTGGACAAAGCCTTCTTGGAAAAAGCCCTGCAAATCGTGGAGGCCAACATGTCCAATGAAAGTTTCGACCTCGAAACCCTCGCCCATGACATCGGCATGAGTCGCCCCAACCTGAACCGAAAACTACGGGCATTGCTCAACCAGTCCACCAACCAGTTCATCCAGTCCGTGCGGCTACAGCGGGCCGCCGACCTGCTCCGCCAGAATGCGGGAACCGTCTCCGAAATCGCCTTTGAAACAGGCTTTGGCAGTGTCGCCTATTTTGTAAAATGCTTCAAGGGCCAGTTCGGTGCAACGCCGGGGAATTATTTGAAAACACCTGAATGACTCATGTTTTAGGAGGGTAAAGGCTGTTCCTTCATCTCACCTCCGACACATGGAGAGCGGAAGGAAGTCGAGTTTAGCAGAATGCTTTGGGAAAAAACGATGACCCAAACGCACTTCATTCATAAAATTCAAAGGCATCCACAATATCGAGGTAAACCCCATCAAAGCCAGCATCGAGTATTTTTTTCAAATAAGAATTGTCGTTGCCATAAATGATGTCCTGCCATGCTTTTTCCCAATATTTGACTTTGAAATTGCCCGCCCAATCTGGATTCTCGGAATCCATCCAGTCGGGCTTTTTCGAATTCCAGTTCGGTTGCCAATAATAGCGGTAATCCTCCGCCTCGCCGATGGACATGTATGAGACGACCAGCCGTTTGCCGCCATTTGTCTTATTTTTCAATTGTTCGATTTCTGCTGCTGAAAAAGCCATGTCATCCTGAAAAAACAAGTCCATAATAAGCAGGTCGTAATTGGTAGCCGCCACGGCCTCAATAAATTCGGCTTTGGTGGTGAAGTTGGTAGGATTGATTAGGTAAAGGAAGTTTTTGGTATCCGTCAGGGAAGTAACGACTGCATTATTCTCTGAATGAATGGGGTTGGGATAGACCGGTATATTGTCCAAATCCCGATGGTCGGCAGCGAAGGAGGTGTATCCGGCGGCAGCATTTTGCGCATAGGCGTCATCCATTTTAGCAGGCGTGGAGCAGTAGTCTGTGACCAAAATTGCTTTGCCGTTATTTTTAGAAATATCCAGAAAATTGCGCAGATAAGCGTTGTCCGCACTGGGCGTAGCCTTGTTGTCCGCATCGTAGCCGTAGAACAAGTCTTCCTGCCCATGCCCATCAACGGCGGCCAGATAGGCAGATGCCAATGGGCCAGCTACTTCGCCGTTTTCCGTCACCAGTTCGATGCCGTTTTGGGGAATGATGAGAAAACTGGGGGCTTTGGCTTTGGAATATTGGCTGATGCCGATGACGAAGCTCCGCATGGCTGCTTTGAAATCCAAGCCAGCGGGTATGCTGCTGCCGTCGTCTTTGTTGCAAGACAATAAAGTGCAAATGAGAAGGAGGGAAAAAAACTTGCCCAGCATTTTGGACTTTCTTGAGACCTGGACTTCCATGGTTGAGTTTTTTTGATGAAAACAATGATGCTTGGAAAGAAGCATGAGGGTGGCAATTTACGCACTCGCTCTGCTTGTCAGTTCTGACCATTCATAATTTCGCCCCAATATACCTTTGACTGCGAGAAATCCTTAGGTTTGCCAGAACATCAAATAGAAGTTGCCACGGGTGGGATGCTTTGCCGACCTTGCGTAATTTCCACTTTATTTCAGAAAAACAAGCCATGAAGAGACGCAAATTCATTCAATCCTCTGTCCTTGCCTCAGCTTTGCCGTTGAGCATTGCCAAAGGTCAATCATCCCAACAGCCATCTGATTCCCCGAAGGCCCTGTACGAGCTTAGGACCTATGAGATGAAGTTCGGTGCCAACCAAAGCCTGCTGACCGACTACTTGACCACTGCCCTGCAGCCCGCCTTGAAGCGGACGGGCGCCAACCATTTCATGCTGTTCAAAGAATGGGGAAATTCCGAGCCCGCCAACCTCTGGGTGCTTATCAGTTACCCGGACAGCGACGTTTACCTCAGGGCGCAAAACCTCGCTGCCGACTCAGAATTTACGGCAGCGGCGGCGGCTTACCATGCTCTGCCGTCCGACAAGGCCATGTACAACCGTTACAGTTCCATGCTTTTATTGGCTCTTGACGGCCTGCCACAACTGATGAACCCAGTGGACGGTGCCTCGCTGTTTGAACTGAGAACCTATGAGGGCTATTCGGAAGATGCTACCCGTCGCAAAATCAAGATGTTCAACGAGGAAGAGATAGACCTCTTTTTGAGGGTTAAACTTAATCCCGTGTTTTTTGGGGAAATGATAGCCGGCCCCTACCGTCCTTGCCTGACTTACATGATAAACTTCAAGGACATGGAAGAGCACGATGCCAATTGGAAAGCCTTTGTTTCGCATCCCGATTGGAAGGCCATGAGTTCCAAGCCGGAATACGCCGATTCTGTTTCCAATATCCGCAAACTCTTTTTGAAGCCGTTTTGAAAGAAAGGGGACATGGACTCAAAGCCATCCGGTCACACGATCCCCAAAAATTGAAAAAATTAATCACCCAGTCAAGCAAGAATAGTCAAGCCTTTTGATTTCCTTTGTTACCGGGTGTTGCACAACTTGGTTGGCCCCGCCTGCTTTTTCCACCCTTCAATTTCCGCCAAATGTCAATATCAATCGTCCGCTTCGCCAACATTTTCATGCTTGCTTTAGTCGCAGGATCCATTTTTGGTATTTGGATAGGCTACAATCCCATGTCGCTATCCGGCACTGCTTATCTGGAGCAACAGCAAAACGCCATCCGTTCGCTCAACACACTGATGCCCATACTCGGGGCAATTGCGATTTTGCTCACCCTGCTTTCTGCGTTTATGCAAAGAAAGTCCAAGGCCGTGTTCATTACCTTGCTGGTAGCAGCGGCCTGCCTGATTGCCAGTGGCCTGATAACCAAGTTTGGCAACCAGCCCATCAACGCCATTGTAATGACCTGGAAACCTGATTCCATGCCTGCCGATTGGACGACCCTGCGCGATAATTGGTGGACGTTCCACATCCAGCGCACGCTGTCCTCGATGGCAGGACTTGCCCTTGTAATTTGGGCCAGCATTCGGAAGGATTGAAGGTTGTTGTGTTGTCCCTAGAGCTCCTCCCTAATCCAATAAGTGGTATTTCGTGGGAGCGGCACATCCGCCATCGTAAAGTGTTTTGGGTTGTAATCGAGTTTTGTGAAAAAGTAGCTTCCGTTCTTGTATTCCTTCTTGCACTTCCCGCAGCGCACACCGAAATGCTTGATTTTCGATGAAACAGCGGATCCAAGGGTCTTCGTGAGATATAAGGCTATCAGCGATAGCCCCAACCAGATAATCATGTCTGAGCCAAAGATGAACGCACCCGTTAAAACCAAGTCCGAAATTATCCAAAAGGCCAAGGCTACCGCTGAGATTATCACCGAAACCAACGATACTGCTCCTAGATTCACTATCCACCCCTGTAGTTTGGTGAGCTGAGGGTGGTTTTCGGGAATAATCCAAGGCTCAATCTTGAATGAGCCGCAATCATCGCAGTACATATAATGCCTGTAATATTCCTCGGGGAATAGCTCGGGGTCGTTGTCCCCGGTCGTTGTGAGCGATTTTACACTACCCATTTGTTGGTTTAAAATTTTATTGCCCAGTGATGGGGTGATACAAAATCCACCGGTCCCTATGGCGGCGGCAATTTCCCGCTTTTTTTAAGGACAACAAAATTTATGATGCTCCAACCCTGCCTAAAATATTTTCGTTCTTTGACAAAATCCGTGGTAGTGAAGGATTGGAAAGCCCGCTAGTCCCGACAATATGTCGGGATAAGTCTGAGCGTGTATGGGCTTAGAAATCCCTTCTGCTCAACCCTGCTAAAACATTTTTAACAGGAAGCCCAGCAACAATAAACCCCAAAAACCAACGGTTTAAAGCGCATGAAAACTATCCTGCTAATCGGCCTTTTGGCTACAACTTTTGGCATACCTGCCACCTGTCAAACTCAATTGTACCACGGTACATGGACACGCCTTGGCACCAGTTACCTTTTCGAATTCGACCTGCACCTCGAACATGGCGCTGGCAACAGCGTGGAAGGTTATTTCAACTGGAAGTTTGTGAAATATGACGAGAACGATACATTCAGCGTCAGTTATTACCAAGACAAAATTGGCATGACCGCCAAGGAATTCGTGATAGGTACTTGGGACGCTACCACACATACCTACCATTTGAAAGGCTATAAAAAAGACGACCCCAACAACATCATTGCCCTCGATGAATACCTGCTAACCGTTGATGGCAACGGTGATTTGGGGGGCAAAACGAATTCCCAAGGCAGTTGGCAGGGCCGCATCAATGCTCAGAAGTTGGTTTTACTGGATTTATAGCTGGTGTGTGGCCGTTTATCGAAGCCGCTTGGCAGCTCGTTTTGTTATGTGTTCGTTTAGCAGGTTTTTTACAGCAACCGCCCCATCACCACCTCCCGATAGCTTGCCCCAATCGGCAGCTTTTCCTTGCCAACCAGCACTTGGTTCCCTTCCAGTGCGGCTACCTTCCCGATAGCCACGATATACGATTTGTGGATGCGCAAAAACTGGTCGGCGGGCAGTTCCTCCTCCAAACTTTTGAGGGAATTCAGCGAGAGAATGCGGCCATTCGGCGTGTGATAGGCCACATATTCCCGCATGCCTTCGATGTAGGAAATGTCCTCGAAGCGCAGGCGGTGGACTTTGTGTTCCGATTTTACCAAGATGAAATCCTTGACGGCGGGTGTTGCTGTCGTTTCTGGCTGTGGGGTGGGGGAGCCTGCCGCCGCTTTGCGCAGCGACAACAAATCGGTCGCCTTGTTCACGGCCTGCACAAAACGCTCGAACGAGAAGGGTTTCAGCAGGTAGTCCGTCGCATCGAGGTTGTAGCTTTCCAGCGCAAACTCGGAATAGGCTGTGGTGAAGATGACAAGCGGCTTGTTTTTCAACGTTTTCAAAAACTCCATGCCCGTCATTCCCGGCATTTGGATGTCGAGGAAGAGCAGGTCCACCGACTGTGAGCTGAGCGCCTCCAACGCTTCGAACGGGTCACGGCATTTGCCTGACAGCGCCAAGTGCGGCAGCCTGCCGATATAGTTTTCGAGTAGGTCACGGGCCAGCTCTTCGTCGTCCACGACTAGGCAATTGATTTTTGACATGGCAGGTTACAATTGGATTTTCAAATAAACTTCGAATGCCGTTTCCTTTTGCTCAATCTTCAATTCATGTTGCCCAAGATACACTAGCTCCAACTGCCGGCGCACATTCTCCAACCCAATGCCGCCCGCTTCGTTTTTGGTAAAACCGCTTTTTGGCAAACTGTTTTTTACTTCCAAAATCACGGCGTTTTCCTCCGTTTTCAGTTGGATGTGAATCCAGCCGTTGGCCAAATCCTCGACTTTGCTGTGCTTGAAGGCATTTTCCACGAAGGGAATGAACAGCATCGGTGCAATGCGGAGGTTCGGGCGGCTTTCGTCGAGGTCGGCTTGGACGTTCAGGCCACGGCTGTCCTTTAGCATGTTCAGGGCGATGAAATGGCGCAGGTACTCGATTTCTTTGCCCAGCGGCACGGTCCCTTCCTTGCAGTCGTAGAGCACGTAGCGCAGCATCGCCGAGAGCTTGAGCAGGTTCTCCGGTGCAGCGTCCGATTTCAGGACGGATAGGGTGTAGATATTATTCAAGGCATTGAACAGGAAGTGCGGGTTCACCTGTGATTTGAGGAATTTCAGTTCCGATTCCAGTTTTTCGCTTCGCAAAATGGCCGTTTCCTTCTCCTTGCGGCGGGTGTAGGCAGCTATCTCCACCAGGGCGCTGCCAATCCATGCTGTGAAATAGGGCATCGCTCCGCTCAGGTACCGCATCCAATCCCTTGGCGAGAGGCCGCCCCGATTGCCGGCCCTGTTGCCACGGCCTTGCGCTCGTTGGACGTAATCTGCCCAGGGCGCTGCGTCCCACTCAATCACCAGCACCACGAAAACCAGCACCCCCAGCCCCGCCAGCAGGTAGGCCGTTTGTTTGTTTTGGAAAAAAAGCTGGGGCAGCAGCAGTTCCATGTTTGCCCAAACGACCACACTGATGCCCGCCAGCACCACGAGGTTTCGTATGAGGAAACGGTCGGCGTTCCCCCAGTCGCCAGCGAGCAGCACCGGGACGAGCACCCAGAAACTTCCCCAGAAGAGGATTTGCAGCAACGTATTCTTTTGTAACCGAAGGTTCATGTGGCAAATGTGGTCAAATACGGGGTTTGCACCAAAGTTTTATCCATGAATGAGGCGGTTTTATCAATGAACACTGAAACCCAAGCAAAATGGCCGCTTTGGCAGGCTTCGTGGAGAATATCGCTGCGTTCATTGAATAAATTGGCGCTGCGGGGCGTTTCCATGCACCTTTGAACCATAAAATTAAATCACTCAACAGCGATTAGGCAGGCATTCAAAAATAGAAAGTTTCCAATTTTTAATTCCCTCCTAATTTTAAATCTATCAACATGAAAATCTTATTGAAGTCAGTTTTGATGGTGCTTCTGCTCACGGCAGGGTTCACCAATGCACAGGCACAAAGACAAGGCGGTCGTGACATGGATCCTGCCATGAGGGCCGAACAACAAACGGATCGGATGACCAAAGATTTGGGCCTCAGCGACGACCAAATCGTCAAGGTGAAGGAAATCAATCTCCGCTACGCCGAGAAAGCCAAAGCCGCTTTTGCCGACAAGAAAAAGGGTGAAAAATCCCAAAACAAGGAAGCGCACCAAGCCCTCCGCACCGAACACCAAGCCGAACTGGGCAAGGTGCTGACCAAGGACCAAGCTGCCAAGTGGGAGCAAATGAAGGCTGACCGGAAAGGCGAGGGCCGAGGCCAGGGCAAAGGAAGAGGTGCTGGCCGTGACTTTGACCCCGCCAAGCGTGCCGAGCAACAGACGGACCGGATGACCCAAGAACTGAACCTCAACGCCGACCAAACGGCCAAGGTGAAGGCCATCAACCAAAAGTATGCGGAGAAGGCCAAAGCTGCCCATGAGGCCAAACCAGACGGTGAGAAGGGAAAGGTGAAAGGTGCCAACAAGGACCTCCGGACCCAGCATGACGCAGAATTGAAGAAGGTGCTGACCAAGGAGCAGGCCACCAAGTGGGAGCAGCTAAAATCCGAGCGCAAAGACGAAAGCGGCGACCGTGGCAAACAGAAAGGCAAGTCCAATAAATCGGACTTGAAAAAAGGATAAATTCAGTCGGTTTTTATACTTGTAACCCTGCCTGAGCGAAAGCTTGGGCAGGTTTTTTTTCGTGACACGGACTGGGAATTCGGCTTACTTTACCACCACCATATCGACAAGAAATTCCACCATGCTCACTCCCGATACTCCTTCCCCGTCGCCAAATTTACCCAAAAAGAAGGGCTGGTGTCCGTATCGCCGAATCGGGCGAGGTGCGAGTACCAATCCATGCCGCTTGCACTCCGCACTTTGTAGGGCAGGGTATGCGCCAATTGGCCTTCCGGTGAAATGACGAAAGTGGAAGCTGTGTTCGTGGCGAGCAAGTATCCGCTGGCGGTTTTGTAGCAGTAAAAATTGTTTTTGCTCGATGACGTCGCCAGCAGGTCGCCCTGCCAGTTGCGCAGTTCCCGGTTGCCTTCGGCGTTGAGGCTGCTCAGCAAATGCCCGGTTTCGGTGATATCAAGGTACTTGAAACGGAATGGCAGCACTTCCTTTCCTGTCGAGTCAATCAGTCCGAAAAGCTCCGTGTCCCGTTTTTGTGCAGCCAAAAAATCAAAGCTCCAACTGCTTTTTCGGTTGTAAATATCATCGCCGACCAAGTCGCCCAAGTCGGTGATGACCTTGCCTTGGGCATCCAGAATCAGGTCGGTCTCGCCGCCTTTTTTGTTGCGGATGGTGACGAGGTTGCGTGATTGCAGGTAGCCGCCACCACGCAGGATGTTGAAATCGGTGAGTTGCTCGCCCTTTTCGCTGAAAAAGGCCATGCGCATTTCGCCATTCACCACTTTCCCAAACAGCATCGTGTGGTTGTTCTGGTCGTCAAATTTTTGGTAGCGCAGGCGGCTGACTTCGATGTCCGTTTTATCCGGCTGGTTCACCCGGTGCAGTTTCAAGCCCTTCGGACTGGCGTAGTTGTCGGGATTTTCGTCCATGCTGATTTCTTTCACCAAAAAATACGACATCGGCAAAAAATGCACGCCCGCTTTGGGTTTCACCACCCATTCGCCTTTGGCGTTGATGATGCCGCAAGCATCCATGATTTTGGGCAATGGCCGGTCCGGGTATGATTCATCCACCACCGCAGGTTGCAAATCCTCCAAAACTGGCATGTCCTCGTCAACATTTCCGGACGGCACGGGCAGGTCGGGTTTTGCCGCCACGGGCGGTTTCGGTTTTCGGAGGGCATAGCCTTGCGGCAATTGATAGACCGGGAGCAACCCCGTTATTCTCAGGTTGTTGTCGTCGTAGAACTGCTTCGGCACGACGAAGCCTTCGGGCACTATTTCCTTGAAAAAGGCGTCCAGCACCTGCACGTTTTCCTTTGATTTATCCACCAGAAAACCGCCGTCCGGTGTAGGAAACTGATGGAACCGGCTGCTGCTTTCGTACAATGTTTTGTCGTACAAACGAGTGCCGTCCATCAGCGCCACATAATGTTTTCGTAGCTCTTGGTCATAGCCCGGGTTTATCAAGTTTGTGCGGTTTCGGCCCGGCATGAAATGGTTGGGGTAGGGCAGCCGTTTGCCTCGCTGGTCAAATGCCGAGTACAGTTTTGCCCCGGCGGGCAGTGCCCAAACAATCGTGTCAGGCTTATATTTGCTGCCTTCTTCGACTTTAATTTCGGTAAAATTCAGTGGGAAAACTGCCCTGCCGTCCGTGTCGAACACCCCGAACAGGCAGTCTTTTTTGACCAAATACAAATCCTCGTCCACATGCGGAAGCAGGCTAATGGCGTCATAAATGCCCGGCAAAATCTTTTTCCCATTCCGGTCCCGCACCCCTTGCCGGTCGTTTTTGTAATTGCTGCTGCCCTCAACGACCACGAATTGAGGCGCTGCTTTTCTACCGCTGTAAGTCCGAAAGGGGTTTGATATGTTCGTCAAAGTATCAATGAAAAGCACCTGAAAACTGGAGTCGGCGATGCCCAGCAGTGGCCGCTCGAACAGCATCAGGTAAGGCTTTTTTCCAAATCCATCGGGCCGCACAACGATGTCAGTGTAATCGTTTTTCAATTGCTTTTCACCTTTCAGGTTCACGACATTGGCTTTTCCGGCGATGGGTTTTGCGATGAAAAAATCGTCGAAGGCGTGGGTGATTTCCAGGTACTCGTAGGGTAAAATCCAGTTACCGGCATAGTCCATCAAACCCGACCGCTCTTTTGTCCGCACGACAAGGTATTCATTGCCAATGGGTTGGATGATTTGGTAAATGGTGTCAATCACCAGTTCCCCATCGGCGTTGAGCATCCCGGCACGCTCGGGTTTGCTGGTGGAGGCACTGAAATGCTCAGCGTTGTTTACCAAAAAATAGCCGTCCCGCCCGGCGGGTTCCAGTTTGTCCCAGACGAAGGGGATGCGGATGTTGCCCTTCCGGTCGGCCACGGCTGTTTTCTGGTTTTCATCGCCCAGCACCAGATAATTAAAGGCGATGGCCCCTGCGGGGTAATGGCGGGGCAGCAATGGTTTGAAGTCCATGTCCACAAAATTGACTTGGCCTTTTTCATCAAAAATGCGGCAGGCGCCCTGATGAAAATTGCAGGTGAGGATATGATTGTCCTTGCTGCGCATCGAAAACCAGCGTGGCATTTCGAACCGCTCGCCGGGTGAAAAAGATAGGGTTTGGCGGGTTTTGAGGTTTGCCAAAGTCATCTGGCGGGAGCTTTGCAGCAGCACGAGGTGGCGCAGGGTATCGGGCGTTTTGCATGATTTGTCTTCGCAATTGACCACTGGCACGGCCCGCAAATTGTCTCCCGGAACGGTCATGCCGTTGCGGAGCAGAAAAATGGCTGTTTTGTTTTTGGAGGCATTGGTTCCCAAAGCGTCGGCTGAAAGCATGTTCAGCAAATCGTATTCCGGTTGGATGAGCAGTTCGCCTTGTTCATTGGCATAGCCGTATTTACTATTGGCACCGAGGTAGGGAACGAGGATTTGCGCAGGGAGCATTTGCGCAGCAAAAAAGCAGGCAATGAGGGTCAGTTTTGTTTTTAAAAGCATGATTATGTATGCGTTGAATATTCTAAAAGAATTTGGATTAGGAGATTGATTATTAACTGTTTAGCCGCAGAGCGGCGTCAATATTTGTAGAAAAATGCGCAAAATTCGTTCAGCACCAGCGGTGCGTAATATTAGATTACGCACCGCTGGTGCTGAACCCCTTGCCCTTGCTACATCCTACAAATATTTGTGCCGCTCTGCGGCTTTTAAATCTCCGAACTCACGTTAAAATACCAGATGAAATAAACGGCGCCATCATCCAAGCTTGAACCTGACTGGCAGCGACACCAGCACCCGAACGGGCTGCCCCTTGTCCTTGCCCGGCGTCCATTTGGGCATTTTCTGGACGAGCCGAAGCGCCTCCTGGCCGCAGCCGTTGCCGAGGTCACGGGCCAACTTAATGTTAGTCAGGCTGCCGTCCCGCTCCACGACGAACTGGACCATGACCATGCCCTGAACGTTGTTTTCGCTGGCTATCGTGGGGTACTTGAGGTTGTTGGTGATGTAGGCCAATTTGGCGTTTTCCCCGCCGGGGAATTCCGGTGCGATTTCGGGGTTGGGGAGCGGCTCATCGCCGTCCGATTTTCCATCCAACGCCGTGACTTCCTCCTTCGGCTTGCCGGGCGGCGGCAGCTCCCGGCCATCGCTGGTGATGAAGAACTTTTGCTTGCCGAGCGTCGCACGGCCGATGACGGTCACGGGCGGCAGAAGGTCGTGTTCAGCGGTCAACAATGCCATATCTTTTTTGGAGACCATGCCGTCGGCTGCATCGTACTTGATGTCCGTCACCTGTCGGCCATCGAGGGTGAACAAGCCGTGAAGGTTGCCATTTCTGACGCCGATGGCGGTGAATTGGGCGCTCAGTCCATCCACCGGAGGGGCGGGCAATGGCTGCCCTAGGCTGTCCAACAGGATGAATTTTTTATCGGGTCTTTGTGCAAAAAACAGCGTCGGTGCTGAACTGCTGCACGTCAGGTCTTTGTACAAAAAATCCGTCAGCTGCTTGCCGTCCGGGTCGAACAGGGCCATTTCTTTCGTTTTTGCCGCTTTGAAATAATGCCCATTGCCAAGCACGCCATTGCTGACCAAGCCACAGTTTTCGAACTCCAGGGGCAGCCGCACCGTGCCGGTCGTGTCCACAAAGCCGGACTTCCCGGTCTCGAAATCGGTGGCCATCAGGTAGCCGTACCCGGCAAAGCTCAAGCCCTTGAAACGGGCGGGCAGGATTTCCTTGCCCTGCATATCGGTCATGCTGTAGCGCCCGCCAACGTGCCTGCACTGCACATGGTCGGACGGCCAGACGACCAGCGCCTCGTATTCAAAAGGCAGGATGATATTATTGTCCCAGTCAATCAGCCCCATCTTTCCGCCCTTCATGGCGGTGAAAAACCACTTGTTGAGCTTGTGGGAACTGGCCATTTCGGTGTACTCGTAATCGCCCTCAAAAAGCGTATTGCCTTCATTATCCAGCGCCAGTTGCCGTCCCCTTCGGTAAAAATAGAGGGTGGACTGGTTGAGCCATTTGCCCGACTCGAACTCTAGTGGGACGATGGCTTGGCCGAGGGTGTCCAGAAGGCCCCATTTGTCGTATTGGCAAGCCAACAGTCCCCCGAAGAAGAACCGGCTGCTGTCCCGCATTTTTTGCCGTTCCAGTTTTTGGTACTCGCAACGGATAATGAACTCGCCCTTTCCATTGATGAGGCCATAGTTTTTTGTGCCATCCTTTACGAGCATTAGGTTAGAGTAAGGCTCTTCGATGTACAGGAATTGCGGAGGGACCACCCACTGCTCGGTGGAGTCTTTGTAGCCCATGAAGGTTCTGCCGTTCATCTGGAGTTGGGGCCATGTTTGGCTACTGGCTAGTATTGGGGACAATAGCAGTGCTAGGACGATTAGAAAGGCGGGTTTATTCATGAAACCTTGTTTTTTAGGTGGTTAATGGTAGCCGTATTTGGCAATCAAGGAGCGCAAAGTTAGGGGGTAAGTTCAAATTAGTACCTATTTAGCGCCTCATAGAGGCGCTATCTTTGTAGAATCCGATAAGAAAACATGTTAACCGTTTCATCGAAACGGTATCTTCCTACCCCTTACCAAGATGCCGTTCCGATGGAACGGAAACCGCTATTGTTGCTGGAAAGCTACAAAAATTTCGCTCCGATGGAGCGCTTGTCGGGAGGGCTATGGGTGTCAGTTAGGAGGTAACTTCAAGTTACCCCCTAACTTCGGCCACTTCGGCACTATTTCACCACCATCACATCCCCCTTGTACTGCACCGTCACGCCGTCCAGGAACTCAATCTCGGCGACCCAGGCGAAAACGGCGGGCTGCATGAGTTTGCCTTTGAAAGTCCCGTCCCAGCCGAGGCCCACGTTGTTGGGCATGAAGTCGAACATTTCGAAAATATGCTCGCCCCAGCGGTCGAAGACCTTGAACGATTTTACCTGTAGCACCTCCGCGCCAGCGAAGACGTTCAGCAAGTCGTTGATGCCGTCACTGTTCGGGCTGAAAGCATTCGGGATGTACACGTTGCGGGTGACGATGACATCCACCCGGATGCTGTCGGAGGCCGTGCAGCCGTCCTCGGAAGTGACGGTCAGGTAGTAGGTCTGTGGTTGGTAAGTGGTGGCCCAAGGCGTGGGGCAATCGTAGCAGGAGAGCCGATCGGTCTGCGTCCATTGGTACTCCTCCGCTCCGACGAGCACCTCCGGCGTGATGCGGATGCTGTCGCCGAGGTTCATCGTCAGGTTTTCCCCCAAATCAAGGATGGGAATGATGGCTGCCGTGAGAGAAATCACGGAATCGAGTACGCAGCCGTTGGCGTCCTGCACGCTGAGGGTATAGTTGCCTTCGGCAAGGTCGGGGTAGCTTTTTTGGTCGGAATAGGGGCTGTTGTTCAGAGCGTATTGGTAGGGCGGCAAGCCACCCGCCACGCTTTGTGCTTCGATGAGTCCGGTGAGCGGCCCGTCGCAAATGGGGTCGGTGAAAAGCGCCGAGAGCATCAGTGGCGTAGGCTGGCCGAGGGTATAGCTGGCCGTGAGGGTACAGCCAACGGCATCCGTCACGGTCAGGGTATAGTCGCCAGCGGCAAGGTTTGGGGCAAATGCAGTCATTGCGCCAGCAGACCATGCGTAGCTGTACGGCGGGAGGCCGCCAGCGGCAATGGCCAGGAGCGAGCCGTTCGAGCCGCCATTGCAGGAGACGTCGAAACCGTTGTAGTCGCTGGACGAAGCGGTGACGGTGAGCGGGGTGGGCTGCGTGACATCGGTGAGTACCACCACGTCGTTGCCGAAGGCATCCATGATATTGATGACGTAGGTGCCTACCGGCAACCCGGTCAGCGTTTCGTTCACATTTACCCCGGACAAAGTCCCGTTGCCACTGGGGCCGGGCTGGCCGAGGCGGTACCAGTCGTAGGTGAAGGGCGGTGTGCCGTCGTCCACCGAGAAGGTGACGATGCCGTTGGAGCCGCCGTAGCACTGCACCTGGCTGGCGCCAATGGTGGCCTGTATTTCACAAATGATGATAAAAAGGTCGAGGTTCACGGTGCTGTCGCAACCGAGCCAGGTCGTGAGGTTTTCTTGGTAAATGCCCGTGTCGAAATATGGGTTGCCGCCGACCCAGAGCGAGTCGCCGTCACAGATGTTCAGCTGGAGGAAAGTGGTCTGGTTGGGAGCTGCGGAGATGGTGACCTGCACGACGCTGTCGCAATCGGCGGGGGTGGGGTAGTGGAACTCGTAGTAGCCGGGCAGGTATAACACCGTGTCCGCCACCATGAACGAGTCGCCGCCGCAGAGGTGCTCGTTGTAAATGGTGGGTGGTATTTCCGCAATAGTCACGAACTGGCAGGTGGGCGGCGCTTCGTCGCAGACGTTTTTGGCCTTGACGCAAAGCTGGTAGGTGCCAACGGCTGGCCAAGTGTAGGTCAGTGCCGTGTCCGTACCGACGACGCTGTTGTTCACCGTCCACTCATAAATGGTGGCGGCGGGGATATAGGGCGTCGTGTAGGTGAGCGTGGAGCCAGGGCAGGCTTGGGTGATGCCCGTGATGGGGCCGGTGTTGGTGATGGGCGGCACTTCGGTGCTGCCGTTGACGACGTTGATGGTGTAATGGCAGACGTCGCCACCGTTGCCGTCCATGGCGAAGAAGTAGTATTGCCCGATTTCAAGCGGGACGGTGTTCGTAAAATTTTGGGTGGTGCCGGGTGGAATGTCGCCGTCGCAATTGGATACCATCTGGAAGGTCTGGCAGTCGGCACTTTCGTAGATGGCCACCTCCAGCCCCACGAACTGGGTGCCACCGCTTCCCCCGCTTGCGCAATCGTACACGCTGACGCCAAGGGTGAGATTGGTGCTGGCCGCCCGGAAGGCAATCCACTGGGCGTTGTGGACGGTGGTGGTGCAAAAATCAGGCGGCAGTGATCCTGGAATGTTGGAGTCGTTGATGCCAGTGAAGCCGTCTATGTCGCAGATGACGCATGCCTCGTCGCAGAAGCTGGTCATCTCGGCGGGTTCAGTGCAGGGCAGTGGTTGTGCGGTAAGCAGGTATGGCAACCACACGGCAGCCATCAGGGGGAGGAGTGTTTTTTTCATAAAAAGGTGTTTGCGCCAGCAAAGAAACGGCGCAATATAAGGACAAACCGGGGTAGGTGCAGGGTTTGTCGGGATGGTTGCATGGGGTCGGGCTTATTTTGATGTCAGGCCGAACAGCGGCGGGAAATACCTTTTGCATGAATTCGGTTCACAAACTGCTCACGGGTTTGGTACTGTTTTTCTCCCGTCTTTTTGTTTTTCTCCCGGCGCTAGTGTATGTTTTGGTGCGTTTGCCCTGAAGCGGCATCGGGCGGTAAGTATGGGTTGATGGTGACAAGCCCGCTTTCGTATCATTTGCTATAAAAGGTATCGGCACAACTAGTTGATAGCTGTGCCGATACAATTATTAAGGTTGGCGCCTGCCATTCTTATGGGAAAAATAGGAAGTGCTTATTTTTTCCGCGCATTCATATCTTTAATGGCTCGCAATATATCTCGTCGGCTGACTTGCCCTGCCAATTTGCCATCGTCGTCCATGACGAGGAGCCGCTTGTATGGTGTCGTCAAAAATTTATTGGCTACTTCAAAAATGTCGGCGTTGATGGAGATGGTTTTCATCACGTTGGACATATACGCGGCCACCGTCCCATCGCTCACGGGCACGGGACTGTTGTGGTAGGCGCCGCCAAACATCACGTTCAGGCAATCTTTGTCGTCAATCAATCCGACCACCTCATTGAGGTCGTTCAGCACCGGGGCGCCGGTAATTCTGTTTTTCAACAGCGAATCAATGACTTCACTGATGGGCGTGTCAGGCTTGAAGGTGATTACTTTCTTTACCATGTAATTGGTAACAGAAGGAGGGGTGACAGTCCTGTCTATTTGATGATCTTCGACTGATTTTTGCTGAAAATTTTTCATAGGCTGTTATTTTAAAGTGGTGAAATGCCGCTAAAGATAATGGGTAAGTTGGATTGGCGATATAAAAAATCGACCTTTCACTAAAAGAAGTGCTTATTTTTGGACTTCTGCGATAATCTACTATCAATATTGGGCAGTAATGCGTAGGCATTCCGCCTTAAAATTGATGGCGATTACTATTAGGGGCGGGTCAGGTTTAAGAATCGAGAAGTTAAGCTACCTTAGTCCCGTTGTTCCACAATCAAAATCCACGGATGAAACAAACACTTCTCGGCTTTTCCGCCCTGCTGCTTTTCGTCTTTTACTCCTGCAATGGAGGGGGAGCAGAACGAGCCTCCACCGAGCCCAAGCTCCTTTCCAGCTTTTCACCCATGGCCGTCACCGATACCATGCACTTCGAATTGCCGGATTCGGAGGAGGAAGCTGCCCAGCCAACCTTTGATACCATTCCCAATGCCCTGTTCTTCGCCTCACTCGATACGGCTTGGCTTCGGGAAATTGAGCACGTGGCCGACTCCGCCGAGGCCACAGTTGGCGGCTTGGGCCGATTTGTTCTCAACGATAATTTTGATGCTTGTCTGGTGGAAATACGCTGGTTTTGGTACCGGCACCAGTCGCTGCTGCTGTACGACAAGCAGCGCCATGCCTTTACCGACCGGGTAACTGTGGCGGAATGGTACGGTGGTGATGGCGGGCAGGTGCTCACTGGCAGTTGGCTGCTCGATGTTGACGGCGACGGCCAAAAAAACCTCGTGCGACGGGAAATCGAGCACTGGCTTCTTATGCAGGAAGATGGAGAAGCCCGCGACTCGACTGCCGAAGCTGCGACTTTGCTGCTGCTGGATAATGGGCAGTTTGTAGCGTCGCCTACGGCAAATTCAGCGGACTTGGTAAAGCGTTTTCCGATTAAATCGCGGTGGGAATAGTTCCCTATCCTTTTACTACAATCCCTGCCAATGAACATTTTGAGAAAATTTTGAAAAAGGTATTCATTGCCGAATTTTCAGCTCCGCAGATCGCTGAGGGATACCCTGCAAACTGTCAACCTATTTCAGGGTAAGTCAATATCACAACCACTACGAAACTATACTTTGGAGCGCCAGGTTTTGTCCATTTGAAATTGCCGTTAGCTAACGGCCAGAAGTAATAAGTCCAATCAGCCCAAAACGGCGATACCTTTTTTCAAGCAAAAACGGCAGGATAAACAGGAGGTTGCCGTAAATCACGATGCCGCCGAACACGAGGCTGTTCCAAACGAACGACCAGCCTTGGCCAGTGTCGGAGATAAGTGAACCGCCCGTGCCCACCACCGTCAGGTAGAAGAGCCAGAAAACGAGGTGGCCGATGATGGTGGTTTTGTTTTTCATAATTGTGGTCGCCCTCCCGATAGCTATCGGGATATTGGGCAGGCCGAGGCGACAAAGGTAATTTGCTTCGCAATGCAGCCATTAAAATTGCAACGAACAACCCACAAACCGCAACGAATGGATTATTTTCCATTCGCAGGAATAATCCCGCCACTCGTTGCATTTTTCAGAAAAGCCTATATTAGCCGCCCCATCTTTGTGCCCGAAAGATAAAAGCTTATGCAATTAACCATCCGATTTTTCCTATTCCCAGCCTTGCTGTTGTCTTGGTTCCCAATATTGGGTCAAAACGCCGTGACCTTGCAAGACTGCTACCACCTCGCCGAGGCCAACACGGCCATTGCCCAAAATCCACAACTTTTTGAAAAAATCACGGTACTCAAGTTAGAGAACATTGATGCCAGCCGTCTGCCTACGGTGCAGTGGAATGCCAAGGCCACCTGGCAAAATGAGGTTTTCGGCCTACCGTTCAGCTTCCCGGGAGTTGATTTTAACATCCCGAAATACAATGTACTGACGAATTTGGAAGCCAACTACGTGCTGCTAGACGGTGGCTTTTCCGAAGCAAAGAAAACGATAGAAAAAGCCAAGTTAGCCGTTGACAATCAATCGGTTACGGTGGAATTGAACAAACTGCGGGAACAGGTGGACCGCTTTTTTTTCGGTGCAGCACTGCTGCAAACGCAAACCAAGATGCTTGAGCTCACCCAGAAGGATTTGGCCGCAAAAGCAGCCCAGCTCGAAGCCGCCGTTCGGCATGGGGTCGCCCTGGAAAGCGAGGTGTTGAAGCTGCAGGTGGAGCAACTGAAGGTGCAATCAAAAATCGAAGAAATCGGTAGCGATCGCCGTGCATTGCTGTCGGTGCTAAGTAGTTTGCTTGGGCAAACTTTGGATGAAAACTCAAAACTGGAACTTCCCAATCCGCAATCCGCAATTCAAAATCCGCAATCAAATCGTCCCGAACTGGCATTGTTTGATTTGCAAAAAGCACAGGTTTTGGCGTCAGCTGATTTGATAGGCGCCCAATGGAACCCGAAAGTCGCCGCCTTTGCCATTACGGGCGTCGGCTACCCCGACCCCTTGAATTTTTTCGATGATAAAATTAGTCCGTACTTCATCGGCGGGGTGCAGTTCAGTTGGAAATTCTTGGATTGGAAACAGGCTGACCGGGAGCGGCAACAGCTATCCGTTCAGTTGCAACTCATTGAAAACCAAAAGCAAACGTTCACCCAAAACCTCGAACACCAGGACGGCAAGTTCCGGGAAGACATTGCGAAGCTGCAAAACCAAATCCAGCGGGACGAGGAGATTGCGAAGCTGCAAGCCGAGATTTTGAAGCAGCTTTCTTCGCAACTCGATAACGGCGTGGCCACTGCCACCGACTACCTGCTGCAATCGGACGCAGAGTTGCAAGCGAGGTTGGCGATGGAAGCACACCGGGTACAGTTGGTGCAAGTGGAGGCTGCTTGGCGGACGTGGAAGGGGGTGGGAATTGGAAATTAGTAGGTGTGAGCCTGTTATTTCAAAAACTGAAGTCTTGACGATTATCAAGGACAGCCAAGATTTCAACTTCTTTCCTTACTTCGTCAATTCGATAAAAAGCAGAAACCTGCTTGTTGATAACGCATTTTCTAAGGCCAGGGAAGTGGCTGGCAGGCGGGGAGGAATAAGGAAATTGGCCAATGGAGTCCATCGTTCGCTCTAATTTGTTGAGGAAATTATCGCTGACTTGCGCAGACCATTTTTCTTCCAAATAATCAAGGATTTGGTGAAGTTGATCGTAGGCGGTTTGGGAAAGGTAAACAGGCATCATGAGTTTTGGCGCTGGCGTCTGTTTTTCATAAACTCTTGAAAATCAACTCGTTTGCCTTGTTTAAGGTCATTCAAACCTTGTTTGATGCTAGCCTTTTCACGGTCGCTGAGTTCGTCCCAAAAGTCGGTACGAGGCTTTAACAGGTTTTCGATTTGCAGGATTACGGCTTCGTCTTCGACTTCAGCGAGATATTCGATGATGCTCAGTTTTCTCGTTTCAATATTTACATTCATGTTTATGAAATTTAATCAAACAAAGTTAACAACAATTCTGAAAGGGAGTTTCCTCATTCTTATTGTGCTGGCAAGTTGCAAAAAAGAAGCAACCCACTCCGACTCCTACGGCAATTTCGAGGCGGTGGAGACCATCGTCAGCGCTGAGGCAAACGGCAAGCTGTTGTTCCTGAAAGCCAGCGAAGGTGAACCGCTGAAGGCCAACGAGCTCGTCGCTTTGGTAGATACGGCGTTGCTGCATCTGCAAAAACAGCAACTCATCGCAAGCCTCGGCACGATAGGCAAGAAGCAACAAAACCCCAATCCACAGATTGCCATTTTGGAGGAGCAACAGCGCAACCTCGTGCGGGAACGTGACCGGGTGCAGCGCCTCCTTGCCGACAAGGCCGCCACGCCCAAGCAATTGGATGACCTCAATGGGCAGATAGCGCTGGTAAAAGTCCAAATCGAATCGGCTCGCCGGCAAACTGGGTCGCTGAATACAGGGATTTTGGGTGAAAAAGACCCGGTATTGGCGCAAATCAAAGTGCTGAACGAGCAAATACGCCGCTGCTACATCCATAATCCACTCAATGGGGTGGTGCTGACCAAAATCGCCGAGGCGTCGGAAGTGGTCGGGTTCGGCTCGCCGCTTTACAAAATCGCCGCACTGGACCCGCTCGAACTGCGAGCCTTCGTCAGCGGAGAACAATTGCCCAGCCTGAAAATCGGGCAAACGGTCAGTGTGCTGATAGACCAATCGGGTGGGGGAGTGCGCTCACTGCCCGGCACGGTGAGCTGGATTTCGAGCAAGTCGGAGTTTACGCCAAAAACTATCCAGACAAAGGAGGAGCGGGTGAACCTCGTGTATGCTTTCAAGGTGAAGGTGGGGAACGGGGATGGGGCTTTGAAGATTGGGATGCCAGGTGAGGTAAGCTGGTCCAATGGGGCAAAGCCAGAAAAGAAGCAATGAATTCATCCATCAAAATATCCAATATCAACCACGCTTTCGGCGATGTACAAGCGCTGAAGGACATCAGTTTTGAGGTAAAACCGGGCGAGCGTTTCGGCCTCATCGGGCCGGATGGGGCGGGCAAAAGCACCCTGTTCAGGATACTCACCACGCTCTTGGTGGCCAGCTCCGGCAGCGCTAGCGTAGCAGGCTGGGATGTGCAAAAGGATTTGAAGCAAATCCGCCACCGGGTGGGCTATATGCCGGGCAAATTCTCCCTCTACCAAGACCTGACCGTGGAGGAGAACCTCAATTTTTTTGCCACCATCTTCGGCACCACCATCAAGGAAGGCTACCACCTCATCGAGGAGATTTGGGTGCAGATTGAGCCATTCCGAAAGCGGCGGGCGGGCCAACTTTCTGGTGGAATGAAGCAGAAACTGGCCTTGTGCTGTGCCCTGATTCACCGACCGGAAGTGCTTTTTTTGGATGAGCCGACCACTGGCGTGGACGCCGTGAGCCGCACGGAATTTTGGGACATGCTCCAACGGTTGAAAGCGCATGGCATCACCATCCTCGTCAGTACCCCGTACATGGACGAGGCGATGCGCTGCGAGCGGATTGCCCTGATTCAAGCAGGGGAAATTCTGTCCATTGACACGCCGCAGGGCATCATCGGGAGCTACCAAAAGCCGCTGTTTGCGGTACGCAGCAAAAATTTCTACCAACTCCTGCAAGACTTACGAGGCTATGAAGGGACGGAGCGGGTGGAGCCGTTTGGGGAGTACCTGCACCTGACGACGAAGGGCGCTGTGGGTTCGGAGGTTATCGAAAACTTGATGAAAAACCGAGGCCATCAAGAAATCGTCGTGAAGCCTGTTGAGGCGACCATCGAGGATGTTTTCTTGGATTTGATGTGAGGAAATTAGGCTGCTTTTGAAGTTGGCTCTACAGCGAGTTCATATTCAAGCAAAAGTGCTTGAAGTCCCTTGACAAACTGGCGTTTTTGTCGCTCATATTGTTCCACCATGAAATCACCATTTTCGAGTTTTTGATGCATGGCAATCATGTCGTTCACCCGCTTGAGTTGTTGGAGCAGGTCGAGGATTCGGACGGCTTTTTCGTCAAGGACTAATTCTTGGTTCATGTCAACTTGTGATTTTGATAATTCCTTTTGAAAATTGTTTGTCCGCTCGATTGGGCCTTGTTTTGCCAAAAAGGTCAAATTGGAAGTTCATAGCAAGTTCAATTTGGCACAAATTAATCAAATTATGAACACCGCCATCACTGCCCACCACCTCACCAAACGCTTCGGCGACTTCACCGCCGTGGACGCCATCAGCTTTGAGGTGAAAAAGGGCGAAATATTTGGCTTTCTTGGTGCCAATGGGGCAGGCAAAACCACTGCCATTCGAATGCTGACTGGCCTCAACCGGCCCACCGACGGTGAGGCTACCGTGGCGGGCTTCGACGTTTACCGCCAATCGGAAAAAATCAAGGAAAACATCGGCTACATGAGCCAAAAGTTCAGCCTGTACGAAGACCTGTCCATTCGCCAAAACATACGATTTTACGGTGGCATCTACGGTTTGCGCAGCAAGGAAATCAAGGAAAAAACCGAGCATATACTGACATCACTGAACCTGGAAGCCTACGCTGACAAGATTGTCGGGGAACTGCCGCTGGGCTGGAAACAACGGCTCGCCTTCGCCGTGGCGAACGTACACGACCCGGCCATCGTCTTCCTCGATGAGCCGACGGGCGGCGTTGACCCTGCCACCCGACGTCGGTTTTGGGAGATGATTTATGCTACTGCCAACCTTGGCCGCACCATCTTCGTCACCACACACTACATGGATGAGGCGGAATATTGCGACCGGATTTCCATCATGGTGGATGGCAAAATTGCAGCGTTGGGGAGTCCGGGGGAGCTGAAAGAAAGGTTCTCCGCAACCACGATGGACGAGGTGTTCGTTAAACTGGCGAGGAGATGAATTTAGGCTGAAGGAGGGTGGATACCAATTGAAAAAAGTGCCCTCCTGAGGTTAACCAATGGCGGGCGATTCAATTGCAAGGCTTCAATGGTGGCCCTGCCTATTGGTGAAATACCCCCAATTTGAAGCGAGTCTGCGCTCCATGCAAAATGGTCATTCCAATTTTGGTTGCGTGGATGAAAAATCGGAACAAGTTTTCCAGAAACAGGGTCAATGGATGCTGTTTTATTTGATTTTGGATTGTTGCAGCCATCGCAAGCGTAGGCAAGGTTGCTTTCGACTGTCTGGCCACCTTTACTGATAGGGTAAATGTGCTCGACTTCAAAGTATCCTGGTGCAAATGAAGCGGGTGATTGACAATATTCGCAGCGGTGAAATGCCCTTTCTGCAACCAGTTTACGGAGCTTGGCTGGAATTTTTTTGTCAGGCATAAGCAAGTGGGGCTTGTATGCCGAGTTGGGTCATCAAAGTGTTGACTTCAACGCCCCTCAGTTTTGCGAGTTCTACCAAGCATTCGAGCCGCTTAACCCCAATTTGTTCGATTTCTTGGGTCATGGCTGCAAGTTGCTTGGCCTCTGTTGCCGACAGGGTTTCTTGTTGCCGCTTATCCTTCAGCAATAAGTATTGCTGCCGATGTTCTTCGGGAAGTCCTTTGTTGATTTCAGTTAGTAATTGAAATTCCCGTTCAGGAAGATGGCTGGTTTTGCGGTGCGCCAAAAGTGTCCCAATTCGTTTGAAAAACGATTCCAATTCTTTGACATCCAATTGAGCGACGCCATTCAGGATTTCATTGAGTTCGACTTTTAGCTTTGGTTTTAGCTCTATCGTAGCCATTTTTAAACTGATTTTATACAAAAGTACAATCTTTTCACTTGGATTGTCCAACTTGATTTGAAATGAAAATATTCCTCGCCTTCGTCAAAAAGGAGTTCTACCACATCCTCCGTGACCGCCGCACCCTCATCATCCTGATGGGGATGCCAGTGGCGCTGGTGCTGCTGTTCGGGTACGTGGTCACGAACGAGTTCAAAGACGCCTCGGTGGTCGTTTTGGACAATGCCCATGACGACCTGAGCGGCATGCTCCGCCAACAGTTGGAGGCTTCCGGTCATTTGAAAGTAAAAGCGGACTTGCGGAGCTACGAGGAAATTGCGCCTTTTTTTCAAAATGGCGAAGCAAAAATGGCTATCGTCATTCCCCCGAATTTTGGCAGCGATTTCAATGCCCGTTCCAACCCGCAAATTCAATTGATTGCCGATGGCTCCGAACCGAACTACGCCCTTACGCTCGTCAATTACGCCTCGCAAATCATCCAGCAGTTTCAACAAAACCAGGCTGCCACGGTGCAGCTGCCCTATCGGGTTCGGGTGGAAACGAGCATGGTTTACAACCCGCAATTGCGGAGCGCCTACACCTTCGTGCCGGGCGTGATAGCCCTGATTTTGCTGATTATTTCGGCGATGATGACCTCCCTGACCATTGCGAGGGAAAAGGAACTCGGCACGATGGACTTGCTGCTGGTGTCACCACTGCCGCCCTTGCTCATCATCGTGGGGAAGGTAGTGCCCTATGCAGTGCTGTCGTTCCTGAGTGCCGTCATGGTGCTCGTGCTCGGATATTTCGTTTTCAAAGTGCCAATCGTGGGAAGTCTTGCCCTGCTGCTGGCAGTTTGCATGCTTTACCTGATAGTTTCGCTGGCGCTAGGTGTACTCATTTCCACCAAGGCAGAGTCTCAGCAAGCGGCCATGATGTTCTCGCTGTTCAGCCTGATGATGCCGACCATGCTGCTCTCGGGGTTTATTTTCCCCATCAGTAGCATGCCGACTGTTTTGCAGGTGATTTCGAAAATCATCCCGGCCACTTATTTCATCGAAGTGCTGAAAGGCGTGATGCTGAAAGGCCTTGGCGTGGGCTTCATCTGGAAGCCTTTGGCGGTGCTGTGCGGCATGGTGGTACTGCTCTTGGGGCTAGCATTGGCCAATTTTAAAATCCAGAAAAAATAACCTGTCATGCGCCGATTGCTGTTCATCATACAAAAAGAATTTATCCAAATCATTCGGAACAAGGCCATCCTGCCCATGATGACGGTACTGCCGATAGTGCAGCTCATCCTGCTTTCCTATGCCGCCAACAACGAGGTGAAAAATGTCAACATCGTACTCATTGACCAGGACCACTCCAGCTATTCCAGGTTGCTGGTGAGCAAAGTGCAGGTCTCCGACCATTTCACCATCGTCGCTGCGGTACCCTCCCACAAGCAGGGCGACGACCTCTTGCAAGGCGGCGAAGCCGATGTCGTGCTCACCATTCCGCCCAATTTTGAAAGGGATTTCATCAAGCAAAAAGGCGCTGGGATTCAAGTGTTGGTCAATGCCATCAATGGCCAACAGGCCACGGTCGGGGCGGGGTACCTCGGCAATATTTTACAGTCGTTCAACCAAGAAATCGGGTTGGATGCCATGCCAAAACTCGCCAGCCAGCGCACCCAGCCGCCGCCCACCATTTCCATCACCTACTCCAATTGGTACAACCCGGAGCTGAACTACAAATACTTCATGACGCCCGGCATCCTCGGCGAACTGGTGACCATCTTGATTATGGTGCTCACCGCAATGAACGTCGTTCGGGAGCGGGAAATCGGAACGATCGAGCAGATAAACGTGACGCCCATCCGCAAATGGCAGTTTATTTTGGGCAAAATGATACCCTTCCTTTTCGTCGGGCTGCTGCTGCTCACGGTAGGACTGACGGCTGGTAAGCTGCTCTTTGATATACCCATCGAAGGCAGCCTCTGGGTGGTATTTGCGTACTGTTTGCTCAACCTATCGGCAGTACTGGGCATGGGGCTGCTCATTTCCAACATGGTGGACACCCAGCAACAGGCCATGTTCGTTGCCTTCTTTTTCGTCCTGATTTTCATCCTGATGAGCGGCCTGTTCACCCCCATCGAATCCATGCCGAAATGGGCGCAGTACCTCGCCGTGCCCAACCCCGTTGCCCATTTTGTGGACGTGATGCGGAAAGTGTTGCTGAAAGGCAGCGGCTTCGCCGATGTGGCCTACCAGTTTAGGGTGACGGCGGTAATGGCGGTGGTGTTCAATGTGCTGGCGGTGGTGAGTTATCGGAAGCAGGAGTGAGCCGGTTTTTGTCCCAATGTCAAACCTACTGCCTGTTCAATCCCCAATCATATTCCAAGTAACCCACCTTTGCCCCGTTGCCGATTTTCGTAGTGGCGTATTTGTTCAGAAAATCAATGAGGTTGCCAAAATCAGCGGCGTACCACTCAAAAATTTTGGACAACTGAACAGACTTTGCACTGATTTTATTGAACTTGGAATTGTTGATGAACGCCTTTGCTTGTTTTTCGAAATTGCTTTCGAGGTTGGCGGCCGTCCAAGCCCGATTCAGTAGGGGAGGGCAACTTTGTGCTGCGCAATTCACGGCAAAATGGATGCGGGCATCTTTGAATTGCGGGCGTAGGATGGCGTTTTCGATATTGTCCAATGAGTAAGTTTTGCTGCCAATTTTCACCCGTTTCACGTCCCAGGGCTTACCGCCGTCCAGCTTAGTGATGCTTGCCACCGGGTAATTGTCCACGATGAGCTTCACGGTGTTGGCGTTGTAGGCATTTATCCAAAAAGCCATTTTTTCGGCTCTTGACCAGTCGTCCTGCGGCGGATTCGCCTCCAATGTTTTCAAGTAGGCATCCAGTTTGGTCTTGTCTTTTTTCAGGCCATCGTAGTTGACTTTTCCGTCGGCGGTGACGTACTGCTGGAGCAGCTTATCCCAAGCATCGTGCGAGGGTGGGGCGGCGACTTCGACAGGTTGCTGTTTTGGTTGCTCCGCAATGGGCTTGGGGTCAGTTTTTGCAGTGGCCGGCTTCTCCACGGCTGCTGTTTCCGCAGGTTTGGTAGGTGTTCCAGCCGCTTTTTCCGGTGTAGCCGGACTTGTTTTTTCAACAACTGGCTTCGCCTCAGGTTGATTCGTCTCTGGCGCTGTGGCAATCGAGCTTGCTTCGTCCGCTGGTGCGGGTTCAGTTGCCGGAGCTGAAGATTCAACCTCCGCCACGGAAGCGGTGGAAGTCGGAGAACTTTGGCACGAGATGGTCAACAGCAGGAACAGGAACCCGTTGACAATGATTAATTTACGCATGATTTGCTTGTTTTAATGCTGAATTTCATGGTCACCAAACTCGTTCGACAACCAGAACATGAGTTGTTGAAAGCCTAAAATCCTGACAAAGTTCGGTGATTAGCTGTCTAATTTTTCCTGCAATTTCCCCGGGCGATATTTCCGCAGTTCCCAAAAAAGCATTGAGTACACCAGCAAATACTCCGCCGTCACCAGCCACGGGTTTTCGGAAAACGGCGTGTTTGCGTAAGCGGAATAACTGAAAAAAACACCGAAAGTCCATGCCACCGGATACCGGAATTTTGTGAAAACCGACAGTGCCACAAGGGTGGTGACGTACCACGGATGAACGGTCGTGCCGAGCAGATAGTAACCAGAGAGCGCCAGCAGCAAGGATTCGAGCAGCGTCTCTAGGTTTTCATTTTTACGGTAAAAGCTCAGGTGCATTATCAGGGCAAAAGCAGCCAAAGAAAGCAGCGGGCCAAAGATGCCAACCATGTCGTAGCCTTCGATCCAAAAACCGACTTGCCGGAGCAGGTAGAAAATGCTGGCGTTGAACTCGAAATTGTGGAAGTACAGCCCGATACTCTTGAAGAAGCCTGCATTGCCGCCGAAAATGGCCACGGGCAGGAACAGTAGCAAAGTAAGTCCGCCCGTCACGGCAGCGAACGCTACCCATTTGCGCCAGCCAAAAAACCGGAAGAACACAGGAACCAGCGCCAGTGGCACCAATTTCACCGAAACCGAAAGCGCTAGTGCCACACCAGCCAGCAGGTGTTTTTTGCCGATGGCAAAATGAATCGCCACCACGAGGAAAAACACCATGAGCGCCTCGAAGTGCAGGTTGCCAGCCAGTTCCACGATGACGAGGGGGTTCAGGGAATAGAAAAGTATGTCGTTGACAGGCCTGCCGAGTGCCTTGAGTACTCGGATGCCAACGAGCGCAGTGCCGAGGTTTGCCAATATGATGAACAGCCGCATGAGCACCACGTTGCCGAGCAGTGTTTTCGGAAAAACAAGCGCTGGCAGCACAAAAAACAGCTCGTTGAAGGGCGGGTAGCAGGTGTAGTTGCTTTTTTGCAGGGCGTTCAGGTTGTCGAAAAGTGAATCCGCCAATGGGATGGACGGTGCGACTGTCCCGTGTATTTCCGGCGGCAATGTGCCGTAGGGACTAAACCCGTTGGCGGCGAGCTGCCCGTCCCAGATAAAGCGGAAATAGTCGTCCGAGAGGTTGGGCAGCAGCAAGAAAAGCGCTAGTTGGATGGCGATGGAATAACCGATGGACAATCCCGTTGCGGTTGTCCGCCTGCTCAAATGAACGATGTACAGGAACATGGCGAACAACGCCGAGTACAACGTCATCAACTTCGCAAAGTCCGTTCGTTCGGTTTGCAGCAAAATGACGTAGCCTGCCAGGGAAAGTAAAAGCAGACTGTGGAGTAGGATATTTTCTTTGTTTTTTTTCACTTCAAAAGCAGCCTAAATATCGTCGCCAAGATTTTATACCCCGCCCCAATCGTCCCCTTCACCGTGCCGGATACCTTCGAGAATCCGATACGCTGACGGTAGTTGACGGGGACTTCACAGCATTTCATGCCTTGTTTGGCAGCCTTCACCTGCATCTCCACCGTCCAGCCGTAGGTCATTTCCGACATTTCAAGGGCCAGCAATTTTTCGAAACGAATAGCTCGGAACGGCCCCAAATCCGTGTACTGCACGCCGTAAAACCACCGCATCAGCGTGGTGGCCAGCCAGTTGCCGAAGACCTGCTGCGGGGTCATCGAGCCGCTTTCCCGTTTGCCGAGTGCCCGTGAACCAATGACCATGTCGAAACCGTCCTCCAAGATTGGCCGAAGCACGGCGGTCATTTCCTCCGGATAATCGGAGTGGTCGGCGTCCAAAAAGACGACAATATCGGGTGGGTTGGGCTTCGCCTGAAAATACTCGATGGCCTTCGTGCAGGCCCAACCGTAGCCCTGTCTTTTTTCGGAAAGCGCCGTTGCGCCACTTTCGGCAGCGAAGATGGCGGTCTTGTCCGTCGAGTTGTTGTCCACCACCACGATTTCGCTGACAAGGTGCTTGGGTATTTCCGCCACCACCAGCCCCACGGCTTTTTCTTCGTTGAAGGCGGGGATGATGACGCCTATGATTGGGTTTGTCATGAATTTTCGATTTCTAATTCTCCATTTTTCACGTGAATCACCCGCAGGTCGTTCGCCCGCTCCTGCACGTCAGAAGCATTGTTCTCCAAACGCAGCACGCCACGAGGACACACCGCCGAACAAACACCGCAGCCCACGCAACTCGACCGCACGATGTCCTGCCCCCGTTGGGCGTAAGCCCTAACGTCAATGCCCATTTCGCAATAGGTGGAGCAGTTGCCACAGGAGATGCATTGCCCGCCGTTCACCGTGATGCGGAAGCGGCTCTTGAACTTTTGCACCAAGCCCAAGTATGCCGCCAACGGGCAGCCGAAACGGCACCAAACCCGGTTGCCCATGAGCGGGTAGAAGCCCGTGCCCACCACCCCGGCAAATGCCGAGCTGATGAGGAAGCCGTACCAAGCCCGCACTGTGTCGCTGCTGATGAAAAGCACGTTGTGTGAGCCAGTGAAATAAGTGTAAAGTACCATCAGTGTCATCACCACGGCGAAGGCAAGCACGGCATGAATGATCCACCGTTCGTACTGCCAGGCACGGAGGCTTTTGTCGGAAAGCTGGCGGTAAGGGTCACCGAGGGTTTCTGCCAGGCCACCGCAGCCACAGACCCACGAGCAGTACCAGCGTTTGCCAAAAAAATAGGTGATGACGGGCACGCCGATGACTATCAGCACGATGCCCCAAACGAGCATGAAAATGCCCAGCCCGCCGCTGTTGATGAGGTTGTCAAGGTTGTAGTCGAAAAAGAAGGAATAGTTCAGCGGCCAGATATTCTTGAAATCGTAGTAGGGCTGGTTGAGCCGCACCAGTATCTCCGGCAACAAAAAAGCGATGGCCGTCTGGAAAAACATGACCGAGAACGTGCGAATGATTTGGTACTTGTTGTGCCGGTATTTGGCAATCATGCGGATGCCCATCACCATCACGACGATGGTATAAAGCAACCCGTAGAGGAACCATTGGCTCGCCTCGTTGCCGCTCAGCATCTTGCTCACGGGGTCAACGATGTGCATCCAAGCGGTGATATGCTGCGGCGCCCAGTAGAGCGCCACATAAAAGCCGATGAGCAGGACGCCCGTTAGTACACCGAGCCAACCGGTGATGCCGGGCGAAGCGGAGCGGGCGGGCTTTTCCTCCTTTGATTTTTCTTTAATCAAAACACGCCATGCGATGAAGCTGCCGACAATCACCGTCAGCAGCGACCAGAGCCAGCCGCCGCCCAGGTAGAACATGCCGAACACCAATACCCCCAAGATGGTAGCGCCGAGGAACGCCCCCCGAAGCCCCACCTTCAGCCCACGGGTCATAGGGTTGTGGTAGATGCCGTTGTTTTTGATGCCCGGCAATTCCCCGAATTTCGGCACGATGTAGAGCAGCCCGCCGAGGATGCCCAAGCCGAAGGTGAGCAGCAGGAACAGCAGCGGGTTGTCAGCGACCGGCCCTGTGGCGGATAGTTTGGTGGTTTGCAGCGCATAGTCCTTCATCGCCCAGTCGCCGAGGCGGTAGTCCCATTCGCTGACGCCTTCTGGCAAACCTTGTTTCGCTTTTTCATCCAGCACCTGCTGTGCCGTGTGCATGGCTTTTTTCAGGTCGCCATTGAAGGCAAAACTCGACCCGTAGGTTTTTTCCATCATGCCCAACTGCTGGGCAGCACCGAGTATTTCTTTTTTGTGAAACTCATTTTTCACGCTCAGGTTTTCCGGCGACAGGCGGTAGCTGTCCAGCCCGTTTGCCAACAGGAAAATGAGCAGTGCTATGGTGAAAAGGGCAAGCCCTATTTTTTGTAGGATATTCATCGTTTTGTGAATTTCTGATTTTTCAATTTCCAAAATTCTAACCTCAAGCCCTCAGGAAATCCAGTGCACCCGCCAACCCTCTGCGTTTTTTCAACGTCAAATTGCGCCCTGATTGGCGGTTGTACAGCGCCACCACGTCGTTTTCATATTCCTTGTAAAACTCCGGGTCAAAATTGGCCATACCAAGATTTTGCAGCACCTCCTCGATAGGTGTGCCCGACTCCAGCCATTTCACACAAACCTCTTGGCGGTAGCGCACACCCATAAGGTTGAGGCCGAGGATGCCGCCTGTGTGGCGGTCGTACACGAGCCGAATGCTACGCCTGCCGTCCGAGTGTTCCCAGTACAGAACAGCGTGGTTTTCCGGCGGGTTGGCCAGCACGGTGCCATAGACTTGATATTCGATGTCAAAAAACTTGGCGCTGTTGAACCAAGTGCCGGGGTCGTAGGGGATGAGGGACTGTCCACCGCGAACGATGTTGTGCGCAGCCGTTTCACCCATCATGCGTCCGGTGTACCAAACTGCCTCGATGGGACGCCTGCCGTGCTTGGGATTTTGCAGTTGTACGCAGTCGCCTGCGGCAAAAACACCCGGGATGTTGGTTTCCAAAAAATCATTGACCAAAACGCCCCTGCCCATTTCGATGCCACTGTCTTTGAGGAAGTCCACGTTGGGACTGACCCCGGCGGTGAGGCCGACGAAACCGCACTCGATGGTCTCGCCCTTGTTGGTCACGACGGCCCGTGCTTTGCCGTTGGCGTCGGGCAAGATTTCCTTCAGCTCTGTTTCCAGGCGCAGGTCGATGCCGTTTTCGAGGATGTGGCGGTTAATCATCTGCGATTCTTCGAGTGGCAGCACCAGGTCCCAGAAGCTTTTTTCCCGCACCAAAAACGTCACAGGGATGTGGCGAGAGTGGAACATCTCCGCCATCTCGATGCCGATCAGCCCACCGCCGACGATGACGGCCCGTTTCAGCCCGGGGCTGTAGCGTTCCATGCCTTCGAGGTCTTGGTAACTGTAAAGTCCCTGTACCCCTTCGAGGTCTTGCCCCGGCCAGCCGAACTTGTTGGACTTGCTGCCCGTGGCAATCAGCAGGCGGTCGAAGGCGAGCGTTTTGCCGTCCTCAAAGTGCAGGAGTTTGCTTTGCGGTTCCACTTTTTCCACAAAACCCCGCACGAGTTCGATGCGATTTTTCTCCCAAAACCAATCCTCGTAGGGCTTGGTGTCCTCAAATCGCATGTGCCCCATGTAGATGTACATGAGCGCCGTGCGGGAAAAGAAGTGGTCGGTTTCGCCTGAAATGACCGTGATTTTGTGGTCGCTCAGTTTGCGGATATGGCGGGCGGCGGTAATGCCTGCGATGCCGTTTCCGATGATGACGATGTGCATGTGGTCTTGATTTTTTAGATGCAGGGTAGTCGGCAGGTTGTTGTCCGTTTTTCGCAAACGTTCAGCTGCCAATCATTGATTGTTTTTTCAAAAAATTGTTACTCCCGATTGGTTGTTGCCATCTGCAAAACCTGACAGTTTTATTTGAGATAGGGTTAAATTTTCGCTTTTTCAAAGCCCATCTCCCAATCCCATTTCTTCCCTGAGATGCCCGTCTGCATTCGAGTTGTGCTTCCAATAATCCGATTTGATAGTCTTTATTTTAGTGGCTTTGGTGGTGAGCTTTTTAGCTTTTTCGCCCCAGCCGTCCAGATAGGTTTCCTCCCAGCCCTCGATGGGGTAGGGGAAGGCATTGCCGTAGCGGATGGTCAGTTCCCGGTCGAGTTCGGGGTAGCGGATGGTGTAGGCGGTCGTGCCGTCGCCGAGGTCTTTTTTGGCGAAAACGGCGTTGTACGGCTTCAACTCCTTGTGAATCAATCGGGTATAAAACAAAGCGGGAATGATTTCCTGTTCGCCGAGCGGCAATAGTTCAGGATTCAGGCGGATTTTTGACCAAAGCTCGTCTTCCAGCCACACTTTTTTCAGTGAAAAATCCTGGTCTCCCTCGTTCTCAAAATAGGAGCGGGATTCCACTTTGTACTTGCCGCCGCGGTTGTTGATTTGGGTGAAAATATGCCCGCACCATTCCTGTACCGTGGTCGTCACTTTGGTGGCATGGGCAGTGGAGTTGTCAACGGGCACGAAGCTGGAGGTCAGCATGGAGTAGGGGTAAATGCCCGTGGCGAACTTTTTCTCCATGTTCAATTTCATCACGGAGTAGTCGCTTCTGCCGGGTTTGTCAGTTTTCACCTGTTTGCTTTTTGAAAAATGTTCGGTCACGAATACCAGCACCGCCGTGCCTTTGCGAAGCTCCCCATATCTCGCTTGTTCGAGTTGGTAGCTGGTGATTTCCGCTTCGTTGTTGTACCAGTAGTCTTGAAACGCTTTGGGTCTTGGCGTAATATTTTCATGCACAGGCAAATAGGCGTAAGCCGATATCAACACGATGGCGGAGGCAATCAATAAAAGTCTAAGTTTCATTTTGTAAAGTTTTATTGCGGTGGTACTTCGCTAACCGCAATTGCGGTTAGTGACCGCTACCATCACTTCCTGACAGTAGTTTCCAAGAAAAACCGCAGCCATTCATTGAAAACTACCTGCCAAATGTACCATGACAGATTATTTTTTAATCACACCTTCGATCCAATGTCAGGAAAATTAGGATTTTTGCTCCTGCTATTTTTGTAAAATAATTCATTTTCTATGAAACGCATTTTTCAGGTTTTTCCGGCCATTTTGCTATTTGTCTCCTGCTTTCCCACCATCAAAGTTGCTGGGCAGTTCACTGACCAAGAATTCAGCGACATGGCCGAACAAATGTCCAAAGGCACGGTCAAGGATATGACCGTTAAGGAATTGCATCAAAAACAGCCATCAACCATCGTCTTGCTCGATACCCGTGAGCGTAGCGAATACGACGTGAGCCACATTGCCAATGCCCGCTGGGTCGGCTTCAAGGATTTTGACCTGAGCACCGTCAACGACCTATCCAAAAACACCACCATCATCACCTACTGCTCGGTCGGCTACCGAAGCGAGCGTATTGGTGAACAACTGCAAAAAGCTGGTTATCAACATGTTACCAACCTAAAAGGCGGTATTTTCGACTGGGTGAACAAGGGCAATCCAGTAGTGGATGGGCAAGGAAAGAAAGTGCAACAGGTTCATGGCTATGACCAGGAATGGGGGAAATGGGTGAACCGGGGTAGGGTGGTGTACTAAATATCACCCTGGACAGGGCCAACTTCGACGTTGTAAGGCATGGGTCACAAATTATTCCCCATCGCTACCCAAAGCGAACCTAGCCAAAGCTGCTCTTCTGAAGACTGGAATCAAGCTAAAATTGGCAAAAATTACTTGGCTCGATTCCAGGCAGTTGGCCTTGAATGATTTTTATCACCTCCCGGCAAGACGAAAATTCACCTCCGCACCTGCTCTTGGCTCCTATTTTTACTCTCCACAGTTAACCGTTTCAAAAATTTAAAGCATGAAAAAATCCCTTGTTTTCCCAAACATCATGGTCGCGCTTGACCTATCAGCCATGGACGAAAAGCTCATTGCTTACAGCCGTTTCTTGGTAAAAGCATCAGCTGCGAAAACGCTTCGATTCGTCCATGTCATCCCGCATTTTATTTTACCGGAGCCTGTAAGTTCTTCTTTCGATGAAATGGTGCGGGGCGAAGAGCCCATTCAGCAGCGGGTAGAGCGCCAACTGGACAATGCGGTACAATCCGTCGTTGAGAACGAAAAAGACCTGAAAGTAATCGTGGATGTGCTGGAAGGCGACCCCATGGATTGCCTCCTGAATCATGCGCACGAGCACCAACCCGAACTTTTTATAATTGGTAAGAAAGCCATCAGCGGCGACAGCGGCATCGTTGCCCGCCGCATCGCCCGCAAGACTAAATGCACGGTCTGCTTTGTGACTGACAATGCAACGACCGACATCAAGCGGATACTGGTTCCGGTGGATTTCTCTGAAACATCGGCCGTGGCCTTGCAAACTGCCTTATGGCTGCGCAACCAATTGGGCAATATCCAAATAGATGTCCTCCACGTCGTTGATGCTCCGATGACGGCCTACAAGATTAACCGAAACCATCCCGGAATCATCAACGAGCTCAAAGAGAACGCGGAAGCGGCTTTCCGCAAATTTTTGAAAAAACACAAATGGGATGGGGCGGATATAAAGCTGACAATTACCGTCAATGACGAATTCGACGTGAGCAATTACGTGCGAAAGATTGCTGTCGCCGAAAAAGCCGACCTCATCATCATCGGCGCCAAAGGCCATACGCTTTTTGAAGACCTGGTTTTTGGCAGCACTACGGAGAAGCTGGTCAATTTGGAAGTGAATCTTCCTATCTTGGTGGTCAGGTAAAAACCAATTATGAACTGGCACCTTATCAGCAAAGAAGAGGCTTTGGAAATGACCGGCGGCCGCATTGGCGGCCTCTCCGACTCCGATGCGGAAGAGCGGCTGTCAAAGTACGGCCCCAACCAATTGGAGGAAAAAAAGCGGAAGCCGGCCTGGCTCATGTTCCTCGCCCAATTCAAGGACATGATGATTCTGATTCTGATGGCGGCAGCCGTCGTTTCAGGCGTAGTCGGCGACTTGAAGGATACCATTGTCATCCTGATCATTGTAGTACTGAATGCAGTAGTCGGCTTCGTGCAGGAATACCGGGCTGAAAAAGCGATAGAAGCCCTGAAGAAGATGTCGGCGCCAATGGCCACGGTGCTTCGCAACGGCAGCCCAAAAAACGTTGGCGCAGCCGAGCTAGTCCCCGGCGACATCGTCCAGTTGGAAGCTGGCAACATGATTCCCGCCGACATCCGCCTGCTGGAGTCACATTCCCTGAGAATAGAAGAGGCGTCCCTCACCGGCGAGTCGCTCGCCGTGGAAAAGCAAGTGGAAGAGCTGAGCGGGGAAGAATTGCCGCTAGGCGACCGAACCAACATGACCTACAAAGGCACGGTGGCCACCTACGGGCGGGGCAGTGGCTTGGTCGTGGCCACAGGCATGCAGACCGAGATCGGGAGCATCGCCAAGATGCTGCAAGAGGACGAATCACTGACGCCGCTACAAAAACGACTGGCTGATTTTGGTAAAAAACTGTCGCTGGCCGTGCTGGGCATCTGTGCGATACTGTACGGTGCCGGCCTGCTGCGCGGCGAGGATCCGCTCAACATGCTGCTGACCGCAATTTCGGTGGCAGTGGCGGCCATTCCAGAGGCGTTGCCCGCTGTCGTCACGATAGCGCTGGCGATGGGCGCCCGCCGCATGGTACGCAAAAATGCGCTTGTGCGCAAACTCCCGGCGGTGGAAACGCTCGGCTCCGTCACGTTTATCTGCACCGATAAAACGGGGACGCTCACGCAAAACCGCATGACCGTCACCGAAACCTGGACACCTGCCTCGCCGCCTGCCGACCTCTCGCTCCCAGCGGAACAGGCACTGCTGCTCGGCATGGCGCTCAACCACGACGTGGCGAAAAACGAAGCGGGTGAACTGGCCGGTGAGCCCACGGAACTGGCGCTCGCCACCTTTGCCGAAGGACATCCCGGCCTCTCTGGTTTTGACCTTCGGAAATTCCCGCGTCAAGTGGAATTGCCATTCGATGCTGACCGCAAACTGATGACCACTGTCCACGATTACGACGGGCGTTTTTTGGTGGTGACCAAAGGCGCTTTGGAGTCCGTTTTGGAGGTTTGCGAAGATGCCGATGGCAACGACATGGTGGAGGTCGCTACGCAAATGGGCAAAAAAGGGCTGCGCACCTTGGCCTACGGCTGCCGGGTACTGGACGAATTGCCCAGCGAAATCAGCTTCTCCACCCTCGAAATGCAGCTACAGGTATGCGGGCTGGTGGGCATGATGGATCCGCCACGAGAAGAGGCAGCCCAAGCCATTGCCGACTGCAAAGCTGCCGGAATCGTGCCGGTGATGATAACGGGCGACCACCCGGTGACGGCAGAAGCCATCGCCCGCCAAATCGGCATTTTTGGAAAGCCGACCGACCTGTTGATCACTGGGGCGATGCTCCAACAAATGCCCGACCACGATTTTGAGGAGCGCATCGAGCGCATCAAAGTATATGCCCGGGTGTCGCCGCAGCAAAAACTCGACATTGTGAAGACCCTCCAGTCAAAGGGCCAGTTTGTCGCCATGACCGGCGATGGCGTGAACGACGCCCCGGCACTCAAAAAAGCCAATATCGGCGTGGCAATGGGCATCACGGGAACGGATGTGTCCAAGGAAGCGGCGCACATGATTTTGCTGGACGACAATTTTGCGACCATCATCAAAGCCGTGCGGGAAGGCCGCCGGATTTTCGACAATATCCGCAAGTTCATCAAATACACCATGACCAGCAATAGTGGTGAAATCTGGACGATTTTCCTTGCACCGCTGGTTGGCCTGCCGATTCCCCTCCTGCCCATCCATATCCTTTGGATCAACTTGGTGACGGACGGCCTGCCCGGTCTTGCACTCGCCGGGGAGCCTGCCGAAAAAAACCTGATGAGCCTGCCACCGCGCAAGCCAAACGAAAGCATTTTCGCTCATGGCTTGGGCCTCCACATTTTTTGGGTCGGCCTCCTGATGGGGGCAGTCTGCCTGGGCGCTCAGGCTTGGGCGATTCACGAAGGCGACAACAAGTGGCAAACCTATGTTTTCACCATACTTTGTTTCAGCCAGATGGGGCATGTGTTGGCCATCAGGAGCGAGTATTTTTTCTTGTTTCGGCAAGGTATTTTCAGCAATCCGTCGTTGATTTGGGCGGTGCTGCTGACCTTCTTTTTGCAGTTGGCCATTATTTACACGCCGGCTCTGAACGATATTTTCTCGGTACAGCCGTTGACTTGGCAAGAATTGCTTGGCTGCATGCTGGTCTCATCCATCGTTTTTCACGCAGTGGAAATGGAAAAACTGGTGCGGAGTTGGCGGCGTAAAACAGAAGTGGTGTAAATAAAAAAGAAGTGGCCTACCTGCTTTTTATTGGGCGTTTCCGAACTCATCATTGGGTTGGCTAAAGCTCTGCGTCAGAGCCGCTCCCCAAGGCAACGCTGACCATTAATCTTGGGGAAATCGGCATTTCTACACAGTGGAATTGACCAAGGCCGCTGCTTTCTTTGGCTGGTTCTCGCTTACCAAATGATTAGTCACCTCGTTTTCAGCGATTGGGACTGTTGGGCGCTTGCCCCACGACAAATGTTTCACGGTATAAAACACGACCATCACATACCCCAGCGCCAAAGTGCCATGCAGCCAGATAAAACCACGGTTGCCCGTGAAAAGCCCCCAACCCACTGCTGCCCAAAACACCAATGCCAGCAAGGCTTCCAACAGGGTAGCGAGGGAAATCTTGGCCGTCAGGTATTCCCGGCGGCTCAACGTGTCGTTTATCGATAGGATATTGAACTTAGGGGTGCGGATGAATGCGGATTTTATCCCTAGCCAGCCTTCTGCCACCGCAATCGAATTGTGCAGCGCCAGCCCCATCATCACCGCCATGAAAAAGGGCAACAGCAGCACGAGCGACAAGAAACGCTCCATGAAAGTTCCGCCTTTCAGGTACGGTACAACATTGGCGGCAAACTGTACAACGAGAAACGCAGCCAATCCGCCAAAACCCCACAGGAACGGATCGCCGACCGTGGGCGCCAGTTTTTTCCAAAAAACAAAGACGGGAAGGCTTGTCAGCCCCATCATCAAGATGACCAGAAAAATTGAGCTGCTTAGTAAATGAATCGTGGCATGGACTTTTTGCCAAAAGCCCAGTTCAGAACGCCAGATATTGGGCAGCATCTTGCGGGCTACCTGCGCCCCGCCTTTTGTCCAACGGAATTGTTGCGACTTCAGTCCGTTCATCTCGGAAGGCAACTCGGCAGGGGAGCCCACCTCGTTGAGGTAGCTGATTTTCCAGCCACGGAGCTGCGCCCGCATGCTCAGGTCGAGGTCTTCCGTGAGTGTGTCGGGTTGCCAGCCGCCAGCGTCCTCGATGGTGCTGCGTCGCCAAACACCCGCCGTTCCGTTGAACTGGAGCAAGTAGCCGCCAGCATGGCGGCCGCACTGTTCTACGCGAAAATGGACGTTGAGCATGAGCGCTTGCAAGCGGGTCAAGAGTGAGTATTTTTCGTTCAGGTGCTCCCAGCGGGTCTGCACCACGCCGATTTTTTCATCGGAAAAAACGGGAAGCGTTTTCTGCAAAAAATCGGGCCTTGGCAAAAAATCGGCATCGAAAATGGCGGTGAACTCACCCTGTGCCGCCTTCATGCCGTCGCGGAGGGCACCCGCCTTAAAGCCCTGCCGCTTCGTCCGCTGGATATGTTCGATTTGAAAACCCATGCGACGGTAAGCCGCCACTTTCCGCCGAACGATGTCCACCGTTTCGTCGGTGCTGTCGTCGAGGACGTGGATTTCGAAGCGGTCTTTCGGGTAGTCGAGCATTGCCACTGCGTCGATTAGGCGCTCGACCACGTATTTTTCATTGAAAATCGGGAGCTGGACAGTGACGAATGGGAGGTCGGATTCCGCAAGTTGATTGGCTGGTGGCGTCAGGTGACTGGCCTTCCGGCTATGCCAAAGTAGGTGCAATTGGATGAAGCAGTACAATGCAACGATGATGAGCGTGCCGATGTAGGCGTAAAAAAACAAATCCAAAAAGAGGTTCATGCAGCTATGTTTGTGAAACTTGGAAACTAGGGCTTCATAAATTCAAGCAGGCGTCGGGGATTTGGTCACCCAAGTTTTAAAACGGAAACAAAGGTAACAACCGAGGGTGGAACAGCAACCGCAGCTAGGTACCAAAGCTGCTCCCATTTAATCCGCCAACCTGTTTTCCAAAATATAGGCCCCCAACTGACTGGCCAATTTCCGGTGTCCTTTTGCATTCAAATGGTCATCAATGATGAAATAATCGTCAGCAGTCAGGCCAGCATCTGCGTCCACAAGATGGACTTTGTCTATCGGATTGGTACGCAGGTATTGCTGGAATTGGTCGTAAATGGTGGATGGTTCGTTTTGTTCGTTGAGGTTGAACACCAGGATATTGCCATCAAATTTCCCCTTGATTTGGAGGATGATTTTGAAAAAGTCCGCCACTTCCTCGTCATTCATTTTATACGGGAGCGGCGGCGGTTTTTTTGCGGAGCAAGCGGAAATGGCATTGTTGCAAAGCTGAAAAAACGCCGCGTAGCAATATTTCAAAGGGAAATACGACTTCCAAAGCTGGTTCCATTTGCCGCTGCTTTCCAGCTTCTTTTTATCTGAAATGGGCAAGAAATTCCCATGGGCGACGAAGCTGCGGTTTTCCGTCGTGTCGTTTTTGCAAAACTGCAAAACCAGCAGTTTGCAGCCCGTCAAATCCAGCCGGTCCAAAGTGAGGAACTCCCGCGCCGTGCCGTAGGAGGCGATGCCGGTGTTCAGACACTTTTTATGGAGCTCGTTTTCAATTAAAGCTTCGAAAGTTTCTTCCTTTTCGACGCCCCAGCCCATGGTGTGGGAGTCTCCCAGAAAGACAATTTCCGGGCGTGCCAAAGCGGCTTCGTCGTCCCGGAACCCCAGGTTGTTGACTTCGTAATTTGTCTTGAATTCCAGGTTCGAAAAACGGTGGTGACCCGGCGGGAGCGTGTAAAACAAGGTGCTGTCGTACCGAAACGAAAGCTCGTCATCAAAGCAGACATTCCTGCACCGCTCAAAATACAGCTGTTTCAAAAAGACGATGAACGGTTCGGTCAGGCGCGTTCCTGAGCTGACAATATGGAAACTGAGGATAAAAAACAGCTCAATCAGTGCGACCAGAGCAATGGGAAAAAGGAGGTTGATTTTCACAGCCTTTCCGATGAAAACAACCGTGGCCAGCAGGGAAGCGACAATCCAAAGCTGAAACAGGAAGATGGCAAACGCCGACCCGTAAAAATAGTACCCCCCTTTGTGGGCAAACAAAAGGAGGAAGAAACTGACCAGTGCTTTTAATAGGTGCTTGACTGTTTCTGGCATTGTTAAATTGTTCAGGTACGCTCACTCCCTCAAACCATGCAGGTTTTGCTCGACAAAAGACGATGGAAAACCCTCCATGCCCGGAAACCCCAACCGGATGTCCCGGCCATCCTTCGGGATGTGGGCCGTCCCGAAGAGGTAGTCCCACACGACCAGCGTAGTCCCGAAATTGATGCCGTACTGCCGCCCGGGCGGCAAATCGTGGGCATGGTGCCAGATGTGCATTTCAGGGCTGTTGAAGATATATTTCATCACCCTGCCCAACACGAGGCTGCCCAAAAGCGCACTACCAGCAACGGCCAGCGCCTGCGTTTGCCAGTCTGCGTTTTCCAAAATACGCAACCCAAACCCGCCGCTCGCTATGGCCAGCCCCACCAAAAGACCCACCACGCCGCCGCTTACCCAGCCGGGCACACGGATATTGGAATGGTTGTAATGCCCGACCGCCAGGGAGAAAATGTGGATGATGAAAAAATCGTACAGCCCAATGCCCAGCAGTGCGAGCGGCACGTACTGGATGCTCCGGTACACCACGTTCTCCATCCAGTGGTAGCGCAGGTGCGCCGCAAAACCCATCTGTTCCACCGAATGGTGCACTTTGTGAAACTCCCACAGCCAGCTAGAGCGGTGCAGCAGGCGGTGAATCCACCACTGGATGAAATCGCTGACGACGAAACCCACCAGCAGAATAGCCCACAGTGGCATGTTGCGCATTGGATTCAATGCTTGCAAATCAACCGCTGTCAGTGCCTGGATGCCGTCATTGAACAATTCCACGACCATGTTCGAGGCAGCATTGTAAACCACGAGGGAAAAAAGGAAGAAATTGAAAAACATGTAAAAAAGGTCCAGCCAAAAATCCTTGCGGAACCGGGGCTGCTCTTTCCGCCAAGGTGTGATGATTTCCAGCAAAAAAAAGAATGCAGATACCGCCAGCAGCCAGTAAAAATAGTTGTGCCAACTGGGATTTACGATTTCGCTCCAGAGGTAACTGGCGTAGCCAGCATAGCCGTTCACGAAGGTCTCAAGATATTTCATAGACAATATTGGTTTGCGCCCAAAGCTAAATACAGGACTTTCAAACGCTGGCATATTCTAAAAAAACGCCTACACTTGCCATCCTTTTTTTATCCCAGTTGCCAAAACACAATAGCTTCGGAGACCAAAAGGGTATTGGCAAAATGCAGCAAACTTATTTTAAACAATTTTCAAGAATTCATGCGAACGCTTCTTTTTACGCTCACCATTTTATTTGCGACGGCAATCACCGCGCAAGAAGACCTCACCGTTTCCATTCTCGACCCCCAGAACCAAACTGTGGCAAACGTGCCCGTTCAACTGAAAAACGAGGCAAGGGGTTTCGAGCAGGTACAGGAAACCAACGCACTTGGCAAGGCGACCTTCCGCTCGCTGCCCGTGGTGGATGGCTACGAGGTTTTTATTCCTGATTTTTTGCCCTACCGGGCAGCGCAGTCCAGCATCATCAACCTGCGCTCGAACCAAAACCGGACGGTGCAGCTCGTGCTATCGGAAACGTCCATCAATCTCGGTGAGGTCACCGTGAAAGCCACCTCCACCGCCAAAATCAACCGCACCGATGCCGAAGTTTCCTTTGAGCTTTCGCAAAAGGAAATCGAAGCGCTGCCCATCGAGGGGCGGGACATCACGCGGGCGCTCTACCGGCTGCCCAACGTCTCGCAGGCGACGGGCTTCTACCCAGAAGCGCCCAACGTGAGCATCAACGGCGCCAATTCGCTGTTCACCAGCTACCTGATTGATGGCTTGGACAACAACGAGCGCTTCCTCGGTGGGCAAAAATTCGCCATCCCTGTCGGCTTCGCCAAAGACGTGACCGTGCTGACCAACAACTACTCCGCTGAGTACGGTCTGACCAACAATGGCGTCATCAACATCACCACCCGCTCCGGCAGCAACGAGTTCGGTGGCGAGGCGTTCATCGTCACCCGGCCCGGTCCGGCCATTGATGCCAGCTCAAAATACGCCCAGCGGGATCTTTCTGGCAACGCCGTGAAAGATGGATTCCAACGTTACCAAGCGGGCGTGGGTTTTGGCGGAGCCATCAAAAAAGACAAAACTTTCTACTACCTCAACCTCGAACACACGACCGACCTGAAGGACAACCTGCTCTCGTCACCCGCCCTCGGCGTAAACGAAACGGTGCGGGGCGAAAACCGTTTCACCTATCTTTCAGGGAAAATTGACCAGGTTTGGAGCAGCAAATTTCGCTCTTCCCTTCGGGCAAACGTGGGCATCGTCGCCATCGAGCGACAGGGTGGGGGGCTGGAAGGGGGCGTGCAGTTCCCCTCGGCTGCTAATTTTCAGGACAGGAACTCGGTGTTGGTGGCTTCGAAAAACACCTACGTGAGCGGCAATTTCAGTTCGGAGTCCAACCTCCAGTACGCCCGTTTCCGCTGGAACTACGGCAGGGCCGCCAACGAAAGCAGCCCGCAAGTGACCGTCCTCGACCCGCAGGAGCAGACCATCGCCGTGCTTGGTCACCCCGGCTACATCTTCGATGCCACGGAGAATACCGTACAATTTCTCCAAAAATTCAAATACTACGCCGACCGCCACACGCTCAAGGGCGGCTTCGGCATCGTCTCCGCCGACCACGGGCTACTCGGCGGCGGCAACGTGAACGGCAATTACACCGTGAAGCTCACGGATGAGCAACTGAGCCAATTGCGGGAAGCAGGACATGGAGCCGACCTCGGCGTAAACGATATCCCAGCTGACGTGCAGGTGCTGAATTACAATGTGGAACTACGTCCAGCTTCCTTCGGAAAAACCCAGAATGTCTTTTCGGTTTACCTCGAAGACCAGTTCGCCGCCACCGACCGCCTGAACCTGACGCTGGGGCTGCGCTATGACTACGACAACCTCTCGAAAGGCGGCAGCGACCAGGGCGATTTCAACAACCTTGCTCCCCGTTTCAACTTCAACTACCAGCTCGGCAGGCGCAGCTCGTTGCGGGGCGGCTACGGCATTTTTTACGATAAAATCCTGTACGCTGTGTACAGCGACGCTTTGCAGCAAAACACCACGTCGGCAGACTACAAAAGGCAGTTGCAACAGTTGGTCAGCCTTGGCATTCTGCCTTCCGGTACGGATGTTGACAAAATCACTTTTGACGGCAACCTGAGTGGCAGCGCCTCCAATGTTCAATACCTGAACGGGCCAAAGTTCGAGAGCTTGCAAGGGCAACGGGAAGGCGTCTTCAGCAACGAGCGCCGGATACTCAACCCCAACGGCTACGACAACCCGCTGACCCACCAAATCGCCCTCGGCTACCAGTTGCAGTTGGACGAGAAGCGCCTGTTTTATGTGGACTTGGTGCACAACCGCTCGCAAAACCTTTTCCGCTTGCGCAACCTCAACGCCGCCGCAGCTTACCCCCTCGACGACCCGGACAACGTGACCGTGCGCACCCCTGCCGAGGCAGATGCCAGCCGCCCCATCCCGATACTCAACGGCAGCTATTCCCTGATTGATGGCGACACGGTTTTCGGCGTCGCCCGCAACGTGGTCATGTCGGAAACGGCGGGCGAGAGCCGCTACTACGCCGCCAGTTTCAACCTGCAACAGGACCGGGGCAACGGCAAGCTGGCCTGGCGCATCAACTACACGCTGTCTTATTTGGAAAACAACACGGAGGACATCAACTTCCGAGCGATGGACGGCAACGACTTCGGCTCCGAATGGGGCGCCAGCATCAACGACCGCCGCCACATCCTCAACGGCATCGTGACCTGGTATCCCGTGGGCGGCTTGGGCATCACCCTCGCGGGACTGGTGCAGAGCGGGCAGCCCGTGAACCGCATTCCCGATGCCTTGGTGCACGGCACGACCGACCTGAACGGCGACGGCGCTTCCTTCGGCGATGCCTACGTCGGCAACAGCGACCGCCAACCCGGCGAGAGCCGGAACAGCGACCGCCTCGACTGGTCGAAAGTGTTTGACCTCGGCGTGCAATACGAATTTTCCGTCGGCAAAAACACGCTGGAACTGCGGGCGGACGTGTTCAACCTGCTGAACACCACCAACCTCAGCGGGTACAGCAACAATGCCACGCAGAGCAACCAGATTCAGGTGGGCGGCAGGGAGCGGGGCATCGTGGAGAAAAATGCGGGTGCGCCGAGGCAGTTTCAGTTTGGGGCGAGGTGGTTGTTTTGAAAAATGGGATATTTTCGCCCTGATGAACGACCACCTGACCCACCACTGGGAGCAGCTTGTCGTTTATCTGCGACTAAATGGCGCAGAGCCGCCGGAATATCGGGGGTGGTGAACAAGGTTAATATTTAGAGTGGTCGAATTTGACCACTCTAGCAAGTCAAATCAAAGAAAGAAAACTTCATGGCAAAAAACAAAAAAATAGAAGCAAAGGGCTTTGAAATTGTCTTGTACGAAACCAACCAAGAAGACTATATCTCCTTGACCGACATTGCTCGGTACAAAGACGCACAGCACACCGACGACATCATTAAAAACTGGATGCGTAACCGCAACACCATCGAACTGTTGGGATTATGGGAAATCATTTACAATCCCGATTTTAAACCCGTCGAATTCGACGGGTTTAGAAACCAAGCTGGATTGAACAGTTTTGTGATGACACCGAAACGGTGGATTGAAACAACCAATGCCATCGGAATCGTTTCAAAATCAGGCAGGTACGGCGGCACTTTTGCACATAAAGACATCGCCTTTGAATTTGCCTCTTGGGTTTCAATCGAATTCAAACTCTACCTCATCAAAGAATTCCAACGACTGAAGGCCGAGGAAAACGACCGACTGAAACTTGACTGGAACCTTCAACGCACGCTCACCAAGGTAAACTACTCCATCCACACCGATGCCATTAAAGAAACGCTGATTCCGCCCAAACTTTCCCCCAAGGAAACCTCCCTTGTCTATGCCTCCGAAGCAGATTTGCTTAACGTTTCCCTATTTGGCATCACTGCCGTCCAATGGCGCGTCAACAACCCAAAAGCGAAAGGAAACATCCGTGACCAGGCTACTTTGGAACAACTCGTCGTGCTTTCCAACCTTGAAAGCATCAATGCCGTCTTGATTAGGCAGGGCTTGACCCAAAGCGAGCGGCTGACCCAACTCAACAATATCGCAATTACTCAAATGACCTCGCTGGTTCAAAACAACAGCATCAAAAAACTGAAATAAAGGAATCCTTTCAAACCATAGAAGAGAAATTGGGGGCACCACTCCAATTTCCAATTTCCATTCCATGCAGCGTACTATTTTTCTTTTCACAGCCCTCTTCCTAGTTGCCTGCAACGACAGCCCCCAGCAGCCCACAGACCCCGCCACCCTGACTTGGGAGCAAACCCTCCAGCAGGCACAGGGCAGCACCGTCCACCTGATGATGTGGCAGGGCGACCCGCTCATCAATGCGTACATGCAGCAATACGTCGCCCCGGCGGTGAAAGAGCAGTTCGGCATAACCCTCGAAACTGCCTCCGGGCAGGGCAACGTCATCGTGCAGACGCTGATGACCGAAATGGAAGCAGGGAAATCCAACAGCGAACTCGACCTTGCCTGGATCAACGGCGAAACATTCTACCAGCTCCGCCAAATTGACGCCCTTTTCGGCCCATGGACGGACAGGCTGCCCAACGCCCAGTTCATTGACTTCCAAAACCCGTTCATCAACACCGACTTCCAGCAGCCGGTGGGCGGCTACGAGTGCCCCTGGGGCAATGTGCAGATGGCCGTGATTTACAACAGCGAGTTTGTGAAGGAACCGCCCCGTACGCGAGAGGCGCTGGCTGATTTTGTGAAAACACACCCCGGCAAGTTCACTTTCGACACGCAGTTCACCGGGCTGACTTTCCTGAAATCGCTGCTGATTGACATCGCCGGAGGCGGCACAGCGCTTCACGGCGATTTTGACGAAAAAAAATACCTGCAATCGAGCGCCCTGCTATGGGATTACCTTCGGGAAATCAAGCCTTTTCTTTGGAAAAACGGCAAGACTTACCCCGATGCCGTAGCACCCATGCACCAGCTTTTCGCCAACGGCGAACTCTGGTTCACCATGAGCAACAACGACTGCGAAGTGGACAGCAAGGTGCTGCAAGGTTTGTTCCCGACCACGGCAAGGGCTTACGTACCCGACTTTGGCAGCATCCAAAACTCGCACTACATGGGCATCCCCAAGCTATCGGGCAATAAAGCCGGGGCAATGGTGGTCGCCAATTTCCTGATTTCGCCGGAGGCGCAATTCAAAAAACAAGACCCCTCGGTTTGGGGCGACGGCACGGTGCTCGACCTCTCCAAGTTGCCCGGCGACTGGAAGCAGCAGTTTGAAAACCTACCAACCCGAAAATATGCACAGCCCCGCTCCGAACTGCAAAAACATGCCCTGCGGGAACTGGCGCCGGAGTACATGATTCGGCTGGCGAAGGATTTTAGAGAGCAAATCATCAACCAATAAACCATGTCTGCGGCACTCATCATTTTCATCAGAAACCCCCAACTCGGCAAGGTAAAAACCCGCCTCGCCGCTACCATGGGCGATGAACTGGCGCTGCGCATTTACACCGCACTGCTCGAACGAATTCGGCAAGTAACGGAGCCGCTGCCCGTGTCCAAGTACCTGTTTTACAGCGATTTTATCGAGGAAAATGACGAGTGGCTACCCGCCCATTTCACCAAAAAACTACAACACAACGGCGACCCCGAGAAATCGGGGCAAGCTCTTGGCGAGCGCATGAGCAAGGCTTTCGATGAAATTTTGCGGCAGCACCAGCGGGCAGTTATCGTGGGCAGCGACGTGCCGGGCATCACGCCCGCCATCCTCCACGATGCTTTTGAAAAACTGGCCACCCACGATTTCACCATCGGTGGCACGGACGACGGCGGCTACTACTTGCTGGGCATGAACGCTCACGAGCCTGCCGTTTTTCAGGGCATCGAATGGAGCACGGCGGCGGTTTTTTCACAAACTATGGAAGTCATCGGGCGATTGGGCAAGACCTGCCACCAATTGCCCGTGCTGCCCGATATTGATTACGAAGAAGATTGGAAAAAACATGGCTGGAAGATTTAACGGCAAATACGGGAGCATGGCGCTGTTCCTCGGACTCACAGCGCTGCCGCTTGCCTTCGGCATCGGCTACTCGCTGCTGCACAGCACGGGGCTGGCGGGTATTGGCAGCGAAGGATTCACGCTGAGGCATTGGGGCAGCGTGCTGACGGGCAGCGAATTTTGGCGCTCGTTGGGCTTCAGTTGTTGGGTGGCGGCTTGCAGCATCGGCTTGGCGCTGGGGCTGGCATTGGCTGCCGTGGTGAGGGGGCCGGAGCGGTGGCAACGGGGCATCCTGTCGTGGCTGATTTACCTGCCGCTCACATTGCCCGCCATGGTGGTGGCGTTCCTCGTTTTCCAGACGCTTTCGGGGGCGGGCTTTGCATCGAGGCTGGTGTACCGGCTGGGACTAACGGGCGGCATCGAGGACTTCCCCAACTGGGTGAACGACCCCTGGGGGGTGGGCATCATCGCGGCGCACGTGCTCATGGCTACGCCGTTTTTCATCATCCTGTTCTCAAATTTGTACCAAAACGAACGGCTTGGCGAGTACGCCCAATTGGCCGCCACGCTGGGCGCCACGGCGAGGCAATCGGCGAGGCGGGTCGTCGTTCCGGTGCTGCTGCGGCAGGCGTTCCCGACGCTGGTGCTGTACTTTATCTTCGTAATGGGCAGCTACGAAATCCCGCTGCTGCTGGGCAGCCAGTCGCCGCAGATGGTGTCGGTGCTGACCATCCGTAAGCTCCAGCGTTTCGATTTGGCGGATATGCCGCAGGCGTACGTGATTGGGGTGCTTTACACGGTGTTCGTGGTGGGGGCGGTAGTGTTTTTGCTTCGCAAAAAATCTGGAGAAAGGAGTTTGGTTTGAAAATGCCCTTACTTTGTGTAAGTATTTCAAATAAAATACCCTTACTTTATGCGTATTTTTTACAAAAATTGCCTTGACTTTATGTTTTAAACCATGAATTTTAAAAGAAGCATCCTTACCGAACTAAAGCAATGGGCGGAAAGAAGCAACCGCAAACCGCTGATAATGCGGGGTGCGAGGCAGGTAGGCAAGACGACGGCGGTCAAGCTGTTTTCCCAGGAGTTCGACCATTTCATCCCCCTCAACTTGGAATTGCCCGGCGACCGGGAAATGTTCACCCGTTTTGACAGGCTGGAAGACATCGTGGCGGCGCTGCTGTTCCGCCACGATGTGCCCCGGCACGGGAAGCGGGTGCTGTTGTTCATTGATGAAATCCAGAACGAGCCGATGGCGGTGGCCCAGTTGCGTTATTTCTACGAACATTTCCCCGACCTCTACGTGATAGCTGCCGGGTCGCTGCTGGAGACCCTGCTCGAATCCAAAAACACCTTTCCGGTGGGCAGGGTGGAGTACATGGTGTTGCGCCCGGTGTCGTTCCGGGAGTTTTTGCAGGCCATCGGCGAGGAGGCAGCCGCCGGGATGTTGGGGCAAGTGCCGTTGCCCGCTTATGCCCAGCCAAAATTGATGCAGCTTTTTCATCAATACGCCCTCATCGGCGGCATGCCGGAAGTGGTGGAGCAATTCTCAGAAAACCGGGACCTGACAGCCCTGAAACCCATTTATACCACCCTGCTCACCGCCTACCAAGACGACGTGCAGAAATATGAAAAAGACGGGGTGCGGGCGCAGGTGATTCAGCATTGCATCCGGCATTTGCTCCTCGAAGCGGGCGGGCGCATCAAGTTCGAGGGGTTCGGGAACGCAGGCTATGGCTCCCGTGAAGTGGGCGAGGCGCTGCGGACGCTGGAGAAAGCGATGCTGCTACACTTGGTCTATCCAACGGTCGAAGCTCAACTGCCGGGCTTGCCTGACCACCGCAAGATGCCCTACCTACAAGCACTCGACACTGGGCTGGTCAACTTCTTCAGCGGCATACAAGAAAGCCTCATCGGCACAAAAGACCTGCACGAAGCCTACCGGGGCAGGATTATCCACCATTGGGTTGGGCAGCAACTGCTGGCGAATATGAACTCGCCGCTCGACAGCCTCCGCTTTTGGGTACGGGAAAAAAAGCAAAGTTCGGCGGAAGTGGACTTCCTGTTCCCCTTCCGGCAGATACTCGTTCCCGTGGAGGTAAAAGCCGGGGCAACGGGCAAACTTCGCTCGCTGCACCAGTTCATGGAAATCTGCGACCACCCCTTCGCCATCAGGCTGTACGCCGGGGAATTGCTCCTGCAACAAGCGACGACCCCGAGTGGAAAAACCTTTCACCTCCTCAACCTCCCTTATTTTTTGGGTGAAAATTTAGGGGAATACATGGCGTGGTTTCAACAAGCAGTCAAACCAACTTAACCACGCATCAAGTTTTTTTATGCTGAGAAAACCACTCAAATACACCTTCGCAGCCGCCGTCCTGTTCCCCTTCGCCTTCCTGTTGGCGTTGTCCTTCGGGCAAAACTGGCGGTTCCCTGCCGTGCTGCCCGCCACCTGGACGACGGACAACTGGCACTTTTTGCTCGCTGGGCAGTCCGATTTGGGGCAAAGCCTGCTGCGCTCCCTCGGCATTTCGGTGGGCATTGCCACGGTCGCCACCGGGCTGAGTTTTTTCACGGCAAAACATATCGCCTACCACCCTTGGCGGGAGCGGTGGCTGACGGTCGCCTATTTCCCCTACGTCTTCGCCCCGGTCATACTCGCCGCCACGCTGCAATTTTACTTCCTGCGGCTGGGGCTGGCGGGCAAGGTGGGCGGCGTCTTGCTGGCGCAATTGTTCATCGCCTATCCGTTTGGGGTCATTTTTTTCACGGGCTTCTGGAACGAACGGATGCGGGCGATGGAGCAGCTTTCGGCCACCCTCGGCGGCAATGGCTGGCAGACTTTCCGGCGGGTGCTGGTGCCTGCGGCAAAAGGGGCACTGCTGGTCTGTTTTTTCCAGACCTTCCTCATCTCGTGGTTTGAGTACGGCCTGACAAGCCTGCTCGGCGTGGGCAAGGTACAGACGCTGACGGTGAAGGTGTTCCAGTACATCGGCGAGGCGAATATTTTTTATGCGGCGCTGGCGAGTGTGTTGCTGGTACTGCCGCCCGTGGGGTTGCTTTGGGTAAACAAGCGGGTTTTGTTCAAAACGTAGCGAAACATGTACTTAAAAATCAATCATATCAGCAAAACCTTCGGCAAAGAGCAAGTGCTCCAAGACTTGAGCTTCACGCTCGAAGCCCACCGTATGTTGAGCATCCTCGGCCGCTCCGGCAGCGGCAAGACGACCTTGCTCAAAATAATCGCCGGGCTGGAAATGCCCGACAGTGGTACGGTGGAACTCAATGGCAAAACAATGAACGAGGTGCCCGCCCACCTGCGAAACATCGTCTATCTGTACCAAGAACCGCTACTTTTTCCGCACCTGAACGCTTTTGAAAATGTCGCCTTCGGACTGCGGCTGCGCAAGCTGCCAGAAACCGACATCCACCAAAAAACCACGGAAATGCTCGAAAGCCTCGAACTCGGCGACCAATCGAAAAAAATGCCGGGACAGCTCTCCGGCGGGCAGCGCCAGCGGGTCGCCTTCGGGCGGGCGCTCATCGTAGAGCCACAGGTGCTGCTCCTCGACGAGCCGTTCGGGGCGCTCGACACGGAGACCCGCTCGGCGATGCAGCAATTGCTGAAACGAATGGTGGCCACGTTCAAAATCACCACGCTGTTCGTCACCCACGACCTGAAGGAAGCCCTCCTCATGGGCGATGAAATGGCGCTGATGCAGGGCGGTATATTGAAAAAATATGAAACCAAAGCGGCATTCGTGCAGGATGCCCGGACGGGGGTGGGGGAGGAGGTGGCGTTTTGGGCAGCTTTGGGAATTGGAAATTAGGTGGCGTGACAAACATCTTCCGGTATGGCAGGGAATTGGTATTTTCACAGATAAAAAAATCGAAAGATGCATTTGAACCACGAAGAAATCAGGAAAAACATTGAAACCGAAATCGAAAAAACGAAAGTGAAAATCGAAGGTTATCGCGAAATGTCCCAGACATTGGGACCCGACAATGCCATCGGGCGGTTGTCCCGCATGGATGCCATCGTAAGTGGCAGTGTGGCGGCGGCGGCATTGCGGGAAGCAGAACAGAAATTGGCGAATCTGGAAACGATGCTCGGCAAGGTAGGCTATGAGGATTTCGGCTTGTGTAGCCAATGCAATCAGCCCATTCAGCTCCGTCGGCTGATGCTCATGCCCCAAAGTGCGAAATGCGTGAACTGCGCCCGATAATTTCCTTGCCTACCATTTTTATTGTCAACAGTTATGAAATCAGACTTCAACCATTGCGAGAGCGTTTACTGGGTTTTCACGCAGCTCTGCAACGACCAATGCGACCATTGCTACAACCTGAGTGGCCCGAAAGGCGCCCGCATCAGCGAGGAGGAGTGCATGGCCATCATCGAAAACATGCCCGACAGCATTGACCGCCTCATCCTCTCCGGCGGCGAGCCGCTGGCGGAGCGGAAGCTGCTCTACGCCATCCTCGACCGCCTGCGGGAACGCTACGCCGACCGCACCCAAATCATGCTCCAGACCAACGGCGACCTGCTCACAGAGGAAATCCTCGCCAACCTCATCGAGAAGGGCGTCACCCGCTTCGACATCGCCAGCATTGACCGCTACCACAAGCACGCCGGGGCACGGCTTGACAAACTGGCGGCGCTCTTCGAGTCGCAGGGCGTGCGCAGCGACCACAAAGACCCCTTGCTCGCAAAAGAAAACTACCTGCTCGACAGACCGTTGAGCTGGGGTCACTGGGGTGCCACGGAGGAAATGTGGCTCGGCGGCAATTGGGCACGGGGCCGGGCCTTGGAAAAAGACAATTGGAAGCGCGATCCGCAACATAATTTCTGCACCATCCTTTCCGGTGCACGGAACTTCCTTGGTGGCTACGACGACATTCCGCAGGAAATCAGCATCCAACTGTGGCGCATCAACCCCTGTTGCCCCGGCACAAAATTCCCCATGGGCGATGCCCGCAAAGACAAGGTGTCGGACGTACTGGAACGAGTTTCACAACACCCTGTTTTTCAGCGCCTGAACGAGGGCGACCCGTGGCGCATGGGCGAACACCTCGGCATCGATGAAGCGGATGCCCGTGCGAGGACGGAGGTGCTGCAAAACGTCTGTTTGTATTGTGATGCTTTTTTTAGGGAGAATATGCAGTGGTTGAATACCGAAAGTTTTGTGGAGTTACCCGTGGTAAACAAGTAACCGCCAACGGTGACAAATATCCATGAAAAGGGAGGGAGTCGTTTCTTTATTCAACATAAGTACGGTTATTCCCTGAAAAATAAACCAAGCCATTCACCTGCGAACGGGTGTTTAAATTGTTGTCAATCAACAATTTAGGTCAATGAGTTTTTACATCAAACTGAATAATAATGCACGGTGTTGGGCATGTGGGCAACAACCATTAAAGGCCCTCCACGACCCCTCGCAACTTCGCTTGCACCATCGTCGCCACTTCCCCCAGCGATTCATTTTGAACGGCCTGCATGGACGCCACAGGGTCCACGGCTGACACCTCCACTGCACCTGTTTCCGTTTCTCTCACGATGACGTTGCAAGGCAGCATGAGGCCAATCCGCTCCTCTGCTTGCAGGGCTTGGTAGGCAGAAGGCGCATGGCAAGCGCCCAATATCCTATAAGGCCGAAAATCTACGCCCAGTTTTTTGTGGAAGGTAGCCTTTAGGTCAATATCCGTCAACACGCCAAAGCCTGCTGCTTGCAGGGCGGCAGTCACGGTGGCAATGGCCGTTTCGAAATCCGTGTGTACAATTTTACTGAAATGGTAATTCATATCTTTTTTTAGGGACTAAATTAGCCCTTGGGAATGGCCTGCTTGGTGATAAATGTTGCTTTCTATACAACTTGGGGACAACTGGTTGCGCAAATTCCAATCTCGCTAGCATTAGCATTTCACACGCACGTCGGGAGACACACTGAAACCCGGTTCAAGTCTGGGGACGTTGAACCAGTGTTTGCGGTTATTTCTTGGGGAAACTTGTGCCGACGGCCAACTTTGCCATTTTTTTATTGCAAAACATTCGTTTTGCAATCGAACTGCTTGTACATTTGAACCAGTTTTTTTTCATGGAACCGGCTATTTGCAAATTTTGCCTAGTTCTCCCTTTTATCGTCAATGCCTCCAAAGTGCCAGAAGAAAATGCCAAAATCGATTTAATCCTTACTTTCACTTTCTAAATCTATTCCAAATGAGCAGTAAACACCCTTTTTTCAAAATCTCCGCAGGCGTATTCTTCGCCGCTGCACTCAGCATGATGGGTGCCTGTACCAACGAGAGCAAAATCTCTGAATCGGTAGAACCACAAGCGGAAATCAATGAGCCCTACCTTGTGAATGACTTCACAGGGGAAATCACCCTGCGGACCGACTGCGAGGGAACGAACATCCACTGGGAGTACGAAGGCATCGACGGCCCCGACTATTGGGAGGATATCTGTAACTCGTGGGACTGCGGCGGAAACCACCAGTCACCCGTCAACATCATCCCGCCGGCATCCCGGAATCTGGCTAAAAAATTGAGATTCTATTGGAAAAATACGGCTACTTTCATTGTGAACAACGGCCACACCATCCAGTACAACGTGGATCAACCTGCGAATTTGAACGAGGCCAGCTACATCTCGCTGAACGGCCAGAAGTTCTACCTGCTGCAGTTCCACTTCCACGCTGAATCGGAGCATACTGTGAACGGAGTACACTATCCGGTAGAAATCCATTTTGTCCACCGCAACCCGATTGATGGCCAACTGGCAGTCGTGGGCGTCTTCATCGAAGAGGGCAACCACAACCCATTTTTCGATGACATCATGACCTCTTGGCCACATGACGAAGGGGACTTCGCTTCCTCCGACACCTACAACCCAAAGGTGCTAATGCCAGCAGGGTACAACAGTACTTATGATGCGCATTTTTGGTGGTACGGCGGCTCGCTGACGACACCCCCTTGCTCCGAAATCGTGAACTGGATGGTCTGGTCAACGAACATCGAAGCTTCTCATGAACAGATTGCTGAAATGGAAGCCATCCTTCATGAAAACTACCGCCCGACCCAGCCGCTGAACAACCGTTTGGTTAAGGCGCAGTAATCGAGTCGCTCTATTGATGCGAGACTAATGAAATAGGGTTTGGCATCAAAGCTTTTCCTAAAAAGTCCCAGCCGAAAACGGTTGGGACTTTTTTGATTACCAAAATCGTGAGTTTGGAGATTTTATCCCACGAATCTAATTCTACTTTGTCACTATAGAAATCTATCAACTATGAGACCCCAAAGGGGTCAAATATGAATGAGGCTGTCTCACAAGTAAACATAAAATATTCAACACAGGATTTTTTAAACACATAGGCACATAGAACACATAGTATATTGCCTATGTGTTCTATGTGCCTATGTGTTAAGATTAAATTCTGCCATGTTTTTCAAAAAGTGACTTATGAGACAGCCTCGCATCGGAGGCTATTCAAATTGAATCCCTTCGGGATTTTCCTAAAGTGACAAAGTAGAACTAAGCACAGGCCAAAAAGTATATTTCAGGATATAGGCTCAAAAAGTTGAGCAATTTATGCTTAAAATAGTTTGCGTTTATTTTTTTAGTTGTCCTTATGACAGCGGGAGACGGCCTAGCTTCTACTGAAAGGAATACCTGGAAAGCTACCCATGTACAAAGCGCTACGAGACTAAATTCCTACCAAAACATACTTGAAGCAACTGGGAACGGCATTTTGGTCTATATTTATTCCTGAAATTACATTTGACAACGGATGCCATGTATTTGTGAAGTTTAAGTTCGATGAAAGAACAGCGAACTTATTTTTTCATCGTTCCTAAAGTCTATACTCCTTGACAAAGCGTATAACAGCACTTTCATTTGCTGATTTTCACTAAAAAATAAACGAAATGAAGATGCTGAAAATCACCTTACTTTCCCTCCTCGGGAGTGCCCTTTTGCAAGTTACCGCTTATAGCCAGGAAATAAAAACCGCCGCTGAACGGTCAGGATTGAAAAAAAATGCCGTGTACGGAACCATCGGTACGGTGGGGGTTTATGGTGTCGTCGAAGGCAATTATGAAAGAATGATTGCGGAGCCTGCAAAGGGATTTATTACTTCCTATTGGGTGAGAGTGGGCTATGGGGGTTGGTATAATTGGGAGGATTCCGGCCCTCTTTTCGTCATCGGCCTATCGGGGCTGACCGGGGTAAAGAAAAGTCATGCCGAGTTCAATATTGGGTTTACGACAAGCTATGACCCTGATAGTTATGATATTGGTGTAAGCAATGCCAATTATTCTGGAGAACCAAAACCTTCCAAATCAGAATACCGACAGAATTTGCCAGCCGCATCACTGGGGTATAGATTCCAAAAACCAAACGGACATTTTATTTTCCGAACGGGAATAGGATATCCCGAAGCGCTTTATGTCAGTTTGGGTTTTTGATTCTAAACCGCTGGAACAATCCCGATAACAATCAGGACTCGACCTGTTCCTAATTGCAGGTGGTAGTGGAGCCTAGCATCGGCCGCCCCGAACGGCATGGCAGCGGCGACGGTGTGATGATGGACAGCACTTTCCGAGTTTTTTGTTGATAAAAGTTGATGTGTGCCCAAGGTCTCCATCAACATTTATCAACCTCCTATCAACCCTGCTGGGCATTGCGCAAAACCTATTGGTGCGGATTGTAATTGCCAACCCTAACGGCCAAATTCCTTCATCGGCTCCGCCCCATATCTTTTCCCCTGTGCTGTCATTTTGATGAAATAATCGAGGCGCTTTTGAGCCTCGGCTTGTCGGCTTGGGGTAAGGTTTTCATTAATCCAGCCAATCTTCAATCTTTTGTAAAAATGGGGAAACGCCTCGAAATGCTGCCAGACCAGCGGGTCGGCCTGTAGCTGCGCCAAAATCCAGTCGGGAACGACGAGCGGCTCGTCCGGTGAGCCCAGCTGCGATTCGATGGGGGCAATGCCCGCCGGGGTCATCAGGCCGAGGCGTTGCAGCTTCCAGATGCGCTGACGGTTGAGTTCACTGAGGTAGCTCTTCTTTCGGCGGGGCGTGATGCGGCGCACGGCACTTTCTTCGCAATATTTCTTCACCGTGCCGTCAATCCAACCAAAACAGAGGCATTCCTCCACCATGTCGTCGTAGGGCAGCGAGGGCTTTCCGGTTGCCTTGCGGAAAGTGCGAAACCAGACTTCTGTTTTGGTCGTGCTGTGCGTTTCGAGCCAGTTGCGCCATTCTTGGCGGGTATGCGGGTAGAAGACTTCGGTGATTTCCATGGTTACAAAGTTGATAAATATTGATGAAGTTGAAAAGGGTTGATGGAGACCCCGGGCACTTATCAACCCTCTTCAAAAAATTGCCACCTTTGGCCATGCTTTTCCAGTCAAATCCAAACGGACAACGTGGCACCCTGATTTTACTGCTATCCTTTCTGCTATTGGATACTGGGTACTCGTACATGCAGCACCTGCATATACCCCTTGACGGCGACATGGCGGCCATCGTGCTACCTGCCGAAAACTACCAGAAAGTGCTGCAAGACCCCTTCGGCCTGAGCGTTTTGCAGGGCGACCGCCATAGTGCCCCCAACCGCTTTTTTGTACACTGGCCGATGTCCGCCTACTTCCTCCACGTGCCTGTTTGGTTGCAGCAATTTACCAGCCCGGTGGACAGCATCTACCTCGCCTGTGCGCTTGCCAAGGTGGCCATCCAACTCCTGCTGATTGCACTGTTGGCCGCATTTGCCACCGCAAGCAGCAAGTTCCGCTGGCAAGATTGGCTGCTGGCAGCGGCCGTGGCAACGCCTTTTTTCCAAACAGGCGGCTACAACCTTCAAATGGGATTGGTGGAGAATTCCATCACGTACAGCTTTTTTTATCCGTTGCCGTTGGCAATGCTGGGGTGTTTTCTCTACCCGTTTTATCGCTCGGAAGTTCGGGCCGAGCCGCTTCGACTTCCCATCTGGCAGCATATCCTGTTGCTTTGCTTGGCCGTGGCTTTGCCGTTGAGTGGGCCGCTGGTAGCGGCAGTGGTGCTGCTTGCTTGCCCATTGGTTTTGGTAAAAATTGGGTACCAAATCTTTGCGGAGCAGCCCGACCAACCCATTTTCCGAAGGGCCGCCCAAACCCTGCGGAAGCTGCCGAAGCCGCTGTTCTTCTATTTCCTGCTCATCGGGCTGGTATCGCTGTGGTCAATGTACGTCGGGAGCTTCAATATCGAAAACCCCGCCTTGGCCACGCCCCTGATTGACCGCTACCCCGCCCTTTTGAAAGGAATCGGTTCCATATTTACCCAAAAACTCGGACTTCCCCTGCTCGCAGCGGCCATCGTAGCCAATCTGTTTTTGGTCTCAAAATATGCCCCATCGGACATCCGCCAAAAGCTTTTTCATATAGGAAAATGGTTGGCCGTTTTCATCCTTGCTTACCTGCTGCTGCTGCCACTGGGGGGTTACCGGATTTATCGACCTCTCATCATTCGTCACGATACGGTCATGCCAGTCACGCTCTGCTTGGTCTTTTTTTATGGCCTTACGACCTTTCATCTGCTCCGCAAAATTGAGTGGAAGTGGCGGCGATGGTACGCAACTGGTGCGGTGGTATTCGCGGCCATGTTCACCGCTGCCGACTTGCCGGAGTTCGGGCGGAGCGACTGCGAACGGGCAGCTTTGCACCGCATCTCCCTTTCCACAGAAAAAGTAGTGAAACTGGACAGTGACTGCCCGGTGATGGCTTGGGATAAAATCACTGATCCCCACAGCGCCGAGATTAACGCTAAATTGCTCAAACTTTGGGGAGTGACGGACGACCTGAGACTTTATTTCTCGGAACCCCAGTAATTTCTCGTGTGAGAAGTACACGCCGCTTTTGGCATGGCCGAAGGCCACCTGCGACATCTCGCAAGCGGCCTTATTTGACACCGCAGTTGGCCTTACAAATCCCCCTTTTTCAACATCCTCACCGCCGTGTCCGCCGCCCGTGCCGTCAGCGCCATGTAGGTCAAAGACGGGTTTTGGCAGGCCGTACTGGCCATGCAAGCCCCATCCGTCACAAAGACGTTTTTCGCCGCCCAAAGCTGGTTGTTGCCGTTGAGGGCGCTGGTCTTGGGGTCGGTGCCCATGCGACAGGTGCCCATCTCGTGGATGCAGTGGCCCGGCGGCGTGGTCGCCAAGTCGTCGAACGGGGTAATGCCCTTGAACCCGGCGGATTCGAGCATCTCCGTGGCCGCCAACTGGATGTCCTTTCGCATGGCCATTTCATTGTCCTTGAACTCGCAGTCGATATGCAGCATCGGCAAGCCGTAGGGGTCGGTCTTGCTGGTGTCCAGCGTCACCTTGTTGTCGAAATGCGGCAGGTGCTCGCCCCAGCCACCGAGCCAGAAACTCCAAGGCCCAGGGTCGTGCATTTCGGCCTTCATGCCAGCGCCGAAGCCGGGTTTGCCATGGACATTGCCCCAACCGCCCCGGCCAGCACTGCCCTGATACCCGTAGCCCCGCACGAAGTCCTTGCTTTGCTCGCTGCCCGGCAGGTTGCGGAAGCGGGGCACGTAGATGCCGTTGGCACGGCGGCCAGACCAGTATTGGTCGGTGAAGCCGTCGTGGGTGGCGACTGCACCGACGCCGTAGTGGTGGTCCATGAGGTAGTGGCCGATGGCGCCGCTGTCGTTGCCGAGGCCGTCAGGGAAGCGGTTGCTCTTTGAGTTGAGGAGCACGAAGGTGGTGCCGAGCGTGCTGGCATTGAGGAAGACGATTTTTGCGAAGACCTCCTCCGTTTGCTTGGTGTTGCGGTCAATGAAGCGGACGCCCGTGGCACGCTGTGTTTTTTCATCGAACATGACCTCGCTCACGTTGGCATCCGTGCGGATGGTGAGCTTGCCGGTGGCCAATGCAGCAGGTATCGTTGCCGAAAGGCTGCTGAAATAAGCACCGTAGGGGCAGCCCCAATGGCAGCGGTTGCGGTACTGGCAAGCGCCTCGGCCCAATTTCTTCTGAACTTCGCCGACCGAAGTCAGGTGCGCAGTTCGACCGATGATCATGCGGCGGTCTTTCCAGTTTTGCTTGATTTGATTAGCAGTGTAGGCTTCCACACAGTTGAGTTCCATCGGTGGCAGGAAGTTCCCGTCGGGCAATTGCGCCAGCCCCTCCTTCGAGCCGCTGATGCCTGCGAAGGCCTCCACGTAGTCGTACCATTTTCCGAGGTCTTTGTATCGGATGGGCCAGTCGGAGCCGTTGCCATCGCGGGCGTTGCTCTCGAAATCCATGGGGCTCCAGCGGTAGCTTTGGCGGCCCCACATGAGGGAACGCCCACCGAGGTGGTCGCCCCGCAGCCAGTTGAAGGGCTTGTCTTGTTGGTAGGGGTTTTCTTTGTCGTTTATCCAAAAATACTGGTTGTCCACTTGGAAGGCGTAGCACTGGCTCTGCACGGCGTGCTGGTCTTTCACCGACTGGGGAATCTTGCCCCGGCTTTGTACGTCCCACGGGTTGTTGAGCGCCCCTTTGTAGTCCATGACATGCTCCATATTACGCCCCCGTTCGAGCATGAGCACGTTGAGGCCCTTTTCGGTGAGTTCTTTGGCAGCCCATCCGCCGCTGATGCCGCTGCCGACGACGATGGCGTCGTAGGTGCGGTCTTGCTGTGCTTTTCCGTTGATGTTCGGCATTTTTACAGTGATTTTGATTGGGTCAAATGTAGTTTTTTTAGGGGAAATATTGACCCAACTAAAATGGAGGGGCGAGGCGTCTTTTGAAGCAGTTCAGACGTTCTATTCATCCAAAGTTTCAACTCAGCCATAAAATCTTTATCCGTGAAAAATACCCTGATTATCCTCGCCGTAGTTTCGATGCTTGGCTTGTATGCTTGCGAATGCAATAAGGTGGATTGCCGTGGCACTGACAATGTGTTTCTTTATTTTTTGTCAAAAACAGACAGCACAGACCTCATCAATAGCAGCCAATACGAACTGAACAGCCTGAAAATCACCACCATTTTTGAAGGCTCGACCGGCTCCCAGCCCCGTATTCTAATCGCTTCCGATTATCCCGGTTCCTACACGGCTGCCGTTCCGGCAAGCAGGAATGTGGCTGGTTATATCATCCAGTTGGACAGCCTGCCGCCAGACACGCTGCTGACCACGGTCGGTGTCTCTACTGGCAGCAAATGCTGCTCCGGGGTCACCTTTTTTGAGCAGCTCATTTTGAACGGTGACACCTTGGCCAACAGCCCCATCAACTATTTCCTCAATATTTATAAATGAGCGAGGACAATGCTGTTTCAATTCCCTTGCTCGTCCGATGGGATTACAAGCAGCACCCCTGCCCTTGCCACCCAGCCATCAAAATCAGCGGTTTTTGCGAAACGGGTTTTACCCAATAGAAAATTGTACCCTCCGCCAACTTGAATGCCAATATACCTGTTGAACCGGAAACAGGCCGTTAGTTCTGGCCTGAACTGGAAATAGCGGTTCCGGGTCACGACACTCGGCACTTCCTGCTCCGTGACAAAGGCTACCCCATCCACAGCATAAGCATAGAATTGGGTCTCCGTCACCGCCCTGTCGGAAAGGGAGGCGCTTGCGTACCCGGTCACAACCTCCCCTCCTAGGGAGAATCGCTTGGTGTTCACAAAATTGTAAGCAGTGACGAAGCCAATTTCGCCAAAGCCCAACTGCGGCTCGATTACATCCTGTCCGAATGTTTCCATCGTGCGGCGTTGGAGGATGGCGCCATGTATTCCAAGTGAGAATCGGTCGGTGGCGAAGACTTTCAACCTTGCGTAAAAAAGGCGGGAAGGCTGGCGGGTGATTTGGGCAAATGAGATACCTACTTCCCAAACAATGGTGGAATCCAGACTATTTGGGGCAGGCGAGTGGCTATTTTGCCCAAAAGAAGAAACTGGCGGGAAGCTGAAAACGCAAATGGCAAAGCAAAGGAAAAGCTGTTTCATGACGTTGGTATTTTAAGTGAAATATTGGACGTCGAAATTTATTCACTTAATATCAACGAAGACAGCACCGCTGGCAGCTTTAGGAATAATTTAACCCAGCCTCAACCCAGTCCATTCGTGGCACTTCCTTTGCAACTACCCAACAAAGCTTTTGAAAACCGCCATCTCCATATCATCCATCGCAGTCGTGCTCTGCCTAGCTTTTGGTAAGCTGAAGGCTCCTGTCGCATCGCTTGGGCAGCAATACTGTAGCCAACGGTTTTCCTATTGCCTCGACTACCCGGCGCCCTTGTTTTCCAAAACCTATATTTCACCAGACGAGGAAAGCCTGGTTTTCACCACGCTAGACACGCTCGGCCTAGTGACGGTCATCTCCACCACCAACGACCATAAATTGGACTCCTACGTCGTCTTCGAGCAGCGGATGCGGGTGTTGACCGCACCCGGTTGCAAAGCCAACATCCTCTCCATCATCAACGGCGATGACTATTACGAGGTAAACTTCCTCTACGACAGCTACTACTACCACCAGAAGGCTGGCTTTCTCCGAACTTATGATGTGCTATTTACCATCAAGGTGCCTGTGAACCGGCCTGAGTTGATGATGCGGCTGAAGGAGGATGTCAGCATCACTTTCGATTGACGATTTACGATTGGGTTCCAGTGCTCCCAATCGTAAATCGTCAGTCGTAAATCGTCAATCCTTCCACGTCAGCGTATTGTCAAATCCCGTCATTTTCAGGCTGTTCATTTGTCCACCCGTTTGGGCAGTACCAACGGTTCCCTTAATTGTTGTCTGACTGTTCAACTCCTGGTGTTTGCTGATTTCCAACCTACTTTCAGGGTAGCTTATCTTGCCGTATTTCATGTCCACGTCCAACTGGAATTGGGCACCTTCGGCAATGCTCAACGCCAGCTCGGTATATTTCCCGACAATGCCGATTTGGTTGAAGTCCGCAGCTACGCTTTCCAGCTCCACCGTGTCGTCGAACGATTGGGAAATGGTGAACTGCTTGCCCAGCTTGCCCACCCGGTACTCCGTATATTTGGAATCCTTGGCCTCGATGCTGCCCGCCACCTTAATCCGGTAGTCGTCGTCGAAGACGTTGCCGAGTTTCAGGTTGCCCACTTTCGTGAGTTTAACCTCCGAATATTTGGTGTCCCGAATTTCCACGTCGCCCACTTCCTCGGCAATAAAAACGGCATCGAAAAACACCATGCTTGCCCCACCGATATTCCCGAACTTGAACGCTGAGTACTTGTCTTCCAGCTTCAATCGACCGCCCACGTTGCCCACCTGCCAGTTGTCGTCGTAGGTCTCCAGGTCCATATCCCCGCCCACGTTACCTAGCACAAACTCCGAGTATTTGCCGTTCACCCTGGCCTGCGACAGGTTGCCCATGTTCACCTTTGAGTCATAAATATTCAGCTTGACTTTCTCGACATTGCCCATTTTGGCCTTGCCGTATTTCAGGTCGAGGTCGAGCGAGCCACCGAGGTTGGCCGCAACGAAGTCGCCGCTGTACAGCATTACCCGAAGCTCCCCGGTGTAGTCGTCGGTCAGTTCGATGCGGTCGTACTTGTTGTCCAGCTTGAGCTTTGCTGGGTTGGGCACCCAAAGCGTCATCTTCACCTTCATTTCGTTAATGCCCTTCACCTTGCGTCCGTCTTTGTACTTGATGGTCTTTTTGTTGTTGATGCTGTTGCAGCTCTCGATGCCGAGGTCGGTTTCCAGCTGAAGGTCTTTGTCTGACTCCTTCACCGCCACGTCGAACCGGGCCAATACCTCTTCGATGCTCGCCTCGTCCGAGCCGGTCAGCAGCATCTCCGCTTCGAGGTGGATGCGCCCGTCCGTTGACTTTTTGACGGTCAACGGGCCGTATTGGTGGCTCGCCGACACTTCCGATTTGGCGTCGAAGTCCTTTTTGATGACCTTGCTGCGCTCAATTTTCGCTGTCGCAAATGATTGCATCACTCCCCAAGCCACCACTGTGAACAGTAGCAGGCTAAATCCGTTTTTCCAATTCTGCATGGTATTTCTGTTTATTGATTTCATAATTTATTTGCTCTAAAATCCTGATTTTCAGTTCGTAATAGCGGATGAGCGTCTCCATCAGGCGCTCCCTTTGCGGCATCCCGCCGAGGTCACTTCGAGCCTCTTCCACACTGATTTCCAATTCGTCCAGCTCGCTCAGCAAATCGGCGTAGGCTGCCCGATTGAGGGTATCGAGACCGATTTCTTGCTGTTTCTGTGCCACCAGTTGCTGCAACTGCCGCTCCTCTTCTGAGACGACGGGTGGCGTTTCCACTTCCGTTTTTGCTGGTTTCCGTGCTTTCTGCTTTGGTCGCTCCGCAATGGGTGGGGTGCTTTTCTTTTCTATCGTCAGAACTTGTTCCTGTGTCGGTGTGGTTGTTTTATCCTCCGCAATGGGCTTCGTTTTTTGCTCCGCAACAGGGGCCGTGGGCGCTGCGATGGGCGTTGTGGGCATTTGGCGGAATGAATTTCGCCCGCCAAAAAACAAAAGCCCCCACCCTACCAGCGCCACCAAAAAAGCGGCGATGGTTAGCAACTTCCAATTGAACCCAGCACGGGCAGCAGGCTTCTGTCGAGTTGAATTAGCACGTATTTTTTGCCACATAGCCTCCTCCGGCACAGGTTCCATGCGGTCCAGTTCGTCCCGATTTTCGAGGATGTATTTTTCTAAGTCGCTCATTGTCAATGGTTTTCCTAATTTCCTAATTTCTCCTTTATCATCCTCCTCGCCCGCATGTACTGCGTCTTAGAGGTGGACTCCGCGATGCCCAGCATCTGCGCCACGTCCTGGTGCCGATAGCCTTCCAGCAGGTGCAGGTTGAACACGAGACGGCAGCCCTCCGGCAGTTCGCCCATCGCTTCATGGATGCGGCGGAGGTCGTGCGCCCAAGCGGTTTCATCCACTGCTGGTTCGGCTTCGGGTGGGAGGTGCTGGCTTTCCAGCACCACCAGTTTCAGGCGGTTGGCTTGGCGCAAAAAGTTCAGCGTGGTGTTCACCGCCACCCGTTTTATCCAAGCGCCGAGGGTGCTCTCCCCCCGAAACGAATCCAGCTTTTCAAAAACCTTCACAAAGACCTCCTGCGTCACATCCTCGGCGTCCTGCCGGTTGGCCGTCAGGCGCAGCACGGTGTGGAACATGGCACCCACATACCGGTCATAAAGTTGCCGTTGCGCCAGCTCCTCCCCAGCAAGGCTGCGCCGCACCAGTTCCGTCTCCGATATGGTTTCGATGGCTGTCAAAGTCGTAAGTTGGTTTCAAGTTTCAAGATGGGCGAAGCAATCGCCTTGTTTTGTGGTAAGGACGCAAGGTGGGCCGGATGGTTGGAAAATTGAGAGAAGTTTTTTCAATCCAAAATAATACTGCAGCACGTCACTCCGCCTTCCGCTTTCATCAACTCGGAATTGTCCACCAGCAGCAGCTCGATTTCCTCCTCGGCTAACAGGAGCGCCGTGAACGGAAAGTCGGAAGGGTAAATGACCGTGTCGCCGACCATGAGCGCATTGGCGGCATCTGGTTCGTCGGGGTCGGTTTCAATGATGTCGAAGTCGGGGAAATAGGCATCGTCCACCCAGTCGGGGTTGAGCAGGAGCAGGTCTTCGGCCACTTGCGTCACGGCGGACTTGAGGTGCAAGCAGCCGCCCATCAACCGCACGGCTTCCACATCGTAGCCATAAGGTTTAAGGATGGACTGCATTTGCAGCACGGCGTCGGCATTGGTGCGGGCGCTGAGGCCCACCCAAATTTGTTTGTCAATCCGCAGCACATCGCCGCCGTCAAGTTGGCCGGGCGCTTCGATGTAGTAGATGTTTTCCCGGTAAGGTGCAAGTGCATCGGCGATGCTGAACACCTCATCCCGGCGGCTCTCGGCACCTGGGCGGGTGATGATGGCCAACTCCGGCACTACCACGGCACAATCCTCCACGAAAACGGAGTCGGGGTAAAAAGGCAGCTCGTCGGCCAACACGATTTCGCAGCCGAGGCGGCGAAGCGCATCGAGGTACTCTTCGTGCTGTTTTTCCGCCAGGGCGATGTCAATCGGCTGGCGGTCGAGGTGGGTCAGTTCGCATTTTTCCATGCGTGGGCTGATGGGGCGGGTGATGGCTATCATAGATGAGGATTAAGGTTCTCTCCGGGAATGACAATTGAGGATTCGAGGGGCGGTGGGCGAAGGTTTGGAAAATATGGGAGAAAAGGAAGGATGGCAGAGATTTGTTTACCGCTTTTCACAAATGAAAAAAGCCCGGTGTGGTGGCAGACAGGCTTCGGATTTGCTTTTAGCTTTCAAGTGAATGGGGCATACGTGCTTATTCCCAAATAAACAATCAGAAAAGTTAGTTGCGTTTTTCACCGTCAAAACCAAACCCCGCTCCCCACCGCCACGCTCGGCAGCCGCACATCGCCCACCTTTGTGCCTTGGAAGCCAGCATACACCATGAACTGCTTGAGGTGTATTTGCAGCCGCAACTGGTTTTGCCGGGCAAAAACGCTGTTCGGATAACCGAGCTGCGTGTCGGCGTAGAGGCTGAGGGGTTTCTTGAAGTACCAGGTAAAGCCCCCGTTGAACGAGGGGCTGCCGTACAGCACCTCGTTGCCGCCGCCGTTGAGGAGCATAAGCCCACCACCCCACCAGAGCTGGAACTTGGAATGGCGAACCCGGTTGTAGGCGAAGTTGAAATTGGTGATGGAGAAATGGTCGATGCCGCCGCCGTCCGTATCGTCCAGCGTTTCGAGGAGCTGGAGGCGGTTCACGTCGAGGCTGATGGCCCGGTTGGGCGACCATTTTGCCTGAAAAAAACCGCCATAGACGGCATCTTCATCCGTTTGCAAGTGCCCCGTCAGTTGGAGGGACATCTGCTTGCCGGAGGTAAATTCGTAGGGCAGGTAAAGGCCGTTTTCGCCATCGGCGTAGGGGTAGTCGTTGAAGTCAATTTCGTTCGCCCGAACCTCGCCGGGAGCGCCGTAAAACAACCACCAAGTGGGTTCCCAAGCCAATTGGAAAAAGAATTCCAACCAAAAGTCATCGTTGTTGCCGCCGAAATTGCGGCCTTCACTGTTAGACCTCCCACCCGAGTTGCCGCTCTTCAGGGCGTCTTTTATCTCACCAAGTTTCTGGGATTGCGCCAGCCAGGGCAATAGCGCAAGGACGAGTAAAATGCAGATTTTTTTCATGGTTGATAGCTTTAGGTTCTTGGTTAACAGTTTTCAATGGCCTACCGTTGCACGAAGTAGTCATTTATTCCAAGACTATTAAAATGACATTTACCCCCTACTTTTAAGCTATAAAAAATTTGGCTACCCTTCCCAAATCACCTTCCCCGCCTCCCCGTACCAGTCGTGCACCTGCTTCGCAAACGCCTTTTCCACCGTAGTTTTCAATTGAAGTTCAAAAAGAATCGGCAATTACAGTACGAGCAGAGCGAGGGATGTGGACGTTTGGTAATTGAACACTATCTTGTGAAGATAAATACCCCGAACCAGTATTTGTTTAATTTAATAGCCACACAAATATGTCAACATCTATTTTAAAAATTTTCTTGACTTCCTTAATGCTTTATCTTGTACTTGATACACAAGCACAGAACCTTTTTGGAATGAAAGGCGGAGTTAATATTGCCTATGTAACTACCAGTAGGGATGCAGGTGGCGGCGTAAGTAACAGAAAAATTACAGGGGGTGTTACTGGCCTATATTTTGATTTTGAAAAAACAGATAACATCGCCATTCGTCCAGAATTCAACTTTATTCAGAAAGGATTTATTAGGGAGACACCGTTTGGTGACCGAATCTACAGGTTGAACTATTTTGACCTGGCTGTCCTGTTTAAGTACCGTTTTACAAATATCAACAACAGCCCTAAAAAACGAAAACAGCTTCATATCTTCTTGCTGGCTGGGCCGTTTGTAGGTTATTCAGGTTCTGGGAAAATAACTGCTACTGAAACCGGAAAAACCTTTCCCTATAATTTTAATGGCGGGGTATCCCTAATTCATCAGGATGCGGGATTGGTGTTCGCAAGTGGACTCGAACTGCCAGTTGGAAAGGGGTACTTGGTCACAGATTTTCGTTATAACCTTGGCCTACTTCCCCTGACTAATTCCAGTTCTTCAAATGGGGTTGTCAAAAACCACGGCTTCATCGCAAGTGCAGGTTATGCATTTCTCATAAGTAAGTAGCAAAAAATCATAGCCCGTTCGTTTCATCGGAAAGCTGGAAAATATATCCCCACTGGCGCTGGCTCAACATATCCGTTGTTCATGCCTAAGACTAACCAAGTTTCAACACTGAGAAACGAAGGCGCAGTGTTTGCAACTATCCTCTGCGTCTCTGTGCCCCAGCGTTCATCCATTCGTTATGCCGAAGACGCAACAAACTTGTGTCCCCCAGAGTCCTAGAACCCCTCATCTCTCTACCTCCCAAATCACCTTCCCCGCCGCACCGTACCAGTCGTGCACCTGCTTCGCAAACGCCTTTTCCACCTGCATTCGCCGGATTTTCAGGGAAGGGGTCATCAGGTTGTTTTCCACCGTCCAAGGTTCTTTTACCACCACCAGTTTTTGCACCCGCTCGTAGGATTTCAGTTTGGGGTTTAGGGTGTCGAGGGTTTCGGTCAAATGGGCGGCGATGGCCTCCCGGCTCGACGAGGCCGCCAGTTCCGACAGCACCACCAGCCCCACGGGCTGCGGCAGCCCCTCCCCCATCACGCAGATTTGTTCAATAAACACATCTACCGCAAAGCCCATTTCGATTTGTGCGGGCGCCACGTACTCGCCCTTGCTCGTCTTGTACATCTCTTTCACCCGGCCCGTTATTTTGAGGTAGCCGTCAGCATCGAGTTCGCCCACGTCGCCGGAGTGCAGCCAGCCGAAGCTGTCTATCGTGGCGGCGGTCATTTCCGGCTCGTTGTAGTAGCCGATGGTGTTGGCGGCGGACTTGGTGCAAATTTCCCCGGTGCCCGGCAGTAGCTTGATTTGAACGCCGGGCGTCGCCTTGCCCACCTTGCCGGGCCGCACGTCTTGGCGGGGGGTGACGGTCACGATGGCCGTGTTCTCCGTCATGCCATACGCCTCCTGAATCACGATGCCCAGCCGCTCGTACCATTCCAGCAGGCTGACGGGCATTGGCGCAGCCGCCACGAGGAACACCTGCACGGCATCGAGGCCAAGCGTTTTAATGATTTTGCGGCGGATGAGGTTGTTTATCACCGGTATTTTCAACAAAAAATCCAAGCGTCTTTGAGGCATTTTGGATAAAACGCCCTGCTGGAACTTTGCATAAATCCTGGGCACGCCGCCGAAATGGGTGGGTCGGGTGGCCACGAGGTTTTTGGCGAAGGTATCCAGCCGCTCCGCAAAAAAGACCGTGACCCCGACGGCGTAAACCACGTTCACCAGTACGCCCCGCTCGGCGATGTGGCAGAGCGGCAGGTAGGAAATGACCCGTGGGTCGGGCACGTCCAAGCAGAGGTGCTCCCGGGAGCTGTAGAGCATGGCGGCCATGTTTCCGAAGGAAAGCATTACGCCCTTGGGGTTGCCGGTGGTGCCGGAGGTGTAGATGACGGTCATCAGGTCGTCCAGCTTCGGGATGGGCGAGGTGGAGAGCGGCGGCTGGCTGTCCATGATGTCGGCCCACTGCACGTGGTCGGGGTCAGGGTTGTAGTTGGGGAATGCGATGCAGAGCACGTCCTTCGGCACGCCCGGCTTCATGCTGGCCCAGTCGTCGAGCTTGCCCACCAGCAGCACCTTGCAGCCGCTGTGCTTCATCACGAAATGGAGCTGCTCGCCCGTCAGCGTCGGGAAGAACGGCACGGACACATGCCCGGACATCATGATGGCCAGGTCACTGATGAACCACTCGGCGCAGTTCTTCGACACCAAGCCGATGTGGCTGTGCGGCGGCAAGTCCAGCGAGAGCAGGTAGGCGGCCAGCCTTCGAGCCTGTTCGCCGGCTTCTTGCCAGCTGTAGTCCCGCCACTCGTTGCCGAAGGGCTGCTTGAGGAAGACCTTTTGCGGGGTGGTTCTTTCCCAGCGGTAAAAATGTTCGAGGAGGGTGGTATCGGCGGTTAGTTTCATGTTTTGAAAGATTTTTGAGCAAGGTAGCAAGGGAGAAGTAATTGCCCAAATCTGAGCGGGCAAACAGCACGAATCGTCCCGAAAGTGGTAGGCTAGGTATTGGGGAATTGGGGAATTGGGGAAATTGGGGAATTGGGTCGAAAATCAATTGCTTGCACAATTTATCCTCAAAACTAATTTCACGGACGTACTTGACTCAGGTGATTTTCACTTCAAAACCAAATACTGAGGTTGCGCTGCTATCCTTCCCCATTGAACAATATCCCCGCTTACCCATTTACCCTTATAGTTCTGCCGACCAAATTTTATAGCATTTCCCAACCCAACCCTTCTAATTTTCAAAACAATAACACCGCTTCATGATTGATTTTTCAAATATTATTGCCTTTTACGGTCCCAAATTATTGCTTGCCATCCTCATCCTCGTTGTGGGGGGATTGGCCATCAACCTGATACTCCGAGGCATCAAAAAGGCGATGGTACGCGCCGAGGTTGACCCCAACCTCCGCCCATTCCTCTTTACCCTGACTCGGTTGCTGCTGCGCATAATGGTCGTGTTGGCTGCCTTGGGCACGATGGGCGTTGAAATGACCTCCTTTATCGCCATCCTCGGTTCGGCAGGCCTGGCCATCGGCCTGGCGTTGAGCGGCACTTTACAGAATTTCGCAGGGGGCTTGCTTATTTTGCTCTTCAAACCCTTCAAAGTCGGTGATGTGATTAAGGCACAAGGGTTTATGGGAACGGTGAAAGAAATCCAAATCTTCAATACCCTCATTCTGACTGTGGACAACCATGAAGTGATTATCCCTAATGGGGGGCTGGCCACAAATACCACGGAAAATTTCTCCGCCCAAGAAAAGCGAAAAGTGATGTGGACCTTCGGCATCGGCTACGGCGACAGTGTGCAGCAGGCCAGGGAGGTGCTCCAGGAAGTGCTGGCCACAGACGAGCGCATCCTGACCGAGGAAGCGCCGTTCATCCAAGTAGCAGAACTGGGCAACAGCTCCGTGAACCTCACCGTGCGGGTTTGGGTGAAAACAGACGACTACTGGCCTATCTTTTTTGAAATGAACGAAAAGGTCTATAACGCTTTCAACGAGGCAGGGCTGCACATCCCGTTCCCACAGATGGACGTGCATTTGCACCGGAATTGAGGAAATTTTCCCCGCCCCTACAAGTGCTCCCCGCAATATTTGCAGAAAACCGCATCAGCTGCATGCCCTTCGCTGCCACAGCTTTTGCAGCTTTGGGTGGAGCTTTTGCCCGGTTGGGTCATCATAGCGGAAGTGACGATGCCCGTCGGCACGGCGATGACGGCGTAGCCGAGCACCATGATGATGGAGGCGATGAACTTCCCCACGTCGGTAATCGGGCTGATGTCGCCGTAGCCCACCGTGGTGATGGTCACGATGGCCCAGTAGATGGCGGCGGGGATGCTGTTGAAGCCTGGGTTGGTAGGCGATTCGATGATGTACATGAGCGAACCGAATATGCAGACGACCAGCAGCACGAAGAACATGAAAATGGAGATTTTGGCACGGCTGGCCCGCAAGGCCGTCACCAGTTGGTTGCCCTGGTTCAGGAAGATGTCCAACTTGAAGATGCGGAAAACCCGCATCAGCCGCAGCGAACGCACAATGAGCAGGGAATGGGCACCGGGGATGAGAAAATCAAGGTACATCGGCAGAATGGACAAGATGTCAATCAGCCCAAAAAAGCTGGTGGCATACCGGATGGGCCTGTAAACACATTAGAGCCGCAGCAGGTATTCAATGGTAAAAAAGATGGTGATTATCCACTCCAACATCAAGAACGTGCCCCGCCATTTTGCTTGCAGGGAAGGTACGGTTTCCAGCATCAGCACCACGATGCTGAGGAGTATCATCACCAGCAGCACCACATCGAAGAGCTTGCCCGCCGGGGTTTCTGCCTCAAAGATGATCTCGTGCAGCCGCTCCCGGAACGGGCTGAAATTGGCCGGTTTCCCATTTTTCTTTTGGGTGTCGAAGTTGATGATTTTCATGTCTTTTTTTAAAAAACCGCTTATAAATCCTCGCTGTGGACAAGGTAAAAAAAATGCTGGATTGTGGCTGCATGGCCAACCCAACTATTGGCGACATTGAAAGGCAAGCCATTTTTCAAAAGGATGATAAATAGGTGAAGAAAATAAGTTGGAAGCTTTGACAGGGTTCAGATTTTGGGACTTTAATATCAGAAACCGGGTTTGGGTAAAATCCCCAAACCCGGTTTCTGATTGCCAAATTTTTGCCCATTTGCCGACATGGTCAGCGGCATTATTGACCAAGGCATGATGCTGAAATAATCCCCGTTTTATTACCAAAAACTGACCAAGGATGCCGATATTAGCAGCTAGCAACCCACCGTCATGGAACTACAAGACCTCCTGCGAACTGTTTACGATTTATTGGCCGAAGGCCAACTTGAGAAAGCATTGAAGCTGGTGGACAACTATGTTTTTGAAAAACATGCCGATTCCAACGAGCTTGTTAGCGATGTCATCCAGTTGCGGCGCCAACTTTCTACCATCAATCATGCTAAAATAAGCCATTCTCTGGCCTACGACGATATCCGCACACAGGAAAGCCAACTCACCGATAGCATCACCGTTTTTCTGAGCCTGCTGCGTGATTTTGAAACCAACCAGGCTGTGAAAGCCGAGGTTTCGGGGCATGGTTTGCTCATGCACAATATTCCCCGCCGAATGGCCATCGGGCTGCCCACTCGCTGTACCATCCGCATCGGCTCGATCGTCGAAGAGATCATGCGCGGCATGGAGCACGAAGAATTTGCTACAGTAACCGACATCAAAGTGGCCAAACTGATGGAGGTTCAGTTGCTCTCCGAGCAACCAGGTGCTTTTCAAATTACGACCGTTAACCGCCCAGAGCAGGAGGTGGACTTTGAAACACACTCGGAATGGCGCTATGACGTCACGCCGCTTTTGGAAGGTCAGTACAAGCTTGAACTAAAGGTCTCGACCGTCAAGTTCATTGATGGCAAAGACCGTTACGCTGAAAAAGTGTACGACATCACCGTGCTGGTCGAAACCCGGCTGGAGCACTTGATTCATGCGAAAGCCCCAGCCGCCGCCGATTGGCAGGGCGTTGCAGTGGTGGAACCTGACGAAAGGAAGAAAACGACTCCGGTAATTGGCATGGAGGACAAGCCAAAAGCTTCGACCACCGCCATACCGCCATGGCTCGATATGGACAAAGCTATTGAGCTGCCACCTACGAACAAGGGTCTTCCCACAAGCCCGCCAAAGGGAGGTTCGGGAGGCCCTGAACCCAGCAAAAAGCTGGAGGAAATCACCAAGGTGCTTCCGCAACTGGTAGATGTCGGACCAAGCACAAAAAGCGGATCGAACAGAATATTGACCGCCGTGGTATCCCTCATCGCGCTGGGCGGTATCGTTGGGGCGGCCATCTGGTATTTCAACCGACCCAACAACAACCAATTACTCACCGATGCCACTTTCCAGTTTGACCGTGAATTGCGCAGCATCAATGTCCTCATCAACGGGCAGCCAATGCGGGATTGGTCGTTCGGTGATGATTCATCGGCCATTATCGTTCACTCCCTCGTGGTGGGTGAAACGTACGAAATAGCGTTGGTCGGTGAAAATGGCCGCTGCAGCGACAAGGTCAACATCAATCAGCAACAACCAGCGCCCTACTCTTTGCGCTGTAGGATAGAAGCGGAAGGGGAGGCACCTCCCGCCCGGTTCGGGTTGGTGATAGCAGCCCCCTACCCTTTCGAAACCTTGCTGCTTGATGGCCAACGTGTGGAAGAAGCACGAGGCCGACAGGAAGTGAAGTTGCCAGTGCTCGCTGGACTTCACCGGGTGGAGGCGGTTTTTAGCGATGAAATGACGAGTTGCGAAGCAACAGAAATTGAGGTGAGGGCCGATGCTGTGCTGAAGCTGAATTGCGTTCGGCGGGAGCCACCGCCTCCTGTACCGACTTTTTTTCGGGTACAATTACAGGTTCCCACCAAGGTTTTTAGGGCATCCGGCGGGAGAATACGGTCTGCGATGGATGGAGCCCTATTGGACGTTCAGCCGATTATTGAGCAAGCAAATGTTTTCTTCAACCTACCGGAAGTGCCGCTCGGGCCACACCGTTTTGGGTTGAATGGAGTCAGTGATGCCTATGTTTGCAACGAAATCAACCCCAATGTGCAGGGCAATATGAAACTCGCTTTCGATTGCCGACCGGCTGTTTATGAGGTCACTATCACCTTTCCCCCCGAAATGGCCAAGGATGCCGGGCAAGCGATTGAAATAATAGTGGATGGCAAATCGGTGCGAGCAGTCAGGCAAGGCCGCACCACTTATATTTTGCCTGAAATCACACATGGCTCTCACCAGTTTGAATTGAAAAATATAACCTGCTGGATTTGCCCCAAGAAAATACAAACGGCTGTCATTACTGCTTCGCAACGGCAGCTGAAATTCGATTGTACTTGCCTCAAATAAGGGGTTGGGTTGGTTAGAAATGACTTGCCGAAATCCGGGTTGTGTTGAAATTCGCTGGTCTCCGACGTGCTGCCACCCCTTTGCTCACTGCACTTGTTTGGCCTCCACTATTACCGGGACGTCTCCGATTGGCCCTACCTATATCTGGTTGTTTTAAACCACGGTGGTTTTACTTCAAGGCCTAGCGTCAATTTTTATCTCATACTCCTTCGGAGGCGTAGCATCCATTAAATGCTGCACAAAATAATCCCACCGCCTGCGCATGATATAATAGCCGTCTTTGCCGTAGCCATGCCGGGCATTGGGGAGCAATATGAAGTCATAATCTTTATTGGCTTTTATCAAGGCATCGACTACCAAATAGGCATTATATGGCGGCACATTATCGTCCATGCCGCCGTGTATGAGCAGGAGTTTTCCCTTTAAATCCTTGGCAAAAACTTGATTGGCCTGTTGCTCATAATTAGATATACCATTTTCATCCTTGGTTTCTAAACCAATATATCGCTCGCCCCAGTCGTCTTCGTAATTCCGATTGTCATGGTTGCCAGATTCCGAGATGCCGACCTTGAAGAAATCGGGATATTTGAACATGGCAGCTGCCGTGGCAAAGCCACCGCCAGAGTGCCCCCAGATGCCAACTTTCTCCAAATCCATGTACGGGTATTTTGCTGCCAATTGCTGCAAACCTGCCATCTGGTCGGGCAAGGTGTTGTCGCCCATATTGCCATAGCAGGCATCGTGAAAGGACTTGGACCTATCGGGGTTACAGCTCCCCTCCAATTGCACCACCACAAAGCCCAACTCCGCCAGTGCTTGGTGGTCGCCCCGCCCTGCCTGAAAGCTCCAAGAACCCACGCTCCCACCTTGTGGCCCTGGGTAGATGTACACAATCACTGGATATTTTTTTGCAGGGTCCATATTGGGCGGCGTGTATAGCAGCCCGTACAAATCCCAGCGGTTGTCCGCCGATTTGACGGTGAACGGCATGGGCGGTTTCCAACCCGTCGCTTGTAGCCGGGAGACATCCGCCTTTTCCAAGGTCGCTATCAATTTTCCGGTGGCGTCCCTGACCTCCTGCACTGGCGGGACGTCGGGCTGCGAATAGGAATCTAGCAGGTATTTTCCATTGGGGGAAAACTGGACACTGTGGTCGCCCAAGGCAGGGGTCAGCAAGGTTAGGTTTTTGCCACTGAAATCCACCCGATAGGCGTACCGGTAATAAGGGTTGGCGTTTGCTTCCTTTCCACCGCCGATGAAATAGATGACCCGGTTCTTTTCATCCACCCGCAGCACTTCCCGGACCACATAATTGCCGGAGGTGATTTGGCTTTTCAGTTGGCCCGTCGTGGCGTCATATAAATACAAATGCCCCCAATCGCTCCTTTCTGAATACCAGATGATTTCATTGGTTTTGGAGAGGTATTTCCAGTTGATGGCACCCTGCCCCGACTCGTATTGCGTAGCTACTTTTTCTTCGAAAATATCCCGCACCTCCCCTGTTTCGGTGTTCGCCATCCTGACATTTGCCTGTTTGTGATCACGGCTGGTGGACACAAATACCAATCGCTTGCCATCATCGCTCCAAGCCACATCATCGAAGCCGCCCTCGCAGGAAATATCATCGCACAGGGTACTCCTCCGGGCATCTGACCCCATTTTCAGGCGCACCATTTTGGCATTGTCCACCTCGATGATGACCCGGTAAATGCGGATAATGTCCGAATCGCCCGGCAGCGGGTATTTCCACTGCTGCACCTCTGGCGCACCCACGGTCGTTTTCACCAAATACATATCGCTTACATGCCGTTGGTCCTGTTGGAAAGTAGCAATCCGCTTTGAATCCGGAGACCAACTCAGAATGGCCTTGTCGCTGTGTTTCCAGCCAGCATTGTCGGTGGAATAGCCAAAATCCACGATGCCATCGGTGGTCAATGCTCGCTCTTGCTTGGTGGAGACTTCTCTCAGCCATAAATTCCAATCTCGGATAAAGGCGACATACCGCCCATCCGGCGACGCCACTTCAAACCGGGAGGCAACGTTCGGTTCTTTTTTAATGGCCGCTTTCTCGAATAGTTCCTTTTCGGAATCTGCCGTCATTTTGTTCCTATTGGCTGGGTCAAGCAAGTTGTATATCGCTTGGTCATTCTCTTTTGACCTGTACCAAACCCGATTGTCCACCGACCACTGTGGCCGAATGGCATTATCCACCAACCTGCTGACATTGCCGTTCAGCAAGGCGACTGCACGGTCATAATCGGCAGCGGTGAATGTTTTGCCTGGCTGGGCATGCAATATATTGCCAAACAAAACCAATAAAACTGAAAGGAGTCTTAGATTAAATTTCATAATATTTTGTTTTCGCTACTTGTAGCCTTTTTGGGAAATGGTTACCACTACGTTTTGCTAGGCATGACACTGTCCAACTATGCTAAACTAAGCACAAGCATAGCGATACTTTGTGGGAAATCTAGCATTTGAATACCTCAAAATAGCAATCAGCATACAAAACCCAAGCTCTCCTATCGCATCAAGCCATCAATAATTATTTTTGCCCAAAAAGCATCATGATACAAAGCCATTGGCTCGACCTATTGTTATCGGCTGGCGCTACATTGGGCATTTTCATCACAGTGGTGCTTTGGCAGAAAATGCCTTCCAACCGCAGTGCCGTGCAGTATTTGGCATCCATCATCCTGTTGCTTGCCTTGGTGATGCTGCTGAGGGCAAGTTATCAGCCACAAATGGTGCAGACATTTGCAGAAATCCTCCTCCTGCCTGATGCCATTCTTTTCCTCATCGGGCCGCACCTCTATTTTTTTACCCGCTCGCTGTTGCGATTGCCGCTGCCCGAAACGCCCCGCCGTTGGTGGCACTACCTGCCAGCGGCCATCCATGTGCTGGTCTTTAACACGGTGGTTGGGCTGCACCTGAACGGGACTTTATCCTTCCTCGACGAACAGCAGATTAACTTGATTTTCTTTCTCATAGAAGGTGGGGCCATCGTCAGTTTGGTGACTTACCTTTGGTTGAGCCTTGGCGACTGCCGCCACTACCGAGTGGCATGGGAACAGCAGTTTTCGACCCCGTTGCCAGCTCGATTGTTACAGCCGTTTTTCATCACTGGATTTTTATTGTCGGCCTGTTGGATGGCCTCGTTCCTCGGCAATATGCTCCGAGACAAGCCGGAATACACGGCTTATTTCACGCTCTGGTTTGTGCTGGTGGCTTATGTCTTTTTCCTCGGCTGCCAAATCCTCCTGCATCCAGAATGGCTGGAACTTCCCAAACTGAAAACCCTCGTGGACATCCCGCAGTCCGTGCAGGACCGGGTCGAAAAACACATGCTGAAAGCAAAGCCCCACCTCGACCCAGCGCTCAAAATTGGCGACCTCGCTGACACCCTCGACATGCCCAAGCACGAACTCTCAAAAGTGCTCAACCACGCCTTCGGCAAAAACTTCTTTGATTACGTGAATGCCCACCGCACCCAGGAGTTTATTGCTTTGCGAAATAGCCCCCGCCATGCCCATCTTCACATCTTCGACCTTGCCTTTCAAGCCGGTTTCAATTCCCGGACGGCCTTCAACCGGGCTTTCCGAAAGGAGACGGGGTTTACGCCGAGCGAATTTTTCAAGGACAACCCCCAGCACAACAACGAATTATCGTAAGCCCGCCGACATATCGGCACGTGCCATGTACCACTTTGCAAAAGTGAACACCATTTCCGGCGGTTTTTGGGTGGTTTGCCGCCATTGTTTCACTAAAATAAAGCTGCATTATGAATGCTAAAATCACCCTGCTGTTTTTCCTCTTGCCCATGTTGGCAAGCACCCAAACCGTCACCACCATTTCCGCCAATTCCGGTGCGACGGACGACCTGATTTTCGATGCCAACGGCAACCTGTTGGGAGCTGATTACGGTGGTTCGGCCATTTACCGGATTTCCTTGCCCGATGGGGCTTCCTCCATTTTTGCCGACGGCTTCAACACGCCCAACGGCCTCGCCTTCGACCATAACGGTTTGCTGTACATGGCCGATAACGTGGGCAACAAAGTCTATAAAATCTTCCCCGATGGCAGTTGGGAAATATTTGCAAGCATCTTCAACCCCAGTGGCCTCATTTATTATCCACTCGACAGTACCATTCTTGCTACCAGTTATCAAGGCCACCGGATTTTCAAAATAACCCTCAGTGGGGACACATCCACCTTTGCTGCGGGTGGCTACCTGTCGGGCGCACCGGTCGGGATGGATTTCGATGAAAACGGCAACCTCTACGTCGGAAATTTCGACAATACCACCATCGTAAAACTCTCGCCCAGCGGCGATCAGGAACTGGTCACCTTTGGCCCCGGCGGCGGCAGTAACCAAGGGTTCATCGCCTACTCCAATGGGTATATCTATGGGACGATGTATAACAAGCACAAGCTATTCCGCACAGACCTGCAAGGCAATTATGAAATCTACCTCGGCAGCACGGCTGGCTCGGTGGATGGCGACGCTAGCGTGGCCAAATTCAATCGCCCAAACGGCATTGTTGCCTCCCCCAACGGCGACACGCTCTATGTGTCAGATTACAGCACTTCCAATATCCGCATGATTACCAATTTGGAAGGCAATCCAAGTGGCGGTTCGGAGGCGTTGCAAGCCCATAACTTCAGCATTTCCCCGAACCCAGTGGGCGACCTGACTGTGGCCAGCTTTGAACTTGCGCATCCAGCCACCGCTAGCCTATTGGTGTATGACCAAAAAGGGGAAATAGTAACCCAATTACTTGAAAATGAGGTGCTTGAAGCGGGTAGTCATCAGTTCGAAGTGCGCACAGCCTACTGGCCAGCCGGGATTTACCACGTGGTGCTTCGGTTGGATGATGGGCGGCAGGTGCTGACCCGGAATCTGGTGCGGAATTAACTCCGATTTTCCACCGTGCTGCTGGCATTGCCGTTCAGCATGGCGACAGCACGGTCATAATCGGCAGCGGTAAACGTTTTGCTGGGTTGGCTGTAGAGCAAACAGCTAGACAAAACCAACAATAAGGGAAAGAGGGTAATTTTGATTTTCATAGTAATTTGATTTCATCGCTCCTAAGCGCACTCCCGCAAAACTACAAAGTAAAAAGAAGGCTAGGCATTGAATTAACTGTGATAAGTTCCTGCTCCTTAAGGAGTGACGATTATCAGGAGGCCACACCACTTGAACAAGTCAAGAGACTTGTTCAAGTGCCATTTCGTCTCAGGCGGTTCATTCTGTATAAAGGCGATGGAATATCATGTTTACACCTTTGGGGGAGACCTTGAACCAGCGGGTAGCTTCTTTTAATGACAAATTACCTTGTGCCTCAATTTTCTAAAAAAGACGACCCAAGCTCACCCCCACCCAAGGTATTACAGTCGAAAAAAAATCATTGTCTCCAGCATAAAACAAGTAAACGGGTACCCGAAAAACGTAGTTTTCCCCCTTGACCTCATAGCCAATCGAGACAAATGGGGCCACGCCATTAATAATGGTACCACTTTTTGAGTTCGTTGAACCACCCATGATGGCGCCAAACTCCGAAACCAAATGGCGTCTTTTCGTACTAAATGCATAGGAGCCGTAGATGGGAATATTAAAATCAAAGTTGGTAGCCGTCCCATCAACATAGGTTATTTTGTTCACACCAGCAAGGCCCAATCCCACGCCAACCTGTAACTTTTCCGTTAGGTATCGGCCGTAGTTAACATCAAAAATGAAGAGGGACTTCCCCAAAACTTCGAGCGTCACTGCATTCTTTTTCTCCTGTGAATAGCCTTTGATAACGATGAGCATTAAAAAGGCAAACGACAATATGATTCTTAGATTCTTCAATGATTTTCGTTTAAGCGAAGTGAAAACTGACGACAAACACCCAATAATTGACTAAGGTAGTTCAATAATCAAGCACTATTGGTAATTTTTAGAATTGTGGTAAATAATGTCAGCTTTTAAGGTCTCAAGCTGCGATAGCCTACCCTACTCACTAAGGTTACTTGGTAGCTGATGAATTCGTTGAGTGGAAGACTTGCGCCAGCGGAGGCCCAATTGTGAATTCACCACTGTTCGAGCAAGTGTTGAGCGAACCGACACCAGCTGCGTCCTGCGCCAGCAGTAGAATTTGTTAATTTCACGCCACCATTTCAACACAGTCTAAACATTGCCAATTGGAAATCCTCATCATCCTCCTATTCAACCTTATCAACGGCATTTTCGCCTTGTCGGAAATCGCCTTGGTCTCGGTTAAAAAACAGCGCATGGTGCTACTTGCCGAAAAGGGCGACGCCAGGGCCAAAGCCGTGCTCATCCTGCTGAAAAACCCCGAAGGCTTTCTTTCGGCGGTGCAAATTGGCATCACGCTCATCGGCATCGTGTCCGGCGTTTATGGCGGCGCTACGCTCACCGACAACTTCCGCCCGGTGGTGGAGCAGGTTGCATTCCTCCAGCCCTACGCCCATACCATCGCCTACGTGCTGGTAGTGGCCGTCATCACCTACCTGTCCATCGTCATCGGGGAGCTGATTCCCAAAACCCTGGCCATGAAGTTCGCCGAACCAGTGGCGCTGTCCGTCGCTGGTTTTATCCGAGTGTTCAGCCGCATCACCAGCCCAATCGTCTGGCTGCTGACCGGTTCCACCAACCTTGTATTCAAATTGTTCGGCGTCAAACCGACCGCCGAGGAAATAATCACCGAGGAAGACTTGCGCTACGCCATCAAAACTGCCGGAAAACAGGGCCTGCTCGACAAGGACGAAAGCGAGCTGCATGTCAACGTGCTGTCTTTCGGCGACATCCGGGTCAAGTCGCTCATGACCCATCGCCTCAACGTGGAATGGGTGGACGTGAACAAACCCATCGAAATCATCGAAACGAAACTCCGCAACAGCTACCGCACCCACTTCCCCGCCTGCGACGGCACCTACGACAAAGTGCTCGGATACCTCCATGCCCGGGACTTTTTCGCCATGAAAGGCGAACCCGACTTCCAGTTGCGCAAAATCCTCCGGGAACCCGTCTTCGTGCCGGAAAACCAATTCGCCATCGACCTCCTGCAGCTTTTCAGGAAAAACCGCTGCTATTTCGGCATCGTCACCGACGAGTTCGGCGCTTTCGAAGGCGTCATCACCCTCCACGACGTCGCCGAAGCCCTCGTCGGCGACCTCCCGAACATGGACGACGAACCTGACAGCATCCTCCAGCGGGAAGACGGTTCCCTGCTCGTCAGTGGGAACTTGCTGGCTTCCCACCTCAACCATTTTCTGCAACACCATTTGCTCCCGGAGACCAGCCCGTTTTACAGCACCGTGGCAGGTTTTATTTTTCACAAACTGGAAACCATGCCCATCGTAGGCGAACATTTCATTCACGAAGGTTACAACTTTGAAATCGTGGACATGGACGGGGCGAGGATTGATAAGGTGATTATCGTGAAATTGGCGGAAGGGGAATGACCCGCTGCTTGGGGAGGCTTAGTGCCAGCAGTTGTTTTAATAGCTTTTTCACAGCGTCCGGCGGACGATGAACATCACTACAGCCAAAATCACCCCAGCCCATGATTTTACGCATTTTCAAGCAGGTAACAATCCGCTTAGATTGGACGATAAAATCTTCTTGCTGCCTTGAAAATTGCAATGTCCTTTCTATCGGCGTTTATTTTCGCTCAAATGCTTGGTGCCCAATCCAGCTTCATGACAGTGGGACCAGCGTTGTGGGGAAGACCCTGCACCAGCAGGTTGATGACAGCGACGGCCTCCCGCAGCCGCCCGGTAAGGATGATTTGGCTGAAACTCTCCCGCTCACAGGCGATGCCCTCTGGCGAGATGTCCTTGCCGTTCATATACGCCCAGCCCTGCGCTTGCAGGGTCTCGATGGCGGATTGCTCGATGTGGGATTCGGTGATGGGTTTCATGTGATGAATGGGTTGCTGTGAAGCCTTCTCTCAGTTTTCCTTTTCTAAAATATCACTGAAGTCATCCAATCGAATAGTATTGACTTTCGGAAAATCCACGTTTCGAAGTGAATTGAAAACCTTATCGTCTGAAACAAGGTAGTGAGCATTGGAAGCAAAAGCGCAATCCAAAAATTTATTGTCGTCCATATCCTTCAAAATATTGAAGCGATAGAATACTTCAACCCGTTTTACGTGGCTCGACATCATCAGCGCTTCGATGAATGTGTTAGCTGCCTCCTCCCCAAAAAATTCGGAAATTTTCTCCTCGTATTCCAGCAGTATTTCCGTAGTGACGCACCATTCAAATTCGCCCCGGATGGCCCGGCGCAACAAATGGCGGTACGGCAGCTTGGGCGACAAGGCGTTCAGGACAACATTCGTATCCAAAACCACCCGGAGTTTTTCAGCCATTGCCCTTGATTTTCTTTTGGAAACTTTCGACGGTATAGCCCCGCTTGTCCCATTCTTCGTCCGCCAGTTCGAAGCTCCTTTCCAGTAGGTACTGGGCAATCAAATCACGGATGGCGTGCAAATCCTTGTCGGGAAGCTGCCGGGAGAACAGCTTCAACAATTCCATTTGCAAGTTGGTAAGCGGTGGCTGGATGCTGGTATTCATGTTGCGGTATTTATGGTCAAAGTTATCGGTTTTTTGCCAACAACTATAAACTGCAATTGCTCAAATGTTTGTGGTTGCCGACGATGGCTTCCAGCTTCGTCCATTTGGCCTTGGCTTTTTGGCGCTCGGTCACTTCCTCATCTTGCTCCAGTTCGGCGTCGAACTCCTCGATGAGCCGCTGGCCCTCCTCGTCGAGGTTCACCTTGGCGAGGCGGCTTTCGTAGTATATCCGTACCGTCGCCTTGTCCGCCACGGCCTGCGAGATGTCGTACACATCCACGTACTGCCCGAACACCTGCGGCGTGTTCACGTCCGTGCCCTCGATGGGCGTGCCCGTGAAGCCGATATAGGTGGCATTGGGCAGCGCATCCCGCATGTATTTGGCGAAGCCGTAGGCAATGCGCTTGCCGATGACCTCCTTGGTCTCCTTGTCCCGCTCGTCCACCAGCTTGGCCTCGAAGCCGTACTGGGTGCGGTGCGCTTCGTCGGCGACCACCACGATGTTTCTGCGTTCTGATAACCGCTCGTATTGGGCAGACACGAGGTCTGCCCCTACGGGCAAAAACTTCTGGATGGTGGTGAAAACAATGCCGCCGCTGGCCACTTGCAGCAACCCCCTTAGATGCCCCCGGTCTTTGGCCTGCACCGGCTCCTGCCGCAATAACTGCACGGAAGCGGCAAACGTGTCGAACAACTGGTCGTCCAAGTCATTGCGGTCGGTGATGACGACGATGGTGGGGTTCCGCATCGCCGTGGCGGTGATGAGCTTGCTGGAGTAGAAGACCATGCTCAGGCTCTTGCCGCTGCCCTGCGTGTGCCAGACCACGCCGCCCTTCTTGTCGCCATGTGCGCCCGATGCAGTAATGGTGGACTGCACGGCCTTGTTGACGGCGTAGTATTGATGATAGGCCGCCAGCTTCTTGGTGGTCTCGATTTGTATCATGCCCGTCTTGGCATCTTCCTTTTTTGTCTTTTCAAAAACGATGAAATTCCGCACCAAATCCAGCAGCACAGCGGGCTGCAACATCCCTTGCAGCAGCACATACATGGGCGGCTGGAACCTCGACGCCTCCTTCACACCGTCCGCTGTCTTCCAACTCATGTAGCGGCTGAGGCCAGCGGTGACACTGCCCGCCCGGCACTCGTGCCCATCGCTGAGGATACAGACGGCATTGTAAGTGAACAGCGAGGGAATGAGCGCCTTATACGTCTGTATTTGCTGGTAGGCGCTGCGGATGGTGGCGTTTTCGTCGGTGGCGTTTTTCAGTTCCATCACCACCAGCGGCAGGCCGTTGACGAAGAGCAGCACGTCCGGGCGCTTTTGGTGGTTGTTCTCGATGATGGTAAACTGGTTGACGACGAGGTACTGGTTTTGCGCCGGGTGCTCAAAATCCACCAGCGCCACCTCGTGGCTGCGCTCGTAGCCGTTCTCCTGGTAGGGTATCTTCACCTTCTCTATCAGCAGGCGGTGGAACTCCTCGTTGTTGTGCAATAAATCCGGCGAATAGATGCGCTGCACCTGCTGAATGGCCGCCTCCTGTGCATACGCCGGGATATGTGGGTTGATGGCAGCGACGGCCTCCCGCAGCCGCCCGGTGAGGATGATTTGGCTGAAACTCTCCCGCTCACAGGCGATGCCCTCCGGCGATATGTCCTTGCCGTTCACATACGCCCAGCCCAGCGCTTGAAGGGTCTCGATGGCTGAAACTCTCCCGCTCACAGGCGATGCCCTCCGGCGATATGTCCTTGCCGTTCACATACGCCCAGCCCAGCGCTTGAAGGGTCTCGATGGCGGATTGCTCGATATGGGATTCTGTGATGGGTTTCATGAATTGAATGGGTTGCCGTTACTAAATCACCTGAAGTTTTGTAAATGCCGGTTTATTCACTCCTGATTTTCAGTGGCCAAGTCTTCGAGCGAAGTAATCCAGGCATCAAAATGTGGATTCCGTTCCCGCATCCTGTCAATACCAATTTCCACGGCAATGATTGGTCCCCACGTGGACTTGGAATCTTCATACTCAGGATAGTATTTGATAATCCGCTTGGAAGGGGCGCTGTGCTGTCCTTGATTGACTTCTTCTGGTTCTAAATCACCAATATCCCTGTTCAATTGAGCCAACCTATTAGCGGGGTGCAATCCTTTGAATGCTTCATTGATGATAGAAGTATCCGTCAACAAAAGCGCCTCATATTCATGCAATTGTATGTAAGGGATAAAACGGCGGTTAGCGGGAAATTCTTCCCTTAATTTCTCCTCTAAAAATGTAGCCTTCCCGAGGCCATCGCTTTGGGCATTAAAGCCTTCGACCCATGCTGGCTTTTGCTCATACGGGAATGCATAAAGGTCAACCATCGTAGTCACATAGCAATCAGGTTGGTTGGCAGATTCCAACAGCCAGAGCCTGATATCTTTCAACAAATGGTCAACTTTATCCAGACCGCCCCGGAATACCTTGTTTTTGCGGCGGTCACGACGGGTCGTCACACTGTGGGCATCAATATAAACGCCTTTAGTGGCGAGGTAAGGCTTCAATACATCGTCCACAAAATTCTTTTCTGTGGGTCCTTCGGTGATGATATGTACTCTTGCCATAGTTGGTTAGGGTTGACCGCCGATGACGTTTTTTTCCCAAAGCTCGCTCAGGGAGTATTCTTCCAACCAATGTTCCAATTCGGTGCTGGAAAGATGCTTGAATTCCGATACCCTGCCATTGCGTTCCACTACCACGACATCCTCCGGTTCAAACATATCCACTAATGCTGGAGACTGCGTTGAAATAAACAGTTGGCAATGCCTCGATGCTGTTTTAATCATACCAGCCAGCGACTCGATAGCCGAGGGGTGCAAACCCAATTCAGGCTCGTCAATGAACATAACTGCCGGGAGCGATTGATAGGGTTGGCTCAACAACGCAACCAAGGCAATATAGCGCAGCATACCATCCGATGCCAAAGAGGCGTCAAACACTTTGGGCGACCCTTTTTCCTTCCAACGGAGCAACACAAACCCCTTTTCTGCCTCCAATACAAAATCCTCAAAATAAGGCAGTATCATCCGCAAATGCTGGACAATCCGCTTGTATTCAGTCGGGTGTTCCCGGTAAAGTCGATAGAGAAAACTGCCGAGGTTGTTCCCGTTTTCTTTCAACCATTTGCCATCATTCACTGACCACCTATTGCGAATAGGCGCTTTGGGCGAGGTGTTGTGGAATTGGTAAACGATGACTTTACGGAGCAAGTTAAAAACCGTGCGAACCGTGCTGTCCTCACTCTGCCGCTCGAACAACCTTGACTCCTTGTGGCCAGCGCCCATCGAAATCCAGTTGGGGTTTAACGTGCCGACATCACTTCTTGAAAAGCGCACTTTTTCGTCTGCAAAAAACAGGATGTCCCCTGCCCCATGCACCAGCCTTGCAGTGTATTCATTCAGACCGGATTCCGTTTCCAATACCAAACTCCAATCAATCTCCCGGGTCACCTCCGGCCCATCGAACAACAAGGCCGAACCATACCCCGCATCAGCGATGAAGTTCTGAAACTGGTCAACCGATGTCACACACCAGGACAACATGCGGAAAAAGCCAATGAAATTGGACTTCCCCGCCCCATTGGCCCCAATGAGGATATTGATTTGCGAAGGCTGGAAAGCTTCGAGGTTTTCTATGCTTTTAAAGCCTTTTATGGTGAGTTCTTTTATGTTGACCATGTTGTAGTAATTTTGATTGCCAGACACCAATAGTAGCTATTTTCCATTGGGTTTTTCCCTACGCCGTTGGCACCGGCCAGCACATATAGCTTAGGCTTGTTTTCCATGATAGGGCCTGATGTCCTTGCCGTTTTCCCGGACAAAGCGTTTTCCGTTCACGTATTCCGCAATCACCAGCCCATCTTCTCCATAGATGATGGGCAAACCCCTTGTGAAAGCTGCCTCCTTCGCCCTTTGAAACGCTGCGGCGGTGGCCTGCTTGCGCTCCCTGGCATCCATCTCGAACCAGGATTTTTCGGCGATGCCGTACAGCAAGGTGATGTCTTCCGGTCTAATTGCTTCTATTGTCATGGCTTCCTTGATTTGTTGTGGGCAAAGATAGGGAAATTACCTTTGCTGAAATGCCCATTTCCTTGCCGTTTACATTCGCCCAGCCCTGCGCTTGCAGGGTTTCGATGGCAGATTGCTCGATGTGGGATTCTGTGATGGGTTTCATGTATTGAATAGGTGTTTTACGTTTCCTAAACCTTCGAGGTTTAGGAAACGAGCGCCTTGGGCAACATCAGCAAAAACGGCAATGCTTGCCCGTAATCCAATGCCTCATATTCCAATCCCAACAACCGGATATTGTCATAGTACCCCGCATGTTGCTCGTAATATTGCCGCTCTGAGGGAATCAACCACGCATTTTCGCCCAGTTTATCCGCCAGAAACCATTTCTCCAACAGCCGGGCCGCCCGGCCATTCCCATCATCGAAAGGGTGAATCTTCACAAAGACCAGGTGCAGCAGGGAAGCAAAGAAAAATACCTCTTGCAAACTCAATTCTTCCGACAGCAACACGCCGAGGTCGTGGTAGAATTTTTCCAGTTCCGCAGGCACGGCATAAGGCGATGCGGCCACATATTCAATCCGGCCATCCGGTGTGGTGACATACATCATGCCCGTCCGGAGCTTGCCCTGCCGGTGGGCGGGCAGGAAGTTCCTCGTCAAAAGCCCGTGCGACGCCTCTAAATGTACCCGGTTCAGGGCATGGGAATTGGCAAACTGATAGGCATCGTACAAATCATCAATCTTGCGGGTATAGTCCGGCTGAAACTCCACGCCGAACCGCTTGTGCTTCACGTAGGAATCCAACTCAATGGCCTCGCCCTCTATCTTGCTGCTGTACACCGCCGCCACCGAGGTGTAAAAGCTGAACGCTTCCACCGATAGCTCGCTGTCCTGCAACGCCTCGTAGCGGCGCAGGTTCGCTTCCGCTATTGCTTCGCAAAAGGCGGGTAGCAGGGCGGTGGGTAGGATATGGAATTGGTTAGCGGTCATGGTTTAGCTGCTGATGATGGTTGGTTTGACAAATGTAGGGAAATGGGTGGTTTCTTCACCCTTGCCGTTCACATACGCCCAGCCCTGCGCTTGCAGTGTCTCGATGGCGGATTGCTGCACGGAGGCGGCAAAAGTGTCGAACAACTGGTCGTCCAAATCATTGCGGTCGGTGATGACAACGATGGTGGGGTTCCGCATCTCGGCAGCGGGGATGAGCTTGCCGGAAAGGAAGACCATGCTAAGGCTCTTGCTGTTTGCTGTGAAATTCGTTGATGCTATGCAACAACACGGGTAAGTAATCATACCGCACTTCCTAATAGCCTCCTTAATGACCGATTATCATTTCCCACGATTCAATCTGCGAGAAGAAAGTTTTTTCCAAATACTATGTGCCAGGTCAATTTCCTTTTTGGATAAGCCGTAATGTTTGCCAAGTATTTCTTGATTGGTTACGCTCAAAATCTTTTCGATGTCAGTTTTCTTTCGGATTTGTTCGTCAATCCATTGCAGCAAGTGGGCATTTTCTAAATGAAAAGGCAACAGGATTCTTTCCGTTTCATTAGGCATCAATTCCAGTACTCCGCCACCATGACTCCTTCCTGAAACCTCGGCAAATGCAAGCGAAAGGGAATTATAATAGCTGGCGGTAAAGGCTTTTATGTCAATCCCCGGGTGTAAAAAGACCCGGTGCATAGTATCGGTTGTATAGGCTTTTGCTTCATTGATGATGAGACGGGGATAAATATTATTCCGGCGAATAAATAAGGCATCCGAAATTCTCAAGGAAGGCACAACAAACCAATCTTCTCGGATGCCACATTTATAGCCATTTTGTATCCCTTTTTTTTCTCCTTCGGAAATGTACTTTATAGCGCCATTCAAGGGGTTAAGTCGTTTCCTGTCCGGGAAAACCAACAAATGAGCTTTTGCTTTAGAATTCCGGTTTGCATCCCAATCATCAGGCGTAAAAACAACACTGTTTACTTGTACGCTGCGACCAACCATCGGTTTAGCGTAATCTTCCAAACCATACTCGGAAACAGTTGAAAGGGGAACGGTAAAAAAATCATTTGCCCCTGTAGTTATGCCAACTTCCACGTTGGCATATTTCCCGATGGTTGGTATCTTTTTATTCTTTGCAACATTTTCCAAAAAGTCAATTTCTTCTTGTTCCAAAAAATAGAAGGTCCATTTATTGGACTTAAAATCAATTCTTTTTTGAGGGCTTTTCAACCTTGCAACATCCAGTTTTCCCAATTCATCAGCATCGTTCAGTTCAATATGCTCAATATTGTGGTTCTTGGAATTGTCCTTTTCGCACATTAATAAGACGACCTCCTGTTGTATATTCGGGAATACCAATTTCTTGAAAGAGATGATGTTGATTTTATTGAAATAGTGTGCGAGGAAACTCCGAAGTTGTTTTGCAAAGGATACCTGCAAAATTTCGGCGGGAAGCACGAAACCAATTTTACCGCCTTCTTCTTTCAGCAACAAAGATGAACCTACCACGAAAGAAACCCAGGCATTGGTCAGCTTTGAATAAGTCAACCCTGCTCTGATGAAAATATCCTCGGCAGCCACTTGCTGTTCAGGCGCAAAATATTGGTAACGGATATAGGGTGGGTTTCCAATCACCAAATCAAATCGTTGAACCGTATTGTTGCAATAGGTGTGAAAATCATCGTTGATGACCAACTTGTTCTTCAGGGGAATCGAATCCGCTTTTTCAGCTTCCTCGGGGTCAAGTTCGATAGCTGTGACAGACTGAAAAGGCAATCCTAATTTTCCCAGTTGCTCCAAAAAGACCCCATCGCCACAACTTGGTTCAAGCACATCGCTGTTATTGCTGCCATTGATTCCCCATTTGAGCAGAAATGCAGCTATTGGTTCCGGTGTGTAGAAACCTCCTCTCAGTTTTTCCGATGTAGCTTCGGTTATCAATTTCATTTTCCCTTGTGATTGATTCGCTTTAATAAAGCCAAAAGTACGTTAGCCTAACGAAAAATAGAAACGGATTGAAACAAATAGTTTTCAACAATACAAAAATGTTCAAGTATTAAGTAAAAACAATTTGGAATGGTTCGCCCTTTTTTGATGGTCTGTAAAGTTCAAGATTTGCCCCGACAAGGTACGCTTCACGTATTTCTTCGCCTGCTTCACCCCAAGAAATCGAAGTGGTATAATTGCCTTGCCCGGCCTCCCCACTTGGTTTGTGCCTGATTTCCAAATTGAATTTCCCGATGAACTTCCCTTTTATCGTAATTTCAAATGGGACAAGAGCAACTTCAACATAAGGTGCCTGGCTTGCTATTTTCCATTTGAAATCTCCAAAAACATTTCTGAAATAAGTCGTTTGGTCAATCGCTTTGCCATCCACGAGATAATCCGCCTGCGTTAGGCGAATTCCTCCCGTCGGATTAGTGCCTTCCCTTGCCGGGATTTGCACATCCGACTTTGGCAAATTGTATTTCGCCCAGACAAGCTCGCCCAAAGTCGAAGGCACCTTAGCTCCAGCGGCTTTGGCAGGTTGAGCTTTGGCAGTGGCCGCTTTCCGCACCCTTTTGAATTCCTTTGCTATTTTGGCAATTGCCCTTTTAGTACCGGTTAAAAAATAACTTCCCAGATTGCGGAGTAAGTTAGGTCGCAACTTCAAGTTGCGGCCTAACTCGAGCCTGATTGAAATTAGGAACTTATTCTTTCATCGTTCCTTAGGGAACAGTTTGCCAATCAGTGAGTAGTTCTTTTCTTTTTCCTGCTGCTCCTGTTTGTCGTGTTGTTGCTTCCGTTCGCTTTCGGTAGGTACCACTTTTTGTGCAACCAGTTCCTCAATTAATTCGACTGTCAATGGCTGTAAATTGGGGTCAGACAGCTCGAACAGACCATTGAAATATGCCTTCAAATCATCGACAACTTTCCGGTCAGCTTCATCCCCGTTATCTATGGAAACGAGCAGGGATGCTTCCACATTTATGAACATCCCTTGCGTTGTCAAATTGGACGAACCGATGATAAGCTCTGTCCTTTGTTCTCCTTCAAACAGGTATATTTTTGGATGAAAAATAGGGAAGGACAATTGGTAAAATATATGAGCAGAAATATCCAAATCCAAAATCGCATCCAACGCTTCTTTCGAGGTTCCTTTCTGGTCAACGCCCACTATCAAGGTCAGGTTTTCAAACTTCTCTTTTGCCTTTTTAAAATGGTCTGACAATCCTACAACCCCAGCTTCGCTTGCAAAAGCTGAAAATCCTGTAAAAGAGTGAAAATCTTCCTCCAAAAGAAATTTCATCAAATACTCACCAACGGGAGAATTGCCATCCGGCAAAAATCCTTGTCCAAGAAAAGTGATGTTCATTTTGATTGAAATAGTTGAGCGCCAAAGATGGGAAATTAATTCTCTCTGTTAAACTTCGTGGTGCAGGTTTTGTCGGCGAAGACCAGGATGTTCTTCCGTTCGGACAGCGTCTCATAGACCGACCCGTTGCCTTCCGGCAAAAACTTCTGGATGGTGGTGAAAACGATGCCGCCGCTGGCCACTTGCAGCTGTTCCCTTAGATGCCCCCGGTCCTTGGTGATGCACCTGGGAAGGATGATGTGCTGGTTGGCGGCGTATTTTTGAGCTTTCCTGATGTGGTGTGAAATTATTTATGAAAATGGGTACTTATAACTCGAATAGTAACACTCCTCTGTTTCGCCTCCATACTCAAAACTACCACTTGACCATAGGTCTTCTTTATATTTTCCAAAAAATCCCCTTTTAGGAACGTACTTTACTCTATGCGATAATTTGTCAAATGCAAATTTAGAAATGTAAACTGATTTAGGATACCTTGCTTTGTCTCCTAATCTGACCGATTTATTTACAGGATGACCAACCCATATTAAGTCGGTGCTATATTCATATTTTTTTGAACCGATTTTAGTGCATAGTATTTCCCCGTAATCAATTCCAATTCCGAAATCTATTTCCTTGTATTTCTTAAGCTTTTGATTTACCCCTACTATCTCATCATAGAAAATATAATTTATTTGCATTGCAGCTTTTACCGCATCGCTTATTGAATGCGTAGGTGTGCCGTTAAAAAAAGCAAGAAGGCTATCTCCGTTGTAACTTCTTATTCTGCCACCCATTCTCATAACGATTGGTATTATCGCCTCAAAATAAGCTTTATGTAATTTTGCAACTGTCTGTTTGTTAAATTTCTTCAAAATTATCGTAGAGCCACGCATGTCTATATATAGAACTGCAGCACTAAATGATTTTCCAGTATTACCATTATCCAAAAATTTGTTATTATGAGTCGGTACAAATTCATAATCTTCAGTTTCAAAATTTTCCTGAAGAATTGCTTCAATGTTTTCTGTTATTTTAGCAATCATGGGAATATATTTTTATTAAACCGGGCCAAGTTTTTTTAACATTTTACGAATTTCTAAGCAAACAGGGTTCAATGCAATCGACAAATCGGTTTTCGACGCATCAAAGTCTATTGTTTGAAATCCGAGTAAATCAGTTGGGATTTTCAATTCTGCTTTTCTCTTTTTGATTAAATAAACTCTCTCTTTGCCAAGTTTACCCATAAAAAGACCTATCTCAAGAATTACATTGTCTCTTGGTCCATAACTTTCTTCATCCTTGCTTTCTATCAAGTCTTCTGGCATTGCAAAAAATATCGCAAAGTCAACACAGTTTACCTGTTCCATCAAATCTTGCAAAGTGTAACTGGAAGGTGAGAAAACATTATCTGTCCAAATTCTCACTTCAACTGGGTCATGGTCAAGCAGCGCTTGCAATTGTTGTGCATAAGCAAGCGATTCTACAGCACAACCAATAAAAATTTTAATTATCTCATTAGGAGCTTTTAGCAATCGCCCTCTTTCTCTCAGTCTGTTTGCTAATTGTGATGCAATGTTTCTCCAAAGTATAGGATGTTGGTCTGCAATTTTGGTAAAGTCTGACTCAGACACTTTCAATGCGACACCGTTTGTTCTCGCCTTTACTGTAGCGCTACGAGGTGCTTTGGGGTCAACTACACACATTTCACCAACGTCTTGTGCAGCATCTCTAACTGCTACAAGCCTTTTGTTTACATGTATTTCAAGCTCTCCACTAAGGATAATGTATAAGTCATCGTCACTCTCACCTTGAGTGATGATAATTTGACCTTCGATAAATGGAAACAAGTTGCCTACTTCTGCGATTTTTTCAGAAGCCAGTGTGTCGCCAATAAAAATTTGACAATCAGTTAAAGCTTGAATAATTTTCCTTTTTCCTTCTTCGCCTTGAAAACGTTTAATCATAATTTTTAATTTAGATTGTGATTTCATCCATTGCCAACCAATAAACTTCCCCTCCAAAGACTTTACCTGAATAGTCTTTTACTTGTATTTTCTTTTCTGTCCAATAATTTTGAGTTATACATTTTCTATTTAAATTTTTTGATTTAAACCCATTATAGACTGCTTCAGTCATCAGTATTGGAGAATTAGTAGTTGTAATTTCTTTTTTTTCAAAACTCAGCATTTTACCTCCTAAAGTACTAATTTCACCTGTAACTGAATATTGCCAGATTGAATTTGCAAATTCTTCAGGTGACATTTCAATTTCTTCAATAGAAGATAAGTTTAACGGTTGCCCAGGCACACGCTCAAATTCCCCTCCAATTAGTGGCATTCGTAAGTGTCCAAATCTCCCCAAATTCTGTGCATATTTTGGACGCCATGCATTAGGGTTTTCAGGATTACGCCTAACTTTATAGACTAATTTTTTCGTTTCCTTATTAGCCAAGTCAGTCAGCCTTGATGCAACATTCGCAGGCCTTCCTATCCAAACAAGATTTTTGTATGCAGTTCTATCTTTTCCCTGTTTGATTATACCAGTTTTGAGTACGAGCATATTTCCATAGTCAATACCAATACCACATTTAAATTCGTTCAGCTTGAAATGTTTGTTAATAATTCTTGTAGCAATTGTATTGATAGAAATAGCGCAATCAACCGCATTAGTGAAGCAGTTATCTTTAGGAAAAACTCCCATCACTCTATCTCCAATGATATTTCTCACAAAACCATTATGAAAATCTACAGCTGATAGCATTGCCTTAATAAATGCTGTATATAGTTTTCCCATTGTTTCTTTCTGGTGAGAATTCACTAAGGCTACAGAATTTCGGATGTCTACAAACAATACACAAGTTTCTATTGTCTTTCCTTTCTTTGTCCTGCCATTCTCAAACGTCAATGACGGGTCTTCGTAACTTGGCACTAATTGAGTATCTGTAATCCCAAATTCAAAATTTGTGTTAAGGATGTCATTAACATCTGAGTTTACATCTATTAAAAATTCTTTAGTCGTCATATTAGCTTTGTTTTATTTGTTCCCACCTCCCAAACAACCACCCAACCCTCCCCGCTTTGCTCTGAAACCCTTTCTTGATTCCATAGCAAGCATCCACAGAAAAGTCAAGTCGTTGATGAAAAGCAAGGGTACATTAGGTTTAAAAATGCTGCCCAACTCTTTCAAAAGTTGAGAGCAGTTTTATTTTTTTTAGGTAATCATTCCAATATTCAGGAAAAGTCTGTGGGTTTGTACCATCGTTATAAAGGAAGATTGTTTTAATCTTTCCAGATTCATCATACTGTACAGCTTGAGGACTGTCAACAATTTTCATGAGTTGTTTGTCCGTCATACCCTTGTAGGCAGTAAAGATTGGTAGGTCGTCAAAAGCATGTTCATCAACTATGCTGTTACGCACAAATTGTGAATTCCAACCCAACGGCATGTATTCTCTGTTAAATGCTACCCATTGGTCGGATTTGTTTCTTTTAATTCCGTAAGGAAAATTGATGCGAAAGAAATCTGTTAATGCCATGATTTAAATCTTTATGATTTTACAAATATTTTCACCTTCCCAATGCCGCTGGCCACTTGCAGCAGTTCCTTCAAATGCCCCCGGTCTTTGGCCTGCACCGGCTCCTGCCGCAGCAACTGCACGGAAGATGACCTTATATCACCAACGGTTTATGCTTCTCTATCGCCTCCTTAACATCAATCTCCAACAATTGTCCAACCTCCGCAAAAAACCACTTCCATCGGTCAATCATGGAGTCTTCAGTCCATTGTCGGTCGTACAGATTCTTTTCGTATTCATGTACGATTCGTTGTGAGATTGCAAATGCCGTGATTTTATCATCCTTGTCATCGTATTTGCCTTTCCCTTTGTAAACCTCCATCTTTATGGGGAAGGGATTATTGCTGGCCTCAATGTTCTTGGCTCCGCTCAACAATGTCAAATTCCCTGCACTATTCAGCCATTTGGCAGCTACTTCCTTTTTAATGTGGCTCCATTCCGTGAACCTTTCATATTTTTCGGGCAGGATGTGTTCCAAGTGAAGGTCTCTTTGCAATGGGATAAAGCTAAGTTTGCTACGGTCTGTGGCGTTATATTCCATCATTATCAGCAGCGGCTTAATCCAGTTCTCATTGTTGATATTTTCACTGTTTAAGCTTTCTAAGGCCTGGCTAATAATCTTGTCTTCCAGCAGCTTGTTTTCGAGTTCGACTTTTATCTCACTGATGGGCCTGCCCTCCTTTACCCATTTAATCATATTAAAAGACGCCTGCTTGATTTTTGACAACGTTTTGCCCGCTATCCAATACAGGTAGTAGAATCGCCGTAAAGCAGATTTTAATTCATGGTATTCTACGTATTCCGTATGCAGTGCGGCCAGCAAAATGCTTTTCCAATACATATTCCAGCGGAGATACCAGAATGAATACAGTACTTCATCCTTCCCTGAATAGATTTCTTTAAAATAGGTAGTTACAAATTTTTTGATGTCGCTAATCACCTCATTCGGGTCTTTCCCTTTAAATGCTTCTTGTAATTCATCATACAATGACCGTTTGGGATTTTGACCAAGGGTGTAATATTCGTAAATGATGAACAAATCGTTCATGCTGATGTCCTCTTCGCAGGTCTTGACCATTTGCTCCATCTCCCTCCAATCGGCAATAAACTGTTCTTCCTTGAGCTTGGAGGTGTCCGTGTCTTCCTTGTATTTGGTGTAAAGTTTTTCCAGCAGGTAACTCTTGATTAGGTCGGCAGCCGTCAAGTCCATCCCTCGATCATTCAGCACCTGAAAAAGCTTGATGGCGAAATCCCGGTTTTTGCAGTCAATCCGAATGATTTTAACTTGATTGAACAGGAAATTGATAAGTTCTTCCGATTGTGGTTTTCCAAGTTCCAGCAGGTTGTTGCGGAAGATATTTGCTGTATTCAGGAATTTGTATTTCGGCTCTTCGTCTGTCCGGATTTGGTACTTATAAGGTTTCCGGTGTTCGGCAGTATTGCCTTTCAAAATCAAAGCTTCAAAATCTGATTGGTGCTGACGGTGCGTAAACAACTTCAATCTGTTTGCCTTACCGAACAGGGCAATGGAAGATGATATCGTATCGGCATCAACAGCAAAGGGGTCTTCAGTAGTACCTGCATTTAGGTCGGGATAAGTATCCCGGATAACACAGAAGAGTATCATCAAAGTGGTAAGCCTTTGCTGGCCATCCACCACATCCACGTAGGCCGATTTTTCATCTTCTCTTGGCTTGGCTGTGATAATGGAGCCTAAGAAATAGTTGCTCTCCCCATTTTTGAATGCGTCTGTAATATCTTCCCACAGTTTATCTACCTGCTCATCTTCCCATTTGTAGGGACGCTGGTATTGTGGTATTTTATATAGCGCATCTGCATTCCCAAAAAGTTCACGAATCGAAAGACTTAGAGGTTTAAATGGTTCTTCCATGATGTTTCCTATTTTGAATGGTTATAGATATTTATGTTGTTTAGAGACTGCTTCACTCCAGTTTTATCGCCTCATACCCCTCCTTACTTGGCCCTTATTCCTGATAAAATTCACAATGCATGCTTTGATAATAAGGTTTGTGTTTAGTTGAATCGGTGTAAAAGCAATCAGAGTGTTAAGCGAGGTGGCCCATGTTGCGGGCATCCACGAACAGCACTTCGCCTTTCCGCACGGCCTTCCCCCGCCGCAAAAACCACAAACAGGCGGGAATCTGCGTATTGAGGAACAGCTTCGTCGGCAGGTTCACCACACATTCCAGCAGGTCGTTGTCTATGAGCGCCTTTCGTATCTCGAACTCGCCGCCGCTCTTGGTGGTCAGCGAGCCTTTGGATAGCACGAAGCCGGCCAGTCCGTTGGGGGCGAGGTGGTAGAGGAAGTGCTGAATCCAGGCGTAGTTGGCATTGCCAGCGGGCGGTGCGCCGTATTGCCAGCGGCCATCGGTCTGCAGCAGTTCGCCGCTCCAGTCGCTGTCGTTGAAGGGCGGGTTGGCGATGATGAAATCGGCCTTGAGGTCCCGGTGGGCATCGTTGAGGAAGCTGCCCTCGTTGTTCCATTTCACGTTGCTGCTGTCAATGCCCCGGATGGCGAGGTTCATCTTGCAGAGGCGCCAGGTGGTCTGGTTGCTCTCTTGGCCGTAGATGGAGATGCGGTCGGCGGGGTTGGTGGAAAGGGATTTGCCGTTGCGGTTGTTGGGCGACCGCAAGGGTTCGCCCCTACTGTGCGCCTTGATGAACTTTTCGCTCTGCACGAACATCCCCCCACTTCCGCAGCAAGGGTCGAAGACCCGGCCCTCGTAGGGTTCGAGCATTTCGACGAGCAGCTTCACCACCGAGCCGGGGGTGTAGAACTGTCCGCCCTTTTTGCCCTCCGCCAGTGCGAACTCGCCGAGGAAGTATTCGAAGACCCGCCCGAGCACGTCCTTTCCCTGCGCTTCCTTCGTGCCCAGCGTGGCCGTGCTGATGAGGTCAATGAGGCTGCCGAGACTGGCCTTGTCGAGTTTTTCCTGTGCATAGACCTTGGGCAGCACGCCCCGCAGGCTGGTGGGGTTGTCCTTTTCGATGGCGTCCATCGCATCGTCTATGTCCTTGCCGATGGTGGGGAGTTTGGCCCGGCCTTGCAGCCAGGTCCAGCGGCTGCTTGGCGGCACGTAGAAGACCTTCTCGGCGATGTATTCGTTGCGGTCTTCAGGGTCGGCGCCCTCGTATTCGCCCTTGCCTTCCAGCAGTAGTTGGTGCAGTTCCTCAAAGGCGTCGGAGATGTATTTTAGGAAGATGAGGCCGAGCACCACGTGTTTATACTCGGCAGCGTCCATGTTCTTGCGGAGCTTGTCGGCGGTTTTCCAGAGTTTTTTTTCGAGGGGTTCTTCTGGTTCGGTGGTTTTTTGTTTAGCCATGATGTTGTGTTTGGGTGGTGGAAATTAAAAGACCTGCCAGGTTTCTGAAACCTGGCAGGTCTATGCATACGCCAAAGCAGACACCTAATGATAAGGCATCACCTTTAAGTTTTGTGTTTTGTTTGAACGGGAGGTTTGCAGGTTTCATTCGCTTGGTTGTTTGTGCGCTGCAAGTTAGTGAAACACCTGATAATAAAAACAATTCATAAGATATTTCAGCATGGAGTAGCACACTCTCACCGTTGGCCATCCCGTCCCCAACATCACGCCCCTACCCCACGATTTCACGCCTCTTCACCTGACACCCAGTCATGCCAGCCACGCCCCCACCCTGCACTGCCTGACACCCAGTCATTTCGCCGGGGAACCTGGGGTTCAGGCCCTCGAATTCAGGCTTTGAATTGGCATATATTTTGAATATTTAAATTCATTAATTCATTCAAACCTAAAATTATCTCCTGATGAACGAGACATTCAGCAAAAAATCGAAGGCATACCTGCGTATCAAGAAGGTATTGGCGGAATACCCCACTGCCGTGGCCAGCAACCCGACGCTACTGGCTGTCGGGGTGGCGTTCCAAAACAACCTGGACCTGGTGGAGGGCATACAAGTACCGGAGGTGAACGCCACCATTCCGAACACGAAGTTCAAGAACGCCAGGTTCCTGGCTTTTGCCGAGGAGTTGCTCCCGGTCTGCAATGGCCTGCAACTCTATGCCAATGCGACCTTGAACATGGTACTGGCGGGTCAGGTGCCCATTTACCTCAGCAACCTGATGGATGGCGACGAGGTATCGCAGGTACACCGCTTCTGGACCGTGGTGAACGCTGCCAAGGCCATCACTCCCGCCGACCTCGTGCCTTATGGCATCACGGCTGCCGACCTGACGGCGCTGGAAACCAACCTGACGAGCTTGGAAACACTGGTGGACTCGCCCCGCAGCGCCATTGACGCCCGGATGGTGAAGCGGCAGCTACAGGAGAAGGCGTTCCGGCAGATGGACACATTCCTACTCACCACCCTCGACCTCGCCGTTCGCACCCGGAAAGCAGCCTTCCCGGAATTCGTGGCGGCCTATTTCCTGGCCCGCAAACTGCACGAGGGTGGCGGTGGCACCACCGAAACGGGGAATGGCGCTAATCCGAAGGAGGTAGCAGCGATGCCCAGCAGCGAGGAGCTGCAATTGGCGCTGTCGGCCAGCACGGGCCAGCCTGCGATGAATGGGGTGCATTGAGGAGGGGAGGATTGGGAAATTGGGAAATTGGGAATTGGGGGGATGCATTAGGTGAGTTGTTTTTCCAATTGCTGTGCGCCGATTTTGGCATGGCCATAGGCCACCCCGAATTTTCGGGAGGGGTCCTGCGTCGCCTCGTTTCATGTCACGTTTGCACGTAGTACGAGGACGGGTCCCGACTTTTGGTCGGGATGACAAAGGCGGCGACAACCATGACGACTACAAAGACGGGTTGAATTCATAAATTTTTATTGTCCATAATATTGGTTTGCAACCGCCGGATTGGTTACAGTTCGGCGGTTTTCTTTTGCCCGCTGGCCTGCACCCCTGACGCTCTCACCTCTCTCACCCGCTCACGCTCTCATCTCTCTCACTTCACCTCATACCTAGCCAGCCACCCCATGTGCTGCCGCTGCGATTCCCCGGCGAACACCGTTATTTCCCGGGGCTTTTTGGTGAAACTAAGCACTACCCAGCCGTCTTCCTGCCGGGTTTCAAAATCCATTGGTCGGGCGTTGTTGGAGGTCATCAGGAACGCTTTCGGGGTGGTGGCAAATTTGAAACGGATTTCGTAGCCCTTGTCATCTGCCGACTTTTGCGGAGCAACGGAAAAATCCAACAGCGGGTAGTCCTGCTGGCCGTAGTTGATGAGCGGCTGGTCGGGGAATTGTTTTTTGCCGATGGGCTGCTCCAGCAACTGCCATTTATCGTCGTCAGGGAAGTGGTTCTGGATGAACCATTTGGGGTCGGTCAGAAAATAACCGGGGAACAGGCGCTGGGTGAACTTCGTGACTTCCGGGTTCACGTAGCCCGCCGCCCAAGTGGCATCGAGCAGCCGCCACTGACCGTCAATTTTCACGGCATTCCAGGCGTGGGAGTTGTTCTGGGCATTGCGGTAGGGCCGGTAAAAATCACGGGCATCGCCAATGATTACCACGGCCTCCAACCCAACCGCATCGCACATGGCCTTGTAGATATTGCTATAATCGGCGCAGATGCCCTTCTTGGCTTTGAAGCTTTTGGCCAGCTCCTTCTCTTCCATTTCCCGCCTTTTTTGCAGGAGTTCTTCCTTGGAGCGGGCACTGACGCTGTGGTTGGGCGGGTTCGTGAACTTTTTGCAATCGTACCGGACATTGTTGGCCAACCACATGAAAAGCACCCTAGCCTTTTCTTCTTCTGTCTGAAAAGTGGTGGTCAGCTTCTTGGCAAGGTCGGCAGCATCCGAATAGGGTTCGTTGAAAGCGGCGACGAAGGCATCCGCCCGGCTGTAGTCCGTTTGGGCATTTGCGCTGGCGCAAAAAAGAAGGGCGAAAAGGAAAAGGATGGGTTTCATGGACGCAAGTTTAGTGAAAAATTGCTTCTTAAACGTTCGCCGCCGTCTTCCATTGCCCAAAATTAAGTGGGGTTGAAAGCTTCTCCTAAAGCTTCCAACCCCAACAATGACCAATGAATAATGACCAATATTTTAGGAGCTAAGATAAATTGCCACATCAGCTTCTCCCCAAGGACATCCCCCTAACGTCTTACTCTCCCCCACCCTTCTTCCTCGGCGCGCTCGGCGCCGTCTTTATTTTAGGTGCTGGCGCAGTTTTCGGCACCTTCAAATTGGCCGGGGGCGTCCTCGGTTGTTGGATGGACGGCCGCTTCGGCGCTTCCCTTTTGGTTTGTTCCCAAGCATCTTGGTGGTGCTTTTGCGCCTTCTCTACTTTTGGGAGGTTGACAGGCGGCTGTTTGCGGGGTTCGACCTTTGGAGGTTTCGGGCTGATGTCCGGCTTGCGGGGTTCCACTGGTTTTGGGCTCACCTCCGGTTTGCGGGTAGGGGCGGTGGTGTCGTTCGGCCTTTTAGGCTCCACGGTGGTGGGCGCTCGACGTTGGTCTTCCACCCGGTCCAGTTCCTTTTTCCGGTCAACGGCTTGGGTCAGGTCGGGGTATTTCCGGCTATTTTTATCCAAAAACTGCCCTTGCGTAACGGGCTTGTCGGGGTGCGAGTTGTTGTATTTCTCCCGCTCGGTCTCGAACTTGCCGAATTCCCGGAAAGCGTTAGCGTCCGTCCTCGCCCGGTTCAACCAGTCGTCGGTCACCACGTCCCGGTTGCGGTTTTTCCAAGTCCGCACGTTGGTGGTGATGCTGCTGGAGGAGGTGCGGTGGCCATAGTAGTGGTTGGCGTAATGGGACGATAGGTGCGGATAATAGTAGTGGTGCCATGGATAGTAAAAATACCAGTTGACGAACCAGTAGGACGGCAGGTCAATGATGACGATGCTGTTGCCGGGGCCGTAGTAAAAACCCCAATCGTACCAATAGGGATAAGGCCGCCAGCGTGGGTAGGCGTACCAGGACGGATAGCCGAACCAGTAGGGATAATTGTAGTGGTAATAATGGTATTCCACGATGGTTTCCCGGTCGTAATAGGCATCGTCGTAGTTGTAAAACTCGTCGTCATAACCATCGTCGCTGACGTAGTCCTTGGCCGCTTTTTCAAGCTCTGCCCGCGCCTCCGGGTCGTTTTCCAGGTTTTTCTTCCAGGCATCCAGTTCCTTGGTCCTAGCCTCGGCTACTACGAGGTTCAGCGAGTCCATCTGCCTCAGCAGCCAAGCGGGGTTTCGCTGGTAGAGGTCGCCCACCAATACCGTCAGGCGGATATTGTCGGTGAGCAGGCTGAGCACTTCGGGCAGTTCCACGAGTTGCTGAATGGCATCCCTCGTAGGGGGCGGGTAAGTAGCCACCAGTTCCCGAAAAGCACCGTCCCATTGGCGGTTCAGGCGGTGGACTTCGGTGAGCAGGGGGAAGTAATCATAGGACAACTCCCGAGCCCGCTGCATGATTTCCGGGGGATAATCCTGCAAAGCAACATCGAGGTCAATGCCCCATTTTTGGCCACCCTCCACGATGGTCGCCACGATGCCCGTGTACCTCGTCAGGTCCCAGACCTTTTCTTGCAATTCCTTTGGGTAGGGTTCCAGCAGCGACTTGAACGCCACACTGGTCTTGCCTTGCAGGCTTTCCAGCTTTATCAGTGCCTCGGGATAACGGGCCGCCTCGAGGATGGCCACCCTCGTGGATTCGGGATAAAGCGCCAAAGCCTCCACGCTGCTCTGTTCCTCTTCGAGCAGTTGCGCCAGCAGTTCCCTTTCGGTTTGGGCGGAAACAAAAAGCGGCAGTACCATCCACGACAGTACCACCACGGTTTTCAGATAACTTTTCATGGCTTTTGATTTTTATGATAAAAATGGTTCTCGGGGGTCTAGGTTTGGGGTCATCGGCTTCTGGGTTTTGGCATCTGGGGAAGCCTTTTGCCTTCAATAGCTTTCAATGCAAAAATGATGAGGTTAGCCGCTTTTTGCAATGATTGCTGTCAGGGGCGGAGATGATTAAGGTCAGGGGTGAGTGGCTTTTGGGCAAAAGAAAAACCCGCTGGAGGGTGTTCCAGCGGGTTTTTGCATGCAAGTGAAAATGCTTCGATTATTTCTTCTCGAAGGTGCTCACTACCGTGCCGAAGAATGGAACTTCAATGGTCAGTACCATTTGAGCATCCGATATTTCAGTAATGTCGTACTCTTCGGTAACTTGTGTGCCAGCATCATCGTAGCTGAGGGTCAGTGTCTCAGGCGTGGTTGAGCTAGAGATTGACCAAGTACCTATTGTTTCCTGCGGGTCGGCAGGGTCACACTTGGTAGCGCCTTCATCCAAGTGGTATTCACCGTCACTGTGAAAAGTAGCAATATCATCTTTGTCGCAGTCATCAAGCGTAGAAGCGATTCCACCGACTTTGACGGAGACCAGCTGCCAGTCATGGGCAGTGAGGAAATCCTTGGAAGTCTTCTCATCGTCCTTTTTGCAGGAAGTTCCAACAAAAACGAGAGCAAGCAAAAGCGTGAAGAGCAGTGTGAAGGTTTTTTTAGCTGAATTGATAAACATAAAAACTGATTTTTGGCCATGCCTTAGACATTCCCAAAGTGGGTATCCCTGAAAGCGTAAGCCGGGTTTGCTAGATTTAAGGTGGAGAAAATGGATTTGGTTTGGTCAGGTTGAGATTTTATGCGTTGGTTGAGAACATTAATAAGTTTGGTTGCGTGAAATGCTGCTTTTGGAAAGTCTTTTTTATAGCTATCGAATTACTATCAATTTTTGCACAGCATGGAATTCCCCGGAACGGACGCGCAGCAGATAGGTTCCATTTGGCAAAGTGCCCAAGATGTGGAGGGGTTCAGCATAGTGTCCAGCCTGCCTGTTCGCTTCGGAATAAAACGATTGAACCTGCCTTCCAAACAAGTCCAACAGCTCAATGCTAATGTTCCCATCGGTCGGCAAACCATAGTCGGCGGTGAGCACGCTTCCGACCGGGTTTGGCCGAAAGCCGAAAAATATGCTGTCAACGCCGGGGTTGGGCGGCCCGGTGTATTTGCGCCCAAAAACCCGTGCCACCACGAGCGAGTCGCCGCTCCGGCCAGCTACGAGAATGCGGTCGTCGGCATCAATGGCGGTGGCGTAGGCGATGTCGTCGTTTGGGCTGAAGTTGAGGAGGACATGGCCGTACCTCCCGAAATTTTTGTCCACTTCGCCATCTGTATTCAAGCGTGTTACGAAAATGCTGGTGTCCAATATCGTCTCTTTTTGACCGACCACGACCAGCTTGCCATCAATTTGGGCAACCATGGAATTGGTAAGGCCCGGTATTGCTTTTTGTTTTCCTTTGAATACAAAATCGTTTTCCAAAATGCCGTCGTAATCAGTTTTACTGACAGCGTACCCTCCTATGATTACTCCTTCTTCCCATGCCAAGGCATCATTTAGTAGCGGTTCATAATTTTCCAGGATCTGATTAATTTCCAGTGTTTTCCCATCTTTGGAGTATCTCAAGAATTTTACATAAATAATAGGTGGGTCGCCTAAATGGTCACTATACAATAGATACCCAATGATTGCTGCAATTCGCCCTTCTGGCAACAACCCCCAAGTCCCATGCTTATAGGTTGACCACGGTAGCTCCAAATCTGCCGCTCCCGCATCGCCAAAAGAAGTATCAATTTTGCCACTAAGCAAAAACTGCATAATTGATGAATCATGCGCTTTTGTAATCATGCACCACAGGATTTTGGCATCGTCGGTCAAAAACAAATCCATGAAAGGCTTTTCAGTTAATTCGCTACCGTTGTAAACGACCCCATCCTCATCAAAGGTTTTGTCCAGAATTCCATACTCTGAAAATCGGCACAAAATACCGTATGCCCTGCCGTCGCTCACCGTCCAACCAGCTACAAGTATTTTGCCATCAGGCTGCATCACCACCGTTTTCGCAAAATCGTGTTGGCCACCCCAACTGAACAAGGTCATGCCATTGTTCCCAAAAGAGGTGTCCAAGCTGCCATCGGTATTGTAGCGCAACAGCAAAATATCAGAATCGGCACCCGGTCCAGTCACCACTGTTCCAGCCACCAGTATTTTTTCGTTGGGCAAAACGGCAACCGAGGAAGCCACAGCACTGCTACCAGCAAAATGGAAGAACGCTGCCCCATCATCGTGAAAACTGCTGTCGAGGATGCCCGCTTGGGCGTAGGAAGATGTGGCAATGACCATTAGCCCCAAAAAAGGAAGGATAGTTTTAATTGAATTCATAGCAAATCATTTTACAGAACCCAAATCTACAAAAATTTGAATGTTGGCAGCATTGCCTCCACCATCGTTGTTTAACTTTGCCCCGCCCCAAACGGTTCACGCAACCAATTTGGTTTTTTCCCACCATCAACTCAAAAAAAAATCACAAATCCATGCACAAGACAATTTTAGCGTTCGCGCTCTTTTCGCTCGCTTTGATTTTTGCTGTTGCTTCCTGCAAAAAGGACAGCAACAACCCCGACTACGCCGCCAATGCTGATTGCACGGCCATTGTCACAGCCGACAACACCTACACCAACAGCATCAAGGCCATACTCAACACAGGATGCGCCAGCGCGGGCTGCCACGATGCCATCTCCGTCAGTAGCGGGGTTGACCTCTCCAATTATGCCAATTCAAAAAATGTTTTTCAAAACAACAACGCCCTCTGCGCCATCCACCACGGTAGCGGCTGCAAGCCCATGCCCAATGGCAGCCCCAAGCTCTCCGATGCCACCATCAACAAGCTAGACTGCTGGGCGAAGAACGGATATGCGGAGTAAGCGGGCTTTTCAGGGAAATGCAAACTGGTTAAGTTAAAGTCTGTTAAATGCTTGCGTCCCTGCCATTTTTCATGGATTCTTGCCCACGTAAACAACAGACCAAGAAATTCCATTGCAGAAAATCGCCTTCATATTAGCCATCCAATTTGCTGTTTTCAGCACGCAGCCGCTGTGGCAGCCACTGGCACAGGCGATGTTTGGCAGTTGCGGAAGCGAAACATGCGGCCTAACAGCCATGAGCTGTGCGGCCTCCCCCACCCTTCCCGACAGCCCATCAAAAGATGCGGACGGGAAAACACCCGACAGTTGTTGCGTACCTTTCCAGTGCTGCTTCCCTTGCTGTTGCTACTGCCAGCAAACGGCGCAGTTCTCCGATTTTGCCGAAGGCGAAACAAATACCCGCCCCAACGAAACCACCAAAGTCCTTCACTCCGCCCATGTCGGCGAGCATTTCCAACCCCGGAGTTTGCGCAGCACTGCTAACCAGCCCGGCGGGATGCCGTGGCGGTTCGAGTGTTCTTGTTTTTGGTAAAATGCTGCAAAACGGCATTTTACCATTCCATTTTAAATTCAACTGATATGAAACGTGCAATCTTGATTGGCCTGTCCATCACGGCCATTGCTGGTGCGGTTTATGCCATGGTTGGCGGCTGCTGCGGTAGCATTTGCGAGCCAGGCTGCTGCCCATTTTGCTAAATAAGTATTGGGTTTTGCGTGTCGAGTTTTGAGTTGATTCAAAGTCGCCGCCAAGATTCCACTAAACTTAAAAGCCGAAACCTCTTGCGTTTGCAAGGGGTTTCGTTGTTTCAGAACGTATCCGTCCAGTCACCAATCACTATTCACCAATCGCCATCTACTGAAAAACCATCTTCCGCCGCTCCGTGCCGCTCGGCGTGGTCAGTTGGTAAATATACACACCGGGGCCGCCCATCATGGATTTGTCCACCACCACTTCGTGCCATCCAGCATCTTCGGTGCTTTGCAAAATCAGGGTCTTCCTGCCGCTCAGGTCTATTATTTCAAGTGTTACGGGCATTCTTTCCTTGAGCATGAATTCGATACGGGTCTCCGCGTTGAACGGATTTGGTCGGTTTTGCCCCAGCAAAAAAAGCGGGGCAGCATCCACGGGCATTTGTGGTGCCTCGTGGATGCGCCAGCGAACGTTCAAGGGAATACCGCCATTTTCATACGCAATGGCCGGCGTAATTGTGGAATTCATTGCTATCGCCCCTTCTACGGAGGCATTTTCATACATCAAGAATTGCAGGTAAAACAACGTGCTGCCCGCTTCGAGCGGCTGCCCGCTGGCGTTGTGCCAGCTCATGGTCAGGCTGCCCGTGGCGGGTTCGCCGAAGTTGTCGGCACCGAGGCCGTCCAACTCCACTGGCATGGCGCCCACGAACGACATCTTCGTTGGGTCAAATTCTATGGTGCCTTGCAAAGCGGCCAAATCGACCGCCTCACCACAGTTGACGGGGATGCGGACCTCCTTGCCTGCCGCCAACTTCCAGTTCGGCACGGCGAGGGTCAGTTCGCCCGCTTGGTTGCGCTCTTCCACTTCTTCTTCATGGAAGTTGAGGACGGCGCTGTTGTTCAGGTCGCCAATTTTCACTGCTACGAAATTTCGGCCCGACATGTCGTGGTGCATGTTGTTCAGCCAGGTGCTCTCGGGCAGTGGTTCCACAAACGGGTTGTTGGGGTTGGGGAAATGATAGCCCGCCTCGATGAAGCGCCACGCATTGTTGTTCGGGAACGAATCGGTCATGTGCAGGATAGCCTTTCGCAGTGACACAATGTCGAAAGTCGAAATACTGCCGGAATTGTTCACGTCAGCCGCTATCAGCTTGTACGGCGAAGTGAGCGACTGCGTGCCGAGGATATGGTTTTGCAAAATGACGAGGTCGAAGGTAGTCACGCCGTTCAGCAGTCCGCCTTCCTTCACGGGTTGTAGCTTGCAGCTCATGCCTGGTGGCACGTTTTGGAACACAAACAAACCAAGGTTTTGACTGAATGCGTGACTCATATTGCCATTGTCGGAGAGCTGCACATCCACGCCAGTCAAGGGCTGATGGAACTCGTTGAAAATTAGGCCGCTCACCACCAGCGTATCGTCCTGGATACAGATGTTCAATGGGTCGCTAACCACCACTGAACCATTGTCGCAGGTGGTCGAATTGCCGCAGGCATCGGTCACGGTGAGCATGTAGGTCAGCATGGTTGGGTCACCCGTTAGGTCAGCACAGGTGATGGTATCCGGCGTTATGTCGAAAGTCACCTCGGTGCAGTTGTCGCTGCCCCCGATAAAGCCCGCTGCCAGTAGGCTGTCAATATTCAACACCGCTATACCGTTCGAGTCAATATCAATGGTAATGGTGTTGCAAGTGATGGAGGGCGTGATTGTTTCACAAATGCTCACCACCGTCTGCTGCGTCACGGAATTGCCGCAGGCATCCGAAAACGTCCACGTCACGATGGTCTCTCCAACTGGATAGGAGTCGCTTGCATTTGCACCATTGTCATTGTAACTATTGGTAATTGTTACAGGGTTGCCCGGGCAATTGTCAACGGCTGTGGCTTGTACGACCACGGAATCCTCACAGGCCAAACCTACTATTGTTTGCGCAATGGTATCTGGCCAAGAAGGCGTTGGCGGTATGGTATCGTTGATATTAAACTGCTGGGTAATCAGCCCCGTGTTGTTGCAAATATCGGTCAGGCTATAAGTGCGCACCATCGTCCCAAAACAGGCTGGGCTGCCCAAGTCCGACACAAATTGGACGGTTACAGGCCCACCGCAATTGTCAGTTTCTCCCGTCACATCGTCCACGTTTGGCGCAGGTATTTGGCTGGCGCAAAACAGGTTTTGCGATGGCAGAGGGTCAGCCGTAGGCGCTACGTTGTCGTTGATGAGGATGTTCTGGGTAATTAATGCGCTATTGCCACAGTTGTCAGCAAGCTGATAGGTGCGAACCACCGTGCCCATGCAACCGGGGTTGGGGCCATCCGAAACCCATGTTACGGTCACCGGGTCAATGCAGTTGTCCGTCTCTCCCGTCACGTCGTTCACGTTCGGGGCAGGTATATTGCCGTAGCAGGTGAACGGCCCGATGGTCGGCAATGGATTGGCAAATGGCGGTAAGGTATCGTTTACGATAATATGTTGCACAAATGGCACTGAGACATTGCCGCAGGTATCAATTGCTTCATAAATCAAAGTGCGAGAGAAATGGTTGGGGCAGTCACCCGGCACTTTTACGTCAGATATGATGTACACAGAATCGGGCGAACAGTAGTCGGTCGCAGTGGGTGGTGGTGGTTTTACCACATCGCTGCCACAAAGGAACACCATGTCTTGCGAGCCGATGGGATCATCCCAAACAGGCCCGTTGGTGTCCAGTACTTTTATGAACTGAGTGTAGGAAGTATCGTACCCAGTACACCATTCCAAATAAGTATAGGTGCGGAAAATTTTGAGCCCGCACGGTATGGGGAAAATTTCATCGCTGATGTTTAAGCCGAAAAGCTCGCAATCCTTTAAAACAGAAGGCTCGCCTACTTCGAGGCTATCAAGCGGTCGGTCGCAGCCCACGATGGTATCTGGAGGAAAAAAGAACTTCACAGGGGTATTGTCCACCGTGGTAATAACTTGGGAGCAGGAAGTTTGGTAGCCCGCAATATCCACTACGGAGAAAGTGCGGGTGATGGTGCCCACATGGCACAAGTTAAAGTTGTTTGCATCCGCAAAATACAGCGTGTCCACGGCGCAGTTGTCGTTGGTCGTTGGCGACCCCGTGAGCGACATTGCCGGTGGCAATATCGTGGAACAAGGAATGGTGATGTTTGAAGGGCAAATGATGGTGGGCGCCGTTTTATCCTGCACGTCCACTTGAACCATGCAGGTGTTTTTGTTTCCCTTGCAATCCGTTACTTGCAAAATGATGGCTACGGAATTGCCCACATCTGCACAGTTGAACTGCACGGTAGGCGTAAACGGGGCATTGGGCTGGTCCATCCTATTTGCCAAAAAGGTCACGCTGGGGCAACAAGCATCGTAGCTGCCATTGTCAAGTGTATGTGCAGCCAGTGTTGCCAATCCTTGGTTGCTGAGTGCCACCACCGTGAACTCGGTGCAAATGGCCACAGGTGAAACGTTGTCTTTCACTATCACAGTCACTTGGCAAGTGGAAACATTGCCGCAAGCATCCGTGGCCTCGTAGGTGACGATATAGGTGCCTTGCGGAAGGCTGTACACCATGCCACCGTTGCTGTTCAGCACGGCCCAAGGTGTGAGCGTTCGCCAGGTAATCGTGGAAGAGCAATTATCGGCAGCACTCATGGCGGGCAAGAAAAAGGTGCTTGCGCAACTAGGGCCGTTGGTGCTAAAAGTCAAAGAGTCCATGCAGTTCAACACTGGTCCGATGTCGTCGGACACCTTTATTATCTGGTCATGCTCTAAAATCTGGTTGGTACAGCAATTCAAAACTATCCAAGAACGAAGTACGCTTTGTTCGTTTTCGCAGCCACCTATCACAAGGTCTTCATAGGTAACGGTCATTTTGCAATACTGCGAGACTGCTTTGCCATCAATGGTTGGAAAGCCCGTGTTGCTTGGGTTTGTGTTGGGGTTAGGGCACGAAAGCGGTGGAGCTTGGAAGCCGTCGAGGTTTGGCGGAAAAACAATATCGGCAAAGCTGGGGCGCACAACGAATACTTTCTGGACACAAGGGGTTGCGTAGTTGTTGCTGGCATCAACGGCATGCCAGGTGCGCATCAAGATGGCGCTGTACTGGCTGTTGCAGGGCTGCATAACGGGCTGCCCGGTATAAGTCAAGTTGGGCGAATTGTCGCAATTGTCCACTACCAACGGATAGCCCAAACTATCTGGCGAAAGGTCGGTCGTACAAGTTACGGTAAGGTCGGAGCAGGTGATAATGGGGGGCAAGTAGTCTTGAATAAAAAGTGTTCCCCAACAGGAATTACCGGAATTTTGGTCAAAGACAGTCACGTTAAGTATCAAATTCAACTGCCCGCATGTCACAGTATCGTGCAGGCTTTCGCCTTCCGGTGAGTAAACAGTAACGGTCTTTGGGCCAGGGCAGGAAGTCTCTTCGCCGTCCAACACGATTTCGGGCGTAATGACACCAAAACCCTCTTGTGGTAGCGAAACATTGACAAGGTCGTTGCAGGCCAATGTGCACTGACCATAACTAAAGTTGGTGAATAACTGGCAGGCGAGAACTGCCCAGATGAGGTTGAAGTGCTTCACGGTAAATGGATTAAAATTTGTTTTCTTCGACAAATCTGTTTCAAAAAATATTTTTTAAATCATTGATAATCAATAATTTAAAACCAAATAGAAGTGCCGTGTAGGTATTTCTCGCAGTATGTTGGAATAAAAATCGGTTGGCGGGTCTTCTTTAATTTCATGCTTGATTGCTATTTGCAATCAACAGAAATTTCATAAACAAATTAAGTATTTCTAACATGTCAACAATCTTGCCAATTAATTACATTTTTATGAAATGTGTTTGATTTTGACATCAAAAGATACTTGAATGTGGAGCGGAGGAATAGGAATGAATTTTTAAATTCAATTACTATTTATATGAAAACAAAAACATAAAATTCAATTTTTTTAATGTCACAAAATAATATACTTATAATTGCGTCTAGCTAAAATTAGTGCGATGTTTGCACTGTTTTTCAATTGAGCATGGCCAAAAATTGCTTACCCACCCGGCCAAAAATGATGCTTGGCACACTATAAAATCCAGCCTACAACTCGAAGCAAATTTGAACTCCCCGGTCTCGCACTTTGCGTGGACATGAATCTACTTCGAGCTTAACAAAACCACGAATTCCCCTTGTCAAGAAGACACCGTGTTTGAACAGGTGCTAACTGATTCTATCCTGAAGCAGTTGTGTGCCTTTTTGACGCATTTATTCCTGCTGTCTTCATCCACTTTAAATCCTAAAAAAATCACATTGCCTGTGAGCTATTGCTGACAGACATACAACGCTGTGCCATTTCTTTCTTGGCTCGGTACGGGATGCGTCCTGTGCAGGGGTAGGGATTGGTATATCATTCACTGACTGTGACCAGGCAAAACCTGTTTCACAAAAACTATTTTATCATGAAAATCAAGAATTCTAAAAAGACATTTACCGCTTTTGAAACAAAAGAAATCAAAACTGCCCAGCAACTGGAAGTGAAGGGCGGGGACGGAGAAGGGACTACTGGGATTATTGGGGATGACGATATTATTGTTGGGTAACGATTAGCCCATTGATGCAATGAATAAGGCTAAACCAGGAACAAGAAAATTTGTAAATATTTTAATATCTTTTGAAAGTTTGGCTTTTGAAAATCACTCAGCCAAGGGTTTGGTCACTCACGACTAATTCCTTGGCTTTTTCTAGCATCCAGTTCTTTAAGTAAATATCAGACCCATCTTGTGATAGTTTCTTCAAGAATTTGGCAACTGTAGCCTGATTAATCGGCGAAGTTTTAGACACTCTAATAAGCGATTTGTAAAATCGCAAAAAATTAGTGTACCCACTTCGAATTGTTTCGGCATATTGAGTATTACCTCTAAGATGTCTTTCAAAATTTCTGACTTTATTCAGCAATTCATCCAATGTCTCTTTGTCTCTTTCAAAAAGTTCAAAATGAACTCTAAGAAGCGTTGACCGAACCCTAAGTTCATAGTTTACACCAGCTTTCGTAGGTATTAGATTAAATATCTGAATAGCATTGTAAAACGCATCGATATCATTGCTTTTCACCCCTTTTCGATAGTGCCAAAACCCCTTGCAATAGTGTAGTGTGTTCAATCGCTCGTCCTCTGGAAGGCATTTATCGAAGTTTTCAATAAAGTAATGAACCCAGTCAATTTCATCAACCAATAGGCCAACAGAAACAATGTTCATAAAAGCACCGGAACTCAAGGAATTCGCATAAAGGCCACGCTCCAATTCCAGTTTGTAAAGGTCAAAAGTAAAACGAGCGTGCTCCATAGAACCTCTATTGGTAAACGGCACTGCATAATTTCTAAGCAGGTTAGTTGCAAAATCCTGTTCAAATAGACTCAACTGAGGAAAGGTATCGAAGGCAGTCCTTCTCAACTCGTCGAGATCTTCCTCCGATTTACTTTGTAATAGCCCAACTAAATGGCGAAATAACTTGATGGCATTGAAGGCAGCGAATGAAGGTGTTTCGGCAGTTTGCATTACTACCCTTATATAACCGCTCTTCGAACCATCGGTGTTTATCACCCGATTGACTACTACATCATTTGCCTCATTTTGGAGCATCACCAAGGTAAAGTACCTTTCCAAGTCGTCAATTGCTCGTTGCTGATATTCTCGTTTTTTAACAAGCTTAACCGACCCCGGGTGGTAATAGAGCAAATCCGACAACTCGTAACTTTCCCTGAAATAATTCCTACCCCTATCAACCCCATTGTCCAGAGTCCTCAAACGAGACTGCACTGCTTCATAAAAAAGCTTGTAATTATCGCGTTCACTCAATGCCCTAGCCAGCAATTTTGTCTTGAGTTCTTCCGATTGCTTGAGTTCGGTTTCCATCAAATACTGTTCTATCGCTTGAGTAAGCTGAGTCATCAGCTTCCGCATTTTGCCATCGTTGTAGGGCTGCTTGCCAAACAACTTGGCGAAAAGCCGCTCTTTGGTCAGTTTTGGAGAGTCCATATCAGGTAGGAACTTACATATCAGAAAGAACAGGCGGGCACATTCATCATTGGAACAGACATTGGGTGAGGATAGGTACTTTTCAATAGCTGAAAGTTCCTTCTTCAAAAGTGCTTGTATCAGTCGAATGACTTTGTGTTCTAACATGAACTTACTAGAATTGTTGGTCAAAAATAGTCACTTTTTTAGGAACAAAAATTGTTTAGGTTATTTTTTCATAAAAATCTATTAATGAGTACAATATGAAAATATTTATTGACTATTATTGACATTATTTTAGCTAATTTTGGGAACACCTCTTACTATCTTGGACTTGCTGCCCTCTGTGGATAGGGCTTATATTTGTTTCGTAGAGAAGAACATTTCTCTTTTAGAGAGACCACCATCAGAAGTGATGGCCAGAAATCAAAGTGGGGAGATACAATTCATACAGCTTATTTACCCTACTTAGAAAAGTGAACAGTTAACAACTTAAGCAATAGGATTTCAATCCTTGCCTACAAGATAATACTTATTACATCTGGCGGATAGGGTAAGCATCATACTTTATGCCGCCAGACTTTTTACGCAAACAATATACACAAAAATAACAGCCAGTGCTTACTAAGAGTGCTGGCTTTTTTAGTTGAAAAATGAAGGCGTGGCTTCCGTTTCGGATACCACGCCTTATTATTTTGCCACAAAATGTCGTTGGACTAATAAACAAGCATCTTCTTCGTCACGCCCATCCCGTCCAGCTTTACCTGATAAAAATAAGTGCCGCTCGGCAAATTGGAGCGATCGAACCGCACTTGGTGCATGCCCGTTGGGTAGTTGCCTTCGGCAATCTTCAGTATGAAGCGGCCATGCGCATCCATCAAATTGATGGTCACTTGGGCATTCGAAAAGCTGGTGAACGTGATCGTCGTGGAACTGCGCACGGGGTTCGGGTAGTTGCCTACACCAAAAATGTTCCTGTTTCGCTCCTCCCTCGCTGGGCTTGCGCCCTTGAAAATTGGCAGGATGTCAAAATCCTGAAAAAGGATGTCGTTCAAGTTTGTCAGGCCAAACCAATCCTGCAAAACGCTGGCATACACCTGCCGAAAATCATGTGCCATGGGCACATCGGCACTGTTGTTCAGGTTGCCGGGTATTTGAGCGTTCTCCCCGATGATGCCGGGGTTCACCCCTTTTCCAAAAACAAATAGCGGCGCAGCTGCACCGTGGTCAGTCCCAACACTACCGTTGGCAGCGATGGTGCGGCCAAACTCGGAATAGGTCATGCCTGCCATGTCATCCTCCTTGCCCATCAGCCGGATGTCATCCTGAAAAGCGGCAATGGCCTCGGATACCATACGGAGCAAATTAGCATGATTGCCTTGGTCTGGCGTACCAGCCTCCACCTGTTCGCTGTGCGTGTCGAACCCACCGATCGACACCGTATAAACCGCCGTTTGAAGTCCACCACCAATCAGCCTGGCTACAATGCGCAACTGGTCGGCGAGGTAGTTCTCATACTGTGGCGGGTACAGCGGGGAGAGGTTGTCGGGCTGCGCTTCTGCGGCAGTTTTTATCACTTCGTAATACTCCTGTGACTGTTTTTGCACCAACCTGATGTACTCCAATTCATCGCCATAAGGCGTCGCGGGAGCAGGCTCCACATAGTCGTTGAGAAATGCATCGTCAAAGTTGTCAGCATTGCCAAGACTCATACCCATCGGAAAGGCCGTGCCCATGTATGCCAACGGCAGAATGGAGCCAATCTGGATGGCCAGCGGGTCTGGGCTATCGACATTGGGGAACCCCTCTGGAAAGTCGGGATATTCGCCTTGCAGCGCCCTGCCAAGCCAGCCCGTATCTACATACTGGCCGCTGTCGCTGGCCGTTTGCCAAATGTCCATGGAGCGAAAGTGGGAGTAGTCCTGCTGAGGATAGCCCACATTCTGGACGATGCTCACAAGCCCATCGTTGAACATCTCCTGCAAACCCGTCATGCTGGGGTGCAGGCCCGTGTCGGGAGCGCCGTTCAGGTCGAGCACCTTGTTTTCTGGTATCAAAATGCTGCCCCGATGACTGGAAAGGTTGCTGTACTGGTCGAGCGGAATGAGGGTGTTCAACCCATCGTTGCCACCGCTGAGTTCGATGAAAACCATCACCTTGCCGCTGAGGTTGGCCGAAGCGCCCAACATCCCGAAAAGCGAGTTTTTGCTCAATGGGTTGACCGAAAAACCATTATGGATAAACGGCATGAAGGCTGCCGAAGCGCCTGCCGTGCGTAGGAAATTTCTTCTTTTCATAATTCTGATTCAATGATGAATGATGAATTATGAATGGTGAATGTAAAGTGGAATGATGATGCGTGGTTATTCATCATTCATCATTTATCATTCATCATTCATTTAAGCCAGTTGGTATTCTGGCAAAAGCAAAATATACGCAATCATGTTGGTCAACCGGGTGTTCACCACGGCAACGGACATCGGGTCGTTCGGATTATTGACGTAGGCAATCCATTCGATGGTCCAGTAGCTGTCGCTGGGCAACCCCGACAACAGGATGCTTTTCAGCAGCGTCTTTTTTAAGTCAGAAATGGGCTGCGGCAGCAGGAGTTTCACCATCTCATCCACCAGCGTGACAGGGTTGCTCGGGTCGCTGAACTGGCTGGCAAACGCAATCGGGTCAATCCGCAAGACGTTATCGTTGCTGCTCGCCAAATTCCCTGAAAACATGGCAGCGATGTAAAAATTGCGGTTGCGGGCCGTGTCCCCGTTTATCCACATGCGGTAGAATTGCGGCACCTGCCGGAACGCCTGCCACCCTGCCACGTTGGGCGGGTCGCCGGGCAGCATCTGCATGACGCTGTGGAAATACCGGAGATAGGATTTCATCACGAAGTCGTCCCAAAGCGTGATGGAAGGGATGCCCAGGTTGAAGCTCCGCATTGTTCCGACCACAATATCTACGGGTGTTTTGATAAAACAGCCCTTGTTCACGGCGTCGAAAAAGTGCGTGCTCTTGAGCAGCGTTTCCATCACGGGCTTGATTTCGTACCCGTTGCTGCGGAAGATTTGCGCCAGCGGCTGGATTAGGTTCGCCTCGGCAGCAGCGTCAATATTGTAGTAAATGAACCAGCGATAGAGCTTGCGAACGAGGAACTCGGCTACTTCGTTTTTCTGGAAAATCATGTCGAGCAAGGCATTAAGTTCTGCGTCGCCGTCAAAACTGCCTGTTATAACTGTGTTACCATAAAAAGCACTAAACTGTTTGTCACCAATATCGTGGGCACCTGCATTGAAAATGGAAGGAATTGTCGTATCAAAATTATTCCAATCAATAGACCACCCCGTCAACACCCTTGCCGCGGCCACCACATCGTCCTCGGTGTAGTGATCAGGATTGTCCTTGCCCACAGTGAAAAGCTCCTGCAACTCCCGCGCATAGTTTTCGTCGGGGGCGTCTTTCACATTGAGGTAGCCATTGAGGTAAAACAGCATCATGGGGTCGAGAGTGACTTCCTTCGTAAACTGTTTGAAATTGCCCAGCGCATGGGAGCGCAGCAACCGGTTATGCCGATAGTTTACCTTTCCATAAAAAACCGCATCAGTCTGCGTAGCGAAATGGTTGTGCCAAAAGAGGGTCATTTTCTCTCGGATGTTCGCCTCCTGATTCACCATCAAATCTATCCACCAGCCCCGGTAGCTCTCGATTCGGTAGCCTTCGGCATCGTTGTCGTAGTTGGCATCCACCCAGGTTTGGCCAGCTGGTACGGCGGGGTCGTCGTAATCGTCTTCGTTTGTGGGATCGTCGTCGGAGTAGTTGTTGATTGGGTCGAGGGGGGGTGGCAAATCCAAGAGAATATGGTTCACCGCCTCGTCCATCGTCATGCCCACCAGCAGTTCGAGGTCATTTTTCTTCACCCCAAAAGTGGTCCGGCGCAGCAGATGAGCTGCCTGCTCATAGTCCCAAGGGCCGGTGTATGGCTCTAGGCCACCGTTGAGCGTGACGGTTGTGGTGGGTGGCGGCACCAGAGGCAACTCTTGGTTGCCCAGCGGGAAAACTGGTTTCATTTTTCCAAAAATGCCCATGCGCTGCTCCGTTTTTTCTGTGGATTCGCTGCGCAATTTTTGGAAAAAAGCCCGCCTGTTCAGCGTTGATACAGTCATGTTGATATTCGATTTGGTGAAAGGCAGTTTGGTGTTCAGCAAGCAAAATGCTCGCCCAAAACTAATCCAATGTGGCGGTTTCTTCGAAGGTTTGCATTAAAAACGATAATAACAGAAAAAACCCTACCACGATTTTTGTGAAGTTATAACGGGTGAAAGATTTAGTGCATTTTGACCCATTTTCAACTTGAAAGGCAAAACAATCTCTATTTTTGCAAGGAAGAAATTCAAAGCCATGTCAAATAAAGACACCATCAAGTCCATACTCGAAGATAATAAAGAACTGTTGTCAAAAGAATTTGGCATCCGTAGGCTTGGTATTTTTGGCAGCGTGGCAACGGGAAATTCAAATGAAGACAGCGATATTGACCTTTTTTATGAACTAAGAGAAGGCAGTTTTCTTGACCTGCGCCAGCTGGAAGCTTTTGAAGAAAAGGTCAAGAAGATTTTGCAGCACAAAAAAATAGACCTCGTCAACCTCAGCTTCATGAATCCCATCGTCCGGTATCGGGCAGAAAAGAGCTTTATTTATGTTTAGTGGCGACAACTTGCTTTACTTGCTGACCATGTTGGAAGCTATTGAAAAGGTGAAGCAATTCATCTCTCCATTTGCCAACGCACGCAATTTTTTTTACAAAGATGACCAATTGCACTTCCATGCCGTTTCCCATCTATTATTGGCCATTGGCGAAGAAAGCAAAAAACTTGAAAAGGGACTAAAAGAAGCTTTTCCGGCAATACCATGGAAACTAATGACAGGGATGCGCAACAGACTATCACACGACTATAGAGGAATTGATTTCAACCTCGTTTTTGCCACGGCAAACAATGAAATGGAACCGCTGAAACTGGCACTATTGAAAATGATTGAAATGATGCCATTCGACAAAGGCGAACTTGAAGCAGCTTTGAACTCCCAATTTTACAAGCATCTTGGATATTTGAGAAAATTCCTTTGATACCTGAAACATGGATTCACTCCCAATAAATAACGTCTGCCACGAGCCTACCTACCGGGAGCTCTTCTACGCACATGCCCGACACGTGCGCAACTTCCTCTGCTACAAAGGCGCTAACGCCACCGAGGCCGACGACCTAGCCCAAGAAGCCTTTTTGCGCCTTTGGCGAGACTGTGCAAAAGTGCCTTTCGAGAAGGCCAAGGGCTACCTGTTCGCCGTGGCCGGCAATCTTTTTTTGGATGAAAAAAAGCACGAGCAAGTCGTCCTGTGCTTCCAGCGGCAAGCAACGACCGAGGAGGCAAGCAACGACGAAAACCCCCACTTCGACTTGGAAACTAAGGAACTGCAAGACCGCCTCGAAAAAGCCATTGCCCAACTGCCCGAAAAACAGCGGGTTGTCTTCCTGATGAACCGAATGGACAAAATGAAGTATGCCGAAATCGCCGCCTACCTCGACCTTTCCGTGAAAGCTGTCGAGAAGCGGATGCACCTGGCATTGGTAGAGCTGCGGCAGATTTTGAAAGGAATTTGAAAGGATTTACGAATTACGATTTTAGCGATTTACGATTGGAGTAGTAGGGTAAAGACCCGCTCAATCGTTTGCCAAAATAGAAAAAAGCAACATGGAAAATAACCATCACGACGACGACCTTCAGCCCGGCAACGACGACACGTTGCTAGCTCGGTGGCTGGCTGGCGACCTCTCGCCAGAAGACCTCGAAGCCCTGCGCAACCTCGAAGGCTACCCCGAGTACGTCGAGATGCTGGCCGCCCTCGAAGGGCTGGAAATGGACGAATACTCCCCCACCCTCGCATGGCAGAAATTGCAGCCGATTTTGGAAAAAGAAAAAGCGGAAAAGGAAGTGGGCAATTCACCGACCCTGGTCGGGGTGGGCAGTGCGCAGTCAGTGCCTGCTGAATTAGAAACTACAGCTGAAACGCCAGAAATTGCGCAGCAACCCGAAGCCAAAATCGTCGAAATCACCCAGCCAAGCACAGCTCCGACAATCGTAAATCGTAAATCCCAAATCCTAAATCGTCAATGGCTCGCCATCGCTGCCACCGTACTCCTCGGGGTAGTAGGCATCTGGTGGTTTTCGAGCAGGGACAATTTCAGCTTCACCGACACCGCCTACCAGACCAATGCGGGCGAAAACAAAGAAGTCAAACTCCCCGACGGCTCGGTGGTGACCCTGAACGCCATGTCAAAACTGGGCTTTGCCGAAGCTGACTGGACGGAGGGCCGCAAGGTCGCCCTCGACGGCGAGGCATATTTCAAGGCCAAAAAAGGAAAGACCTTCACCGTCCAAACCGAGCAGGGTTCAGTGCAGGTGGTCGGTACCATTTTCAACGTGTACGCCCGCGGCGAGGAGCTGGAAGTGAAATGCGCAGAAGGCAAGGTGCAGGTCACCAACCCCGAAGCGACAGAACGGGTGCTGCTAAAAAAAGGCGAACAAGTAACCGTGCTGCGCGGCAGGATGCAGCAGCGGCAGGGGCTTAGTTTTTACCCAAACTGGTTCAAGGGCGAAAGCACTTTCCGAAGTGCATCGCTGGAGCGGGTCTTCGGTGAAATGGAGCGGCAGTACGGCGTCAAAGTGCTGGCAGACAGCCTCGGCGAACGGACGTTCAGCGGCAAATTCGTCAACAACGACCTGAAAAAAGCCGTGAAAATGGTCTGCGACCCCATGAAGCTGAACTGCGAAGTGCGCGGGGATACGGTGGTCATTCATTGATTGTTTTACTTTTGCGCTAAAGTGACCACATGGCTCTTAAACAAAATACCATCAAGGTTCAAGACATAGAAGTCAGGCTTCAACAGCATGACACAGGAGCCTATGTTTCCTTAACGGACATTGCTTCAAATGGCCGTTCCCCTGCCAACGACATCATCAAAAACTACCTTCGCAACCGCTCCAACATTGAATTCCTCGGCCTTTGGGAGAGCTTGAACAACCCCGATTTTAATTCGGTGGATTTCCACCGAATTAGAACGGAGACTGGTCTGAGCGACTTTATCCTTTCTGTGAAAGACTGGATAGACCTCACCAATGCAATCGGAATTACCGCAAAAGCTGGCAGGTATGGCGGCACCTATGCCCATCAGGACATCGCTGTGCAGTTCGCCAGTTGGCTCAACCCCTCTTTTTATCTTTTTCTTATCCGCGAGTTTCAGCGTCTGAAAGAAGATGAATCGACAAGGTTAGAAACGAACTGGAGCCTGCGGCGTCAAATCGCCAAGACCAATTGGCACATTCATACCAATGCTGTACGCGAAAACCTCGTCCCGCTCATTGATTGGAACACGAACAAGGAGGCCATCCACCAAGCCTCCGAGGCAGACCTGCTAAACCTCGCTGTTTTTGGCGTGACTGCCCGGCAATGGCGCACCGCCAATCCCGATGTGAAGGACAATATCCGTGACCACGCAACAGTGGAGCAATTGCTGGTGCTATCGAACCTTCAAAGCCTCAACTCAAAACTGCTGCAGTGGGCCAGCCCAAAGGACCAACGACTGGAAATATTAAACACCCAGCTAGAGAACAAATGGAAATCATTATCAAAACCAGCGGCTTGGACGAGGTCAAGAAGTTGGAGTAGCTAATCCTGTAATGCCGAACTACCGAATTATTATTCTCTTTTTCCTTTGTTATTTCTGGGTAAACAGCTTGCTTGCGCAAAACACCCTCCCCACCCTTTCCGCCAATTTCCGGAACACCGACTTCCACACCGCAATTGCCTTTTTTGAAAAAAACTACCCCGTTTCTTTCTCCTACGACGACGATGCCGTCGAAGGCGTGCGAGTAACTGCTGTATTCCGAAACTTTGAGCTACCCGATGCCATGAAGCGCCTGCTCAAAGGCACGGGCCTCACCTTCGAAATCATTGACAACCAATACATTCTGATAAAAAAGCTCAACGCCGAAAGCCAACCTATGCCCCCAATTCCCCAATTCCCCAATTCCCCAATTCCCGCCCTTGCCCTCTGCGGCACCATCCTCGACGCCGAAACCAACGAACCTCTGCCCGGCGCCACCGCCTACATCAAGAATACGCCCCACGGAACCGTGACGGAAGCCGATGGTAAATTCAAGCTAGAAGGCAGTTTCACCAAAGACGACTCACTGATAGTCAGCTACTTAGGCTACAAACAACAGGCACACCTCGTCCGCCCACTTTTGGTGAAAAAATGCCAGGATTACCGCCTCCGCGTGGACGTAATGAACATCCCCGACGTGCTCATTCAGGATTTCGCCACCGACATGATCAAACTGGCCGACGAGGGCGGCTTCCATTTTGACAAACAAAAAATGCCCACGCTGCCCGGCTGGGGCGAGCCGGACGTTTTGCGCAGCCTCCAACTGCTGCCCGGCATCAGCGCCGCCGACGAGAGCGGCTCCCGCCTCAACGTGCGCGGCGGCACCCCCGACCAAAACCTCGTGCTGCTCGACGGCATCCCCATCTACCACACGGGCCATTTCTTCGGGCTGTACGATGCCTTCAACCCCTTCATCGTGGATGAGGTGGACGTCTGGCGCGGCAACTTCGGGGCGGAGTACGGTGGGCGGAACTCCAGCGTGATTGACATCGCCGCCAAACAGGGCTACGGCAAAAAGACCAGCGGGGGCATCGGGATGAACCTACTCAGCCTCCAGGGCTACGTGGACATCCCGCTCAAAAAGGACCGGGTGTCGCTCCTAATCGCCCTCCGGCGCAGCTATATTGACGGGCTGCAAAGCACGGCGTACAAGAGTTTTTTCAACCAAATTTTTCAGAACGGGAAAATCGCATTGCAGGAACAGGCCGTCAACGATAGCAAATTCATCACCTGGAACCCCGCCATCAGTTTTGGCGACGCCAACCTAAAACTGCGTTGGAAAGGCAAAAAAACCGCGGAAAACGCGCTTAGTTTCTACAACACCAACGACCAACTCAACTACCGGTTCGCTTTCGACGACAGCACTTTTTTCACCGAAACCGAAGACATCATCGCGGCCAGCAACTTTGGCATGAGCTGGCAGCACAGCGCCCAGTGGTCGCCCGTTTTTGACATAAAATACAGCGCCGCACTGAGCGCCTACAAAAATGATTACACTTTCATTTGGAACGAAGAAGACCGTTTGCGACCGTTCATTTACCGGTACACGACCAACAATTCGATGGGCGAATTCGACCTTAACCTGCACCACAACTGGAAGATAAGCGACCGCCACCGTGCCTCCTTCGGGTACCAACTGAAAGTTCAAGAGGCATCGATCGTTTTCCGCGACACCAATGCCGTCACGCTCACTGGCAACCTCTCGACCAATGATACCGTGCGCACCGGGCTGCATACTTTTTATGCCGAATTTGCCTGGCAAGCTACCCAAAAGCTGGACTTGACATTGGGCATCCGCGAGAACCTTTTCCCCGAACGGGGACTGTACTACTCTGAGCCGAGGCTTGGATTCAATTGGTTTCCCTTCGGAAAAAAGGCGGACGGCAGCAACTTCCGATTGAAAGGCGGCCTCGGGCGCTACTGGCAGTTCGTTTTCCAAATTATTGACTTTGGCGACCTCGGCGTGGGCGAGCCGCTCTGGGCCTTGGCCGACGAGAACATTCCCGCTCAGGAGCTTTGGCAGACCTCCTTCGGCCTGAGCATGGAGAGCAAGACCGCCCTGCTCGACATGGAAATTTACCGAAAGAAAAACCGCAACCTCACCTCCCTAAATCTGCGGTTGGAGAACAGTTTCGACCGCGGGTTCAATTTCGATGGGGAGAGCACTGCAACGGGTTTTGATTTTTTGCTGCGCAAACGCTGGCACAGGTTCAGCACCTGGCTGGCCTATTCGCTCGGCGAGGTGCAGACGCAGTTCCCCGAACTGAACGGCGGCAAGTCCTTCCCCGCCCGCCACGACGTGCGCCACCGACTGAACTGGGTCAACACGCTTTCTTGGAAAAATTGGGAATTTGCCGCCAACCTGAATTTGCGCAGCGGCACCCCCTACTCCATCCCCAGCGTGGTGCAAAAGCCCTGTCCGGATTGCACCGCCGATACCTTTACCTACGCCCTCGCTTTTGACCAACTGAACACTGCCCGCCTGCCCGGCAGTGTCCGCCTCGACCTCAGCGCCACCTGGAAGTGGAAAAAACGGCGCAACCACGGCAAGGTCGGCCTCGCAGTCTATAATTTCACCAACCGCCGAAACCTCCTCGACAAGGACTACCTGCTCGAAACCCCCGCCCTCGACCAGCCGCAGACAACTTACAACCTAAAGGAATTGTATCGCCTCGCCGCTGGGGCCACGCCGAGCATTTTTGTGATGACGGAATGGTGAGGAAGTAGATAACCCCCCGAAATCGGGGGGTTTAAATAGGTGCAATCAATTGCCTTCAACGAATTTTTTCCCAGCTTCATAGCGCATAAGTAAATCAAGTTGCTCGATTGCTCTTTCATTCAACAATGAAAGGCGTTCTTGGGCATTGAGGCTGGACTTGATGTATTCTGCGTTGAGGTTTTCTAGATTGGCAAGCACCAATAGTTGTTCTGTGGAAGCGTAATCACGAAGGTTGCCTTGTTTGTCAGGGTTTTGTGCCCGCCATTGCGAAGCGGTCATGCCGAAAAGCGCCATGTTCAGCAAATCGGCTTCATTGGCATAAAAAAATCCGGATTCAGACTTGTTTAAACGGGGTGGCATCAATGACTTCACTGCTTCCGTGTGAAGAAAATAGTTCACCTTGGCCAAAGTCCTTTTCACCTTCCAATCCATTGCTTCTTTGCCAAATTTTTCCTCCAGTAATACTTGGTATTCTTTTATGAGCAAGAGATGAAAATCAACCGAAAGCCAACTGGCAAACTGAAACGCAATATCCCGATGGGCAAAAGTGCCACCACCTCTCCCTTTTTTACTCACTATACCCTTGGCAGCAGTAGCCTTCACCCATTTGGTTACCGACAGGTAAAATGTATTGGAACCAGCTTGATTAAAAAATGACTCAAACTCATTTGCATCAAAATCCGGGTTGTGCAACAATTCCCATTTCCCAATATATTCCACCGTGTACTTCTGCCTCAACCAACGCTCCAACAAGGCATCTGAAGGGCTGTCAAACCCAATGCACATATCCGTCAAGGAAATAAAGTCGGCTTGCAATCGGATGGCGTTGCCTTGGACGAGAATTGATTTTGCTTGATTCTTCATGGATTCTATTAGGTTTTGTGAAACGACTCATGCAAATGTAGGAAAACCGGAATTCTCTGGATTACGCAAATTGAGGCGTTAAGCCAAGTTCCAATCAACTCGAAGAAACTTGAAAAATTAGACTTGAGAAAACTACTTTTGGGCAAAACATTTCAATCATGACAAAATCAACCACTCGCCGCACCGCCATGAAAAACATCGCACTTGGCACCGCCACTGCCCTCGCGCTGCCGAGGATGAAAGCCGCCACCGCCGTCAACCCGCCACTGTCAGCCATCGGCCAGCATGGAAACTCGGTCTGCCGATGGTGCTTCAACGACTTTAAGCTGGAAGAACTCTGCGAACAGGTGAAGCCGATGGGCATTACCTCCATCGAACTCACCACGCCGGACGAGTGGCCGATTTTGAAAAAATACGGCCTCACCTGTGCCCTCGGTTCGCACCCAAACCAAAGCCTGACGGAGGGCTACAACCAGCCCGGCCTCCACAGTATGCTGAATGAGCGCTACTTCGACCTCGCCAAAAAAGCCGCAGACGCAGGCATTCCGACCATCATCGTTTTCTCCGGCAACCGCAAGGGGCTGGACGACCACCTCGGCATTGATTTTTGTGCAAAAGGCCTGGAACCACTGGCCAAGTACGCCGAAAAACTGGGCGTCCAAGTCGTCATGGAACTGCTGAACAGCCGGGTGAACCACCCCGATTACCAGTGCGACCGCACCCCGTGGGGCGTGGAGTTGGTGGAGAAAGTCGGGTCGCCCAATTTCAAGCTGCTCTACGACATCTACCACATGCAAATCATGGAGGGCGACGTGATCGCCACCATCAAAAAGCACCACAACCACATCGGCCACTACCACACCGCCGGGGTGCCGGGCCGCAACGAGATTGACGAAACGCAGGAACTCTACTACCCCGCCATCATGCGGGCCATCGCCGACACGGGCTTCAAGGGCTACGTGGCACAGGAGTTCATCCCGAAGGGGGCAGACAAAATGGCGGCGCTGAGAAGAGGGGTGGAGATTTGTACGGTTTAATTCCATGTGATTGCATGGAATAAAGGCAGCGAAATCGAGGCGTTTTAAGTTTGTGAGGTTTCAACCCCTTCGAAATCGAAGGGGTTGGGTTCTAAAGTGGTGGAATTCCACCACTTTAGGTTTAGTTTAAAGGTAACGGTTTCGTTAGGTTTAGCCAGTTCCTAATTCTATCGATTTCGATAGAATTAGGTTTAATTTGGTGCAATTGCACCAAATTAAACCCAACCACTTTCAATTCTAATCACATCGAATTCGATGTGATTAGAATCCAAAAAACATTTCAATGGCAAAAACGCATTCATCTTTAGTTGTTGATAATTTCACAATTCGGTTGTATAACATCGAAAAGGAGGATTACTTCTCACTGACTGACATGGCTAAGAAGTCCAGTTCGCGCACAGAAATCGTGATTCAAAACTGGATGAGGAGTCGAAATACAGTAGAGTTTCTTGGCCTATGGGAAAGTTTAAACAACCCAAATTTTAATCACATCGAATTCGATGTGATTAAAAGTAATGTCGGGTTGAACACCTTTGTGTTGTCAGTCAGTGATTGGGTAAATAGCACAAACGCAATTGGAATCAAAGCAAGTGCAGGCCGCTACGGTGGCACCTACGCCCACAAAGACATCGCCTTCGAGTTCGGCTCTTGGTTGAACCCCTCTTTTAAGTTGTTGATAATCAAAGAATTCCAACGCCTAAAAACCGACGAATCCACCCGCCTCGGCCTCGACTGGAACCTCAAGCGGCAGCTTGCCAAGGCCAATTGGCATATCCACACCGAAGCCGTTCGGGAGCACCTCGTGCCCATCATTGACTGGAACACCCGCCGAGAAGCATACGCCCAGGCCAGCGAGGCCGACCTGCTCAACCTCTCCCTTTTCGGCATGACTGCCCGCGAGTGGAAGGCCGCCAACCCTGACCTCTCCGGCAACCTCCGCGACCACGCCTCCACCGAGCAACTGCTCGTGCTGGCCAACCTCCAGTCCCTCAATGCCAAGCTCCTCGAATGGGACAGCCCCAAGGAGCAGCGCCTCGAAATCCTGAACAAAACCGCCCGAGAGCAGATGGAAATCCTCGTGAACACGCGGGCCATCAGTAACCTCAAGCAATTGACGGAAGGTGAACAGGGTTTGCTAAACGGTTGAATTTCAATTTTTTACAAAAAAAATGCAGCGCCAGTCTCCCAGCGCCGCACGAGCTTAATTAGAAAACTAAATCTTTTAGCCCCGCCCAAAATTGTAGCTGAAGCCCAACGATACGTTCGTTCCAAACTTCTGCCCGACTATTTTCGTGTCGTTGGCCTTGTCATATTTTCCATTATCGTCTTGGTCTTGGTAGAAAACCGCCTCTTGGTTCAGGATGTCGCCAACGGTCAGTTTCAGCTCACCAAACTCGCCGATTTTCTTCGTAACCTGAAAGTCCACCACCGTCCGGGGCGCTTCCCAGGTGTGCAGGTACTGGTCTTGTCCCACCACCCAGATGCGGCGGCCAATGCGGTTCGCCAGCAGCGTCGTGCTAAAACCATAAAATTGGTTGTCGTAGGTCAGGCCACCATTCACGAGGTACGGCGACTGCCCGAAAAGTGGACGGGCCTGCGCACCCGGCAGTGTGCTGATGTCCACATCGGAGTAGATGTACGAAAAGTTGCCAAACGCCGTGACATTGCGCAGCACCGGCGCCAACTTCGTCAGCATGAGGCGGAACTCCACCTCGGCTCCGAGGTCAACCGCACTCGGCACGTTGCGCCACTGGAAGTTGCGAGTGCCTGCGCCCTGCGCGTTGTTGTAAAACTGCTCGATAGGGCTGTCGAATTTCTTGTAAAAAACCGAGGCAGCAAAGTACTGCGAGCCACGGCGGTAGGTTTCGAAGCGAAGGTCGGCGTTCAGGATTTTGGTGCGCTTGAGGTCGGGGTTGCCGTCCACACCTGCGAAAAGGAAGAAATCGAAGAACGAGAACGGCGCCAGCTCCCGGAAGTTCGGGCGGGCAACCGTCTTCGAAATCGAAGCGCGGATATTCGTGCTGTCGCTGAGGGCGAAAATCAAATGCGCACTAGGCAACACATCCACTGTCGTCGTATCGAGAATGACCGGAATGGTGCTCAACACCTTGAACGAGTTCAATTCCTGATGGAAACTTTCCACCCTCGCCCCACCGATGAAGCGCAGGTTTTTCGTGAGCGACTGCTCCACCATGCCGTAGCCAGCGAAAAGCTGCGAGCCTGCATCGTAGCTGTCCGAGCGGTCTGTGGTTTCCTTCATGCTGAAGCCCTGTTCTCCAATGTTTTTGGGGTCAAAAATCTGGTCAATTGGCTGCGAGTACAACTCCTGCGGCGTCTGGAACGAGGAAATAAAACCGAAAAGACGCGCATCAAACTCGCGGTTTTTGTCTTCCCACATGCCACCCATTTTGAAGTTGCCTTTTTTGCCGCTCATGAAAAAAGGCACGGTGAGGTCAACCCTTCCGGTGTAAAAATCTTCCTGCTGCTCCGCAAAAAAGTTGCCTGCATAGTTCGGTGAAGGATTGCCGAAGGGCACCACTGCCTGGTACGGATCCGAGTCGGACGCCTCGAAGTTTTTCAGGTAAAGCATCCGACGGTAAGATGGAATGTCACGGGTCAGGCGGTTGTAGCCCAAGGCCCAGTTCAGTTTTATCTGACGGTCGGTGAAGGCATGCTCTCCCAACAACTGGCTGGAATACATCGAGTTGCTGGTATAAAACATCGAGTTGGAACGAACATAACGGGCCTGCTCAATGTCCGTCCCCGTCCGCTCCACCAGTTGGTCGTCAGCCGATACGGTGTAGGTGTTGTTCAGTTGGATTTTACTGCGGTCTGAGAGTTTGTAAGCGAGGTTAAATAAGCCGCCAACAGAAGTGTTGGTTTTGTAAACACGATCATAATAGTTGTACAGTTGCGACTCGTCCACGTTGAAATCGTTGCGCTCGCCCACCACGATTTTCGGTGAACTGCTGTAAGTCAGCGCACCTACCACGCCCAGTTTGCCGAAGCTCCGACCTGCCGAAAACTGCAAGCCCACGGATGGCCTCATGCCGCTTTCGTCGGTGATGGCCCAGTCGTTGGGGAAAGCCTTGGCGTACTTCGACTGGTTAGCGGAGTTGACATTGAAGGAATCGCGGTTGATGCCTTTAATCGCCTCTGGCAATGCCCTTGTTCCGTCGTCAAAGCCCAACCAATCGCTGTTGCCACCTTGGTATGATTTGAAGTTTTTGAAAGTGCTTTGCGAATTGTAACCGGAGCTGATGCTCAGGCTGGCAAAACCTTCCTGCGGAATTTCCTTCGTATTCAGCTGCACCACGCCACCGGCCCATTCGCCGGGCAGGTCTGGGGTCGCTGTTTTGAAAATGAGGAGGTTGTCGAGGAGGTTGCTGGGGAAAATATCGAACGAAAACGCCCGTTTGTCCGGCTCGGTGCTGGGCAGGCTGAGGCCGTTGATGAGCGCGGTGTTGTAGCGGTCGCTAAGACCCCGGATGACCACGTAGCGGTTGTCCTGAACGCTGGCGCCAGCCACTCGCTTGAGCACGTCGCTGGTGTTTTTGTCGGGCGAGAGCTTCATCTGCTCCGCAGAAATGCCCGTCACGACGGCCACGCTTTTTTGCTGGAGCAACATAAGGTTGGCGTAGGAATTTCGCTTGGCGGCAGCCGTCACAACGATTTCCGTGAGGATGGCCGTACCACTTCCAAGCGCAAAGTCCATCTTGATGTTTTCACCAGACTTGATTTCCAATTCAGTTACTTTTTGAGGCTGGTAACCTGTAAAACTCACTTCTAGCGTGTATTTGCCGGGGGTGAGTTTCAGGTCAAACGAACCGTCAATATCGGCCGCTGTCCCGTTGCCCGTCTCCATGACCAGTACCGTCGCACCGATGAGCGCTTCGTTGTTTCCGGCATCGGTGATGGTTCCGTAAACCTTGCCGGTTTGCGCCTGTAGAAAACTGGCCAGCATCAAAAAAAGTAGAAATGAAAAGGTAAATCTTTGTGATTTCATGTGAAATTGTATTGTAAAATAGAAGGTGCAAAGTTCCGCAGAGCGCCCGTGGGAAATGTGTTTTTGAGATTAAGTTTAGGTTAAGTGGAGGTTATGTTTTTTATCCTTTGCCAAATTAAGAAAGCCGCCCGGCACGGTGCCGGGCGGCTTAGGTCAAATGGTTTTCACTAAAGGATTCTTTACTTTATCACCGAAACACGAACCGTCTGCTGGCCTTCTTCGGAAAGCAGGCGGAGGAAGTACACGCCGGTGTTCAAACCAGTGGCGTCCAATTCGTAACGGTTGAAACCAGCCTGGAACTCACGGTTTACCAAGTTCACAAGCTTGCCGTTCACATCCAGCAATTGAATATTCAACTCCATTTGGTTTTTCAAATTGAAATCCACAAAACTATGGTTGCTGGTTGGGTTAGGGAATACCTTCAGTGAAGTCAGACCAGCCACTTCGTTTGCAGCAGTCAAGCCGACGGTCGTGGTAGTTTCGGCCACGCAGCCCCTAGCAGAAGTGACGGTTAGCACGACAGTGATGCCGCCGATGCTGCCATTGTAGTTGTGTACAGGGTTTTCCTGTGTCGAAGTATTGCCGTCGCCAAAATCCCAGAAGTAGGAAGCTGCACCAGCCGTTGTGCCCATGAAGGTCACTTCGTGATCGTTGACGTTGGTCGAAATACCAGGCGTCAGGCCATAGTTGATGCTGTGCGTGTAATCTGCATTGATGGGATCCCACTCCGTCCAGCAGTCAGTCCAATCGTTCTCGCCCATGGCGCCACGGAAGTTGGTGATGGTGAAAAACGGATCCATCACCGTCGGGCTGGTGAAGTCGGCACCACTGAGGAGCGGCGAGCCAGCGTTCGGACGGAAGTCAGGGTTGTTGCCTGCGAAGGCAAACGGGTTGGCCAATTTCAGGTCAGTCGCCGAGGCAAGGCTATCATTGCCGGAGGCAGAAAACTCGTTGAAAATAGCTGGCAGCGATGCGCCAACGGTCGTAGTCACGTTTTTACCAGGGGTGCATGCGAACGTATTTGCCACCAATTCCACATCGCCAGTCGTGGTGAAACCATCCACGGTGCAAGCACCG